>JAUIIV010000015.1 GCA_030431675.1 Gammaproteobacteria bacterium | reverse complement strand
CTCAGACTTGCAGGGATTTTAAGTAAAACTTTTATCCCTGCAAACCTTATACCTCTGACAACTTACTTATTTATTGACACAGTTTATTGAACACTACCACGCCTTCAAGTAAACGTACTCAATTCTAGAAAATGTAGTACATTCTGACTAACCTACAAAAATCACGTAGGCCACTCGCATCTCCCTAAAGATACGGTGCCGGCCTGACAAGGCCCAAGAGCATACGTTCTGCCTCCTCCCTTTCATATTGCTGCCATAAAGAATGATCACGCAATAAGGACCATATTAAAGGCTGGCTATATTCTTGTTTTTCTTCATCTCTAGAAATCTTATAGCTATACTTCACATTACGACAATAAAAAGCACCCCTTTGGCAAGTTCCACCTCCTGCATCACTATAGTCATAAGGTGCAAACGCTTTTAGACAATACACTCCATTTGTAGCATTATCATGCATTCTACTTAGCGTGCTCTCAACTAGATCACATTTTAATTCTTGCGCTCGCTCTAAAGCATATTCATTAAGCACATTCTCATAATTGCCAGGGCCTTCTGATTTATATGTATCTTCTTTTAAGATAACAACATTATCACCACTTTCTGTTAAGACTAGTCTAACCATGCATCTTGCTAAAATATTGCCTTGGAGAGATAGCACTGCATACATTCGTACATGACCATGACATAAATATCCTAACAATGCTTGATTTGTTGATGGAGATGCAGCAGTTAAATGCTGACAACTACCTGAAACATCTGTCCCAGCCATCATCAGTAAATACCAATCATCTGTATCTACTATTCTAAATCCATTTTCTATATCTTTACTGCCTCCCTGAAACCATAAATCTTTTAAATCAGGTCTTTTAGCTAACACTTCGTTCAAATGCTTATTACGTCTCAAATCTCTACGCATAGCATAATATTCTACACTTTGAGATGCACAAATCCGGCCTAATAATTCTGAGCATAAACTGATTAACTCTTCCTTAAATTTCAAAGAACTCTTATGAATATTTAACATATAAATGAGAAAATCATATAAATTCTTGTATCTTTCACATAAGTCAATAAAAGCTCTAGGTATATCGTAAGCTTTGCAAAGCATGCTTCTTAAGATATTTAACTCTAAATTATTTACATCTTTTACAATATCAAGCAATATAGAAGAGTCAACTATTGCCAAATGCTTAAGACATTGCAAAAAAACCATTGGGTCTTCACAACTAACTGCTTTTATTAGCAATGTTTGCTTATGTAATTCACTTAATTGTCTGTGGTCTAAAATTAACGCCTGCGTCTCTATTAAGCATTGCATTCTATCAGAGTCCTTGAACAACTTATTTTTGCTCCTACTCTTAGAACTACGTACAGTATCAGTATATTTCTTCCACTTATCCATATGTTCAGGAGACAGAGTATTTTCCCTAGCCACCATCTGTAACACAAGTGGGTGCATATAAGTTGGACAGTTATTATTTTTTGCGAACAGTTTTGTATTTTTTAAGATATCGGTACTTAATACTAGAATAAAAAAATTAAAAGCATCTTCAAACCAGTTATCAAATGTTGCTTTCTTAATAAGCTTCATTGTTAGGAAACAAAATATCTCTGGGGATTCTTTTACTCTTCTGACAAAACCATCAGCGCCATCCTTAAGTATACAAAAACAAGCTATCAGCAACAGAACTTTAGAAGCAACAACACGTTTTTGACCTTCAAAAACTGTCGATTTATTGTCGTATGTGCTAACTTTATATGATAGTGTTTCCCTATATTCAAGACAATCTGCAAGCTCTCCTACAATACCAATTTTCTCAAGAATACTATATATGGGATCTTCGCCGACATTGTACGATTGAATAGCACTAATCCAATTGAAAAATAATTGGTCACAACCGTCAGCAAATATGTCAGCACTATTATTCTGCCCGCTCTGCATCTGATAAGCATGGATATACATAGCAGCGGCTAGAAAACACCGCACTTTTTCTACATAAGGAATATCTATTTGAGTTGAGACCACATATTCTAGATATCCACAAGCTTTAATATTTTTTGCTTTTTTGAGCTTTTCTAAAACTTCATGTAATTCTTGAGGCGTATATAGACTCATAATCTCTGGAGGTATGTAAAAATAGCACGCTCCTGCTAATATAGTATGGATTTTAATATAATCCTCAATTGGTTGTAACTTTTCTGCACTGCTTGCAGAACTATTTTTCAACAAGACTCCCATGCTATCAGCTATACAAAAGACAATGCCAGAAAAATAAGTATCTCTTAACCCTTCAAAAGCTGGATTTTCTGGGTTATCAAGATACTCAAAGGCCATTGCCCTTATGCAAGTATAACTGGGTTTGTACAAGTGATAATATTCTTTAAACTGAGGTTTTTTGCTACGAATAGCTGCAATTACTCGAAGCTTAAATAGCTTATCGCGTAACTCCTGGGCAATCACAAGATTTGTTTTTTTATCAGACGAAGCTAAACTTAACCAAGCATCAGCTACTTTAGGAAACCTCGAGATAAAAGATGATAAATCTTCTGAATTTGATTGTGGATTAGATAATGCACTTACAAAGTCCTCGTACTGGAGCATATTGCTTTCTTCCTTGTTAAAGCGCCAATCTTTTTTTGCCTAATACTATAGTATCATGAAAATGCAGACTCAAGCCTTCTAGCAAACGCACGCAATACAAAAAAAAGGACGGCTTTGCCGTCCTCTTTTTTTAATGCTTACTTAACGTCCCTTTCAGGCTCTTCAAGCAAAGCCTTCATGCTTAATTTTAAGCGACCTTGCTTATCAATTTCTATAAGCTTAACTTCTACTTCCTGGCCTTCTTCTAATACATCATTCACATCTTCAATTCTATGATGTGCAATTTGTGAAATATGCACTAAGCCATCACGTCCTGGAAGAATGTTAATAAATGCACCAAAATCAGCAATTCGTACTACTTTACCGATATAAGTACGGCCAAGTTCCGCTTCCATAGTTAACTCTTCTATACGTTGCTGAGCAGCTTCGCCTGCCGCTTGGTCAACAGAGGCAATTTGTACTACACCATCGTCTGTAATATCAATAGAAGCACCAGTGTCTTCAATAATACTACGAATTACCGAACCACCCTTACCGATTACATCTTTAATCTTTTCTGGATTAATAGTCATAGATATGATGCGTGGCGCAAAAGAAGATAAGTCTTTACGTGGTGTTGAGAGTCCTTTACTCATTACATCTAGAATATGTAATCGACCTTCGCGTGCATTTTCTAATGCCTCAGACATAATTTCTTCAGTGATGCCATTAATCTTAATATCCATCTGTAAAGCAGTCACACCGTTTTCTGTACCAGCTACTTTAAAGTCCATATCACCAAGATGATCTTCATCACCTAAAATATCACTTAATACTACAAACTTGTTATGATCTTTAATTAAACCCATGGCAATACCGGCAACAGGAGCTTTAATAGGCACACCAGCATCCATTAACGATAAACTTCCAGCACAAACCGTGGCTTGTGAGCTAGATCCATTTGACTCAGTAATCTCTGAAACTAAACGGATCACATATGGAAATTCTTCTATGCTTGGAATAACCGCTTTTAATGCACGTTTAGCCAATTTACCATGGCCAATTTCACGGCGTTTCGGGCTGCCAACCATACCAACTTCTCCAACACTGTAAGGCGGGAAATTATAATGCAGCATAAAGTTTTCTTTCTCAGCTCCCATTATACTGTCAGTAGTTTGTGCATCTTTAGTCGTACCTAAAGTTACCACACCCAATGCTTGAGTTTCACCGCGTGTAAATAGTGATGAGCCATGAGTACGGTTAAGTAAGCCTGTTTGCACAGTTATAGGACGCACAGTCTTAGTATCACGACCATCAATACGTCTCTCACCGCGCAATAATCTTTGACGTACCGTATCCTTCTCGATAGTCTCAATAATTTCAGATATTTGTTGAGAGTTACTTTGATCTTCAGTCACAAACTTATCTTTAATCTGTGTACGAATATCTGATAAAGTATCGCGACGCTTTTGTTTATCACTAATCAAATACGCTTCTGCTATCTCTGAGCCATATTGACTGCTAATGCTAGCTACCAACTCTTGATCAGGAAATGCTGGATGCCAATCCCAACGTGGCTTACCAACATCTCTAGCTAACTCTTTAATCACTTCAATTACAGGTTGGAACTGCTTATGGCCAAACATTACCGCACCTAGCATTACTGATTCGCTTAGCTGATCTGCTTCTGACTCTACCATTAGTACTGAGCTTTCAGTACCTGCAACTACTAAGTCAAGTTTAGAAGTGGCCAATTGCTCTGGTGTTGGATTAAGCATGTAGCAACCATCTACATAACCAACCCTAGCAGCAGCCAAAGGCTCTTCAAATGGAATACCGGAAATAGCAGTGGCTGCAGAAGCACCAATCATCGCTAAGATATCTGGCTCAACTTCAGGGTTAACAGACAAAACCGTCGCCACAATTTGTACTTCACAGTGAAATTTATTTGGGAATAATGGACGAATTGGGCGGTCAATTAAGCGCGCGATTAAAGTTTCACGCTCACTTGGACGTCCTTCGCGTTTAAAAAATCCGCCAGGGATAACACCTGCTGCATAGGATTTTTCTTGGTAATCAACGCGCAGTGGGAAAAAACCTTTTTCCTCTGCACTAGGATCATTAATGCCAACTACAGTTACCAGTACCGTAGTACCATCCATATCTACCATAACTGCACCAGATGCCTGTCGCGCAATTACGCCTGTTTCTATAGTCAAAGTGCGGCCGCCAAAAGGGACCTTCTTGATCGTCTCAGTCAATGCTATTTCCTCTGATTTATTTATTACTTACGAAGTTCTAGAGATACGATAAGCTTGGAATATCTAGATTCGTCTTTCTTCTTCAAGTAATCAAGTAATTTGCGACGACGATTCACCATGCCTACTAGGCCTCTACGTGAGTGCACATCTTTTTTATGTTGCTTAAGATGCTCAGTCAATGAAATGATATTCGCCGTAAGCAAAGCTACTTGCACTTCAACGGAGCCAGAATCATTGGCAGCCTGTTGGTATTTCTTTACAATATCAGCCTTAGCTTCGGTAGTTAATGCCATGTTTTAAAACCTCTTTATTTAAGTACGTTATATAACATAATTGCTCCTAAGAGCGCGTGGCCGCATTATACCAGTTTGTCGCTCTGCAAGCTAGTTTGTACTGTGTTATGGGCGTATATATGTAGCTACAAGGTGCAGGGGGAGCTTATTGCTCGCTCGCTAGCATGCGCTTCGGTACGATAGTGCCGTCATTTAGAGCTTCACCAATGCCTAAGATATTGTTATTGCCGCCTACTAAGCAGACCATGCCCCGCTCTGTAACTGGGCCTGGAATAGAGCGGCCAGTTGTCACATAACGTGCATCAATCTCCGACAAACTAATTTTAGGTAAATCGGCAAGCAAACAGTCTAATGGCAGAATTTTGTAATCTCCAAGCTTGATTCGCTCATAGGTATAAGAGTCTGAGAGGCTAAATCTACCTGCTACAGTGCGCAATAAGGATACCACATGCGCTCCGCAACCAATCGCTATACCCAAATCCTCTATCAAAGTACGTATGTAAGTCCCTTTGCTACACGTAACTAAGCAAGTAATAAAATCTTTGCTTTGCTTAAGCAATAAAAACTCGCGTATAAATATTTCTCGTGGATCACGTTCTACTTCAATATTCTGACGTGCCAACTTATATAATGGCTGCCCATTATGCTTAAGTGCAGAATACATACTCGGAACTTGCATATTAGCTCCAAGAAACTCATCCATCATAGCTTGCATATTATGAATAACTGGCACCTGCATATAGCTCAGAATATCACCTTCTGCATCTCCAGTCGTAGTCGTTATGCCTAGCTGTGCCGTAACTAGATAAGTTTTGTCTGCATCTAATAAAAACCTAGAAAATTTAGTTGCCTCCCCCAAACAAATAGGCAACACTCCTCCAGCCAATGGATCTAAGCTTCCAGTATGCCCAGCTTTTTGTGCGCCCAATGCATGTTTTACTTGCTGCAATGCACGATTACTCGACAACCCTGTTGCCTTATTAAGTAATAATACTCCATGGATTTTATTAGCTTTCTTCATTGTTCTTAGGTTCTTTTACCTTGCCTAACAATTCTTCCATACGCGAGCCAGCACGTAATGAATCATCATAGAAAAATTTTATTTTAGGCATAATGCGCAACTTTAATTTCTTAGCCATTTCTGAGCGAAATACATTAGCGTGTTCGGCTAGTGCATCCATACACTGTTGTTCTTTTTCGTCCGGTAAAACTGTCACATAAATACGGGCATACGAGAGATCATCAGTAACATTGACGCCAGAGACAGTAATCATGCCAAAAGTGTTAGTAGAAAGATGCTCTTGTATTAACTTTGCCAGTTCTTTATGCAGCAAATCACCAATTTTTCCTGGTCTAGATCCATTTGCACTATTAGGCATGCAAGCTCCTACAATTCTTCGCGGGCTACTTCTACAATTTCGTAGATCTCAATTTGATCACCCACCTTAACATCATTGTAGTTCTTCACCCCAATACCACACTCTGTGCCACTACGTACTTCATTTACATTCTCTTTGAATCTACGCAATGATTCTAGTTCTCCAGTGTAAATAACAACATTATCTCGTAACACACGAATGGGGTTGCCCCGCTTGATCTTTCCATCAACCACCATACAACCGGCAATCGCACCAAACTTGGTAGACCTAAATACATCTCGCACTTCAGCCAAACCAACAATTTTCTCTTTAACTTCTGGACCTAGCAAGCCAAGAACTGCGCTGCGGACATTTTCTACTACATCATAAATGATGCTGTAGTAATTGATCTCAATATCTTCTTTCTGAGCAAGTCTACGCGCCGTAGCATCAGCACGTACATTAAACCCGATTAATATAGCGCCTGAGGCTAATGCCAAGTTGACATCAGATTCATTAAACCCGCCTACACCTTTACTAATTACTTTTACACCGATTTCATCATTAGAAATCTTCTGTAAAGAATCTGTTAAAGCTTCTACAGAACCTTGCACGTCCGCCTTTAACACTATATTTAAAATTTTCACATCGCCCTGTTTCATGCGATCCATAAAGCCTTCAAGCTTAGTCGCCTGTTGCCTAGATAATTTAATTTCTCTGTGCTTACCTTGTCTAAACAATGCAACTTCACGTGCTTTACGTTCATCCTCTACAACCTGAAACTTATCACCAGCTTGCGGTGCACCGGATAAACCAAGTACCTCTACCGGAACGCTAGGACCTGCCTCAGTACAAGGTAGCCCTTGATCATCATTCATAGCTTTAATACGACCGTACTCAAGCCCAGCTAATAACATATCGCCTTTGTTTAGCTTACCTGATTGCACCAAAATTGACGCTACTGGACCACGCCCTCTATCAACTCGTGCTTCGATAACTACACCTTGAGCAGCACCTTCATCTACAGCCGTTAATTCCATCACCTCAGCTTGTAGCATTACCGCCTCTAGTAAAGCATCGATACCGGTGCCTTGCTTGGCTGATACTTTTACAAACATAGTATCGCCACCCCAATCTTCTGGGATTACTTCATGTTGCGCCAACTCACCAATAACTTTTTCTGCATCGGCTTCTGGCTTATCAATCTTATTAACTGCAACAATAATTGGTACTCCAGCAGCTTTTGCGTGTTGGATGGCCTCTATGGTTTGTGGCATTACACCATCATCTGCAGCAACTACTAGAATCACTATATCTGTACAACTAGCACCACGAGCACGCATAGCGGTAAATGCCGAGTGTCCCGGAGTATCTAGGAATGCCACAGGCCCACGTGGCGTGTCTACCTGATAGGCACCAATATGTTGCGTAATACCACCTGCTTCTTCTGTAGTCACTTTTGTACTACGTATATAATCAAGTAGCGAAGTCTTACCATGATCAACATGCCCCATAACTGTAACAATCGGTGGTCGTGTAACAGGTTCAATGGCATAATCAATACCAACAGATTCCTCAATGCTAGTATCCTTAATCGGAATAGCATTATGGCCCATTTCTTCTACTACCAAACTAGCAGTATCTTGATCAATCACCTGGTTAATAGTTGCCATAGCTCCCATCTGCATCATAACTTTGATCACAGAAGCAGCTTTTACTGACATAGCGCTAGCTAATTCAGCAACCGTTATAGTTTCTGGAATTTTTACATCATATGTCTGTGGCTCTACCGGTAGTGCAAAGGCATGTGGATTATCTTCAACCTTCTTATACTTAGACTTTGGTTTAAAACGTCGACGACGCTCATCACCATTAGCTTCTTCTAACAACTGAGCTTTGGTCTTACGTTTGCCATTTCGTTCACTGCGCTCGGAACGATTATCACGCTCACGATCACGCTCTTTTGACTCTTTTTTCTTGTCAGACTTAGCTGGCGCACTCGCATTAGATGGCGCCTCTTCTACTTTCTTAGCAGTCTTAGTATCTTTCTTACTCTTACTATCTTTGGCTTTCTCTTCAGCAGTTGGCTTAACTTCTGCAACAGTATCTGGAGTATTCTTAGTTTCCTCTTTTGCAACTGGAGACTCTACAGCAGGTGGAGCTTCTGACTCTATAACTTCTGGCTCGACTGGCTCTTCTACTTCCTCGCGCTTAACATAAGTGCGTCGCTTCTTGCTTATTACATTAACTGTAGCATTCTTACCAGAAGCACTCTTCACTTTTAGCGTACTAGTACTTGTACGTTTAAGTGATATCTTGCGTGCTGGAGAAGTTTCGGCTGCTTTACTCTGCTCGCCTTTTAGCGATGTCAGCAACAACTCACGATCTTGATCTGTAATTACGTCTGTACCAGAGTTAACCATAACTCCCGCTAAACGTAACTGCTTAATCAACCTATCAAGTGGTATCCCTCCTACTTGCTTCGCAAGTTTTTCCACGGTTAATTCACTTGACACTCACACCCCCTACTATTTACTCCGCAAACCAATGAGCTCTAGCTGCCATTATTAACTTAGACGCTTCATCATCAGTAAGTTCTGTAATTTCTTTAATATCATCTATAGATAACTCTGCAAGATCTTCACGCGTAATCACGTTTTTACTTGCTAAAGTACGCGCTAGCTCTTCACTGATACCTTCTACTGCTAACAAGTCTGCTGCTGGTTCTGGCGTATCATCCCCAGCTATAGCTTGTGCCAATAACACATCTTTAGCCCTGCTACGTAGAGCTTCTACTACTTCTTCATCAAATCCATCAATTTTTAACAACTCATCAACTGGTACATAAGCAACTTCATCGATAGTCGTAAAACCTTCTGCAATCAATACCTCTGCAACTTCTTGTTCGATATTCAATTGCTCAGTAAATGTTTGCAACAAAACACTCTTTTCTTGTTCGCTCTTAGCTTCTGCTTCCTGAGCACTTACAACGTTTAATGTCCAACCAGTTAATTCACTAGCAAGCTTAACATTTTGTCCACCACGACCAATCGCTTGTGACAAGTACTCATCTTTTACTGCAATATCCATAACATTGGTTTCTTCATCCACCACTATAGATACTATCTCAGCTGGTGACATTGCATTCATAGCAAATTGAGCAGGATTGTCATCCCACAACACTATATCTACACGCTCACCACCTAATTCATTAGACACAGCTTGCACGCGCGCACCACGCATACCAACACAAGCTCCAACTGGGTCCATACGACCATCGTTAGTTCTTACTGCTATTTTGGAGCGTATACCTGGATCACGTGCTACTGCTCTGATCTCAATTATACCCTCACCTACCTCAGGAACTTCGATGTTAAACATCTCAGCCAACATGCCTTTATCGGTACGGCTCAATATAATTTGTGGTCCACGAGTATCTGTCTCGATAGACTGTAAATAAGCTCTTACTCTGTCTCCAGGACGGAAAGACTCTTTAGGTAAACACTGCTCACGCTTAAGAAGCGCTTCTGCATTAGCGCCTAAATCGATAATTACATTATCTCTAGTAACTTTCTTCACTACACCATTAATCAACTGATGCAGTTTCTCACTATAATCAGCAGCTACCTTAGCTCGCTCAGCTTCACGAACTTTCTGAATAATAACTTGTTTGGCATTAAGGGCTTCAATCCGACCAAACTCAACTGATTCCAGCTCTTCTTCTACAGTGTCACCTACTTGCAGCTCAGGATTTTCAACCTGTGCAGCACTAACCGTAATCTGACTGTAAGGAAATTCAAGTGGCTCATTACGCTCTGGATCAGGAACCACATGCCATATCCTAAAAGTATCATACTCACCTGTATCTCTATCTATATGTACCCTAGCTTCAATATTAGCGCCATGGTTTTTCTTGGTAGCAGACACCAACGCAGCTTCTAACGCTTCGTAAATAACATCTTCCGAAACGCCTTTCTCATTCGATACAGAATTAACGATCATTTCTATTTTTTGTTTTTGCGGAATTTCTTTACTCATATCTCAGTTCTCGCATTATGCTTCCACCCCAGGTGATGAAACTTCCAATGTATAAGGGCCAGTTAACATCGGTGCTTCAACATCTAACACCCGATCCAACTGCCTACTAACCTTTTCACAATCATCTATCGATACTCCGCCAGGCTTATTAATAAACACTCGCAAAGTAGAATACTTACCCTGTGCCAAAAATTCCACGCGGACCAAATCATAACCAAGGCCAGCAACAGTGGGCCTTACTACTTCGGCTAATTCATCGTGGTTTTTTGCCATAATTCCTCACAAATAAAAAATGGGCCAGAGGCCCACTTATTATATATAACACTGGTAGCGGGGGCAGGATTTGAACCTACGACCTTCGGGTTATGAGCCCGACGAGCTGCCAGACTGCTCCACCCCGCGCTAAGTTAAGCCATATTAACTACTTTTTTTTAGTATTGCAAGACCTATGTTTGCAGCCCCAACATAGGATCTCGACCTACTACACACATGGCAACCAAAACAAATCACATAAAAAACTTGCTTTTACTATGTCGCTCAACTATCTTTTAGATCATGACAAAGACAAAACGCACAACTACTACTCGCAAAAAAACCAGCCGTGACGGAAAGCGCAAAGCAGCGATGAAAACACGTTACCTTATCTCTGCAGCAGTTATTGTATGCGCCATCGTTATTGGAGTACTAGCAAGCATGGGCCCAAAATTAGGTCTACAGACCAACCCAATCGAACCTGAAGCTGTAGCATACATAAAAAAGAACAATATGCTCAAAAATGGGGAAATATTAGAAGCTTTCAAGGCGATTAGCTACTACTCATTTAGCCAAGGGGCGGTTGTAACTGACAAAAGAGTCTTTGTATACGATCAAGGCCGTGTTGTACACGCCATACCGCTAGATAGCATTAGCATGGTAATAGTTAAAAATTCTGAATTAGGCCATCAAGAAGTAATCATTGCTGCAAGACAAAATGGCGTTATAGGCATAGAGATATACCACACCTATGTGCCAAAATTAATTAAATTACTTGGCGTACCAAAATCTAAAGTGCAAGACGGTACTGGAGCACTGAAGAAAAAGAACGCTACACAAAACCAAGCTATCAAAGCCTAAGTAATCTACAAAATCCATAATATCTTACTCAAGCTCAATAATTAGATGCTATGGGCGCTCTTTAACTTTAAAATATCAGACTACATTACTAATTAGGAGTAAGCCTACGCTTCTTCTTATGAGGATCATAACCCCCATCACCAGAATAACTGCTAGCAGCAACCTCATTAGGACCAGTATACTGCACAATCTGGTACAAATGTGGTTCTGAACACATAGCTGCCAGTGTTTCTCCTTGGGCAAAACTATTCCATAACTTAGATTCAAATAACATGCGTGAAGAGCCACCAAGCAAACTGCCTAAAAATAATGGATTTACCACCGTTACAGGTACATCTTGCCGCTCACATTCTGCCTTACTACATAATTCAACACCTACATGCGGAAGTATCTTCAACTTTCCACAGCATCTACGCTATCTTGAAAATTCCCTGGCACAATTCTACCTGCATCATTGTCTGGATCCACGGCGCTGGATAAATTAGGACTAAAATAAACTGTTGGAATCTGATCACTTCCTACAAGATCCCGTAAGGTACTGCTAACACAATAATCTTCTGCCAATCCTGTAACTACTACTGGTCTACCTTTCAACACCTCGATTAACGTTTTACCTGCATGGATACCAACATGAAAAATAGGCGGAACTCCTTGCAAGTCCTTACAACCTGAGTAGCACTCCATATCAGGATTAGTACCCTTACGTATTACGTGATCTGGATTTAACACTGGAATTGCTATCTCTGCACCAGGTGTGCCTTGTACACAATGTACCGGCCAACCAGTCATCGTTACACTATCTTTTTCCCATGATGCAAATAAACTAACATCTGCATTTACCGCAAATGTTTGACTATTCTCTGGATGCCAATCAGCAGTATAAAAAACCCTATCAGCTCCAAAATCTTTTTGCAGTCTCTTCAATAGTCCATAGCACTTATCCCCTCCAGCGACATTTAGATTAATACCATCAAGGTTTTTTGCATTGCTAGAATTTATAAAATCAAATTGATAATCAACGACTAACAAAACCGCATCGGGATTATTTAAAATCTCGCGAATGCGTGATTCTTCTAAATACTTTTCATATTCCAGATCAGTAACGTGTATCGGCCTGCCCTCTAAATCTGCGTGTAACTCTCCAACTGTTGTTCCTGACATACACCCTCCTTAATAGAGTAATATTGATGTTACATATGTCTTTCTAAAAAAAGACATAAATTGTCGCGGAGTTTAAAAGAAACTTAAGAAAGGGTCAACAGCAAAAGCGGCGATAAATACTAGCCACCAAGCATATTAAGGCATAGTGATAAAATCACACCTGGCACCAGGCCTAATACTAATAGCAACATTGAATGCACAGACAAGACAAGACCTGCCAAAGTAGTTAATGATCCATTAGCGACGGTTGCTAATTCCTTACTACTTTCCTCAAAATACATTGCTTTAATAACACGCAAGTAATAGAAAGAGCCAATAACCGTAAATACTAACGCAACAATTGCAAGCAATGGATAGCCTGCAGTAACAACGTTCTGCAAAATCAAAAATTTCGCATAAAAACCTAGCAAAGGCGGCACCCCTGCCAAAGATAGCATAACTAATAACATCATAAATGCTAGCCACGGCTTACGCTTAGCAAGACCACTATAATCGCTTATATACTCAGCTTCAAAACCTTGCTTACTTACCGCAATAATGATCCCAAAAGATGCCAACACCATAAATACATATACTAAGACATAGTATACCGTTGCAATATACCCAGCAGATGGTGCCGTAAATAAACCTAATAAAATAAATCCAATATGCCCAATAGTAGAATAAGCCAACATACGCTTGATGTTATCCTGCGCAATTGCTAGAACATTACCAATTGCTATAGACAACATGCCCAAGGCAAGCAACAAATGCATCCACTGCATATCTAAGTTTCCAAACGCCTCAGTCAAGAGCCTATAGGTAATTACAAATACCGCAATCTTAGGTAGGGTACCTATAAGCATAGTCACAGCAGTTGGCGAGCCTTCATACACATCTGGCAACCACATATGAAATGGCACTGCTGCAAATTCTAACGCTATGCCTGCAACTACAAATAGTAAACCTAACTGCAAAGTAAGTGGAGAGGTCTTAGCAGTCATAACCTCAGCAAATTCAAAACTGCCAGTTGCTCCATATACAAAGGAAATTCCATACAGTAATATACCAGCACCCATAGAGCCAATTACAAAGTATTTAATTGCAGCTTCTGCATACTTACTCTCATCTTTAACCATTACAATTAAAGCATATAGCGGCAATACAAGTAACTCTAAACCAAGGTACATCGACAAAAAGTTTCTGCTGCTAATCAAAATCATCATACCAAGCATAGAAAACAAGCTAAGCACAAAAAATTCAGTATTCATAAACTTACGCATGGTCATATAGTTCTTTGAATATATGAAAATCAATCCTAACAACACAAACAAACTAAGCTTCATCACATTCGCAAATCTATCTACTACAAAGCCACCTGCAAATATTGTATGCGACATAGTCGGCAACTTGGCTACTGTCATAATAATCGCTGCTAATAGTGTCACCAAGCTTAAAACATATGCACCGCGCTTAAAATAAACCCCAATTAATAAAATTATACTAGCTGCACTAGCAACCAGTATTTCAGGATAAACTAAACTAAGCTCAGCTATACGCATATAAAAACCTATCTAATATTAAGCATTTGTTGCACTAAATGTGTGGCAGGCTCATGTAATGGATACAATAGCAAATTTGGCCACACGCCAATTAACAAAATCGCTACTGCTAACAAAGTGAATACTACCCTCTCATTGACAGTCAAAACTTGTAAACTAGACACCAATTTATTAGTTATATCACCAAAAACCACTCTTTTATACATCCAAAGTGTATAAGAGGCTCCCAACACTAAAGTTGTTGCGGCAAAAAATGCATACCAAGGACTTGCCCTAAAGCTTGCTAATATCACCATAAACTCACCAACAAAACCTGAAGTGCCTGGCAAACCAACATTAGCTAGAGCAAATAGCATAAAGAATGCCGCATACAGAGGTAATACATTGGCTACCCCACCGTACTCATCAATCATGCGCGTATGCATACGTACATACAGGGCACCCACACAGAAGAATAATGCACCTGAAACTAATCCATGTGACAACATTTGAATAATGGCACCTTCTAGTCCTACAACTGCCTGTGGCTCACTATCAATCATTTTAAAAGCAATAAACATTCCCAAAGTTACAAAGCCCATATGCGCAATAGAGGAATAGGCAATTAGTTTTTTCATATCTTTTTGAATAATTGCCACCAATCCTATATAACCAATAGCAATTAGTGACAAGATTATCACTGGACCAGCAAAGAAAGCACAACCCATTGGTAATACAGGTAACATGAAGCGCAACATACCATAGGCACCCATCTTGAGCGTTATAGCAGCTAGAATAACTGATCCACCAGTTGGTGCTTCTGTATGCGCATCAGGTAACCAAGTATGAACCGGCCACATTGGCACCTTAACTGCAAAAGCAAACAACATTGCCCAGAACAACCAACGCTGAGCTTGTAACCCCACAGACAACTTATGAAAATCTAAAATACTAAAACTGTCTGCCAAGTGACCAAGATACAATATAGACACTAACAGGAATAACGACCCAAAAAAGGTATATAAAATAAACTTAAATGTTGCGTAAACCCGCTCTGGACCACCCCATAAGCCAATAATCAAGAACATTGGGATCATCATTGCTTCAAAAAACACATAAAATAAAACCGCATCTAGCGCAAAAAACACACCACACATAAGACCTTGCATAATAATAAATGCAGCACAGTAGGCATTAAATTGTTTTTTGTCTACCTGAGTGAAAGCTGCAATATTCACCAAAAACGTCATAAAAACAGTCAACAACACCAACAGTAAAGAAATACCATCTACCCCAAGGGTATAGTTAAGTTTTAGCGCGGGAACCCAAGCCATGTTTTCCATATGCTGCATCTGCCACGTAGAAGCATCAAAGTGCGCACCCAGACTAATGCACAAGCCTAAAGAGATAATTGAGATAATAATTGGCAGATAACGCATTGGCCAAAGCAGCATTACTGCGCCGGCAATTATTGGTAACCAAATAATAGTACTTAGTAAGGGTACTGTAATATTCAAAACAAAATCCTAACCATAAAAAAGGTATAATAATAAAACTAACAATCCTGCAATCATGGTAAACACATAGTGGTATAAATAGCCTGACTGTAACACTCGAAGATATCGCGCAACTCCTGCAATACTATACGCTGTTCCATTTACAACTAGCCTATCAATTAGCAGTACATCTGCGATTTTCCATAATCCATAGCCGCACCAACGCACACACGGCATAATAATTTTTTCGTATAACAAATCAAAACCGTATTTATTAATTAATATTGTACGCACAATATACGCGCGCTTTGTTAATACGCTCGGAATATTGGGGTATTTTACATAGCATAACCAAGCAGTAGCAACGCCAAGAAGCATTAATAAAAATGGCATAGATATAAAACCGTGCAACAACATGCTAAATGGGCCTGTATACTGCTGTTGTGCAAATTCAGCCAATACATTATTTTGCGGCAAAACTTTAATGGAGTCAGCAAAAAAATCATGTAAAATGCCATTGATCATAAACATTCCAACTAACACTGATGGTACAGCCAAAGCAATCAAGGGCCAAGTCACCACAGGCTTACACTCATGTAAATGCTCACGTACAGAATTACCCATACGCTCGTTAGTAAAGAACACTAAGAATATCAATCTAAAAGTGTATAAAGCAGTTACAAACACACTAAAAAGTGTAGCGTAATAAGCAATTTCTCCTGCAGGTGCACTAGAATATTTGGCAGCCTCGATGATTAAGTCCTTAGAATAAAAACCAGCAGTACCAGGAAAACCTATCAGCGCTAAGCTCCCAATTAACATGGTCACAAAGGTTATAGGCATATACTTGCGCAGGTTACCCATATTGAATATATCCTGATCGTGATGCATAGCAATAATAGCAGAGCCTGCACCTAGAAATAGTAAAGCTTTAAAAAATGCGTGGGTAACTAAATGAAAGATGGCAGCACTATAAGCAGAAATACCCAGAGCTACAACCATGTATCCTAATTGGGATAGCGTGGAGTAAGCAACTATACGCTTAATATCTTTCTGTACAACACCTAAAATCCCCATAAAGAAACATGTCGCAGCACCAATTATGGTAATTAATGATAATACCAACACCGAATTTTCAAACAGCGGTGACATTCTGGCTACCATATACACCCCAGCAGTTACCATTGTTGCCGCATGAATCAAAGCTGAAATCGGTGTAGGGCCTTCCATAGAGTCAGGCAGCCAAACATGCAAAGGTATCTGTGCAGATTTTGCCATAGCACCAATAAATAAAAGAATACAAATTAAAGTTGTAGGGGTGGCTGGCTTAATTTGAGTAAAGACATCTGCATAATGAAGTGTATTGAAGTAGTAAAATATAACTGCAATCCCTAATAAATAACCAAAGTCACCTACTCGATTAACTAAAAATGCTTTAAGATTGGCAAAAATGGCAGAAGACTTTTTAAACCAAAAACCGATCAATAAATAAGAGACTAAGCCCACCCCTTCCCAGCCAAAGAATAGTTGCATAAAGTTATTAGCCATAACCAACATAAGCATGGCAAAAGTAAATAAGGATATGTAACAAAAGAATCGTTTATATCCAGGATCATCTGCCATATAGCCTATGCTATATATATGTACCATCCACGATACAAAGGTCACCACAGTAATCATTACCGCAGATAATCTATCTATAAGAAAACCTACGGTTAAAGTTAAATTCCCAGCTTGTGCCCAGGTATAGAGATTATGATCATATGTTGCATAACGTCCATTTATGTAACCTATAAGTATTGCCAAGCTACAAAAAAAGGATAATGCGACTAAAGTAGTAGTTAGCCAGTGAGTAACTATGCGGGATAAAAATTTCAGCCCTACACCGCTAATAACAGCTCCCACTAACGGCGCTGCCACTACAGTATTTGCCAACCAAAATAACTCTTGCATACTCTACTAACCTTTCAATTGATTAATATCTTCGACATTAATGCTCTTAATTGACCTAAACACTAACACCAATAAAGCCAAACCTATAGCAGCTTCAGCTGCTGCCACAGTCATCACAAAAAATACAAATGCTTGGCCACCAATATCGCCCCAATACTTTGCAAAAATAACAAAGTTAGTATTAGCAGATAATAAGATTAACTCTATACACATTAGTAACAAAATAATATTCTTACGATTAATAAAAAGGCCTGCAATCCCAATACCAAATAGTGACAAACTAAACACTAAATATTGCAACATATTATTCACCACTCACCAAACGCACCCGATCACGGGGATCAGCGCTTATCTGTTTATGTACGTTTTGCTGCCTACGATTACGTGGGCCACGGTATATCAAACCAATCGCAGCAATAATTGCCACTAATAGGATTACTCCCGCCACTTCAAATTGTGCTAGGTAGTTAGTAAAAATATGGTTACCAAGTAACTCTGCGTTACGCACGTTGTCTTTGCCATATGCTAATATTGCAACATCTGCATTCGGTATAAATTTATCTTTAGCAATAAATGCTAGTAACATGGCAACAAGTGCCGCAGTAATAGCAATGCCCACTGGTAACCAACGGCTGAAGCGGGCGCGCATTGTAGCAAAGCGAATATCTAACATCATCACAATAAATAAGAACAGGACTAGCACAGCCCCAACATAAACCAATATTAAGGTCCAAGCCAAAAATTCTGCGTCTAGCCCAAGCCATACTAATGATGTTGCTATAAAACAAGCAATTAAACTTAATACAGCATATACGGGATTTTTTACCAATACGACTGTAAGGGCAGAAAGTACTGCAATACTGGCAAAAATCATAAATAAAATATCCGGCATTCTAATCCCTATCTATATTTAGCATCTTCAGCTCTATCACGAGCAATATCTGCCTCATACTTATCGCCTATAGCTAATAATTGTTGTTTAGTCATAATCTGATCACCGCGATTCTCAAAATGATAATCAGTAATCCCCGTCTCTACAATAGAGTCAACTGGGCATGACTCTTCACAAAATCCGCAATAAATACACTTAAATAAATCAATCTCATACTTAGTCGTACGCCTAGAACCATCTTCGCGCGGCTCTGACTCTATAGTAATAGCCAGCGCAGGACAGACGGCTTCACACAACTTACAAGCAATACAACGCTCCTCACCATTGGGATAACGACGCAAAGCGTGTAAACCACGGTGGCGCACTGATTTTGGCGCAGACTCTTCTGGATATTGCACCGTAATTTTACGCGCAAACAGATATCTACCAGTTAGACATAACCCTTTAAGCAATTCCCACAATAAAAAAGTCTTAAATATACGCAATTGCCAGTGCCTCAACTACTATCCAAACTAATGTAATAGGGATAAATATTTTCCATCCCAGACGCATAATTTGATCATACCTAAAACGCGGGAAGGTAGCCCTAAACCACAAGAACAAGAACATAAAGCAAACTGTCTTGCCGACTAACCATACCTGACCAGGAATAAATTTATCTAAAATACCAAATGGTGAATGCCATCCACCCATAAATAATATTGCTGCTAAAAAAGACACTAAAATCATATTTATGTATTCAGCTAAGAAGAAAATCGCAAACGGCACTGCAGAATACTCCACATGGAAACCAGCGACTATTTCTGACTCGCCTTCTGCCACATCAAATGGCGCTCTATTAGTTTCTGCTACGGCAGAAATCCAATAGACAATGAACAATGGCAATAGTGGCAACCAATTCCAATGTAATATGTTGCCGCGCTGGTGCTCAACAATAGCCGTTAAATTCATTGAGCCAGCATAAATAATTACTCCTAATAAGGCAAAGCCCATAGGTATTTCGTAAGATATAATTTGTGCCGCAGACCTGACTGCTCCCAAAAATGCGTAGCGAGAATTGGTGGCCCAGCCAGCAATAATAACCCCATATACTCCTAGTGAGGTCAAAGCTAATACATATACTAAACCAACATTTATATCTGCAATTACCGCACCAACCTCAAAAGGTAAAACTGCCCAAGCAGCCAACGCTGGTACTAATGTAATCATTGGGGCAATAAAAAATAATAGTTTATTTGCTTGTCGAGGGCGAATAATTTCCTTGAGAAGTAATTTAATAACATCTGCTATGGGTTGCAACAAACCTACAGGGCCAACCCGATTAGGACCAATCCTGTTTTGGATGAATCCTATAACCTTACGCTCAGCATAAGTATAAAGAACCACCATAACAATAAGGCCAACAATAGTAGCAATGATTTTGGCTAAAGTAATAATTAAAGCTAACATTGCTTCACCTCAACACTAGTCAAATGAGCTGGCAATGGATTAGTCAACCTATTCGCTTGATTAATAATTACCACTTGATCAGCCACCTGTGTGTCTATCAATACTTTGAGTTTTACATGATACCCGCCACTATGCACACTAGCATAGGCGCCATCGGCTAAGCCAATATATTTTGCGGTATTCTGATTTATACATATTCTAGGCTCTAAATTTGCATCTGCCGTCTGTTGTAGAGGACCCGCACGACGGACAGTGCCATCTACTGCATACAAAGAAACTGGTGCGAATCGTTTTAAATTGTTAATCTCTTCTGGCTCAGCAGACAAAGTATTTTGCACAAATTTTTCTGCACATTCTATTTCACAAATTTCATCGGTAACTTGTGATACATCTGTATAATCAAAGCCTTCTAATTCTGCCATGTTTGCTAAAACACGCAATACCTTCCAACCGGGTCGGCTTTCGCCAAAGGGCTTAGTTACTGCCCGTAGCTCTTGCCATATGCCATCTACGTTTATGTAATTACCTGTCATCTCTACAAGCTGAGCTATAGGCAAAATCACATCGGCTATTTGCTTAATACTTTCACTAGTATAACTAGCAACTGCCACAACAAAGTCAGATTCACTAACAGAAGTCAAAGCTTTATTGCCAAACACAGAATCAAATTCTGGTTCAACACCATATAATAAGTAACCACGTAATGGTTTCTCTAGCATTTCTCCCGCGTGTTTACCAATCTCATCAGTAGGATGTCCGCCAGGCATGCGATGCGGCACACAACCAGATATCCAAGCCCCAGCAGCATTTGCGCCATTACTACAAAATCCAAATTTTGCACCCGTTATATTACTAATACGTATAGCTAGAGCTTTTAATTCAGCAGCACGTGGGTGTTGCAAAGCTAATTGGCCCAAAATAATAAGCTTATCGCCCGAGTCATCGCGCAACATATGTGCTATTTTGTTCACAGCAGCTGTGCCAGTACTTTTCTGCTCTAGTACATCTAATACTTGCTGTAGTGATTTGATAAGGGTCCCAGTAATTTCTTCAGCCAACAGATCAAAGTTAAATTTATATGCCACAGGATTAATACACGCAATTGACCCGCCTTGCACAACAGCTTTACGAAGCTTTAGAGCTAGATTAGGATGTTCTTTGGGGATATTCCCACCAACAACCAATATAGCCTGCTGCTTTTCAATATCGGCAAAATCAACACCTAACGTTGGATATAACGGCTCTGCCTCTTGCATCCTAAAGTCTACTTGGCGTAAACGATGATCGATATTATTGATCCCTAAGCCACGCATAAGTTTTTGCAGCAAATACTGCTCTTCCACACTAGCACTTGGTGATATAAGCGCACCAAAATTTTCAGCGCCATATTTTTGAGATATTAACTTGATACCACTAATTGCGTACTTGAGAGCTTCTACCCATGACACAACGTGCCATTTATCTTGTTTACGAATCATTGGCTTACGAATACGCTCATCGTGTAAAACTGCCGTATAAGAGAAACGATCTCTATCTGCCAACCAAATTTCGTTTAAGCGCTCGTTTTCTCGAGGTACTACGCGCATAACTTGCTCATTGTGCACATGTAAATATATATTTGCGCCTATACAATCATGTGTGCCAATCCCTGGATGCTGTCGCATTTCCCATGTGCGGGCCTTAAAGCGAAATGGCTTCGAGGTCAAGGCACCTACCGGACATAAATCAATAATATTTGCAGATACTTCACTATCAACGTTTTGTTCAATAAACGTACCTATCTCGGTGTTTTCTCCACGGCCAGTAGCACCCATTTCGCGCTGCCCAGAGATCTCTTCTCCAAACCGCACACAACGCGTGCAATGTATACACCGTGTCATATCTGTAGCAATCAATGGCCCTAAATTTTGATCTATAACAGCACGTTTAGGCTCATCATATCTTGAGTAGTCACGACCATATCCCATCGCAACATCTTGTAACTCACATTCCCCGCCTTGATCACATATAGGACAATCTAATGGGTGATTAACCAGCAAAAACTCCATAACTGCATGCTGCGCCGCAACTGCCTCTTTAGATTTAGTCCATACTTTCATGCCTTCGGCAACTGGGGTAGCACATGCTGGCATAGGTTTACGTGAGTTTTCCACATGCACTAAACACATACGGCAATTTGCCGCCACAGAAAGCTTATGGTGATAACAAAAACGCGGAATTGGGATCTGCAGTCTATCCGCATTTTCAATAATGCTAGAACCTTCCTCTGCTTCTACTGTTTCTCCATCTATTTCCAGCTTGATCATATTTTTGCCACAAACTCCTGCCGAAAATGTTTAATAAAACTTTGTACTGGCATCGCTGCTGCGTCTCCCAATGCACAAATTGTATGTCCCATTATTCCACTGGCGATACTATCTAACTTATCTATATCTTCCTTGCTACCTTCGCCATGCAATATCCTATGCAATATACGCGCCATCCAGCCAGTGCCTTCACGACATGGTGTACATTGCCCACAAGATTCTTCCATATAAAAATCAGAGATACGAGCAAGCAGCTCAACCATACATGTATCTTCATTTAAAACAATCACAGCGCCTGATCCCAGCATAGTCCCCGCTTTAGCCAAAGAATCAAAGTCCATCGGCATATCCATAATCTGTTCTGCTGGCAACACGGGGGCAGATGAACCACCAGGAATAACCGCCTTTAGTTTCTTGCCATCTAACATTCCACCAGCTAAATCTAATAATTCACGAAATGTAATTCCTAGAGGTACTTCATAATTGCCAGGTTTATTCACATGTCCACTAACACTAAATATTTTATAATTGCCATATTTTCCGGTCTCTAAGATTACCGGCACTGAGGCTAGTGTTTCTGTATTATTCACAGTAGTAGGTTTGCCATAGACGCCATGTGCAGCTGGGAATGGTGGTTTAAAACGTGGTAAACCTTTCTTACCCTCTAGAGAATCCAACAAAGCTGTCTCTTCACCACAAATATATGCACCTGCGCCTTCAACATTATGAATATGCATATCAAAACCACTACCCAAAATGTCTTTACCAAGCAATCTTGCTGCATTAGCCTCAGCAAGCGCTGCTTCCATACGCGCTATAGGTTCACGGTATTCACCACGAATATAATTATATGCCACAGATGCTCCCATAACGTACCCTGCTATGGCAATTCCTTCTAACAGTTGATGGGGATTGTAGCGCATTATATCTCTGTCTTTAAAAGTACCTGGTTCGCCCTCATCAGAGTTACAAACTACATACTTTTGGCCAGGCATATCACGCTTAATAAAAGTCCACTTAGTCGCAGTAGGAAATCCGGCGCCACCACGTCCACGCAAGCCACTTTCTTTCAGTTGTTCAATAATTTTGTTTGGATCTGTTTTTTCTTGTAGAATTTTTCGCCAAACTTTATATCCACCTATGCTTTGATAAGCATCTAAGGTCCAAGAATTTGGCACATGCAACGCGCGATAGCAGACCTTATTAATTTCCATTAGTCTAACTCCTCTAATAATGCGTCGATGCGCTCAAAGGTTAGATTTTCATGATACTGATCATCTAGCTGCAGCATTGGTGCCCCACCGCAAGCACCTAAACATTCAGCCGACTTTAATGTAACCTTACCATCAGCTGTTGTTTCATTGAATTTGATATTAAGCTTTGATTGTAGATATTGGGCAATACTTTTACTGCCACGTAACATACAAGCTATATTAGTACATAGATAAATTTTATGTTTACCAACCTCTTCTAAATCAAACAAAGAATAAAAGCTTGCTACTTCATATACAGCAATTTTTGGCATCCCAATATAATCAGCGACAGCATCCATCAACTCTGTGCTGAGCCACCCGCCATTATTATTTTGCACGACAAATAATGAGGAGATTACTGCGGATTGACGTTGATCATCTGGAAATTTCGCCAAAAACTTATCAATCTGCGTAGTGATATCTTGAGGTAGTTGCGTACTCAACGATCTATCTCCCCAAAAACAATATCCTGGGTACCTATCATTGCCACCACATCAGCTAACATATGGCCTTTGACCATCTCCGCAAATGCTGATAAATGCGCAAAACCTGCTGCACGAATTTTCACCCTATATGGCTTGTTCGCCCCGTCAGAAATTAAGTATATGCCAAATTCACCCTTAGGTTGCTCCACTGCAGCATATACCTCCCCAGGGGGTACTACGTATCCTTCAGTAAACAATTTAAAATGATGGATAAGCGATTCCATCTTGTCTTTCATGACTGCACGTGCTGGTGGAATAATTTTGTGATCATCTACTGCTACTGGTCCGGGGTTTGCCCGCAACCATGTAATACATTGTTTGATAATTTCGTTTGATTGGCGCAATTCTGCAACGCGCACTAGATATCTGTCGTAACAGTCACCATTTTTTCCTACTGGGATCTTAAAACTTACCTCATCATATGCAGCGTATGGCTGCTTTTTGCGTAAATCCCATTCTACCCCAGAGCCACGTAACATAGGTCCTGTAAACCCTAAAGCTATTGCTCGCTCTGGTGATACAACCCCTATGTCTACAGTACGTTGTTTCCAGATCCTATTATCGGTAAGCAAAGTCTCATATTCATCTACACATTTAGGAAAACGTTGGGTAAAGTCTTCTAAAAAATCCAATAAGGATCCTTGTCTATTTTTATTTAAGCGTTGTGCTTTACCTTTTTTGCGAAATTTTCCTTCCTTATACTGAGGCATCTGATTTGGTAAATCTCTATATACTCCACCAGGCCTATAATAAGTTGCATGCATACGCGCACCAGATACTGCTTCATAGGCATCCATTAAATCTTCACGCTCACGAAAACAATACAAAAACATTGTCATAGCGCCGATATCTAAACCATGCGCTCCCAACCATAACAAGTGATTGAGAATTCTAGTAACTTCATCAAACATGGTACGAATATACTGTGCACGTTTAGGAGGTTCTACCCCAAGTAATTTTTCTATTGCCATAACATAGGCATGCTCATTACACATCATCGATACATAATCTAGTCTATCCATATAACCAATACTTTGGTTATATGGCTTGGACTCAGCTAGCTTTTCAGTAGCGCGATGTAATAAACCAATGTGCGGGTCAGCATGAACAACAGTCTCGCCATCCATTTCTAAGATTAAACGGAGGACACCATGGGCAGCAGGATGCTGAGGTCCAAAATTAATGCTATAGCTCTGAATCTCTGCCATTACTCGTTATGTCCTACATGTTTGATTACTTTTGGAACTAAAGTCCGTGGCTTAATACTTACTGGCTCATATACTACCCGCTGTTCAGTCGCATCAAAACGCATCTCAACTTCACCAATTAATGGAAAGTCCTTGCGAAATGGATGCCCAACAAATCCATAATCCGTTAATAAACGTCGTAAATCTGGATGACCGTCAAATAAGATGCCATATAAATCAAAGGCTTCACGCTCATACCAGTTTGCCGCTGGCCATAAATCAACCACACTTGGTACCCTTGGTGTATCACCGGGAGCAAAACAACGCAGTCGCAAACGATGATTATATTTTATAGACAGTAGTTGATATACAACAGCAAAGCGCGCCGGAAAATCTATGTCTTCCTCTGCAACATACTGCCCAGGGCCTACACCACGGCTAAATCCTTCGCTACTACTGCTATCTGTTGCCCAATCACTCAAGCCATAATGTAAAAAGTCAACGCCGCACACATCAATTAGTTGAGAAAACCTCAATGCATTATCATCGCGCAAAAATTTTGCCACACGCAACAAGTCACTAATAGCAACATCTACTAACAATTGTTCATTAATAATCTGGCACGTAACCGCAGTCCCTAATCTTTTCTCTATCTTAATTATTAAATCTGCAACTGTTGCCATAACTACCTTTTACGAGCAATTGTATTGGTACGCTTTATTTTGTTTTGTAACTGCATAATGCCATACACTAAAGCCTCAGCGCTTGGCGGACAGCCAGGAACGTATATATCAACGGGAATAATTCGGTCGCATCCTCTAACCACAGAATATGAGTAGTGATAATATCCACCGCCATTAGCACATGAGCCCATAGATATTACCCACTTGGGATCTGGCATTTGGTCATATACTTTACGCAATGCTGGGGCCATTTTGTTAACTAGAGTACCGGCAACAATAATGACATCTGATTGTCGAGGACTTGGCCTAAACATCACCCCAAACCTGTCCAAATCGTACCTTGCAGCACCTGCATGCATCATTTCTACCGCACAACATGCGAGGCCCAATGATACTGGCCACATAGAATTACTACGTGCCCAATTAATTAGCTTATCTGCCTGCGTAGTAACAAAACCTTGTTTAAGAAGACCATCTATTCCCAATCTAAAGCGCCTTTCTTCCATTCATAAATAAAACCAATAGTTAGTATCCCGAGAAAAACCAATACTGCCCACAAAGCTGCTAAACCAACTTTCTTGGCAACTACTGCCCAGGGAAATAAAAATGCTATTTCTAAATCAAAAATAATAAATAAAATAGCTACTAGGTAATATCGTACATCAAACTGCATGCGCGCGTCAGCAAAAGCCGGAAATCCACACTCATACGGATCATTTTTTTCTTTAGACGGACGGTAAGGACCTAGTATAAACCCTAGAGTTAATAACACTAACCCAAATAAAGCGGCTATACCTATAAAAAGTAAGATAGGTAGATATTGTTGCCACATAACTTTGACCTTTGACCAAATGTTGCTAGGCGGATTATAGCTTATAACTCGATAGCCAATCTACTAGCAAATTTACAGTCGTGCGAATGAGAACAAATAACTGAGTTGTACTATGCTAAGCAGATAGAGTTGGCAACATATAGCAAAGGATTGCAGATGCTTAAAGATAATATTCATACTTTAATTATACTTTCACTTTCTCTAGTTAGCTTGCCTACAGTAACCTACGCTGCTGAAGATACTTTCCAACAGCCACCTCCACCACCTCCTAGAAATGAACAAAATGTGCCTCCAAGACCTGACGGTCAAGAAACAATTCAACAGCAGCGTCAAGAAAACTTAGAGCAGCGTCGTCAAGAATGGGATCAACGTCAACAAGAGCGCCAACAACGTATTGATGCATGGCAAGAACAACGCCAAGAACGCAAACAAGAGTTTCAAGAGAATCGACAAGAGCAACGAGAAGCAATAACAGATAGAAGGGAAGATGTAAAAGACAAGCGTCAAAAGCGACGAGACGTCAGAGAAGATCGCAATCAGAGCCGAACTGACAGAAGAGAAAACAACGACACCAGAAGAGAGACGGGTAACATAGATACGCGTAATCAACCACGAGATACTAGACAAAATACTAACCAACAAAGTAGACCACAGCGTAGAGATGAGGGACAAAATCAACGTGGTAATACTACACAACAACGCCGAGAGTCTAGCGGTAACCAACGCACCAATCGTGGACAAGCTAACCAACAACGCTCACGCAGACAAGACGCATCACCTAGCCGTTCAAACTCCGGTAGCAACTCTCGCAACCGAAGCAATGCAAGCCAGCGTAGCGGTGGTAGCAACCGCAGTGGTGGAGGTAACCAAGGTGGTGGCCGGGTAGTGTTCAATAAACTGTGTCAATAAATAAGTAAGTTGTCAGAGGTATAAGGTTTGCAGGGATAAAAGTTTTACTTAAAATCCCTGCAAGTCTGAGTCATAATACATCTTTCAACAGTAATTAAA
>JAUIIV010000014.1 GCA_030431675.1 Gammaproteobacteria bacterium | reverse complement strand
GTTTAAGTATGTTAAATATCTATGACTCTGTAAATTTTGATTTTCTCATAAGTTAGAACTCCTATTAGCTCTATTTTGCCATAAAAATTCTACTTTTTCTTGGGATCAGTTTAAGGGAGGATTACCACCCGAGCAAGCAAAAATTGATAAACAATTTCAGAAATGGGCAAAAGCATTTAAAGAAGCTTTCTCTGAAGGCATGGCTAAAGCGCAGGCTAAAGCGAAGGCGGTATTTAATAAGAAAGTATAGGGTGCTAGACTGTGGTCAGTAACTTCTTATGTGTGCAGTTAAATCTTAGATAACTAGACTAGATCTGACGCTTCAGATCTAGTCTAGATTTCTACAGTATCTGGCTAATTTAGACCTCGTATATCTACATTCTAATCACCGCGTATTATCCGGTAATTAGAGGAGAATAAGTGATTTTGAAATGTGTGTATGCACACAGTGGTGAATTAGGTGTCAAGATGCTCTAAGCATTGCTTATAGTTTTGCTGTTGGGTTTGCCAGTCAGTAAGTCGTTGTTGTTCTTGTTGTTTAACTTCTTCTGGCGCATTTTGCATAAATTTTGCATTTTCTAGCTTTGCTTTACACTTAGCAATTTCTTTGTCTAATTTTTGGATTTTGTTTTGAATCTTGCTTTGCGCAGCATCTTTTTCAATTAACCCGTGAATAGGTATCAAAACTTCTAAGGTTGTTCCTGTTGCTCCTAGATAACATGCTTGGGTGGCATTTTCCCAACGTACATGCTTTATACTAGCTAAGGCAGTTAGTAATTGTAGATTGTCATGGATAATTGTTTGGCCTTTCTCATCTATATTCTCGCCAGCTTTGTTTTGTAAAGGGATCAATATATCTATTTCTTGCCTTGGAGATAAGTCCATTTCGCCGCGGAAGTTGCGCACAGCCGTGATTATACGTTGTAGTAGCTCTACGGTTTTTTCTGCTTCTGGGGAGTCTAGGCTAGGCTCTATAGTTGGATAATTATGCGTGATTAAATAATCGGTATTGCCTAGTAATTGCCAAATCTCTTCGGTTATAAATGGCATAATAGGATGCATAAGTTGCATCATTTCACCAAGCAAAAATTTAAGGTTTTGCTTGGTGCCAGTAGATATGTTTGGTTTAGATAATTCTAAATACCAGTCACAGAAGGTATTCCATGTAAAGTCATAGATATCATGGGCTGCCAAATCAAATCGATAATCTAAGAAATGTTTAGTGAAGTCCTGCTTCACCTGTTGCCATTTCGACAGGATCCACTTGTCAATTACCGTGTCTGTAGTACAAGTGGCAGTTACATCACTAGTATTTTGTAATACATAGCGTGCAGCATTCCAAATCTTTGTGCAAAAATTTCTATAGCCTTCAAGTCTTGCTAAGTCAAAGCGTAAATGCCTACCATTAGTAGCCATAGCACAGAAGGTAAAGCGTAAGGCGTCAGTGCCATATTCAGGGATCCCTTTTGGAAACTGTTTCTTGGTATCTTTGATAATTTGTGCAGCCATCTTTGGCTGCATTAAGCCTTGTGTGCGTTTGTGGATCAAATCTTCTAAGCTAATGCCATCCATTAAATCTAATGGGTCAATACTATTGCCTTTAGACTTAGACATTTTTTGACCTTTGTGGTCTTGTATAAGTCCATGGATGTAAATTTCTTCAAAAGGTACTTTGCCAGTAAATTTGATACCAAACATTACCATGCGGGCTACCCAAAAGAATATAATATCAAATCCAGTTACCAGTACATTTGTAGGATAAAACTCTGCAAGTTCAGGCGTCTCTTCTGGCCAACCTAATGTAGAGAAGGGCCATAAAGCTGAAGAAAACCAAGTATCTAGCACATCCTCATCTTGGCGTAAATTTACAGTATGATCTAATTTATGCTCTTTACGTATAGCATCCTCATCGGTCCCTACATAAATATTACCTGCCTCATCATACCAAGCAGGGATCCTGTGTCCCCACCATAATTGTCGACTAATACACCAGTCTTGTAGATTATTCATCCATTCGTAATAGGTTTTGTCCCAATTCTCTGGAATAAACTTAATTTCACCATTTTTAACTGCGTCTATTGCTGGTTGTACTAAAGGGTCTACTTTGACAAACCATTGATCTGTGAGGTATGGCTCGATAACTGTCTCACTTCTATCTCCACGGGGTACTTTTAGTGTGTGTGGTTCGATTTTTTCTAATAAATCAGATTCTTCTAAGTCACTCACTATTTGTTTACGAGCTACAAAGCGATCTAATCCTTGATATTTTTCTGGTGCATTGTCATTAATTTTTGCATCTGGCGTTAGAATATTAATTTTTGGTAAATCGTGTCTGCTACCAATTTCATAATCATTAAAGTCATGCGCTGGGGTTATTTTAACGCACCCAGTCCCAAATTCCTGATCTACATAATCATCTGCAATAATTGGAATCTCACGTTCTGTTAATGGTAACTTAACTTTTTTGCCAATTAAATGCTGATATCTTGAATCTTCAGGGTGTACAGCCACTGCGGTATCACCGAGCATAGTCTCAGGTCTGGTTGTCGCTACAATTAGGTGTTCTTTGCTATTGGCAATAGGGTAGCGTATATGCCAAAGCGATCCTTGCTCTTCTGCTGATTCCACTTCTAGATCAGAAATTGCAGTTAATAATACAGGGTCCCAGTTTACTAAGCGCTGTCCACGGTAAATTAAACCTTCTTGGTATAGTTTTATAAACACGGTTTGTACCGCTGCTGACATGCCTGGGTCCATGGTAAAGCGTTCACGCGACCAATCTACAGATGCTCCCAAGCGTCGCAGTTGGCGACAAATTGTACCACCAGACTGCTCCTTCCATTGCCAGATTTTATCTACAAAGCGCTCACGTCCAATATCGTGGCGCGACGTGCCTTGTTGTTGCAGTTGACGCTCTACAACCATTTGAGTAGCTATCCCGGCATGGTCAGTACCCATCTGCCATAGGGTTTTGTGCCCTTGCATGCGGTGGTAACGAGTCAGAGCATCCATAATCGTATCTTGGAATGCGTGCCCCATATGTAGGCTACCGGTAACATTCGGTGGTGGGATCATAATACAATAGGGGCCTTTTGGGGCATTAGGGGCAGGGGCGTAGTAATGGCCTTCTTCCCAAATTGCACACCATTTCTTTTCTATACTGTCGGGGTTAAAAACTTTTTCCATAGCGGTAGAATGTGCCATTTTATGGGTCCCCGGTCAAGCTTCTGCTGACTAACTAATTGTTGGGATGTTGCCTGCACAGTTACCCTTTAGCAGCTATAATTCTAAAATGAAGTCGACTAAATTTAAGAAAACAGCGCATTCCCTTACTGAAATGGTAGTAATTATCGGTATAGTTGCATTATTAGCGGCTCTCACGCTTCCTGCTTATAAAAACTATGTTATTAAAGCCCGGGTCTCTAATGCTTTAGAATATTTGAATATCCTAAAAGATACCTTGTTGCAACAACGAGCAGAATTTGTGCCAGCAGGAACATTTACCTTTGGCGGTACAGACAGAACGCATGATACTAAATTTCAGGTTACTACTGATGATTCAATCTGGGGTGAGTATTACTACTGGGGTCCTGGTACCTACAATGGTATTGAAATGGTGTGTGTTTTGGTCAATGGACTGCAAGGCATTGATGGCTACGCAGAATTTACTGTGTCTGGTGGGGTGATTACCGCAAATGGCACTAAGAATCGCATTTGTGTGCGCACTTACAGTAACGATGAGATTTTTAATCATGACTGCGGACGCTTTGCTGACGAAACACGTGACATCCCTCTTGAGCATCTACCAGTTGGTTGCCAGTGCAGCTCTTTATCTACGGCATCTTTAGGTAGTTGCTAATATCATAGGTATAACTGATCTATTTTCTTGGACCCAAAATCAAGAAATACAATCAAGATAGTTTTCTCTGTTTATTAGGGTATGAAAATACCGGGGCAGGTCGCCCTCTTTTGCTAAGTTAGGCAATAAGTGAGGAAATATTGGTGTGTACATATTTTTATCCTTATCCTTTGGCTTTATTACGGGCACTGTAGTACCCAAATTAACGTTTTGCAATAAAAAAAAGCTGTTTAATCAGGTAAAGTGTCAGGTGAACTAGGCAAAAATTCTCGTAGCTTGGAGTTTAGGGAGCTTTTTTGCTCCCTTTCTAAGTATTGTCTTAATATGACAATCTGTAGGATACAGCAGCTAAAGCTGTTGCAGCAGTCATTGCAAGTCCAGCAAAATATCCTGCTTGGCGTGGTGCAAATCTGCTCCAACATCGAGTAATTAGGTGCTCCGGGTTATCATCAATACTTTTTTGCATAGCGCAATTAAATGCATCCCGACGACCCTGTATCTCCTTTGCTTCATGTTTTCTTTGCTGTGTGTCATGCATACTAAGCAGCATTTGACCTCCAAATGGGACAGTATAGTAGCTAGAAGTCGTAGTTATAGGAAAATCCAATCCAAATTTATTATTCACAAATCTTGTAACTTTTTCTGAGAATGCAACATCTGCTTTTTCAAACTTTAGTTCTGTATTTGCACTGTATAAGATTTGAGGTGCTATTAGTTCTGCCATATAGTCTAATGCGAGTGACTGTTTCCATGGTGGAATAGGAGAATATTGTTCTTCTAGACTATTTAGTTCTAAAATCACCTGCTCCCTAAATTGCACCCCAGGATTTAAACTTAAAAATTTGTTTAGTATACATATTGGAAATCTATCAGGTGATTCTGGGTCATATTGAAAAAACTTAACTTTTTTGTATAAAGAAAGTATTGACTCTAGATCAGGCAATTTTGCTGCTGCTAGTACAACAGTTTTCTGAAATGTTATCATATCTAACTTAGCAATAGGCAATTCCATCTCCAAAACACACTGGATTATATCATTTATATATTTAGCTGTGTCTAACTTAGGGGCTTGCAAATTCATACTATTAGTATAATCTATCGCGCCACGCAGACCTGCAAGCTGATGAACAGATAATATCGGTTTTAGATAATTCTCGATATCACTAACAAAATTAACTAAGGTGTCGTCACGCATGTCCTCTCCTTGCTGCTATTAGGAACATAAAATCTTTATGTAACATGTTACTTTGCCTCGAGTGCATATGCAATATAGTATGACTTTCAGTAGTGTAGTAATATCTGTTCATAATGACGTTTACATATATTTGGAATTACTCTGGGAAGCAGATTTAGTTTTATAAGTAAAGCTTGTTAGTTGCGATTCACTAGGCATGTTTTGTATACATACAGCTAGATAATTACTCTATAAAATAAAGTAAGGTGTTTTGATGACGAAAAGTGAAAAGCTATATGTGATCTTGTGTGTCATATTTGCAGCGGTATTAATGCTTGGCAATATGACATATCAGAAGTTTGTCACTATACCTTTGTATTTTCATACATTTGAATTGTCAGTTGGGGCTATATTGTACCCCCTAACATTTGTTATATCTGACCTCACTACAGAATTCTATGGCCAGGATAGAGCAAAGTTTTGTGTAAAACTTGCTTTGTGGATAAATATTATGGCCGTGACGATTATTACTATCATGGATCATTTACCTGCCACATCTTGGTCAAAAATAAGCGACTCAATGTTTCATCAGGTTTTTGGGTATTATGGTGTAGCATTTATAGGGTCTTTAATAGCATGTTATGTGGCGCAAAACATTGATATCTTAATTTATGCCTTCATTCGCAGCCTCACTAGAGGTAAATATATATGGTTAAGAAGTAACCTTAGTACAGCAGTTTCCTTGCTAATTGATACCTCGCTAGTTATAGGTTTCTTGACTTATTTTGGCATATTGCCAGCAGAAAATCTGCTGCAATTAATAGTCAATAGTTATAGTTGGAAATTATTCTTTACCGTTGCAATTACCCCTATATTTTATTTAATTACTATTTTTATTAAGAGATATTCTGCCTATGAAGCAAAGGAGGATGGGATCCTTAGCTTAGGTCATTCTGAGTAATTCTTATTATTTTGTTAGTGTCTAGCTTTACAATAGTTTGTAAATGATTGTTAAGTTATGCTCTTGATACCGCTATTTGTTTGGCAACAATTATTATAGACTAGCAATGTGCTTTGTGGGGCAGGTAGCAGACAAGAAGAGTTTGAGTTAAATAAAATCGGTCCTAATTAAGTGTCCGTAATTCTAGGGCAGGATTATAATATAAACTCTGTAGTTTAATCATCGCCCATATAAATAATCTTGGTGTGCAGCGTGTTTAGTAGATGTAATTTTTAAAAAATGCAATCTAACTCATACCAAAGTATCTGCATTTCTCATTAGATTCTTGATAGTATCGGAAAGATTACATTACTGCGCCTAGATATAAGTGCATATGCAATTTATTTGTCTTCGTGTTAAAGATTGTTTTGTAGGGTGCTTACGGTGAGTCCTTGCTATATGCAGCTATTTGGAGTATACTCCGAATAAATAGTTGAAAAATTGGAGTATACTCCAAATGCTGGGAACATTGAAAGAAATCTTTATGCGCTTGGTCAGAGACCAACAAATGGATACCTTTCGCTATTTATCTGCAAGCTTTAGTTTGGATAATAGATTGACTGGGCTAGTGGGCTCAAGGGGAGTAGGTAAAACTACTTTATTATTACAAACGATCAAACAACACTTTCCGACATTGGAAGGTGTCTTTTACTTCTCTGCAGATCACATTTATTTTAACTCTTCGACTCTTTATGAGTTTATTGTTCATATGCACGAGTATGAGAGTGTTAATATTTTTTTTATTGATGAGATACATAAGTACAAGAATTGGGATCAAGAGATAAAAAATATCTACGACAGTTTTAAAAACATTAAAATTGTTTTTTCCGGGAGTTCGAGTTTGAATTTAGTTAAAGGTAGCTATGATCTATCTAGGAGAACTAAGTTATACGTGTTGCATGGACTATCTTTTAGAGAATATTTAAAGCTTGTTTCGGGGCTAGATATTAATAGTATTTCTTTAAATGTTCTTCTGTCAGATCCATCTTCATGTGCTAATATTTTGCCAAGTATTCCGAATCTTAAAAAACATTTTACAGATTATTTACATTATGGATATTACCCTTTTTTCTTAGAAAGTGATCGAGAAATTTACTATGAAAGGATTTTAAGAGTTGTAGAAAAAACTATTTATGAAGATATTGCTGGGTTTTATAGGTTGAAAACTAATAACTTACATTTTTTTGCAAAGATTTTGAATTTCTTGTCATCGATTGAGCCTGGCAGTTATAGTCAGCATAATTTAGCTAAAAATCTACGAATTGATGATAAGACTGTTGCTGAGTATGCATCAATCTTAGAGGCAACAAAGCTTATAAGTACGGTCAAATCTTATGGTGGTGGCTCTAAATTATTGCACAAGGTAGAAAAGGTTTTTATAAATAATACAACACTATGTAGAGCTATAAACTCAGCATTAGGAAAAGATGTCCCTTGTGGGTATATGCGAGAACTATTTTTTTTACAAAGTATTAAAAATGCAGGTGAGCAAATATTTTATTCAAAAGTAGGCGATTATCAGAATAAAGATTTTGTATTTGAAATAGGTGGTAGAAATAAGAAAACTGGGCAACTTGGAAATAGCGACAAGCAGTTCTATATAGTAAAAGATGATATATTATATCCGTCTAAACTAGAGATCCCTTTATATCTATTTGGGTTTTTGTACTAAAGGAGTTTTTTTCTGAAACACCAGCTCATAGCACTGCTGTCCATCTTTAAGATATTTACGCTCAAAATGTGTACGCCCTCGACTAGTTGTTGAGACTGTTGAGTCTTTAACCAGTTGGAGTTCATTTATGGTCTCTTTAGCATCGAGGTAAAAGAAATGCATATTTGTAGCGATTGTTAAGGTAGCATCTGTTTTCATAGTATCAATTAAATGGTGCATAAATGGCATATGCATTAGGCGCTTATTTTTTTGTGCGGCTTTTGGATATGGATTGGGATAAAGTAAATAATACTCGCTTACCTCACTTTCATGTATGTTTTTACTAATCCATTCTACAGCATTAGCATGTATTGCAAGCAGATTTGTAATCTCTAAGTGATTATTGGCTCTGCGGGCAAATTTTGTGTATTTCTCGGTAGTTTTTTCTATACCGATTACGAACTTATCCGGATTACTTTGCGCATACTGTAACGGATGTAAACCTACACCTGGGCCTATTTCTATGGCTAGTTCTCTGTTGCCTACGAACTGTCGCCATGGTTGTTTGGCCTTAGGCGTAGCTGTCCATGGGGGATTAAATTCTCTGCTAGTCTGCTTATTTGGGGTATTCATATATGTGGGTATTATACCCAATACTAATCTGCTTACAAAGTGCCTCAGAGTGAGGTAATATATTCGCTTTGGAATACTATTTAAGGTGTTATATGTCTGACCAAGTAGAGGCGTTTGCCCCGACGATTACTATAGATGACTTTGCTAAGGTAGATTTGCGTGTGGCAAAGATTGCTAATGCTGAGGAAGTTCCAGAGGCAGATAAACTATTGAAACTTACTTTAGACATTGGCACCGAGACGCGCCAGGTGTTTGCTGGGATTAAAGCCGCTTATCAACCTGAAGATTTAATTGGTAAGCATACAGTAATGGTGGCCAATTTAGCACCACGTAAAATGCGGTTTGGCATATCTGAGGGCATGGTATTGGCTGCTGGTAGTGGTGGTAGCGAAATTTTTATTCTAGAACCACATGCCGGCGCACAACCTGGAATGCGCGTGTTCTAATGTTATTAGCATTGATTCGTGAAGCAGAGTGTATAGGTTGTAGTAAGTGCATTCCTGCTTGTCCTGTAGATGCGATAGTAGGTACAAATAAGTATTTACACTATGTTTTAGAAGCGGAGTGTATAGGTTGCAAATTGTGTGTTGACCCTTGCCCAGTTGATTGCATAGAAATGGTATCTGCAAAGGCTAACATAGATAAACCACAACGCGCTGCCAAAGCTAAGCAACGACACCTAGCAAGACAGCGGCGTTTGGCTCAAGAAGCACAATATCAATTGCCTGTGTATGCTAATGTGGAAGAGCGTAGTAATAAGATAAAAGCTGACATATCTGCGGCATTGTCTAGAGCTGAGCATAAAGATGCAACAACCCAACATCAATAAAATTTTTAAAATCTTTGCAGAGAATAACCCGGCCCCAACCACAGAGTTAATCTATGGTAGTGATTTTGAATTATTGATAGCCGTTATATTATCTGCCCAGGCAACTGATATTAGTGTGAATAAAGCTACAGAGCATTTGTTTAAGGTTGCAGCAACACCACAGAGAATTTTAGACTTAGGTTTGGTTGGTTTAAAAAAGTATATAAAAACAATTGGTTTATACAATAGTAAAGCTGATAATATAATCAAGGCTTGCAAAATAATAATAGAAAATTTTGCGGGTCAAGTGCCAAGGACTCGTGCAGAATTAGAGTCTCTACCTGGAGTAGGGCGTAAAACCGCGAATGTGGTATTAAATACTGCTTTTGGCGAACACACTATAGCAGTAGATACGCATATCTTTAGGGTGGCAAATAGAGTTGGGCTTGCCCATGGAGATACCCCATTAGCAGTAGAGTTGCAATTAGAACAAGTGATCCCTAAAAAATATTTAAAAGACGCCCATCACTGGTTAATACTACACGGTAGATATATATGTAAGGCACGCAAACCACTATGTAGCGAATGTGCTATTTTTGATTTGTGTGAGTATTCTGGTAAAATGAAATGAGTTGAAATATAAGGAACTATGATGACCGCGGTATCAGAAATTATTGCTCAAGAATTAAATGTGAGCAACAAGCAAGTATCGGCTGCTATTGAGCTGTTAGACAAAGGGGATACGGTGCCGTTTATTGCTCGGTATCGTAAAGAGGTAACCCAAGGCTTGGATGATACCCAGTTACGTACATTAGAAGAGCGTTTGCATTATTTGCGAGAATTGAATGAACGTCGTCAAGTGATTCTTAAAGAAATTACTAATCAAAATAAGATGACCCCAGAGCTAGAGGCGTCGATAATTTCTGCAGACAATAAAGCTCGTTTAGAAGATTTATACAAGCCATATAAGCCTAAACGTCGCACTAGGGCCCAAATTGCTATCGAGGCCGGACATCTACCCTTAGCCGAAAAAATTCTAGCTGACCAAAAACTTGACCCTACTCAATTAGGTGATAAGGAAGCTTTAGAAGGTGCAAAATACATAATTATGGAACGCTGGGCAGAAGACGCTAATTTAATTGGTGGTCTGCGTGATAAATATTGGCAACACGGAGTCCTTACTAGCAAAGTAAAGAAAGATCAAGAAGAGAAGGGAAAGAAATTTAGTGATTACTTTGAATATTCAGAGAAAATAAGTGTAATTCCGTCGCATCGTGCTTTGGCGGTATTGCGCGGTAGAAATACTGAAGTACTACAGATTAACATAGAGGCAGATTACCCATTTGAGACAGATATTGCTCAATATTTTGCTATAGAGAACCAGTGGTTATTAGAAGTTGTACATTGGACCTGGAAAGTAAAGCTTAAAACACAATTAGAAATAGAGTTAATTACTCGATTACGTGAGCATGCAGAACAGCAGGCTATGCAAGTTTTTGCGGCTAATTTACGTGATTTATTAATGTTGCCACCTGCTGGCATGCACGTGGCAATGGGACTTGATCCTGGTTTTAGAACTGGGGTTAAGATGGCAGTAGTCGATGCAACGGGTAAGCTTTTGTACCATGGTACAATTTTTCCGCATCAGCCTAAGGGACAATGGGACCCAGCCTTACAATTATTAGAGCAAGTTTGTAAGCAGTTTTCTGTAAAATTAATTAGTATTGGAAATGGTACTGCTTCGCGTGAAACAGACCAATTGGTCGCTGAATTAATTAAGGCTAAGCCAGAGTTGGGCTTGAGTAAAATAGTGATTTCTGAAGCTGGTGCCTCTGTATATTCCGCCTCTAAAGTTGGTGCCGCAGAATTCCCTGATTTGGATGTGTCATTCAGAGGCGCCGTGTCTATTGCAAGGCGTTTACAAGACCCATTAGCAGAATTAGTAAAAATAGAACCTAAAGCTATAGGTGTGGGGCAATATCAGCATGACGTAAACCAAAATCAACTAGAACGAACACTTAGTGCAGTAGTAGAAGATTGTGTAAACACTGTAGGTGTCGATGTTAATACTGCTTCTGCAGCTTTATTAACCCATGTTGCAGGTCTAAATCAACAGCTTGCCGAGAATATTGTTAGTTATCGCGATCAAAATGGTCAATTTAGCGGTAGACAACAATTACATAAGGTATCGCGTCTTGGACCTAAAGCCTTTGAACAAGCGGCAGGATTTTTACGCGTTATGCATGGAGATAATCCACTTGATAGTTCTGCAGTACATCCAGAAAGTTATCCTTTGGTAGAAAAAATTACTCAAGATTTGTTCAAAGATGTTAAAGAACTGATTAGCAATAAGCAGTTGCTGGCTACTATCGATCCTAAAGTGTACGTAGATAGCGATTATGGCTTGCCAACTGTTACAGATATATTGTCAGAGCTAGAAAAGCCTGGACGCGACCCTCGACCTGAATTTAAGACTGCCCAATTTGAGGCAAATGTTACTTCTATCGGAGATCTCAAGCCAGGAATGATCTTAGAGGGTGTGGTAACCAATGTAGCTAATTTTGGTGCCTTTGTAGATATCGGCGTACATCAGGATGGTTTGGTGCATATATCTCATCTGTCGGAGAACTTTGTGAGCGACCCGCGTGCAGTAGTACGTGCGGGTCAAATAATTAAGGTTAAGGTTACAGAAGTGGATTTAGACCGTAAGCGTATAAGCTTATCTATGCGTCTTAAAGATCCTGAGACTCCTGCTGCTGGACAGCAAAAGCGAGCTGGCGATAGGGGCTCCAATAAAGGGAGGTCAGCAGTAGGTAATTCAACTGGTAAAAATCGTCCACCTAAGCAAGCACGTAATAAACCAGTTTCTATGTTTGGAGATGCCTTACGGGCTGCAATGGAAGCTAAGGAAACCTAGGTTGTTTTAAGCCTGGCCCAAAAGCTGTACAATATAACCCAAGTGAATACATTTGATTCATTAAACTGAATAATTATGGTTAAGAAAATTCATAGGGCTAAGCCAGGCAATGAGGTAAAAGGCCTCGCAAATATTAGAAATATCATTGCAGTCGGCTCGGGTAAGGGTGGAGTTGGAAAATCTACTGTTGCCCTTAACTTGGCTATGGCTTTACAGTCTCAAGGTGCAACAGTTGGCCTATTAGATGCTGATATATACGGGCCAAGTGTTCCGCATATGGTAGGTAAAAATCAGCGACCACATATTAACGAAGATAAATCCATAGAGCCTATAGATGCATGCAATTTACAAGTCATGTCACTGGGATTTTTGGTTAATAAGCAGACGCCAGCGATATGGCGTGGTCCTATGGCTAGCGGCGCCCTGCAACAGATGCTTACTGCAACGAACTGGCGCGAGCTTGATTATCTAGTGATTGATTTGCCGCCAGGCACAGGTGATGTGCAATTAACTTTGGCGCAAAAGGTGCCGGTAGTTGGTGCTGTAGTTGTGACTACCCCGCAGGATGTGGCTTTACTCGATGTAGAGAAGGCCGTGGCGATGTTTAACAAAGTTGATATTCCAGTATTAGGTTTAGTTGAAAATATGAGCGTATATGTTTGCAGCCAATGTGGGCATGAAGATCACATTTTTGGTGCTGACGGCGGTGCACGTGTGGCTGCTGCACATGATATAGATTTGCTTGGAGCAATACCGCTGCAAAGAAATATTAGAGAACTAGCCGATGAAGGACTGGCGGCATTTGCGCAAGATTACTCTGTAGCAAAAGCTTATGTAGATATAGCAAGCAAAGTTGCTGATAGAGTCGCTAAGTGTCCACGTGATTATGCAGTCCCACTAGATGCAATGGTGATAGAAGAATCTTAGCATGCTCAAACCTAAGCTTTACAGTATATTCTTTTTAGGTTTTGCCAGCGGTATCCCATTTTTATTAATACTTTCAACGTTAAGTGTTTGGCTTGCAGAGTTAGGCGTAAGCAATACATTAATTGGTCTAATGGCATGGGTGTCTATTCCTTACACAGTGAAGTTTATGTGGGGAGCACTAGTTGATAATGTACGCTTGCCAATATTGCATGGTGCCTTAGGTCTGCGTCGTAGCTGGATTTTGTTGTCGCAGATATGTCTATGGGTAGGCTTGATAGCTTTGGGACATACTAATCCAGCAACTAATTTAGGCTTAACTGCTTTTTTTGCCTTCTTGGTAGGTTGTGCTTCGGCAATACAGGATATTACAGTTGAAGCGTATAGAATAGAAATTCTACCGCAACAAATAGGTCCAGGGGTAAGTGCATCAGTACTTGGCTACAGAGTAGGTATGTTGTGCTCTGGTGCAGGCACTATATTTTTAGCGGCTTATTTTAATAGTTGGAGTGCAGCATATAGTGTTATAGCTACTTGCATGCTAATAGGAATTATCGCAAATTTTTGTAGTGATGAACCTCAACAATTGCAAGTACCTACAAAGGTCGCAATTTTAAAACCACTAAAGTCATTTTTACATCAGCTAGACTGGCAAGTGATAATCGCGTTTATTCTTTGCTATAAGGTTGCAGATACTGTGCTTAATGTTATGAGTATGCCGTTCTTAGTAGATATAGGATTCAATAAGTTAGAAATAGCCTATGTGGCAAAGACCTTTGGTATAACTGCTATGATAATTGGCGGTTTTGCTGGGGGTGCGTTGCAGCATTACTTAAGTTTGCGGCATAATTTATTTGCTTGTGTAGTACTACAGTGCATTGCTAGTGCTTTGTTCGTGCTACAGGCTAAGCTGGGACATGATGTGACATTCTTATTTGTTTCTATGGGAGTGGAGAATTTCACTTGTGGCATGAGTCAGGTGGCATTAATTGCATATCTATCACATTTGAGTGCCGTACGTAATACAGCAATGTACTATGCTATATTATCTTCATTCGCATCATTTGTTAGAGTAAGTTTTTCTGCAATTGCCGGCTGGTTGGCGGATCAGTTTGTGTGGTCGCAGTTCTATGCCATAGTTTGTATGAGTTGTGTGCCAAGTTTAGTTTTATTAATACTATGTGCACGGCATTTCTCAGAAGTTGATCAAGAGCAACAAAGTTTTCAGACAGTGTAAGGGGAAAAAATGAGTATCAAATCAGATTTGTGGATAGAGCGTATGGCCAAAGAGCACGATATGATAAGTCCATATGTTGCCGGACAGTCTAACAAAGGCGTAGTTTCATATGGCGTATCGAGTTATGGTTATGATGTACGCTGTTCTCGTGAATTTAAAATCTTTACAAATATAAATACAGCAATAGTTGACCCTAAGCAGTTCGATGAAAATAGCTTTGTAGACGTCGAGTCTGATGTTTGCATTATTCCCCCTAATTCGTTTGCTCTAGCTCGTACAGTAGAATACTTTAAAATTCCAAGGAATGTATTGACTATTTGTTTAGGTAAATCTACATATGCGCGCTGTGGTATTATTGTTAATGTCACACCACTAGAGCCTGAGTGGGAAGGACATGTAACTTTGGAGTTTTCTAACACTACACCATTGCCCGCAAAAATATATGCCAATGAAGGTGTCGCGCAAATGCTATTTTTTGAAGCAACAGAGCAATGTGCTACTTCATACCGTGATCGCCAAGGTAAATATCAAGGACAACGCGGTGTTACTTTGCCAGTGGTAGAGGAATAGAGGCTGTAGTACTAGCTAGCAGCATGCGCGGCCGAATCAGCCGCTACGGCTGTGCTGTTGCATTCTGCTGCTAAGTAATCTAATGGCACATAAGCCGCTGGATAATCATTTGTCCAGTATGCACCACAATACGATTCACAAGAGCTATCATTGCATGCCAAAGCCGCATTTATAGTTGTTCCAGAGCCTGTTGGTAGCAAGCTAGATTTGATATAAAAATGCAAGTGCACATGTTGTACAGTGCTATCAGTGCTACGCCATATAATAAAGTAACTAATTGGTGAATCATCATTATTGTAGCCTAGCCTTGATGGGAACCAGCCACTGCCATCTGGACGCACAGCCCACATATCATTTGTGTCTGCATAACCATCAGTAAACGGTGATATTTGCACCACACCGTCACCCTTTGCCCAGGACAACATAGCTTTGTCAAAGATTAAGTCCATCATTTCATAGACCTGGTATAATTCAGCTCGGACTTTATATTGTTTGTATGCAGGTACAGCCACGCTTGCAAGCACAGCTACAATTGCAATTACAACCATTAGCTCTATAAGTGAGAAACCCTTAGTAACCCCTGACATACAACAACTCCCAACTAGAATATGATTAATTATAGTACACGTATTTGATCTATTTATATAAAAGTGTATATACATAAAGCTGATAATTACATCAGGCTACACACGGTCTTCTGCAGTTATGCTTGGTTTCTTGCATATTGGCAACTTAGATGCCATAATTGGTGCAATATTGGCAACTTAGATGCCAATATTTTGTTGTATATGTAATTACATTATTTTGGACGGTCATGAACATGCAGGAAATTACAAGACTCTTTACGCCGCTGAATACTAGTTATTTTCTATTTGGTCCCCGTGGGACGGGCAAATCAACTTTAATGCGCAGATTGTACACAGATGCGTTATGGATTAATTTTTTAAACCCGCAAACTGAGCGTGAATACGAAGCCCGACCTGAAATGTTGTATGATTATGTGGCTGCAAATTCTAATAAACAGCTGATAGTTATCGATGAAGTGCAAAAAGTTCCAAAAATTCTAAGTATTGTGCACGATTTAATTGAGCAAAAAACCGGTAAATTATTTGTTCTTACTGGCTCTAGTGCCCGAAAAATTAAACGCATGCAAGGAGACATGCTAGCTGGTAGAGCTTTAAGTTATTATATGCATCCCTTTATGGCAAGTGAGTTGGGTAGTGATTTCAATTTGCAGAATGCCTTACAATTCGGGATGTTACCATTAATATATCAAGCAGAGCATAAGGAGTCAGCTTTGCAAGCATATATAAGTCTCTATTTGAATGAAGAAATAAAAATGGAAGGTTTAACACGCAATATAGGTGATTTTAGTAGATTTCTAGAAGCCATAAGCTTTTCACACGGGCAAATAATTAATATATCAAATATTGCGCGAGATTGTTCTGTTAATAGGAAGACTACAGAGAATTACATTAATATTTTAGAAGATTTATTATTGTTGCATAGGATACCAATTTTTAGTAAAAAATCTAAAAGAGAACTAATTAACAGTGATAAAATATATCTTTTTGATGCGGGAGTTTATCGAGCATTACGGCCAAAAAGATTATTGGATGTCAAAACGGAAATTGATGGCCATGGCTTAGAGGGTTTGGTACTGCAGCATCTAATAGCATGGCGTGACTATAGCAAACGTAATCCGCAAATATTTTTTTGGCAGACTAGATCAAAGGTTGAGGTTGACTTTGTGGTTTACAGCGAAGATGAGTTAGTAGCAATAGAAGTTAAAAATACTACCAATATTAATTTTAAAGACGTAAAAGCACTGAAAGCGTTTGCTACTGATTATGAGGTTGCTAAAACTGTATTACTATATATGGGCACGGATAGGATAATGTATAACAATATACTTTGTATCCCAGTTGCACAGTTTTTGGCTAAATTAAAACCAAATGTTCTCTTAAAAGATATTATTGATACTTCGTATTCTATGTCAGAATGATTACAATCTTATTGTTTGTCTAAGTTGATAAATTATCCCAATGTTCTAAGCTATTAAACATAACTAGTTATGCGATACATAGAATTTTCTTAAGTTATTTATGCAAGATGTATTGCTTTAAGCTTTATTTTTTTGAGAGATTAAATTAATGCATAGATTTAAAAAAGTTGGCGTTGTTGTAAACATAGAAAATTTAGTACCTAATGCAATAAAACAAGCCTCTAACTTTGTTAGGCATAATAGGTCAGTAGTGCATATACTTTGCGCAACACCAATGATGTTACTCCAAAAGCAAGCAGATGAGGTAAAGACATTCTTAGATGAAATAGCAGATTTCAAATACACTTTGACTTTTTTGCATGGAAAGCCAGTAGTTGAGATTTCTCAATATGCAGCTGCTAATGAATTAGACATGTTGTTGATAGATGCAGAGAAACAAGGAGGACTAAAAAGGCTGTTCTTTGGTCCTCTATCACTGGCTTTAATTAGGAAAGCACCGTGTGCAGTTTGGGTTGTAAAAGATGAGGATGAGACGCACAAGAAAATACTTATCCCTATTGATCCAGATGAAGAAGTAACTGCAGAGGAACTGAATGATAAATTATTAGAAATAGGGACTTCTTATGCAAAATTATATGGTGCAAAAGCTACGGTTATTACTGTGTGGTACTTGGCTGGGGAGGGGCTGCTAGAAAGCCCTAGGTTGGGTACAAGTAAGGCAGAAATAAGACAAATGAAACAAGAAATTAAGTTTGCCCATGATGAGAACTTAAAAAAAGTAGTTAACAGAAAAAAGGCAATCTTAAAAGATGTCGATATACAAACTATAGAAGGCGACCCAGGACACTCTATTGTAGATTTTGTTAGTAAGCATGGGATAGATATGGTGATTATGGGAACCGTATCAAGAACCGGTATAAGTGGTTTTGTCATAGGCAATACAGCTGAAACAGTAGTTAATCAAATCCAGTGCTCACTTATGGCAATAAAGCCAGATGGATTTGTGTCACCGTTCTTGGCGTGAATGCACAATTTTTGCAATCAAATGTGTGCCTATAGGGTTTGTAATTGCTATAAAAATAATAAGTAATACAATTTCTAACATGCTGGTGAGATTTCTAGTTTGTAATCCTACTCCAATTAACACTAATCCCGCCGCTAGTGTGCTTGATTTGGCAGCTGCGTGCATTTTAAGATATACGTCCTTTAGACGTAATAATCCTACTGCTGATGCAAGACTAAAAATTGAGCCAATTAGTATGATAATACTACCTAATAGTACCATGTTTTACTCCTTGCTTAGAAATTGGCAGTATCCAACAGTGCTTAGATATATCATTAGTGACAGAGGTATGCAGATGTCAATAAATACTTGCTCTCCTGATATAAGAGACCAAAAAGCAATGCCAGAGATAAATGTGTTTGAGAGGACTTCCATTGCTACCATTTTAATATAAATGCTTTTAAAGCGCGCTAGTGAAAAAAGTATAATAACAATAGAAAGAATTAATATGATTAATGATATCTGTAATATAATACTAGCTGCATCAATCATATGTAAACATCCTTATAACTTTTGTTTCTAATTTTTGTTGAATAAATTCAACAACCTTCTTGGTATCACGCGCGAACATAGCATGTACAATTAATGTGTTGTTTGTATTGTTGATATCAATAGTAATTGTGCCAGGCGTAAGAGAAATAATATTAGCTAGAACTGTTTTTTCAAGATTGTTTCTACATTTTGTTGGGATTTCTAGTATTGCAGGTTGGCTGCGTGTGCCAGGTGTTAAGATATCCCATGCAAGCTGAATGCCTGAGTTAACTAGTTCATAGGCTACATATGCTAGGAGTAGAAAAAGACGGTAAAGATTTATACTACCACCAGTACTTTTTCTAATTAAGAGTAAGTTACAGTATGTTCCAAGTAAGAGCCCTGTTATGACATTGATTACGCTGAAATCAACCAAGATGCCACACCATATACAAGTCAAAAATAATATCATGCAAATTCTATTTATATGAATCATATAATATCTCTATTAGCTGATAACTCAATAGCTGAGTCATTAAGAATATTAATAATTGAGTCAGGGAAAAAACCAATGCTTACCATGCCTGCAGTTAATAAAACTATTGCTAGAAATTGGGTATGAGGTATTGCTAATGTTGCCGCACTGCGCGATGTATCTTGTTCTTCGCAACATCCTTTACGCCAGATTTTAAGCATTGACAATAGGGTTAATATACTCACAGCTATAGCAACTAGTGCTAATGGTGTATGATTTGCCTTAATTGCAGCACAAAGAATATAGAACTTGGCCCAAAACCCTGAAAGTGGAGGAAATCCTGCTAAAGATAGTGCGCTTGCAAGAAATAGAATAGCTAGCACATTATTATCACGAAGCATTCTTCCACCAATATGACCTAAATTACCTGTTCCATAAATCTTCTCTACAACCCCAGAAATTAGTAATAAATTAGTTTTTACCAAAACATTATGAAGAATAAAGTAAATAGCTGCAACAATTGCCAACCTACTTTCTATGAATATTGCCAAAACTATATAGCCAATCTGACTGATAATATGGAATGAAAGAATATCACGCATTTTTGTTTGTATTACTGCTCCAAATACACCAAATACCATCGTGCATGCAGCAACTACGAACATTGTCTTTGCTAGCAATGGGGCTTGGTCTGGTAATACTACCCATATTATTCTTAGAATTACTAATAAAATAGTTTTAGTGACTATGCTGGATAGTAATGCAGTAGACGATGGAGATGTATGTGGATAAGATGCTGGCAACCAAAAATATAAAGGAAATAAGCCTGCTTTTATACCAAGACCAAATAGCATTAAACCAAATCCTATAAGTGTAATAGCTTCTGGCACTGTATTTATTCTTGCCCCAATCTCATAATAATTTAGACTGCCGGTAGCTCTATAGATTAGCGCTATTGCAACCAAAAGACACAATGTGCCGATAATGTTAAAGGTGGCATAATTTATTTGTAAGCTAGAATCTTTTTGATGACCACAACTAAGTAAAATGAACACACTGACTAACATTACCTCAGACCACACATAAAGATTAAATATATCTCTAGTACAAATAGCGCCAGACATACCTAGTATCAATAGCCAGTAACCCATAAAGAATTTTCTTGAACAATTTTTAATACTGTCATCATATATGCTGTAGAGCAATACGATCAGATTTACAAAATATAGTGTTGCTAAGAATATCAATGCAGATTTATCAATGCTTAGGGTTATGCCAAATCCAACCTTCCATCCACCTAGTGTCTCTGTATAAGGCATGTTGTAATTGCATAGGCATATTACGGGTATAGTCGATAATAGTAGCATGAGAATTATATTTTGTAGTTTATCAAAAAATCGCAGCTTTTCTCCCATTATCAAATTAAGGGATAGTGCAAAGATAGGTATGATAATATATAAGCTAACTACCAATGTTGTCATAGTCATCTTTATCTATTGATTTAATAGTTGAGCATAGAAATGCTAGTAATCCCAAGCCAATAACAATGGCTGTTAATACCAGAGCCTGTGACAATGAGTTTGAATAATGAGTGATCTCGTTATCGATAATAAAGGCGGGTTTTGTTTTATCTAGGCCCCCACATATCAATAGCAACAAGTTTACTGCGTTGCTAAAAAGAGATATTCCAAAAACACGTCGAATTATATGGCTGTCAAGAATTAAGTAGATGCTTATTGCAAATAATATTCCGCAGGCTATTTCAATCATTCTCGTCTAATTCCAATAATAGTATTACCCAAGAGAAACATGCGCAAACTGTAAGATATACTGCAAAGTCAAAAAGCAAGGGGCTGCCAAGCTTGATGTCACGATCTAATATTGACACAGTGCTCCAAATACCAGCTAAGGGTGCTTGTCCCCATAAGATACCTGCACTCATGCTTATTAGTAGAAGCATCATTGCAAAGCCAATGAAATAGTTAGCCATTCTAACTTTAGCAAAGTTGTTCTTGAATCCATGTGCTAGCGAAAGAAGACCCACAGAGGAAACAGCAGTTAGCGCACCTATGAATCCGCCTCCGGGGAAGTTATGACCACGCATTACCATTATAATAGATAGTATAATCATTATTTGTGCTATGAATAGCGAGCTGGTTTTAAGAATAAATGAATTCATCCCTTCACCTTTTTGTATAGCATAGATACGCCTATCACTGAGCCAACAATAACTAATATTTCACCTAATGTATCAAGAGCTCTAAAGTCAACGAGTATCACATTAACAATATTTCTGCCATACGCAAATTCTAGGCTATTTTTAGCAAAGTATTCTTGTATCTCAGGGTTAAACTCTATGCCAGAGACTGAATATAGCAGCAAAGTAATAGACAACCCGATTAATACGCTTATTGTGCCATCATAAACTCTTATTCTTTTATTCGACTCTAAGGCACTAGAAGGATTATTTTTTAGCGCAATTACTAATATAATAATTGTCAAAATATCTGCTAACATTTGTGTTATTGATAAGTCTGGGGCACCTTGGTATATGTAAAAACTACTCGTCGTCAAGGCAAGAATACTTAAGCTGATTAAGTTGTTGAAAAATATTGGGCTTGCAACTAGGGAGCACGCCACAGCAAACGTTATTATACAAATAATTGCTTCAACAATATTTGTGTGAACTATTGCTGCTACAATATCTAGACTATATAAGTTATACCCTATAATGACTGAGGTCATACATAGCACTAGCGTAAAAAATAGTATTCGAATTTGTGTGGTAACACTTTGTTGCTGAGTGCACTTTGTACATATATGTGCACATAATAAAATGATAGATATTATCTTCTCAAAGACTAGTTGAGCACTAAAGTTCTTAAATATTTTCGGGTTTGTATTAAGATATTTTCTAAATGCATAGTAGAATACAATGCCTGTGCATACTGATAGAAAACTTATAACAAAAGTGTTAATGCTTATTACATTAACTAGTACATCACCGTTGTTACTAAGGATTGTATTTACAGATTCATATGTAAAACTCACCAGTCGGTTATCTAATATACTTAATGTAATTATTAGAGCAGCAATTACATACACAGTGCTATATCCAAATTTCAATTTGGCTTTACTGTAAGTAGTCACATTTCCCTCTATAAATGCCCATAGTGGTTTAAAGCTTGCTGTGGCAATTAGGATGCTGCTTAAAATGCTTAAGGAGATCATAACGTACGATACTGACTCTGAAGCTATTTTGGCCTCATAGATCATTTGCTTCAGTGTAAAACCAAAAATTGGAGGCAAGCCTGCCATCGAAGAGAATATTATCATTGAATTTAATAACACATTCTTATTATCTTTTCCTATACCCCTGAGTTTGCTAATGCTTCTAGTCTGATATTCTTTATCAATGGTGCCGACTAGCATAAATGCTCCTGCTTTATATATGCCATGGAAAAGCAAGAATATTGTAAATGCTTCAATGGCTATCCACTCACTACTTCCTAGCAGATAAACCATGCTTCCCAAGGCAAAAATTGTTGTGTATGCTAACAATGCTTTTAAATCATCTTGAAAGATGCTCATAATACTAGAGATTAACATTGTTGTTATGCCAAAGAATGATAAACAGTAGTACCAATAATCTAAATCTATAAATGCAGGATGAAAGCGTGCCAATAAATAAATTCCGGCATTTACCATAGTTGCAGAGTGTAGATATGCGCTTACTGGAGTTGGTGCCTCCATTGCGCCAGTCAGCCAGAAATGAAAAGGGAATTGTGCAGACTTTGTGATTGCACCTAATAGTAAAAATATAAACGGATAGTATAGGGAGATTGTGTTATTCTGAGTGATTTGTATTATCTCGCTAATGCTCCAGGTGTCAGCAATCGAATATAATTGGATAAATCCTATCAGCATCAATAGGCCGCCTATTACCGATACAACAATACTATTCAAAGCTGCATTATTGGCGGGCTTTGATGCGGTGTTAAATTGTATAAGTAGGTATGATAGTAAGGTGGTTGTTTCCCAGCACAGGTATAAAAATACTAAGTCATCTGCAACGACAATACCAAGCATTGCAATAGCAAATATTTGTATTAACCCTAGTAATTTTTTGCGGTTTTGTCGTGCATTTTGAAAATATATATATGAATATATAAGAGTTAAGATACCAATAGTGCTTATTAGGAAGCTAAATAGCTGTGAAAGGGGGTCTAAGTTGTAACTAAAATTAATGTCTAGACTGGTAAGCCAAGGGTGGCTCATAGGAATAAATACATTTAGTAGCTTTGTTGACCAAAGTAAAACTGCAAACCAATATACACTTGATATAAACACCATAAAAATAGTCGGTATAATAAATAACAAGCCGCCTAGTAATATGCCCACTAAGAGAAATGTGCTTAAATCCATGCTTACTCTTAAATCCGTTTGTGTGATACTAATTTGGCAAGTATCTTGATTATCCGTATTTCTATTTGTATGCTAAATCTGTATAGTTAAGTGAATTTACTAAATAGATAAACTGGTCGCAACAAATAGTATTACTTAATAAGTGTAATGCATTCTATGTTATCGACAAGAAAAAGGCCTACTGCTTTTCAAGCGGATTAGGCTTTCCAGGTACCTTAGTAGAGAAAGCAGCTGGTAGTTTTTTTGGAGGAGTTGGCTTTTCAGATAATGATTGTGAGGTACCGTTTTGTCGCTTATCATGTGCCTTTATGAGATTTCCGACTTGCTCTGCTCCCTGCTCAAGTCTTCCTAACACGGTTGAGTCATCATGGACTGCATGCTGTAGGGCTTGCGCAACATTTCGTATACCTTTTTCTGTTTGGTCACCCTTGCCTTCTGGACTCATAAGGAATTTCATTCCTATATCTTTCGCTTGATTTAATTGTGTGCCGCGAAGACCGGGGACTTGCTCTAGCTCATCTTGTTTTGACTTTCCTCCACCAGGTCTTGGTGGTCCTGGACGCATTAAGTTATTTTGCAATGTTTCTCCAAGTTTGCTTTTGTTTTCTAAGTGTTTGGAAAACTCATTACCTACTTGTGCTGGATCATGAGCTAATTCCCGTGGCATATTTGTTAAAGTTTGTGCCACATCTGCAGGGTTTGCTTTAGTGCCTTTAGTTTTTTCGTGATGATGCATAAAGTTTAGTCCGGGTTCGACTAGTTCGTGACTTAAGCCGTGACTTTGTAATGCTGCAGCATTTGTATGTAAGTCTTGTGCCCCGGCTGTAAATTTTTCTGTTAACTTATCAGGATGCAAATGAGCTAAGTAGCCTGGTGCTCCTTTGCTAATCCCTTGTAAAACACTTGTAGTCTGTGACGGAGTTAATTGATTATTAGCGGCAACTTGCGCTAGATTTTGCTGTAGATTAGTTGCAGGGGTTAGAGTAGGTGTCGGCGCATTAGTAGCACTTGCGTGTGGGCTAAAGGCTTGTTGTACTGCTTGTAAAGTTTCTTGTGGTTTGGGTAGTCCAAGTTGTGAACACGCATCATTTACCAATCCTAAAGTTTGTTGTTTAAGTTCTGGAGCAACTGCCTGCTCACTTAAGCCGCTAGTTAATCGAAATAATTTATTAAATATCCCACTGAGTTCTTGATCTTGCTCTGGGGATGGGCTGGGTGTAAGTTCTGGATGTGGTGTATCATCTTTTTTGCTTTTTCCTTCAGGCTTTAGTTTAGGAAAAGATTTATTAAACTTTTTTAGCACGTCGGTTGGATTAAGACCTTTAGCTTCTAAGCCTTTTACTGCTTCTCCAGCGCTACCAGCCATTTCCTTTCTTACTAGCGCTCCTGCTACAACTGCCATGTTTTTCTCCACATTTGTGATTATTAACAGTATTCTTATATTTATTGCTATCTATAAGTGTAGACATTTTAAGCAAATAGTTTATTGTCATTCATACAGTATAGTCAGCTTTTCTTATGTGGTCCGCCATCGAAGTTTATTCTGACGCCTGTAAATACAACATTTATATTATGAAACCTGATATCGCCATGACGTAGTTTAAATTGGCGCCAGGCAACATAGAATTGTGTCTGCCAGGGTTCTATATATTGTACAATAGCTGTTCCATATGCTGTTCCTTTAGCATCATTGGAGGACTCATGGTAGTATTTACCTATATCTGCAGATATAGCAGTTTTGCCGCAGTGCCATAATTTACGTGCGTAGCCTAGTTTCAGGTAGTGAGAGTGCGCGTCTAACTCTCCAACAACTCTAGTAAACTTTTTGCCTGCAGAGCCAGTTATGTTAATGCCACTATTATGCGTCAGACAAAATGATCCATCAAGAATATTTTGTGCGACTTTTGGAACTGTGGTATAGCTACGTGCAAATGCTGCTGCAGCTCCAAATCTAAAAGTGCCAAAATTGCGCTCATAGAACCAAGCAATATCCTTTTTTCCACCTTCTACATATGAAGAAGCCAGATAGCTATTGTAAAAAATTGGAGTATCATAGCGTATTCGGCGTACTCTATCTAAGCCATCGTAATTATCAAAATCGTCACTGACGGTTATATTACTTAGAGTACCATTAGGGTTGCGAAAGAAGAAGGAGTATCCGGTATCAAAAACCTCAGAATATTGCACAAAATACACTGGGGTAAAATCTACTTCTGCAGAGTTATCACTAGCGCTTTCGCCATAGCCAAAATAAACTGTGCCGTATCGTTGCATTAGCCACTTAAGTTCATAAGCCCGAAAATGTAATAAGTTGGTAGTGTCCTGATCTATTTGATTGTATGTATCAGACGAGTGATTTTTGATGGCGCCTAACAATACACCTTGTAGTTTTACCTCTTTATTTACTGGAATAGTTCCAACCAGCTTAAGTGTCGTATCGTCATTATCGTTGTTACCAACAAACCAAGTATTCTGTACACCATCATCTACTGAGAAGTAGGCTTGGTTTAAAAATCCATCTAGCGTGATATCAATGCAATTATCCATTAATGCAACTGCATTACTTGTACAGCCTAAGAATGTACAGAAAAATATGTATTTGGATATTGAAGAATTCATTATCTAATTATAGTAAGTAGCTAGAGCATATGAAAATCATAGAATCTATGCAACTAAATAAAACAAGAGTTTTTTGTCTTGAGAGGATTTGAGGTATACTTAGTTATTGCTACTAATTGCTATTGGTTGTGCATGAATAGGGGATATATGAAAGATCTAACGCAAAATATAAAAGAAGGTTATAAAAAGTTTCGTAAAAAATATGCTGCAGCAGATCACTCCTTGATGGAAAAGCTAGGTGTTGAAGGTCAGCATCCAGAAATTATGATTGTAGCCTGCTCTGATTCAAGAGTTGACCCGGCGTTAATTTTACAATGTGATCCAGGTGATCTATTTGTTGTGCGTAACGTTGCCAATATTGTGCCAAAATATGCACTTGATGAAAGCCATCATGGTACTTGTGCTGCACTTGAGTTTGGTGTTTGTTATTTAGAAGTGAAGAATTTAGTCTTGTTTGGTCACAGTCAATGTGGTGGTATAAATGCTTTAATTGGCAAGGACTCGTTACACCAAGATGACTTTATTAGTAATTGGGTAGCCAATGCTAAGGAAGCAAAAATATCTAAAGATACAGATACTGTTGCCAAACAGAGCTTAAAACAATCTAGAGAAAATTGCCTTGAATTTCCATGGATTAAGCAAAGAATCGATGCAGGAAAATTGCAACTTGATCTATGGTTTTTTGATATTAAAAGTGGACAACTAGAGATTTTTGATGAGCAAGCTGATGAATTTTTACCAGTGACATAACACGGGTAATGACATTTGTGTGCTGTCTGAGTAGTATTAGACCATAGTGTATAGCGGTATATTATACTTAGTGAATGACTGAATTTACTTTAGAACATCCATGGGATCATGCTGCAGCTGGAGTCGACTGGACGCACTGGTGGTCGCCAAATAAATCTATGCAGGCTTGGTTACCATGGGGCTCAGATAAAAAGGCATCTATCCCACAGATTAGACACTATTACTTAAATCATACCTTTAGGCAAGCCTGTGCTGATTTGGGGATCTCCATAGATGATTCTCAGTTAAACGCCAGTGGTAGTGTAACTTTTAGTGGAAAAGCGAATAATACTGGTGAGATAACTATAGATTCTGCACAGAGCCTACCTATAGAAGCGATATATTACATGCTGTTAGTAGAAGATAAGGAAAAGCTAGCACGCATGTGTGAATTTGTTGATAAGCAAACCCTTGCTAGTGATCCAGCGCAGAGTAGTATAGAAAAGCAAGACTTACTTAATATTGCTATTACAATGCATGATCTTATAGGTGCGGACCCTTCTCTAATATCTCCAGCTGTTATGGAGCAGGCAATATCTGCAAATAGCAATTTTACTCCTGAGCAGCGCCAAGAAATGCTTGCACTGCTAAAAAAACGTCATGATATAGTAAAAGCATTATCTGGATTATTTACACATATGCAGGTTCCAATCGCAGAGATAACAAGAGTAGAAAAACAAGAAATACGCATTCTTATTGATAAAACAGACCAAAAAGCTCTAGCGCAAGCACAAGCGATGCAGCAAGAATATAATCAGGATGGTAAGCATAATGTAGAAATAGTAGATTTACATCAATTAGATGCAAAGATTGCAGAATTTATAGAGAGCGAGACAATAGATTCGGGAAAAATGAGTCTGCTAGAAGAGAGATTTGCAGGCTTAATGTGTGCAGCGGGCACTAATCAAATTTTACGTCATTCGTTTACCAATGAAGGTGTTAGTGAAATTATTATTGGCATAGGAAATGATACCAGTGATTTTGTAGCAGGCTTAGGCGTATCAATTGGTGCGACACAAAAATTATGGTCAGTAGAAGGCAATGATGCCGCTATGAGTAAATATTTTAACCTGCCAAAAGGTTTAGGAGTGCAGTGTATAGTATCAGATCCTGCACTTGCAAAGCAGAATCCAGATGTATGTACAACTTCTAGTATCAGTAGTGACTACACTCCACCAAGCGAAGCACCTCATTAGTTACTCACGAGCCTAGTAAAGAGTATATACACTGAGGGATCCCCACGAATTTCATCCAATCATTTCCTTATGGCAGTACGCCAGCTGGTCATAGGCTAGGCTGAGAGATATACTGCCTCGCCCTGCAGTCCCATGCTTTAATATTTGCCACCCCAGACTAAATAGTGAAAGTGTTCTACTGTTACGCTTAGTATTGTCTTGAAAGCCATAGTGTAACTGTTTTGCTTCTGCAGCTATGGCGATTAGCCATAAAATCATAGTGGCTATAAATGCAATTAGTAATAATATCTCGAGTCGTTTTATATTTTCAGTTTTACTATCTCTTAGGCCAAAACCCCAACGTTGGTTTTTAACATCTCTAAAGTTTTGCTCAATCTGCATTCTAGCGTGATAAATATTGATTACACGCCTAGCAAGTTTAATATCTGCCGGTAGAGACGTTGCTAAAAGCCACGGCTACCTGTGCATTCTGCCATATTTAATATTCTTATCAGGATGGCTGTCATTGAAGTATTTTCTTCTCTTTTTTATTCTACCCTTATGTTTGCCTTGAAAGGCATAAATACTAGCTTGCATAACCCTAAACGTTTTGCCAAGTATAGCTTTGCCCAACAGCACTGGGGTGTTAGGTATTTTACGGTTAAAACCAGTGGTTTTATGCCATATATCCCCATCAAAGCTAAACTGCATCTTACTACGTAAACGACCAACAAAATGCCAGCCCAAGCTCCTAACCATTTTAAACCATGGGGTTTTAAACCCAGCATCTGTAACAACAATAACATTGATATGCTTAGGAACTATATTAGATAGCTTCATTAAAAAGTTATGCTCAACAGTTGTATTAGAAATCACAGATAGTGGATGTACTTCCTTATATATGGGTATGCTACGACCGCTCATAGCAAGCGATGCCTGTAATATCCATCTTTGCTGCGAACAACAGCCGGACCAGTCTACGATTATCACCGCTTCGGTTAAATTGTTGAATATGTTATTTGCTAGTTGTTTGTAAATGTAAAACTTATCTGCCAGTAGTTTACTATTGCCAAGCAACCTATCAACTCGCTTTATCTTGTGCTTGACCAAAGCGTCACCGCCCATATTCCTACCCAGTGCTGTTAGAGTAAGCTTGCCTTGGTCTAATAAGCTAGCAACTGTACAAATAAGCGCGCTTAACCGCGTCTGGTGGATTTTGGGTAGTGCATTGAATACGAATTTATGTAAAAATTTACTTACTTGCATGGAGCCTTCCTTCTAACATGTTCTTGAACAAACACATTAGATCACAAGGTTCCGTGCAGTTCCACCCTCAAAGCCTTGATTTATCTAGCTTTTAGCCAAATTTTTGTGGGGATCCCTCAGTGTGTAT
>JAUIIV010000013.1 GCA_030431675.1 Gammaproteobacteria bacterium | reverse complement strand
CTCAGACTTGCAGGGATTTTAAGTAAAACTTTTATCCCTGCAAACCTTATACCTCTGACAACTTACTTATTTATTGACACAGTTTATTGAACACTACCGTTTATGCGCATACTATAGCATTTTTGCCTTCTTCTTTAGCCTTGTACAGCGCTCCATCAGCCAAAGATGTAATTTCATCAATAGATATACTACGATCATGCTTTATAAATGCTATCCCCATACTTAGAGTTACATTATCTAGTAACGCCTGGCGTCCTGGCAGTTTTTTTTCATACTCAAATGCTGGGTGACTTTTAAAATACTCTTTAATTTTATTACACATAAGTAACACTTGCTCTTTATTGACATTAATCAATAAAATCGCAAACTCATCACCCCCAATACGAAATATCATATCATTTTCACGCTTAAAGTAGTATTTGAGATATTTAGAAAAGTATTTCAGGAACTCATCCCCAAATGCATGCCCAAATGTATCATTCAAAGATTTAAAGTTGTCTACATCCAAATACACTAAAGCATAATTATGCTGATTGCGCCGTGCACGCTTTTGCTCAGTGGCAAAACTTTCATCATATTTGCGTCGATTAAATAACCCTGTTAGATCATCTGTCACAGATAAGCCAGATAGTTTTTCTACTAAGATCTTATTCTCCTCACCTAGAGAAAATAACTTCTTAAGTAGTTTGTTATTATTCTTCGCCACTAGAATTATACCTGATAGGAACATCAAACAAACTAAAGCTAAGACCTCACTATCATATCCCCAGCGTATAGCATTATAAGCTATAACTGGTACAAAAATAGACAGGATATAAGCAAAGTATGCAGGTAAATATGGAGCAAGTGATGCAGAAGCACCTGCTGACATCCCGCCATATATCAACAAAATAATGTATGGCTCTAATGCTGAAGTAAAAGGTACGGATAAGAAATATATAGAAGTCCAAGTAATTCCTGTAATAAACGATAGCAATTGGAATATCTTTAAGTGTAATAAATTTAGTTCTAGAAATATTGTATGCTTCAATACATACACACAGTGAATAAGTCTAAATGCACTTACGACCAGCATGACCACGAACCAACTGACCACCACCAAAAGAGGTACATTACTGTTTGGCAGAATAAACAACAAAATCAATGCCATCAATATATTGAATGGCACAGCAGAAGTAGCGTTATCAAATAACAGCCGCCGGCCATCAGCATAGGTTATTGGATCTCTGAGTTTTTCTTTCACGGCCTTAACTTTTTTATGTACCCTTTATAATTTTAGTTGAACAGCTTATAAGATGGTGAAGATAACAGCAATTTTTAAAAAAAAGTCATACATAAGCCGACATATAACAAATGCCTAGCAAGGTCCATATTTAGGATTACTTGTGCTTAGAGCTTCCACTTACCTGAGAGGCAAAAGTACGCATACTCTGCCCCTCAAGCACCATATAGCGAGGCTGAGACATCGCGCGCTCTGTACGACTGGCATCACGCGCCTCTATGCTAAATGCCATCTCATAGCCAGCCTGCTTTGCAGCAGCCTCTAGATCGACATCATAGATACCAAATGGCCAAGCCAAAAGTGTAATATCAGTACCCAGCTTTTTATTAACTACCTCTTTAGCCTTGACTAGGTTTGCATGCAATAACTTACTATATTCATCTGCAGACAATTTCTTGCGCTCTTGTTTAAAGTTTGGATGCCAATATGTATGCCCTTGTATATCAAAGTGAGGTGTATCCTTTAGTTCACGCAATTGCTCCCACGTCATCGCCCACTTAGCATTAGAAATTGGACTGGTATATATAAACAAAGTCACAGGCACATTGTATTTGCGTACAATAGGCCACATATACTCATACACAGATGAGCGCCCGTCATCTGCAGTAATCACCACAGATTTTGCAGGCAAACTTGCCCGCCTACCCTGCAGATAATCCACTAAATCACGCAACGGAATTACTGTATAGCCGTTATCTCTAAGCCATATCAATTGCTCTTCAAATTTCTTAGTGCTGATAGTCATACTGCTTTTGGCTGTAGGATGTACATCATGGTATACCAAAATAGGCACTCGCAAATTGTCAGTTGCTTGCACAACAAAAGGAGTATATGCGCATAATGCAAAAATGACGTACAAAAATTTCTTAGCAAATGAGTGCATACACATGCTCCTTAATGTTATTCTTTAGTTGCATATAAGCCTATGCTTTTAATCCTGAGTATAGACAAAACCACAGACGGATAACCTAGGTGTGACTGCACCACAGTCTACAATCAAACAGTCTTTATCCATTTAACTAAATATTTACCCCAACCTCTTGACCCGAACCTAATTACCTGATAAGCTACATGCCAAGCTAAATAAAAAGCGAGCTTAATAACAAATAAGCGACTACCGAAATCATTTTAACTGGAGGTAAAGTAAATGCCTAAAAAAGAAGACAAGAAAAAAGTTCAAGAAAAAGAAAGCATCAAAAGCTATATATATTCTGCGGCTTCAACAGGTGCTAGCGCCATTAAGGCTAGCTTTGGCTTTACTTATACAGGATTGCGTGTTTGGTCGGTACCTTTTAGGGTAGCCGTCACACGGTCTTTTGCACCAGTAAAAGACTACAAACTTCTTTTACCGCCAATTAAAGCTGCTGGTGGCATGACATTAGGAGTCGCAAAACGTCAACTAGACAACGCTCTAGCAAAATTTGAGAGCAATGTTGTTTATCCTATGATTAGCCCAATTAAACAAGAAGTATCAAAAAAATTAAGCCATGCTGCAGGAGTAGTAACCGGTACGGTTAACTATGCCTATGATACAGTCGCCAACGGACTGTATGACGCAACTAACGGTCTTGCTAACAGAAAAAATGCGCGCAAAGCATTACAATTTAGTGTTTTAGGTACCACTAAGCGAGCAGTAGATGCGTTGATGGAAACTGAAACCGGTAAAACTGTAAAGGGCGATATAGCTAGCGGTATGGCAAGCCTCGCTACTAAAGCAAAAGATTCTATTATCGCTCGCGGTGGCGAAAGTGCTGAAAGATTTGTTGTAAACCCGGTTAAGAATGCAGCACCATATGTCGCTTCAGCTGTTAGCTCGGTTGGAGAAGTGACTGCTGTACCATTTAATACTGTAGGAGACCTCTCTATTTCTGCAGGTAAAGCATCTGGTAAGTTTGTACTAGGGAAGGCATATGATCAATTACCTACAAAAGATAACGCTGTTAAAGCTGTCGCATCAGCTGTATGGGCAAATACAAAGTACTGCGGCACCTTCCTATATGATTGTGGTAAAACTGTTTACAATCACAAATATGGCATTGCTAATGCGGTTGGCAAAGGCGCAGGCTTCGTAAAGCCAATACTTTGGAATAGTTACGTGAGACCATTCCGAGCTGTAGGCAAAAAAGCTTGGGAAAATAGCCCTGATCTGGAAACAGTCAAAAAGTTTGGTTTGGAAGCTGCTCAGGCAAGTTATGGTGCTCTGGATACTTTTGTGCAAAAAGCAACTGATAACAAATATGGTGGCAAAACTGGCGTCGCTGGTGGAAGCTTATTACTCTTCGGAGCACACAAAGCTAGAAAATGGTGGAATGCTGTTGATTTCAAGTTTGACACTAAAGCACCAAAAGAGATTAATCCAGTACAGAAGATAAATTATGAAGCAGCATTGACAGCACTAGCAACTCATGCAGATGACGCATCTAAAGAAGAATATAATGACCAAGGCATTAAAGATGTAGTTAAAGCTAAGTTACCTGATAGTAAAGCAAAAGCGCTTAAAGATAAATTAGTTAAAAGACAGCATGAATATGCCAAGGGAATTTCAGAAAGGCCTGGCGGTAGAATCAACCCAGCCATTACTGATGCCTGGAAAAACGAAGTCACAAAAGAACTTAAAGACGCAATCTATAGCAATAGTTACAGAGGTTGGACTCTTAATAAACTTAGATTTCGCTAAGTAATACTACAACTCTCACGGCAGCGCTTATTGCGCTGCTAGTGAGTTTTTCAACTATAACTCTTCTTCCAGAATTTTATTACGCTCTTTCATTTGCTGCATAAGCTCTTTGGTCTTTTCCATAGGATTACCATAAACACCATCTTCCTTCGCTCTAGCAGCTTCCTCCTGCTTTTGTTTCTCTTTCTCACGCTCTTTGTCATAGTACTTTTCTTTGGTATCCATAACGTTATACATCAGCTTGGAGAACTTGGCTGTGCTACTGTCAGTAGAGATAGAGTCTTTACGTAATTCTCGTTTTAACTTCTTGTACTCTTGCGGCATTAACATATGCGGAGCATACTCTTCAGGCAACCAGTCGAAGAAATAACCAACTGCATACAAACCTACCGTCAATATGATCAGCATAATCACAAATTTAAAAATGTCTATTATTGAAGATATCATGGCAACCGTCCTGGACTATATTTAAACACACCTTAAATTACAGTCTAACGCTGTGCATAAATGCTTACATTCTGTAACAAGGTAATTCTAAGTTTAGACGGTTCCGCCGAAGCGTTCGGTTAATTCTTGTACTTGGTCAAGATCAATTTTGGCAAATAAAGCAACTTTCTCTGCCACCGTGCCACCCTCAGCCAAAGCTGCAAAATCAGCCGCCTGTGCCAACTGCACCTCATTAGGCGCACCTGTTGGGGCAACCAAAGTATACATAGTCTCAGCAGTCTCAGGCATGATTGACCAATTTACGATTGCATAGGTGCGAATCAAGTGCAAACAGTTATTCAATACAAAGCCAGCTTGCGCTAAATCAGTTTTAGCTAATTTCCAGGGCTGATGAGTAGTTATATATTCATTACCTAGTCCCCAGAGTGCGCGCATTTCAGTAATCATCTCTCTATAACGAAGTTGATTGTGACACTCGTTAATACTCTCACATAGCTGTGCAGTCTTTGTGGCTAAATCTGGATCTATGCTGCCACTTGGTACCTTACCAGCAAAATATTTATGCACTAAAGTCAAAACTCTAGATACAAAATTACCTAAGCGATCGGCTAAATCAGCATTAATCACATTAGCAAAATCAGCAAAACTAAAGTCAGCATCACTAGACTCAGGTACATTAGCTAATAGATAATAACGCCAATAATCAGCTGGAAATAGATCCAACGCCACATCAGTAAATACTCCACGTTTTTGGCTAGTAGAAAATTTACCGCCGGCATAATTTAACCAATTAAATCCTTTGATATAGTCAACCATTTTCCAGCTCTGCTCAGTACCAAGTAGTATTGCCGGCCACATAACTGCATGAAAAGGAACGTTATCTTTGGCCATAAACTGGGTATAGTGTACTTCGCTCGGCTCTGCTGGACGCCACCACTCCTGCCAACTATCCGGCAAATAATCTTTAGTAATGCTTATATAACCATTAGGAGCATCAAACCACACATAAAATACTTTACCCTCATAACCTGGCTTAGGAACTGGCACCCCCCAACTTAAATCTCGAGTAATACACCTTTGTTCCAAACCTTCTTCCAGCCATTTACGAATTATTCCCGCTACTACCTTAGATGGATTATCAAGCGCAGTAGTCCATTCCTGCACCTTATCTTGCAAACGCGGCAAATCTAAAAATAAATGCTTGGTAGAACGTAACTCTAACTTGTCTTGCGGATTAAGACTAGAATATGGCTTCTGTAGCTCGATTGGATCTAATAATGCACCACAACCATCACATTGATCGCCACGTGCTTTGGCATAACCACATTTAGGACATGTACCAGTAATATGCCTATCTGCTAAGAATCTTTGATCAGCTACAGAATAGAATTGCTCTATAGTACGCTCAATAATAAAACCATTTTTATCCAAATGGTTAAAAATCTCTTGGGTTAACTCTACATTTGATTGAGTAGATGTTTTACCAAAATAATCAAAGGCAATATTAAACCGATTATATATATCTTTCTGAGTTGCGTACATCTCTGCACAGTATTCTGCAACTGGCTTATTAGCCTCATGCGCTGCAATCTCCGCTGGTGCTCCATGATCATCTGTACCACATATATACAATACTTCTTCGCCACGCTGACGTAAGTATCGAGCATAGATATCAGCAGGTAAAATAGAACCAATCAGATTACCGAGATGCTTGATCCCGTTAATATAGGGCAGAGCGCTAGTAATAAGATATTTTTGCATGCGCAGCAGTGTAACACATACTACTTCTTATCACCACCACGGTAAAAGAACAAAAATAGAAGCATAAGGATATTCACATAAGGCACAATTATAAGCAAAACTAACCCAGTGCTAAGGCCAGCATTACGTAATCGCTTCACAAATAAGTTAATAGTACAATACAGTAGTATAAGCGTACCCGGTAAGAATATCAGTGCTGCCTTCCAATGCGGAAAAGCTAAGTTTGTATTCATAGTTTGCTCACTGACAAAGCCTTGCCCTGCTGCAGCTGAACCGTAGAAATAGAAAGTCTCTGAAGAGCTGTATAAAAACAAGCTAAACAACATAGGAATTAGGTAAAATATAAATACCAATAATAGTGTTAGTAGAAAACCCAATACAAAATCCTTGCGGCGCAAACTGCCACTAGGTCTAAATATACGATCAACCAAAACCATAATTTGTTCCTATAAGATACATAGCACTAGTTATAACTATAGACGCCTATTAGTCATCCTGCTGTTGTTGCAGCAAGCGACTCACTACTTCCTGATTACCCAGAGTTGAAATATCTCCTAGCGACTCCGTGTCACCATTGGCAATTTTACGTAAAATTCTGCGCATAATCTTGCCAGAGCGAGTCTTAGGTAGCTCAGCGGTAAACTGCATATGTTTTGGCACAGCAAAACCACCTATTTCTTGTCGTACTAAGGCTGCAAGTTCATCTTTTAGATTAGGAATTGCCTCTACATCATCCATTAACTGAATAAATGCATATATTGCCTCTCCAGTAACTGCATCTTTGCAACCTACTACAGCGGCTTCTGCCACATCTTGATGCTTTACTAAAGCACTCTCTACTTCTGCAGTACCAATTCGGTGTCCAGATACATTTAAAACATCATCTGTTCTACCAGTTATCCAATAATAACCATCTGCATCGCGCTTAGCGGCATCACCTGACAAATAATACCCCGGAAACTTACTAAAGTAGACTTCTATAAAGCGTTTATGATCATTAAAGATAGATTGCATTTGCCCAGGCCAGGATGCTTTAAAAGCTAAGTAGCCCTCTCCTTCACCAGTAATTTCTTTACCGTCTTGATCTAAAATTACCGGCTCAATCCCAAATAGAGGTGTAGTAGCTGAGCCAGGCTTGAGTTTAGTCACATTGGGAATTGGACTAAGCAATATGCCCCCAGTCTCTGTCTGCCACCAAGTATCGACAATTGGGCAACGCTCATTACCAACTTGTTTATAATACCACTCCCATGCTGCGGGATTAATAGGCTCACCCACTGTACCCAAAATACGCAAACTATCTCTACTAGTAGTTTTTAAGTATCGATCCCCGTGCCCCATCAAGGCACGAATTAAAGTAGGTGCAGTATAAAAAATATTAACCTTATATTGATCGACAATATCCCACAGTCTACTTGAGTCTGGGTAGGTTGGTACACCCTCATACACTAATATTGTAGCGCCAACTGCTAGTGGGCCATATACAAGATAAGTATGCCCAGTGATCCAACCAGCATCTGCGGTACACCAATAGATCTCTTGTGGCTGATAATTAAAAACGTAATGAAAACTAAAACTAGCATAGGTAATATAACCACCACTGCTATGCACTACTCCTTTGGGTTTTCCAGTTGAGCCCGAGGTATACAAAATAAATAATGGGTCTTCGGCATCCATAATTGCATAATCACAACTTGGATTTACTTTTGCTATTAATGTTGAGTAATCATGATCACGCCCGTGATTAAAAGGCACTTGTGCACCAGTGCGCTTTACTACTAAAACTGATTTTACTTGCTGCAACTCAGCAATTGCAGTATCAACGTTTTCTTTAAGTGGGATAATCTTCTCACCACGTAATCCCTGATCTGCTGTAACAACTATTTCACTACCGCAGTCTATAATCCTCGCACGCAATGCTTCTGGCGAAAATCCAGCAAAAACTACTGAGTGCACAGCCCCTATGCGCGCACACGCTAACATAGTAAAAATAGTTTCGGGGATCATCGGCATGTATAAACATACCCTATCACCCTTTTTTACCCCTAATTCTTTAAGTACATTGGCAGTTTTACAAACATTATCTAATAGTTCTTGATAGGTATATTGTTTACTATCGGTTGGCTCATTCCCTTGCCATAACAACGCTTGTCGCTCTGGCTCTACTGCCGCATGTCTATCAACACAATTATTACAAACATTTAGTTTAGCTTTGGTATACCAATGTATTTCACCCTTAGTAAAATCATAGTCATATACTCTATCCCAGGTCTGCTCCCAGGATATAAATTCACTAGCCTGCTCCGCCCAAAAATTATATGGATCGGCAATTGACGCTTGATACAGAGATTTATAATCCATAAAATTACCCCAACATTACTATATAACTAACAAAATCAGATGCTTACTAATTAGTGTCTAGTATAATTGTATTATACTTTCGAGATGCAACTTGAAAAACTACAACTTCAAAGTCTACTAGCTGAATTTCCATCGAGAGAGCCTGATTCTCATAAGGGAACATACGGCCATATGTTAGTAGTTGGTGGTGACTATGGCTACCCAGGCGCACCGATTCTTGCTGCCTTAGGCGCCCTACGCGTTGGCGCAGGATTGGTAACTGTTGCTACACATAAAGAGCACCTCTTGGGGCTTAACGCATTTCATCCAGAGATTATGCATTGCCCTATTGATGATCCAAATGCACTTGCCAAGCTAAAGCACCAACCTGACATAATTGTCTTAGGTCCAGGCCTAGGTAGAAGCGAATGGTCACAGCAAGTTTATGCCACTTGCAGTAAGCTAAAGCCACCTCAAATTATCGATGCTGATGGATTATATTTTCTGGCGAAAGATACACAACATGTAGGCGATAAAATTTTAACTCCACATCCTGGAGAAGCAAAAACTCTTCTCCAGCAAAAAACGAATATCGCAACAGATGCTCGTCAACAAGCAGTGACAGCCTTAGTAGAAAAGTATAAATGTACTGTAGTTCTTAAGGGTGCAAACACTTTAGTAAACAGCCCAGATACAACTATTAGCATCTGCCCAGCTGGTAATCCAGGTATGGCTAGTGGCGGCATGGGAGATTTACTAAGTGGAGTTATTGGAGGTTTAGCAGCACAACAAAACAACTTAGTGCTAGCAGCAAAATTAGGAGTTATCGTACATTCTTTGGCTGGCGATCAAGCAAGCAAACATGGCCAACGTGGGATCATTGCAACCGACCTTCTTCCATATATTCAACAAATTATAGGAGCCTAATCTATGCAAAAAGCAGAGGTGCTAATTTGTGGCGCTGGACCAACTGGGCTTGCTGCAGCATTGTTTCTTACAGAATTAGGCGTACCGGTACGTATTATAGATAAGCTACCCAAACATTCTGGGTTTTCCAAAGCCCTTGGCGTAAATGCTAGAACCTTATCACTCCTAAAACCAACTGGTGTTACTGATATATTGTTGCAAGATGGCATAAAAATGTATGGCATGAATACCTGGCGTGACGGTAAGCGCATTATGCATTTAGATTTATCTAAAGTAGATAGCCCATACAAATTTATGTTAATCAATCCGCAATTTAAAACAGAAGAAGTGTTAACTGCTACATTAGCACAAAAAGGGATTAATATAGAGCGCAGCACTGAACTAACAGACATTAATATTATTAGCAACAACAAAGCTAAAGTCAGTATTTTAGGGCCAGATGGAAACATCCATTTAGAGGATTATAGTTGTTTGTTTGCAGCTGATGGTGCACACAGCACCGTGCGGAGCAAATTAAACATAAATTTTCCTGGAACAAGTTTTCCCGAGCCATGGCACTTTTACGATTTAGAGTTAAAATGCGCCTTGCCCCAAGACCAAGGCCAAATGTTAGCAACTAAAAAGGGAGCTATTATCATGCTCCCAATGGGTAATAACATCTGGCGTCTAGGTGGTAGTGTACCAAATCTACTCGAGTATTTGCCTCAAGAATGTAAAGTTATCAATACTTTATGGGATACAACATTTAAGGTAAGTCACAGAGTTATAGATCGATTTGCTTCCGGCCCAGTATATTTTGGAGGAGACGCTGCCCATTTACATTCACCAGTTGGCGGGCGCGGCATGAACTTAGGCATTGAAGATGCCTTTGTATTTGCAACTTTATACGCCAATGGACGACTAGCAAAATACACTCGTTTTAGACAGCCTGTAGTTAAGAAGGTAGTTGATCAAGTAGAGCGCATGAGTCAAATGCCCAGAGCAAAAGGTGCGATGTATACTATGGTTGATAAAGCTCCGTCAATTATGAAGGCGATTTTTCCGATATTTGCGCCAACTTTTGGTAAATGGGTTCTAGGACTAGATCACCCAGTTATTCCTGATAAAAGGTAGCCATATCAGGGTCTTTGTTGTTAATTATTGCCCACTCTTCTGCTATATAACTATACGGCTTGCGGTTTACCAGTTCGCTAGGGATGGCTGCTGTACTAAGCTCCCATTTGACAGGCTTGCCATTTTCACGCCCATCAATATCTCTCTCTAAGCGCGTATCTTTATCATTAGCAAAGGTAAATGCAAATCTATTTGGAGACACTCCCAAAAATGGCTCAAACACTAACCGATAGTCTTTTAGCTGCTCAGGCACAAGTAAACCGTGCTCTATCATAGAAGCATACATTTCTCGTGCCTTACTTTTAGTATATGGGTGCAAAAAGACGATGCGCTTAATACCTGCAGCCATAATATGTTTGGTACAATTATGACAAGGATAAGTGTTAACATACATTGTACAATCTCGTACCGCAACACCACGCCTAGAGGCGTCTAGCAAAGCAGACATTTCTGCATGGGTAGAGCGTTTAAACTCAGTAATCTCACGAATTTGCTCACGCATAATTAACTGATCTTTGGCATTTAGCTGTAATTTACTAGCAAGGTTTGCAGTTATCTTGTCTAAATACTTGTGATTAAAGTCATATTCTTGCAAAAAATCTCTTTGATCTTCAATTGAATCAGGCTTAGTCTGCATTGGATGATCATGATGGAAAAAATGCCCACCTCCTACTTTACTAACATCGTTGAAACCAGAGGCCACCATCTCATGCTCCTGATTTACAATAACCGCCCCTACTTGCCTGTCTAAATCAAGTGAGCGGTAAGCTGCGGCTTGCGCACAAAACATAAAGTATTCTTCATAAGTTGGCTCAGCAAATGGATCATTGAATAATAGATTAACAAAACGCTGCATCTGTTGGGAAAGATTTTTATTCTGATACAAGAAGAAATTTGCCCGTGAGTAACATGAGAATAAGTTTTGTCCAAATTCTTGTAACTCTGGATGTGTTTCAGTTTGATCTTTTTGTAGTAAAAATTTTGCTAAGTTTTCATGATCAGGTAGCTTATCTGCACCTAAACAAAGCTCTCGATTTATATCTTGCATCTGCTCTTTGGCTTTGTTTATATTTATACGCCCAAGGGCAAGTTTATTGCGTAAATTCTTTTCCGCGACATCATCTTCACAGAAAATTGATATCGCCAAGAAATTTTTACCATAGATATCATTGAGTTTTTCCAACTCATGGCGCGTCTTTAAGGAGCGAATAATATAAGCAATTTTTTTATGTTTATTTGCTAATTTTGGACGTAAATTGAAGATGGTGTTAACCGCCTGCACTGCCCAATAATCTTTGCCATGATTTTGTCTATGCTTAGTAGCATATTGCATCTTCCAGTAGCAATCAGCAAATTTACTAGGATTATTGCGCTGCACAAAGTTATCAGCAATGCGTATTTCTACACCATGATAGCCAGCCCGCTGTAAAAGCGTGACTAATTTTTTTGCCACAGCGTCAAAATCTACTCCTAAGCCGCCTACAAGACCTACTACTAATTCATTGTCGATATTATTTAGCATAGCCTGTATAGTATAGTGTATGATAAACATTGTATGGTTTAGAAACGACTTACGAATTACCGATAACCCAGCACTGACTGCCGCCTTAAAAGAAGGTGGTAAGGTACAAGCTATCTACATACGCTGCCCTAAACAATGGCAACAGCATGGCTGGGGTAAGAATAAAATTGATTTCATCGAGCAATGCCTCTTTTCGTTAGAAAAACAACTAAGCACTATAAAAGTCCCTCTCAAGATTCTTGAATGCACGACATTTAAACAAGTACCAAAGTTGCTACTGGAATTCTGTCAAACTCAAAAGGACACTGCAGTTTATTACAATAGAGAGTATGAGCTAAATGAGGTACGACGCGACGAAGCAACTACAGATTTTCTAAGTAAAAACAAACTAGAATTACATGCGTTTGATGATCAATGTCTAGTTCCTCCTGGCAGTGTATATAATCTGCAAAATAAACCGTATACGGTATTTACTCCATTTAAGAAAGCTTGTTATAAAATTTTAGCACCACAAAAGTTTAAACTTACCAACCCACACAATGGTGACCCACAAAAAATGCTAGCAGATTTTTGTGAAGAGCGTTTAAGCTTATACAAACAACAACGGGATTTTCCTGCCATTGACGGCACTAGTAGACTATCTGCCTATCTAGCAGTGGGAGCAATATCAGTACGTGAGTGTTATCTTACAGCACAGAAAATTGCACCAAATACTGGGCTTACATGGATGGACGAACTACTCTGGCGTGATTTTTACCGTCACATAGTATGGCATTTTCCAGACGTGTGTCGTGGCTACAACTTTAATCGTAAGTATGACAAATTAAAGTGGAATCCCCCTGGAGATAATTTAAAACGTTGGCAGGCGGGTGAAACCGGGATCCCTATTATAGATGCAGCAATGCGACAATTAACAACCACTGGCTGGATGCACAACCGACTACGTATGATAGTAGCAATGTTTTTAAGTAAAAATCTTTTTATAGACTGGCGCTATGGAGAGGAATTTTTTGCCGAACATTTAGTTGACATAGACTTCGCATCTAATAATGGCGGTTGGCAATGGTCTGCGTCTACCGGCACTGATGCAGCACCATACTTTAGGATCTTTAATCCCTTAAGTCAGAGCGAGAAGTTTGATCCTAAAGGAGTTTTCATAAAGAAGTATTGTTCAGAACTAAAAAATATTGCTGCACAAAAGCTGCATAACCCAGATCCAGCAAATATCATAGTGGATCTAAAGACTTCACGCGCTACGGCGATAGAGGCGTTTAAGAACTTATAGTCCTGCTGCACTACGCTCTAATTCTGCTAATGACACATCTCGCTTTGCACGTAGATATTTTATTTGTGAAGCAATACTATCAAGTAGCTCCACCGAGTCTTGATACTCTTCACACTTTTTACTTTTACTACTGCCCTTCTTACATGCAATTTTTAATTCATTACTTATTTCTTGTTTAGCAATATAAGATACATATTTATCCATTATGCTGGTGTCTAATTTAGTTAGCTCTTCTTGTTGATTAGCAAACAATAGCCTTTGCGCATCTTTGTGTGCATTCTGCCCCTCTAGACTAGCTATCAACTGAGAGCCCTTTTCACTTAAACGCTTATTGTCGCTTGCTAGATGTTTCACGCGTGATTTTAACGAGGCTATATAATGTGATAATTCATTGATATGACCTCTATAATTTTCTATCTCATTATTACTAACTCTTTCTTGTTGGGTTAGTTCACTTTGCATACAAGCATCCATACGCAAATACACAATAGCGCCCGTGATAGCAGCAATTAACGTATACATAAGTAAATTTACTGTAAGTCGCTTAGTCCTTAAGCGCATGACATAACCCCTAACTAATAATTAAAATAAGTCCAAAAAACTACCACTGAAGGTACCTATGGAGACTGATTAACCTTATACTTAATATTAGCGCATAAATTGGAGCACACGTGAGTATACATGTAGAAGTAATTGCGATTGGCAACGAGGTTTTAAATGGTTTTACCGTTAACACAAATGCAGCTCTTATTGGCCAAGCTCTTTTAGGCATAGGCATTCCAGTTACAAGCCAACGTACTCTGGGTGATAACCGTGATTCTATAGTTAATGGCTTACATGCCAGCATGCGCGAAAATGACTTGATAATCTGCACCGGCGGACTTGGCCCTACGTGCGATGACCTAACTAGGCAATATATTGCGGAGGTCTTTGACTGCGAACTACATTATGAGCCAGAAATTGCTGACTTCCTGCACAAAAATCACAAAAAGCAATCCAGCACCATTGATAATCAAGCAGTGATCCCAACCAAAGCCAAATATATACTCAATCAACTTGGATCATCGAGTGCATTAATTTTTGAAGAGCAGGGTAAGTTAATTATATTTTTACCTGGAGTACCAGCGGAGCTTAAACACTTTATCCATAGAGATATTATCCCTATGCTAATGAATAAGTTTCATCACATTAATCGTGAACTCCGCCAAGAATGTTTTTTTATGCAACTTAGTGAAGCTGACGTTGATCCAATATTAAGAGATTTAAAGGATAAATATCCAGACGTAGAATTTGGGATATACCCTAACTTAGGAATTATTAGTGTACATATAATCTCTAACTTGCCCACTACTGAAGAAAACTTAATGTTCCAAGAGCCTATAAAGCGTGCTCTCATTAGTGCCTTTAAGGATAACTTCTTTAGTGATGTTACCAATGACATTGGTAAAATTGTCTGTGAGTTGTGCTTACAGTCTGAACTCTGCATCAACGTTAATGAGCATTCGCCATATTTACACCTACGTTCTCGCCTCGGTGCAGTACTAGACACAACTAATGGCAACATTACCCTAGAGCTGTCCGGTATTCCTAATTTAAGCGCTGATGAACAAATATACGAGGCAGAAATTACTATTAGTCTTCAATCTTCAGATAGTAAACCCCATGTTAGCAAATTCGATGTCAGAGGTAACAAAAGCATGTTTGCCACAAGGTGTGATCATTTGGCATTGGCTGAGACGCTTAAATTCATTAGGAACCTACTGGACAAAAAAGTATAACCCTAGCGTACCCGTATAATTAATCCCATACCAAGCGTAAAAAATATTAGAATGGGCAGTAGTGATGCCATAAATGGCGAGATACCAACTACCGCTGTTAATGGGCCAAATACAGCATTTAAGGTATGAAAACTAAAACCCACAAAAATCCCTACCAATACTTTTAAGCCAAATGAGGCAGAGCGCAGCGGGCCAAATACAAATGGTACAGCTAAAAAGAACATCACTAGTGCTGCAAAAGGTTGCATTATTTTAGTCCAAAATGCACGTTGATATTCTAGAGCATTTAGTTCTTGAGAAACACGTTTTTGAATAACTTGATATAGATTTCTAATAGTTAAACGCTCTAAGTGCTTGACAGTTGATGCTTGTAATATGCTCTCATCAACCACTGCATGCTCCTGACGCTCACTAGCTGCCCACGCTTGTGTGCCGTTATCTAAAAAGTTAGTACCTTGCACTTCATGTAAATACCACAAATCATCTTGTTTTTCCAAAGACTCTGCATACGTCACTGACTTTAATTGTAAATTATCATCAAACTTGTACCTAGTGACATCATATAGTTCTTGTGGCTTTTTTACCTTGCCGATATGGATAAATTCATCGCCATTACGCACCCAGGTACCAAAGTGCGCCTGAATAGCTTTACCACCACTCAAAGCTAACATTTTTTTACGTTGTGCACGCTTCTCTGCAGCAGGTGATATTACTTCACCGCATAAAAACATAATAGTAGTCAATATTAGACCTATTTTTAATGCTGACCACGCAATACGTGTAACTGATACCCTTGCGACGCGCATAGCAACTAATTCACTGCTACGCGCTAGATTACCTAGGGCCAATAGTGCGCCCAGTAAAGCTGCCCAGGGGAATAAAATATAAATTTTGCGGGGGACAGTTAATGCAATAAAACGTAATGCTGCCCATGTATCGTAGTTGCCCTTACCTACATAACGTAACTCATTAACTAGGTAAAAGAAAACATCAACTCCCAATAATGCTAGGAGTACTACTAGTACAGTAACAGCAATGTGTTTACCTATGTAGCGATCTATAATACTCATGCCATCTACCTGATACTTGCAAATACAATAATAATGCAAATAATAAAAATACAACGTGCACACACCATAGGCCTGGATATATACCAATGGTACCGGATACAATCCAACGCTTAGCTACAGTTAGAGCATTGTAATACATCATATAAATCAATGCTGCTGGTAAAAACTTAGCAAACCTACCTTGACGTGGATTTACTTTGGCAATTGGTATCGCTAAAAGCGTCAAAATAAAAACCGCTACCGGCATTGCCATACGCCACTGTAATTCTGCTTGCCCAGTCAAATCATTAGCGTGAATTAATTCTGTAGTTGGACGCGCATATTCTGAATTATTAGTCTTTCCTGAAGTAAACTTGAGCTCTCGTCCATACTCATTAAAACTAGTTACAGAGTAATCTGCTTGACCAGGTTGCCCTACATAACGATAACCATCTTTTAACACCAGAAAGAATTCATTATTAGCTGCAAGTTGTTTTACTAAAGCCGACTTGGCAGTAATAACTAGATTATTAGATTTGTCTGCTATAAACACATTATGTAGACTGTTATCTTCTAATACATTTTCCACATAAAACACTAAGTCAGAGCTTTCATCCACCATTTGGATCTGCCCAGGAGTTATCGCATACAAAATTCCTACAGTTTGACCTTCGCTTATCAGTTGATCCCGTTTTGCCGTGATAAGAGGTGCAAAACCAAGATTTATCAATGCCACCAACAGCGCAACTATAAATGCTACGACTAAAGTGGGTTTAGTCAAACGCCACCAGTCGAAACCGGAGGTAAGCAACACGGCAATTTCACTATCGGCATGCAATCTACTGTGGGTGAACAATATAGCCACAAACAATGCTATTGGCGCCAACATACCAAATAGCTCTGGAATATATAACCCTATTACCTGCAATAGCATATCTACTGGTAACTTGCCGGCAGCAGCTTTAGCCAAAAATACTACAAATTTATTACTCAGCATTATAAAGAGCATGATTAAAACCAGCCCTATAAAACTGCTCGCAATCTCTTTAGTAATATACCTGGCTATAACCATTTTGCAATTGCTCTATGTTTAGTTAAAATCAAATGGCAACATATAGTGCTGTTAAGCGCTTGTTGACTTACCCAGCATAGTAACTCAATCCAGTAGGAGAACAAATGGATTTTAACATAAAAACTGGCCAGCCAGAAAAACAACGCACTTCATGTTTGGTTCTGCCTATATTTGAGCCAGGAAAGTTAGATGAATTAACAATTGTTTTTGATAACCACGCCAAGGGCATAATAAAGCAACTTGTAAAGCTTGGTGATATTTCAGGAAAGATTGGGACCAGTACCTGCATCCCCAACCCATGCAAAGGAATTGACCGAGTCCTTTTAATCGGCTGTGGTAAAAAAAGTGAGTTTAACGAAAAAACTTTTCGTGAAGTTATTAAACATATGATGAATGCCCTACAAGGTATGAAGCCTAGTGACGTATGTTGTTTCCTGACCATGCTACATATAAAAGACCGTGACATTAGCTGGAAAATTAAGCAGGCTACAAAAATTGCTGCTGACGCCTGCTATTGCTTTGTTGAATTTAAAAGTACAAAAGCGGGACGCTTAAAGTCTGTAAAAACTATGACTTGGTTTGCGGCAAATAAACGTGAAGTAGATAAAGGATCTGCTGCTGTAGAAATAGGTGTAAGTATTGCGGCCGCAATGAAAACTACCAAAGACCTAGCAAATACACCGGCAAATGTATGCACACCGGCATATCTTGCTAAGGCTGGGCAGAGTTTAGCCAAAGAATTTAAAAAGGTAAGTTGTGCAGTCTTAGAACAAAAAGATCTTAAAGCCTTAAAAATGGGTGCTTTTTTGGCTGTTGCCCAGGGCAGTGTTAACCCACCAAAATTAGTTACCCTAGAATATCGCGGTACTACCAAGAGCCAAGCACCATACGTCTTTGTAGGTAAAGGCATTACTTTCGATACTGGGGGTAACAGTTTGAAACCAGCCGATAGAATGATTGGCATGAAATACGATATGTGTGGAGCTGCGACAGTATTGGGGCTCATAAGGTTTGCGGCTATGGTAAATCTGTCACTTAATATAATTGGGGTACTTGCTGCGGCAGAAAATATGCCTGGTGGCCAAGCGAGCAGACCAGATGATATTGTTACTACCATGTCAGGGCAAACTGTAGAGATTTTAAATACTGATGCTGAAGGTCGCCTAGTTTTAGCTGATGCTTTAACCTATTGCGAGCGCTATAAACCAAAAGTTGTAATAGATATGGCTACTCTGACAGGGGCGTGTGTAGTTGCTTTGGGCTATCACCATTCAGGCCTACTATCTAATCACCAGAAATTAGCAAATGAATTACTCAAAGCCGGTATTATAAGCGGCGACAAGTGTTGGCAACTACCATTATCAGATGAATATACTTCGCAATTAGATAGTAACTTTGCAGATTTTAGTAACATTGGTGGCCCTGATGCAGGCACAATTACTGCAGCCTGTTTCTTATCTAAGTTTACTAAGAAATTTAATTGGGCACATTTAGATATAGCAGGTACTGCATGTCGGTTTACCGGCAAAGCTAAGGGCGCGACAGGCAATCCTATACCAATGCTAGCTGATTACCTGCTTGCCCAAGTAAAGTAAGGTTATAAAGCTTAGGTAAGCAGTTGTGAGTTAATAAACTAGCGGCTAGAATAAAAAACATGAGAAATTTTGATGCACAATTGTTAAATAACATGCAAGCCTCAGTGCAAGGTATTTGTGAAAAAGCAACAAGGGTTCAAAAGGAAGAGGTAGCAGCTGCTTTGTCAGCTGCTCACGACTTACTTGCTAAGGCTAAAGAAGCTGCACACAATGAAGAAATGGATAATGTTAAAAAGTTTTTAGCTTCGTTGGCAACCCTAACCGCACAGCTGCAACAAAAAGTAATAAACTTTAGCCCTGACAACTACGTGCCTGAGCAATACCAAAATATTTATGAACAAGCCACAGGTGCCTATCAAGAATATATCGTCCCACTACTGCCGGTAATTCAGGAGGAGGTTGAGAGTGGGAAACTGCCTACTAGCAAAACAGTTTGGCTTGCCGTAGCAGCTTTAGGTTATCAGGCACTTAGCGCGGGATTAGAGGTTATAAAATTTCGTAACGAGATGAATCCTGAAGAGCAATTAATTGCCCTAGCTGGTACTGTAGTAATGCTTGCAGGTGTTGGCTTAATGATTGCAACTATTGCGAATCCTCAAATAGGGATCCCTTTGGTTGCCACACTTGCCATTATTATGCTGGGCACTAAGTTATGTCAAAAAGCTACATTTAGACTTAAGAATGATGAAATTAAACAGTCCTTAGAAAAAACCAACCAACAAATTGAAGAAACAGCAATGCACTGCAACTTTAATCGAGAGGAAGCAGCTCCACTACGCAAAGCTCAAGCACTTACTTTTAGCGCAAACGCGCCAGGTATAACACCTACATCAGATGCAGGGAATGAACCTTCTCTAGTAGATAAATGCACAAAACAGTTTAAAAACTTTTTTGGTCTTAATTAAAACTACTCTAGCTCAACACGTGGAAAAATTTCAGGCACTTCTGGGGCACCACCATAATTACTACTTTCTCGTCTGGTTGTAGTATCCATATTGCCACCGCTATTGTACACCCAATTCATGAATTTATTACAATAAGTATCAGAATCAACCTCTTTGCTAGGCGTATAATTTGCTAGCACGCCTGCAATTACTGTGTATCCTCTATTCTCTGCATAGTCCAGTGCAGTTTTACCGTCATTATCAACAATCTCAACGTTTATTCCTAAGGTTTTAACTAAATACTCTATCACTTGGATACGCGGACCTGGTTGTCCCGCATAAATGTCGGTTTTATCCCCAGCCATTACTGCAGCATGCAAAGCAGTTCGCCCGTTTCTATCTCGTACATTTACCTGTACTAGTAGCTCTTGTACTTTTGCATTATAAGTAGCTATACTCTCGCTCATTTTAGAATTCGATTCAACACTCTTTGGCGTACATAAAGCTTGTATTCCAGGTAGATTTGCTTCAAAAGCCGCATAATGTATTAGTGTGCCACCCTGGCTACAGGTTGTGGTAGGAGTTCTTATATGCATCAATAATAGTTCGACTATTTCAGCGGAGTAAGAAGTACGGTGTAACGCCAAATGTAATGCATTTCTAAAGCCATCTAAAGCATTAGCTGCTGACGGGTCAGCAACACCATTTAACACATTTTTTACATCATCTACAGAACCATCTCTCACAACACGTTGGAGCTCTGTATCACCATAATAACCGACTTGCAAAGCAGCAGGATGCGTTTCTGCCAGAGATACTAACTTTTCTTCCTCTTGCTCATCATCTTCGTCATCCACAGCATAGTATTCTGCAGAATCAACCTCTAAAGTATTTTCAAATTCTCGTGCTACCTCCAAAACCTCATCATATCCGTAGTGCCTAGCATACATTAATGGAGTAACACCAAATCTATCCGGTGTATTCAGAGCAGTAGGTAGTAAATCACTCAAATAATAAAAAATTGCTCTAATTGATTCCTTAAAGTCTTGACCACTACGTTTTAACTTATGTTTATATGCAGGCATACATAAAGCATGTAAGGCGTTTCGTTGATCTCGATCAACTTTTACAATTAAACCAGCCGTTGCTGGGTATTTTATTTGTTCATCAACGAATGATGCATCAGTTTCATGTAGCACAATTTGATCTATATGCTGCGCGAGAGTTTTAATAATTTCTGGGTCGCCAACATTTGCTGCAAAGTGCAGTGCCGTTTGCCCCATGACATTTTCCATAAAGCACATTGGCTCTTCTGGCTTAATATCTGCATCTTTTTCTAAAAGAGATTTTACTGCTGTAACTGTCCCTTTAAAACAGGCATACATTAAGGGTATCATATTGCCCTGACTAGACGGATCTTTAATCTCTTGTAAAAACAGTGGGTTTACTAAAACAGTTGACAAACTGGCTTCACTGCTATTTAGATAATTAATCACTGTCACGCGACCATAATAATCCCTCACTTTCTACTCCTTAGAAACTAAATTATCCTAGATTTCACATGTCGCAAGAAATTGCACTTCTGGCCAGCGCTCCTTTGTTAAATTAAGATTAACCATAGTGGGAGCCAGATAGGTTAGATTATCTCCATTATCCAACGCTAATTGATCACCGTGTTTAGCTTTAATATCAGCAATTTTTTTCTGATCATCACAAACAACCCAACGGACTGTAGCAATGTTTATTTGATCATACACACAATCTACATTATATTCAGTGCGCAAGCGATGCGCTACAACATCAAACTGTAATATACCTACTGCACCAAGAATAATTCTATTATCATTTAAAGGTCTAAATACCTGGGTTGCCCCTTCTTCAGACAACTGTAGCAATCCTTTATGTAGTGCCTTAGCTTTTAGTGGGTCTTTCGCGCGCACTGCACGAAATAGCTCAGGAGCAAAATGAGGGATCCCTGTAAACTTAAGGCTCTCTCCTTGCGTAAAGGTATCACCTATCTGAATAGTGCCATGATTATGCAACCCAATTATATCGCCAGGATATGCCTCTAGAACGTGGTCTCTATCTCCTGCCATAAAAGTTAATGCATTAGCAATTTGAACATCACGCCCAATGCGTAAATGACGCATCTTCATGCCCTTCTTGTATTTACCAGAGCAAATACGCATAAAAGCAATTCTATCGCGATGTTGCGGGTCCATATTTGCCTGAATTTTGAAGACAAAACCGGAAAATTTATCCTCATCAGGTTTTACCAAGCGCTCTTCAGTATCACGTGGTTGTGGAGCTGGAGCCATTCTATCTAATGCATCTAGTAAATCTTGTACCCCAAAGTTATTAATTGCAGAGCCAAAAAATACTGGGGTCAACTCCCCAGCCAAATATTTTTGCTGATCAAATGAGTGACTAGCTCCGCGCACTAGTTCTAACTCTAATTGAAGTTCATCAATTGTGTCTTGGTCTAGTTCTTGTTCAGGTGTACGTAAGTGATATGTATCAGTTTGCAGGTTATACACCCCTTTAAACAGTTTACCCGATCCAATCGGCCAAGTAATAGGCGCACATTCTATGTTTAGAATTTTTTCTATTTCATCTAATAATTCAATTGGATCGCGTCCATCCCTATCCAGCTTATTGATAAAGGTGATAATTGGTGTATTGCGCAAACGGCATACTTGCATCAATTTGATGGTACGCGGCTCTACCCCTTTGGCAGCATCTATCACCATAAGGGCTGCATCTACTGCTGTTAACGTACGATAAGTATCTTCAGAGAAATCTTCGTGTCCTGGTGTATCTAATAGATTAATAATGCAATCTTCATAGATAAACTGCATTACTGAGGTAGAAACTGATATTCCGCGTTCTTTCTCTAACTCCATCCAATCCGAAGTAGCATGCCTATCAGCTTTACGTCCTTTGACGGCTCCTGCCAACTGAATAGCACCCCCAAAAAGTAAAAGCTTCTCGGTGAGGGTAGTTTTCCCAGCATCAGGATGCGAGATGATAGCGAACGTTCTACGGCGCGCTATCTCTCTTTGTTCTACAGTCGCTGTTCCTGCCATAACTTATAGAGCTTCGGCGTTAGCCTCCAAATATTTTGCCACTCCGCTAGGATCAGCAACCATACCTGTATCGCCCTTCTGCCAGCCAGCAGGACATACTTCACCATGCTGCTCATGGAACTGTAGAGCATCAAAAATTCGTAAGATTTCCTCTATGCTACGTCCAAGTGGTAGATCGTTAACGATTTGTGAACGTACTGCGCCTTCTTTATCAATAATGAATGCGCCTCGCAAAGCAACACCAGCATCTGCATGCTCAACTCCATATGCTTGGCATATCTCGTGCTTTACATCTGCAACCAAAGTGTAGTTCACTTTGCCAATACCGCCTTTATCAACTGGCGTCTCACGCCATGCATTATGGGTAAATTGAGAGTCGATAGACACAGCTACCACTTCTACACCTAATTCTTTAAAGCGTTGCATACGATGATCTAAGGCAATTAACTCAGATGGGCATACAAATGTAAAGTCCAATGGATAAAAGAATACCAAAGCATATTTGCCTTGAATTGCCTCACTTAGCTGCCATGAATCCACAATCTCACCACTAGCTAATACTGCCGCGGCTGTAAAATCTGGGGCTTGTTTACCTACTAACATTGTCATTGTATATCCTCACAATCTGGCCTTTGGTTAAAGGGCTAATTTACCATATTTTTGGCGTGGCCGCCACGCCAATAAGACCGCAGAGCTTTGTGCTCTACAGGGTGCTAAGAGTCAAACGTGACATTTTTTCGGGTAGGTAAAACACTACACACGCGGTCGGGAAATAATGTATAGCAGTAATAGTAAAGCTGACACTGGCACGATAAGTAGGCTGGTAGTCACTGCCGCCTTATAGTGCTCAAAAAACATCAACAAACAAAAAGAAAAAACTATTAACTTGGCATTTAAAATACTACTACATGCTATATTGCGCGCACGAAAAATGGGTGCACTTCTTCGTTGGATAGTCGCATACAAAGGAACTATATACAGCCCACCAGCAAAACCTATACAGAATAAATCTATCAGAATTAATGGCATTGAGAGGATCTTGCTTGAAAAATATAGATCTGCAGAAAACACTAATAGAACCAGTAATGCTAAAGGCAAATATGATAATTTTATTTCACTCTTTTGCAGCCAATTTATTAATAAAGAGCTGACCGTCACTCCAAGAACATATGCTGCGACTAAATCTAGCGCAACATAATTTTTTTGTAAAACAAAACGAGCATAATCAGAAAATAATGCAAAATAAGTAAAATTTGCCATCCAAAACCAGGCTATACAAATTATACAAAACACAATGATCTTGTCTTGTTCAAATAGATTATATGATACCTTATCGGTAGTTAAGGCATCTGCACGCGGAATAAAGTAACTGGCGACAACTCCGAGCACGGAGGTTATACACATAGCTACGGCTAAGCCAGTCTTATCTAAACAGATGTATAAAAAAGCTGCAAATAAAACAGAGAAGAACAACATTACATTCATAAATGCATTACCAGCAATAAGCTCATCACTGCTAACAAGTTGCGGCAAAATACTATGTTTATAAGGTAGAAAGTATGCAACTGTTATGCCAAGCAAAGCTATAGATACAACCATTAACCAAAAACTGTTTACAATCACTGCAGCGGCCACTAAAAAACTTATCAACAGCTCATAAAATTTTATAAATCTTATGTGTCTAGACTTCTCTGAAGTATCAGCTAGAATACCGGCTTGATGTGAGCAGATTAAAAACGGGATAATAAATGCACCCACCGCTATTGCCATCATACTGTCACGTGTAAATTGCTCCAAGGCAAAAAGCATTATTATCACTTTAAGAATATGATCACTTAGACTATTGGTGAATTGTGCGACCAATAACGAAAAATATCTTCTAGTTGTTAAAAGTTGGTATTCACTAATATGCATCTATAAAACCTAAGTTTATTTGTTACCTTAAGTACAGCACATTAATTTTAAATTCGCCAAGAATGAGGCTAAGGACAAGTTGGTAGGTAGCTCAATAAGATTAAATAGATACAAAAAGAGGAAGCAAACAGGTAATGAAACAAAAAAGGAAAAACCTACAAAGTGCTTGTAGGTCCACTCATATCAAAATGTAGATCAATGATACAATTTTTCGTCGGCAAAGGCCTTAGTTGCTTGTACACTTGCCCCTATCACAACAAATGGATCTTGGTTAAATAAGTCGTTTCTAATCTTCAAAAGATCTGGCTCTAGAGTACCTGTACACTCTTTGTACTCAATTAGATTGTTAATATTATCGCGTAAAAAACCTATATATTCTTCAAATCTACAACTGGCCATAAAATCCATCTCGCAATATTTTTTGAAAGGGAAAGCCAGTATACAACAACGACAGAACAAAAAGATAGTCTTTAATCGCAATTTCTCAGAAAATTGACCTAAAATCTTATTTGAGATAAGGTACACCTATAGTCAGTAGATACACCTTAGTTTAGTCACTTGAGGTCAATTGCGTGGATTTTGGCGTATATCAACAATTAACTGAAAATTACCTTGATAGGGTCCTGCCAAAAGCAGACTCCCCTACCAAATTAGCTGCCGCTATGCGCTATGCAACCCTTAACGCTGGCAAGAGAATGCGCCCATACTTAGTGTACGCCACAGGCAGTATGCTAGGAGTTCCAGAAGAGCTATTGCATGCCCCAGCTGCAAGTGTAGAGCTTATTCACTGCTATACGTTAATACACGATGATTTGCCAGCTATGGATGACGACGACTTGCGTCGCGGTAAACCATCATGTCATAAAGCATTTGACGAATGTACTGCTATTTTGGCAGGCGATGCATTACAAGCCCTAGCTTTTGAAGTCCTATCAGATCCAAAGCTCAACCCTATTGCTGCAACCCAGAGATGTAAACAAATAAATATCCTGGCACAAGCTGTTGGCGGATCTGGCTTAGTACTAGGACAAGCACAAGATATAGCTGCAGAAAATCAAAGTGTAGGACTACATGATCTTGCAGAGATACACCAGAGAAAGACTGGTGCACTATTTAAGGCATGTGTACAGCTAGCATTACAAGCCAGTGACTTACATAGCGATAGCAATACAACTGATAACCTTCACCACTATGCAGAAAATCTCGGTCTGTTATTTCAGATCCAGGACGATATTCTGGATGTTATTGGTAGCGAAGAAGACTTAGGTAAGACTATTGGTAAAGATCAAGCAACTGCAAAATCATCTTATACAAATATTTTGGGTTTAGAGTTGGCCAAACAACACGCACAAGCTGCTTTGCAGGCGAGCTTAGATGCTATAAGTTGCTTTGGTAATAGCGCACGTAACCTTGCATATATTGCGAATTTATCTTGTAATAGAAAATCCTAATTACCAGCCTCTGGTACGATTAGATTCTGCTTCGAATACTTTAAATTGACGCGATAGCATCTGTAAGCGCTCTGATAGCTCGTCTAAACTATCCCCTGCATCCTTAATAGATTCTGTTTTTTCATGAATTGCATCATAGTTATCTTCATGCTTATGTGCAGCCTCTTCCCTATCAATATCTGCTGCCCAATCAACCATACGATGCGCTGTAGCCTGCATCTTCTCTGTAGATAGAATAGTCTCTCTACAAGTCTGTTGGAAGTTAGCGGTAAGATGATTTATTGCTCGCGCCATATCGCCTATTTCATCATTGGCGTGATAATCTAATCGTTGAGTTAAATCTTGTGTATCAGATAGAACTCTAATTTTTGCACTTAAGTTTTCTATTGGCACGCTAATCTGTTTAGCCAAACCTATACCAACAATAGTTGCAAAGAAGATTATCAACACCATTATGCCTAGCAATGTAAAACCCATTTTCCATGCAAGAGAATATACTGGAGCATATGCCTCTGCTGCATCTATTTCTGATATTACACCCCAAGTTACGCCAGATACCCTAATAGGCTCAAAAGCACCTAGTACTTTTTTATCTCTATAATCAACATAGCTTGCAAACCCGCTTTTACCCTGTAAAGCTAAATCTGCCCCCATACTGTTTATAGGTTGCAACCCTATATTAGTTTGTCTGGTACGCATGCGTGTTATTGTATCTGGTGATACATCTAAACGTGCGATTTTCTTTAAATACTGCTCCGGGTTCTCGATAAAGAATCTACTATCAGTTATCATATGTTTCTTCTGATCAATAAGATATACTTCACCGGTTTTACCTAACCCAATATCTTCCCAGGCTTCCCCACTAGTCATAATTTCGTTAATAGCGGAATAGTCTATCTGAAATATAAGCACCCCAATTTTCTTACCATTCTGATCATATATTGCGGTAGCTACAAAAGATGACTGATCATCATTAGAAGGCATGTAGGCCTCAAATTCTGATACTATTACAGGTTTTGTGCCATCTACAGTATTAGCACGATTAAACGCGTCTCCGAGTACAGTTTTAGCATAAGGACCATTTTTTAGTGAAGTTGTAAAATCTACCCCTTTCGCTACGGTATAGACAATATCACCTTCGTTGTTAACAAGAAAAATATCTTCTAATGAGAATAAAGTGAATATTTGATCTAGTTGAGAATGATACTGTGCATGGAATTTACTATAAGTAGAATTATCCTCTACATATTCAAGTTGATGTTCTTTATCTATCCCATATGGGTTATTAAAGATATAGTTATATTGTAATGCAAATGTATTAGGATTAGAGGTATTAATATACGGCGTTATATCAAATGGTACATCACCATTGGTTTTTGCATAGTCAGCGGAGAAATTAGCAATGTATTCTTTAATTACGTCTTCTTTATACTGATCCATACCAACAGTACTCACCTCCTGCGCGTACTTTTTAAAGCCAGCATTAAAGTCACGCATAGCATTCATAATGGTGGAATCTTGTGATAGGACTATTGCTTGTTTTTGTAGATTGTTAAAATAGTCACGGATACTATCTGCCTTCAAATCGCGTACCAGCACTAATTTATTACGCGCCTCTTCTTCAAGAATATTCTTCCCGTAATTAAAAGACATACCGCCAATCAAAGCTGCTGTTGCAATAACTGCAAAACTAGCGATTAAAATTGAGTTTACGAGTAATCGTGGTCCTATACGCATAAATCTACCTAGTTGGTTCTATACACCAAGTTTAGTCGATCAACTAATAAATTGGGTATTTATCTACATGACCTATATAGGTTGCCGCTTATATACATTAATGTTACAGTTCAATTAGCTTAATATAAGGAGTACGCCCTCATGTTTGCTCAAATCCAGCACTGGCTCAAAACCTACGCCAACCGCCGCATTTTGGTGGTATTTTTGCTTGGGTTCTCGTCTGGATTACCTTTGGCTTTGGTTGGCGGCACTCTACAGGCCTGGTTTAAAACCAGTGGCGCATCTATAGCTTTAATTGGTTGGACTACGCTGGTTATGCAGCCTTATTCTTATAAGTTCTTTTGGGCGCCTCTGCTGGATAAATTTGCGCCCTTAAGCTCATTAGATAGACGCCGTGGCTGGCTAGTAATCAGCCAATTAGCAGTGGTAACCTTAATAGCTGCAATGGCTTTTTTTAGCCCAGAAGTTTTACTCTACAATTTTCCGGTAATTCTAGGGCTTGCGTTTTTACTTAGCGTTTGCTCAGCAACTCAAGATATTGCCATCGATGCTTATCGTACTGAAGTATTGCACAGCGATGAGCGCGGACTTGGTACTGCAATTGCCGTAGAAGGCTATAGAATTGCAATGATTGCCTCTGGGGGTTTTGCATTACTGTTGGCTGATAAATTTGGTTGGCAACAAACCTATCTCTTTATGGCAGCTCTTATGACAATTGGTTTAGTTGCTACAGCATTAGCACCTAAAGTAGAGAGCAATCCAGAAACCAGCAAAAAGAATTTACCTCAGCTTGTAATAAGCTCTTTCCATAATTTTTTAACACGTAAAAAAGCTATATGGTTTTTACTGTTAGTAGTTATCTATAAAATAAGCGACTCATTTGCACATGCATTATCTAGTACATTTTTATTAGATCTCAATTTTACATTGTCTGAAGTAGGTGTAGTAGTTAAAGTTTTTGGTTTATTTGCAACCTTAATAGGAATATTAGTTGGCGGCATATTTATGACCCGTGTTGGGTTATTCAAAGCCTTGCTTACTTTTGGATTCCTATCGGCTATAACTAATCTCGTCTACATGTTACTTGCTATTACCGGTAAAAATATGCTGCTTGCCTGTAGTGGTGTATTTGTAGAAAGTATTTGTGGAGGCATGGGAACAGCAGCTTTAGTAACCCTAACTATGAGCCTGTGCGACAAAAAATATACCGCCACTCAATTTGCACTACTAACTTCATTAAGCGCAATTGGGCGCATTTATGTAGGCCCAGTTTCAGGACATATGGTAGAGCATGTAGGGTGGGCATCGTTTTATTTATTCACTGCCGCAGTTGCAGTGCCAAGCCTAATCTTATTAGTATACATGCGCCCGGAAATTGAAGATTGTGTCGCAAATAAGAATGCAGAGCCAGAAGAAACGAAAACAGGAAATGCAGAACCAGTTGCCGCTCAATAATTAATAGATAATAAATTAATCTTCCCCCGAATTGACGGACACCACCACTTTCATCATGCAGCTAATTCAACCTCACTAGGAGCCCTATAGTCAATAGCTGAGTGCATTCTTTTTCTATTATAGTACTCCTCTATATACTGGAATATGCTTTGCCTGGCCAACTCTCTAGTTTCATATTTACATTGATGCACAAGCTCCACCTTCAATGTATGGAAAAAACTTTCAGAAATAGCATTATCCCAACAGTTAC
>JAUIIV010000033.1 GCA_030431675.1 Gammaproteobacteria bacterium | reverse complement strand
ATTAAAACGTCGTTGTTATGGACTAGCTAAAGCTACTTCTATATTTCAACGCCTATTTTTAGATCTACAAGGTTACGAATGTTACGCATAAACGATTTCTACAGATCGGACGGAGAGCCAAGCCAATGCCAGCTCCCCCTGGAAAAGTTGGTCCAGATGGTGAGCGAATTAATTCGGTGGGAAGGGAAAGTAAAGTAGATATGCTTAAGAAAGCAGCATACGGAGCTGAGAAAAAAACAGCTCCAGGTACAGAAGAAACAGGCCCTTCAGCTTCAGCTAAGGAAGCCTCTGATAGCAGAAGACCAAAAAGACCATTTGGAAGTCATTAATTGTTATATGGATAAAGACAGTTGATACCGGATCAATCTATACTTCTGGAGAAAGCTGCATTCTATTTTGAGAGTAAGGCGCTTAAAACCGGTGTTGATACTCCGGAAATAATAGCTGAAGATTTGTGCTCTGGATTGGTAGGGTACTGGTTATATTTATCTCGTATTGGGCACCAAGATAAGTTTGCCTCTCGATTACGGTATCTAGCTACATGGGACAACAAGCTATTTAAGGCAACTACTCTTAAACGTGATGAGGAAGTCGAGCAGCTATTAGATAATCTGCAACTGCTTGCGTATCCAGAAAAATTGTTGCCGACTGCTCGGCAGTATCAATTAGCTACAAGTTTTGCTTTGGGAGCTGACGAAAAAGATCAAAAGATTGGGGAAGCTGAATTCAGTTTAACCTTCATATTTGATCAAAAGGGTCTAGCCGATGTCTTAGAGCGGCTTGCTCAGCCAAATAAAATGTTCCGGTTAAGCAATGGTTTTCACATAATTGGCCTACTGTTAGTAGATGGACAATACCAAGTTTATGATCCTAATAGTAAAAATGGTGTCCTAGAAACTAGCTCAGTATTGGAGGTAGCAGCGTACATATTTGGAGGCTTTGAAGATTTACAAGACAAGCAACCTTTTTTAGCCCTTAATATTTCTATTTATGATTTGCAAGACTGTAGTCCTGGTACGTACTTTGACCCCACGGAATATTATTCAGAAAAACTTGCTGATCCTGATTGCAGGCAAATTATAATGCATCACACTTATTTATTTTATCTGGCAGCTAAATACAATGAATATGTATTAATTAACTCAATGTTTGCTAATGGTTATAAATATAGGATATGGCGAGGTAATAAATTAAATGAAGTTAACGAGAGTATAAAATATCACGATATACCTAAATTAAAGTTTTTGTTAGAACAAGGTTTGCCAGTTAATGCAACTTCAATAGAATATGCTCTGGAGAGAGATGTGCCAGAGGCGATCATATTGCTATTAAGCGCAGGATTGACTCTGCAACAAGCACATAAAGATGCTATTGCAAATAAATATGGTTCTCAAGGAGCAATGTTAATTTATGAATATGCTCTTGCAATGCTTAGTAAAGTATTGCATTTGGAGATGCTTGATGAGAATGTGGTGGCTAGATTAGGTTTTTATGAACAGCAATTGATTAGATATATAAATGATTTAACACATGCTATACAGTTACCCAAAGTAGATTGGCAAAAGTTACAAGGGGATGCTGTAGAAATAGCCCGCCAAATAGATCAGGCTGGCAAAATAGAGCCTGCTACCGTGCCCACTGCACAGCTAATTGTTGAAAATCTCAGGATAGCGGCTTTTGAACATGGTGTTGATGTATCAGATCGATGTGAAAAAGCTATGGATAGAATTGATGGATATATACAAAAAATGCAATTCTCAGATCATGTTCTCCATCCTAATAGTTTATTTTTTTCTTCTCTGAGTCACGGTTCTCTTGCAAAAAGTGAAGTAGATCCTGTGTTGGAAAATTACCGAGCAAAACTCAAGGCGTAATTAATGCCGACTTTTTATTATCTACAAATTTGCTAGCGTTTGTGCAAGCCTGCTACCTACGCGCTCTGGCCCCATAATTTCCATTACTTCGTATAATGGAGGAGTTTTATCTTTGCCAGTAAGTGCCATACGCGTTAGCATAAACACAATTTTATTTTTTACGTTGTATTCTGCTGCAGTTTCTTTAGCCACGCGGCTCCAAGCTTCAGCGCTATCTATCACAGATTCTTTAACTGCATTCAGTATAGTTACAATCGTAGTGTGATTATGTTCTATACGTTTTAAGTCTTCTGCTTCTGGTGCTTTGTAGAGGCAATCAAAAAAGAAACCACTATTAGGTAAAACTTGCGCTAAGGTGTCATTTCGCTCTGGTTCTAAGGACATTACTTTTTCTGCATAAGCTTGGTTAGTATTAATCTCATGCTGTAAGTCTGGTTGTAGATTGAATTCTTGCAAATAAGCCATAAACTTCTTTAATAACTGCTGTGGCGTTAACTTTGAAATATACTGGTTATTGATAAAATTCAGCAATTTGATATCAACTATTGGCCCAGTACTTGGTAATGCGCGTGGCGTTACCAGTTGTGCAAATTCTTGCAAACTATAAATGTCTTTATTTTCTGGGTGGGCCCACATAACTCTGGTTAGAAAATTACTAAAGCCTTCTGGCAGATACCCTTGCTCCCTATACCAACTAATGCCGGTATCATCACGCCGCTTAGAAAGTTTGCGGCGGTCAGTGTCACGTAACAAAACTGTGTGTAAAAATTTTGGTGGCTGCCAATCAAAAGCTCGATATATTAAGACATGCTTTGGAGCAGATGATATCCACTCTTCGCCGCGTACGACGGTGGTTATGCGCATAAAATGATCATCAACTACTGAGGCAAGATGATAAGTCGGCCAGCCGTCAGACTTTAACAAGACGCTGTCGTCTAAGACGCTAGGGTCAAATTCTATATCGCCACGCACTAGATCATTTATTACTATCTTGTCACTACTTTCTGGGACAATCATTCTGACCACGCTCTTTTCACCTGCGGCATGTTTTGCTTGTACTTCTTCCTTGGTTAGAGAACGGCATTTGCCGTCATATTTGGTCATCACTTTAGCTTCAGTCTGTTGTTCACGCAGACGCTGTAGGCGCTCGGCTGAGCAAAAACAATGATAAGCCTTGCCATTGTCTACCAAGTGCTTAGCAGCAGTTTGATACAGTTCTAGACGCTCACTTTGATAAAAAGGCCCTTCGTCTGGTTCGACCCCTAACCATTGCAGGGATTCTATAATGGCTTCTGTTGCGCCATGAATAGTACGTGCTTGGTCTGTATCTTCTATACGTAGTACAAATACCCCACCATTCTTTAGAGCTAATGCTTTATTGATAATTGCCTGCATGGCAGTACCAATATGTGGCATGCCGGTTGGGCTGGGGCCAATACGCACTACCTCGGCATCTGCTGCCAAGTTTCGCTCTGGGAATTGTTTCTCGAAATCTGCTAAGGTTTTTGTCATGCGACCAATTTGCCAGAAAATGGAAAAAAGATCTAGCTTTAGGTAAAATATTTAATTAAGGCTAGTTTCTTAGTCAAGTTAATTAGATTATTTAAGGGATTAATATGTTACGTTTTATAGGGACTATGATCCTTGTGCTTACCACGACTGTTGCCAATGCTCAACCAGAACTTGTAGATAAGACATGGTATATGACTTCTATGAATTCTGTACCAGTAGAATTAGATAAGTTTCCGGATAGAAAACCTGAGTTGCAGTTTATGGAGGATAACCGGTTTGCAGCATGGGCCGGGTGTAATCAAATAATGGGCTCATATGAGCTGGAAGACAAAAAACTCTCATTCTCAAAACCTGCTAGCACACTCATGATGTGTGAAGGCAAGATGGAATTTGAGCAAGATTTTATGCACATGTTAGAAAAAGTCGTCTATTGGGAAATGCAAGGTGAGGGCCATACGCTTAATTTTTTGTCTTCAGAATATAAAATATTAGCTGTGTATGAAGATGTGCAACCATACCCTTAAATCCTACGTATTGTTTTACAAGGAATTATTATGATCCAACAAAGCATTGAATATAAACTTGATGATTTAGTTATGGAAGGATACTTTGCACGTGAAGAAAGTAACCAGTCACAGCCTATAGTGTTAGTTGTGCATGATTGGAGTGGTAACCGAGCCTTTGCACAAGAAAAGGCTCAATATTTTGCTAGGCAAGGTATGCTAGGTTTTGCAGTTGATTTGTATGGCAAAGGTAAGCGTGGTAGTGATACAGATAAATCTATAAATCAAAAATTATTAGAAGAGTTGCTTGCAGATCGCAAAGCAATTATTAATCGTTTGCATGCAGCCTTAGATTGTGCCACACAACTTGATAACGTTGACGCAAATAATATTATGGCTATTGGTTTTTGTATGGGTGGTTTGTGTGTCTTAGATTTTGCGCGCAGTAATGCCGATGTTGCGGGGGTAATTAGTGTGCATGGCATACTAACTGCACCAGAGTACTCTACTAAGGGCAGCATTGCCCCGAAAGTATTAGCGCTACATGGACATGAAGACAAAATGGTAAGCCCACAAGATGTTTTGCAGTTTGAGCAAGAGATGACAGAGCGTAAGGCTGATTGGCAAATGCATACTTACGGTAATACTATGCACGCCTTTACTAACCCCAAGGCAGATGATCCAGAGTTAGGCCTTAAATATAACGCGTTAAATGCAGAACGCACTTGGCAATTGGTAGATATGTTTGCTAAAGAGTTGTTTGGGTTATAAGCGTTAATCAGGACATCCAGAAATTGAATTAGTGGTTATAGACCATGTATTAACATTTGTGCAAGTGCAGTGACTTGGTAAGTATTTAGCAGGTATAACTGGGTTGCCTGTGCCAGGGTTGCCACAAGCATATTTAACCACTTCACCGTCAAAACGAAACCCCAGACCCACAGCTCGGCGATTTGTCCAATCAGATAAACCATCTGGTGCATCCATATGTACAACTATTTCAGTGCCATTATTGGGGACGTGATTACCATATTGAATGCGGGCTATGCCTTCAATATTAGGGAACATGCTGAAATACAGATTAGTCGTATAAGCGCCAAAAGTAATTGATGGAGGGTGAGTACCATGTTTATTGTAATACTCTACAACCTCATCTAAAACAGGGCTTGCTGCATTAATAGCTTTTAAGGCTCTCCGTCCGATCTGTAGAAATCGTTTATGCGTAACATTCGTAACCTTGTAGATCTAAAAATAGGCGTTGAAATATAGAAGTAGCTTTAGCTAGTCCATAACAACG
>JAUIIV010000032.1 GCA_030431675.1 Gammaproteobacteria bacterium | reverse complement strand
TGGATGTTTATGTATAATGGGCAGCGACCACATTCATCACTGGGTGACAAAACACCGTGGGAATTTATGGGGTGCTGTGCATGACGGGTGTCTACTTTTAAATGGGATCACTAATGGGGGCTTTACAACTGTAGTTGCCATATCGATTACAAAAAATATTTAAATAATGTATCGATAAAGCAAGACTTGTGAAATATAGGTATAGGAACGGCATGATGTGCTGTAGATTTAAGAGGGGGCAATGATGGGGGGAAATAACACAGGGGTTACAACTCAAGAAGATCCAAAGCAAGATCCTAAGAACGAAAAGTATGTACGAATGCAAAAAGCAGGGTTGCCAGACGGAGCAGTACGTAACGCTATGAATAGAGATGGTGTTACTGGGGAAGACCAAAATAGATTTTTTAAAAAATTGTTACCCGAACCTGCAACATCAACCGCAGCATCTCCACCCAAGCCCCCAGAGGTGCCACACGAACCTACGGCATCTGTAAAAATAACGGAAGAACGAATTTTAGAATTGTGCGCAAAATATCCAATACTTCTGGAAAACTTAGAGTCAAGGCTTCCAAATAGTACATTGACTGTTAAATTGCAGGGTATTATTACCGATCAATCTGAACTTGTTGAAATCAGACAAGGTTTAATAGATGCTAGACAAATTGTAGAAAAAGCTAGGGTAGAAGGAAGATTAAATAATCTAGGCTCATCGTCAACAAGTGCAACTCCAGTAGTACCTTCCCCCAAACCTCCAGAAGTGCCAGGCAAACCTGCAACATCAACCGCAGCACCTCCACACGAACCTGTTGCACCAACTCCACACAAACCTGTTGCACCAACTGTACAACCGAAAAAGGTAGTTGCCACTCCTGCTGTAGCAGAGTTGGCGTCAAGGTTTGCAGCAAATGCTACAATCAAGGCTACAAACCCTATAGAAGAAAGAATAAAAAAAGCATTTGAGAATCTTGGGGAAACTGCTTTACCAGGTCTTTCGATTACTAGTACTGATGGTAGTAATAAAACATATACATTAAAACATACTGACAATGGCTATTATGCAGCACTACAGAAGGCGGCTGAAAAAGAAGAAAGCAGTGAAAAGACTCGTCAGGTAACGATAGAACGACAAGCAGAAGAGGCGGGTGAAGCAGCTAAGAAAAAAGCTAAGGATGAAAGTGAAAGTGATGAAGATGCAGAGATAGCCGCAACTAACGCAAAACGAGATGCAAAGAAAGAACTAGAGGAAAAAGAGATAAAAATTACTCGCAAATATAGAGACGCATATGTAAAGGCTAAAGAAAAAGTCGAAGAAGTAGATGCAGAACTTAAACAAAAGAAGAAAGAAGAGCAGGAGCGTAAGGCAGCCTCTAAAACACCAGAAAAAAAAGCTGAAGAACAAAAAGAGGCAGAGGCTACACTAGTATTTGCGCGACTAATTACTGCAGCGTTTGGTAGTGTGCCATTGGCCTCTAGAGAATATGAGGGAGCTCAAGAGAATAAACAAAAAATAGCGGCTTTCAAAAAAGCATATGCACAAGCTCCTCAAGACAGAACTGCGGTTCTTAACTGTTTAAAAGAATTACGAGAAGCACTTCCAGAAGACAAAAGAAAACATTTCGAAGATGGTGCTTTTGACAAAGCAGTTACTGATGTACAGGATGAGAATGCAAAAAAAGCTAAAGCTAAAGCTAAAGGTTCAGGAACTTCTACTCCAAGACTTGGTGCAAAAAAGACTGCCGATCCTACTCAAGTAGCAGGTGAAAGTTTACAGAAAGTTCTTGCTAAGCTAACGGAAGCTCACGAAAAATATGGTAAGTATGCTAAGATGTTTAAAATTGGTTTACCTGATGTTGCTGTCATAAATGCTATGGCTCGCGATAGTGTTTCAGAAGACGAAATTCGAGAAGCTGCCAAGGGCTTGCCAGACCCTTCTACCCATGTAGCACCAGGAACTGCTACTTATACACCATCTGCTATTGCTCCCATGGTTGCTACATCTACAGGCTCCACTCCAAAATTTGCAGATTACGCTAATTTTATGATCAACCAAAATAAATTGCGTAAGAATATAGATCAAATTGAAGCTCAACCAATTGAAACTTTAGCAAATCTAAACAAGGGTATAAAGTTTTTAGACTCCAACGGTAGTGAGGTATGTACTCATACACCATCTCAAACACCTGGGGCTCTATATGACTCTAGTTTTCCAGCTGTAAAAGATGGTTTTCAGGTTGAGCTTGTTAATGCTCAGTTAGCAGCTGGTCAATATGGAGGTGGTGATTTAATTCTTACTGGTATTACTAAAGATAATGCTCAAGATTTTATTGCAGCATATGATGCATTTAGGCAAAATAATCCACAATCTTTTGTTATAAAATTTGATCCTGCTTCTGAGCAAGCATTGCGGGATGCACACTTTAATTTGACAAATGCTGCGCAGCTTCATGCTCAGCCAACAAGTATGCAGACGCTAGGACCTAATTCTGAAGTACTTGGCTCTGGAAGAGGTATGATGCACAGGTTAAATGCAGGAAATAGTGCTACGCCCCTGTCTGAAATTGCCAAGAGCCCAGCTCCACAACCGCCGACACAGGAGCGTCCGGTCAGTCCTCCTTCACCTAGGCCCAATGGTAACAGGGGTGGTGGTGATGAGTAAAAATATACTTGCATTTTGAGTTGTATCAATATTTGTACATACATACAATATTAAATTTTTAGTGCAAGATATTGGTGTATTTAGAAATAGTATAAATTGGAGAGATGAAAATGGGATTAGGTATTGGTTCAATTAGTGAGTGGCATCTTGATCCAGCTGAGAAAACTATTCCAGTAGAAAACCTTATATTTACTGCTGATCTCGGGGATGGTGAGGTGCAACAGCTAAGTCCTAAAGGACTGGCGCTATTTATGGCTATACACGCTCGTCTTAAGATGGATAGAGATCAACCCTTTGTAGCTGGAGAGACTGATGCTCTTAAACATGTTGCAAAGCTAATTGATGATAGTGAAGTTGGAACTAGTGTAACCGTAGTTTTTCAGGCGGCAGAAGGGGAGTGGGGCCCGGAAGGTAGCGAGAACGAATTTATAGGAAGTCAATTTGGTCCATTACATAAGACAACATTAAAGTTAGTGAAAAACCCAGATGGAATATCTGTTATACACTTGGATAGTGTTAGTGATAATGAGTTTTACATTGAGGGGCCGAATAGATTAATAGAAGAAGCATTAGCAGAGAATGCACGCCTACATGGAAGGGAACCCACACCAATAATAAGTTATGATCCTATATTTCCAGCTAAAGATGATAAAAGTTCTAGTTACTCAGTTCAAGTAGATCACTACAGCTGTGGAATGTATGCTTGCATGTTTTCACAAAAGTTAGATAAAATAAACGTGAATTTACCTTCTGTTCTGAACAACGGTACAGATCCCAATGCTGTAGGCAACTCAAATCGTAAGCAAGTATTATACAAGGTTCCCTTGACTTTTTTAAGGCATACTCAGTCTAAAAGTTTTAGAGAAAAGCTTAATTATAGAATTAAAAGAGATAAAATTAAGAGAGTTTGGAGCGATGAAGAGAGCGATAACTATAAAAGTTTTGTAGAAAAACATCCTGATGCAAGAGCGTATCTGAAAGAGTTTTCCGCAAAGTATCTTGGGGTTGTGAAAGCTTTTGTTGAAAATTGTCGAAATCCTGAGAAGTTGAAGAAGATGACCGGTAACTATGCTGCTGCCAACCTCACTTTAGAAAGACTCGCACAAATCAATAAAGACAGAAACAAGAAAATGGCTAGAACATCATCCCGGTTATAAGGTCTACGATGTAGAGTGAAATTTATTGTGCTTGCATAGATGTTTGACAGTTTCCAGGCAAGTATTTTGGAGGAATTTGATAGGTTGCTGTACGTTGATCGTAACCGCAGGTTACGTTAAATACTCCGTTAGAATCTACAGTTATCCTCCATAGAATCCATTGGTCAGCACTTGGTGCCTCAGAGGCAGGTATTATGTCATGTTGTATTCGAAGATGCACATACGCCTCATCTGGGGCATTCATTCCGTTTGCCCATACATAGACATCATCTAGATTATCACTGCCTACACTATATGTTGTATTGTGAGTAAATCCGCTGTTAAATGTGTAGCTTTCTTCGATTAGTTTTAAGGAAGTCTGAGCATCATTTATTGCCTCTACAATTCTGACTTTAGTTATGTATTCCTTATATGAAGGAACAGCAGCAGTAGCTAATAAACCTACAATTGCAATGACAACCAATAACTCAATGAGTGAAAATGCACTAAACTTCATTGCACTCTCCATTTAGCATCTGCATAATTATAGTGTATTTTGGTGTGTCATGCTGGAATGCATCATTTTTTTGGGTTAATTTGCATGTTTTAGCTTTTATACTGAAATAAAGCTCAGCGTAACAATCTTATAATGAAGAACTTAATTGATTTTTAATGGTCTAATTATATAGACGAGCGGTAGGAGTATTATTATGATCGCACTGAAACAGGTTTTAGTTGTAGTTGCAGATGCAGCAGAAGCTAAATTTTTTATTGCCCACAGCCCGAAACTTATCAAACAAATCGATTACCTACACCATGCTGAGAGCAGGTTATCAAATCAAGATTTAACTACGAAAGAAAATGACTTCATAACATGTCCATATGAAGATAAGAACAGCATGAAAAACCATGAGAAGGTGCTATTTGCAAAAAAAGTCGCGCGGAATATGGAAAAAATAGTTGGTTCAAACAATCTCAACGAGATATGTATAATGGCAAACCCAAGATTTTTAGGTGAGTTACACAAAAACTTTAGTAATAATAATATTAATGTAATTGCAATAAACAAAGACTTAGTGAAAGCCAGTGATCAGGATGTGCTGCATGATGCAGTAGACGCTGGCGTGACATTTATGGATGTATAAGTGGTATTTAAAAAAATCGCAGCCATGATGCTGCTTGTGGTATGCCCTTACGGGCTAGCTATAGCAGCATCTGAAGATGTTTCAATCATGGATGTTTACGAAAAGAATAAATCGTCTCTTGAAGAGCCTTCTTTGGAGCAGCAGAGTGAGCAACCTGTAAAGAAGAAAGGGGAGGTAACTGATCAAGAAATTACGGCTGCAGGAGAGGGTTCATGTAACTGTGTCACCCTAAACTCACAATTCAATATTTAATCTGTTTTCAAAATAAATATCAAGCTGCGAAATAATTAGCGCCCAGTTATGCATAGGTTGATTCCATTTTTCAGATA
>JAUIIV010000012.1 GCA_030431675.1 Gammaproteobacteria bacterium | reverse complement strand
ATTAACTTGGGATCGAGGTATGGAATTAGCAAAACATCTTGAACTTACGAAAGCAACTGGGGTTCCTGTTTACTTCTGTGATCCCCAAAGTCCTTGGCAACGAGGCTCGAATGAAAATACAAATGCTCTTATTCGGCAATATTTACCAAAAAAAACTTGCTTACGTCGTCATTCTCAAGAAATCTTAAATAATATTGCTGAACAACTAAACAATAGACCAAGGAAAGTATTGAAATTTAAAACGCCTAACGAGATAATGATAGAAAGTGTTGCAATGACAGGTTGATTCTACAGCCACCTACTTTGCCACGGAGCTCGGGTGAAGTACGGTTTCATTAAAGAAAATAGACAAGAGTTCAGTATAATAGTCATGTGTTCAGTTCTAGGTGTTAGTAGTAGCGGTTATTATGGCTAGTTGGGACATAAGCCAGGTAAACGAGAATTATCTAATCAAGCTTTGGATACAACTATTAAGTCTATCTTTGCTGCGCATAAGATGCGCTATGGTTCACCAAGGATTACAAAGGCTCTTAATGCCCTAGATAATAGATGTAGCCCTAACCGTGTTGCTAGGAGAATGAAGTTTATGAATCTAAGGGCTATAGCTAAGAAAAAATTTAAAGTTACTACTGATTCTGAACACTCTAAGCCTATTTACAAGAATGTTCTAAATCGTGATTTTAGCACAACAAGTGTTAACCAAAAGTGGTGCGGTGATATAACTTATATAAGGACTGGCGAGGGTTGGATGTATTTAGCAGTAATAGTTGATTTGCATTCTAGAGCTATTATAGGATGGTCCATGGATAAAACAATGAAGCAAGAATTAGTTTGTAATGCATTGCTAATGGCTTTATACAGAAGAAAGTTTCCTACGGGAGTAATAGTACATTCAGATCGTGGCAGCCAATATTGTTCACTCAGATACCGCAAGATCATTGAGAATAATGGTCTTGTAGGCTCGATGAGTAGAAGGGGTAACTGTTGGGATAATGCTATTTCTGAAAGTTTTTTCCATACATTGAAGGTGGAGCTTGTGCATCAATGTAAATATGAAACTAGAGAGTTGGCCAGGCAAATCATATTCCAGTATATAGAGGAGTACTATAATAGAAAAAGAATGCACTCAGCTATTGACTATAGGACTCCTAGTGAGGTTGAATTAGCTGCATGATGAAAGTGGTGGTCCGTCAATTCGGGGGAAGATTATCGTGATCATGCCCTAGATCACACAATTTACTAGCATTAATAATTGTATTCAGTATATGCAAAGACTAAATCTCAAGTGTAAGTCTTGAACTATCATATTTTAATTTCAAATATTTTTGGGTTTGTATTGGACTTTTATATGCGATAAAATTACTAATTTTTTATCCTGCTATAAATGACTGTTCTTCAGAAGATACATCTAGTTCTAACTCAGACCCAGCCATCATCTTCATCATCCTATGGCATTATATATAAATGGATGCCTAGCCCTGCGCATACTTGTAGAATGGAATCTATTTGTGTTGTTGCATGGCCATTTTCAATATTAGACAAAGTTTGTTTAGATACACCGCACATGGCTGCGGTCTCGTCAAGCCTGAGCTTACTCTGTGTACATTAAGTCTATTCTAGTAGGATTTTAGAATATATTCCGCTGTGGTAAAACTTTAATCTTGTTGTAGCAGGATGAATCCTAGTAAGTTTTAATAGCTAGCCAGTGCTTTACCAGGCTCAACTTGTTCTAATATATCTACACATTGGTAAAACTCTACTAATCGCTTAGAGATGGCAGCCATTTCTGTTAACTCTGTATAGTGATCAAGTAGATAAGCCATACTATTGCGAATACGTGAAAAGGTAGATTTAATTTGCATTAACATGCCTAGGGTTAACATGCCAGCAAAGTAGTTGCTGGCAAGTAAAGCAAATGGGATCAAGAAAGAAAATTGATCATATGCGCGTTGCCAAATGTTGAAATTGAATTGGCGACGGTAGATCAGGTTATAGTTACCAGTAATACCTGATAACATGCTATCAAAGAAGCTAGCTTTTACTGTGGCTCCATCGCGTACATGCACCAAGTTATAGCGTAACTCTGCTTCTAACTTTTGATTGTCATACTCTAATTGTACTAAAGGGTTGGCAATTTTAGCGGAAATAAACATGCCTAGGCTTGTGTAAGCTACAACCACTACAAAAAGCAGCCATCCTAAGGGTAATGTACCAAGGTAAAGTTTGTTGGTAATAGAAAATAGCAATGGAATGAATAAGATTATAAGTAAAAAGGCGTTGAAGCAGTCAATAAAGAATCGTTCAAACAATAGTGTAAAACGCATTAAATCTTCTTGAATACGTTGATCGGATCCCTCTAGCTCACCACGTTGATCATTATCTACCCAAGAATTTAAGGCTTTATCTGTCATCCACATACGCCATTTTACTGCGTATTGTTGGCTAAAATATTTAGATGCGCTGGTAATAGCAACCCATGTAACAGCGAGTAGAGCAAATATTAAGGATTGATATAAAAACTCTCGCGGGCTTTTTGACTCCAGTGCATCATAGAATCTTCGATTCCACTGAATAAAAAGGTATGCAAAACCAGTGCCACACTGGGATAGCAGTACTAATAGTACCATACCCCAGCGCGCATAGCGTTTCTGCTCACTATAAAAATAAGGTGTAACCAGACGTAAAAAGTTTTTCATATAACATTAACCAACCTCCGAGGTTGATTCTTTACGATTACCACGCGTTTTGCGGTAATGGTTCTTGCTTCTCCTCGGTTTATTATTTGTTTTCTTAGCTGGAGCTGCTTTGCTAGCACTAGAGCCAGTATTTTCTGTGCTGGTCTTTTGATTGTTATCATTAGCTGATTTATGCGCTGCATGTCGCTTATTATTGTTATGAGTGCGTTTGCGATTTGGACGATGGCGCTTATGCGAACCTTTAGCTGGGCGTCTTGCACCACTAGTTGATTTTTTAGCCACAGGCTTCTTTTCTTCAGTGCTTATTAGCGAAGTAAAGAAACGCTTAATAAGGTTTGGCTTAGGTGCAGAGTCTAGATTTATATTTGAAACAACAGCTGCTTCAGTCTTAGCAGAAGTATTGGTATCTTCGGCATACTGATGGCCAGGTATTTCTGCTTTAGAAGCCATAGTGTAGCTTGCATCATCACTTGTAGTTTCGCGTTTTAGACGTGTAATTTGGTAATTAGGTGTTACCAAGTGATCACTTGGTATTACAATCAAGTTTAATCTATGTTTACGTTCTATATCTAAAATAGCTTGGCGCTTTTCATTAATTAAATATGTAGCTACTTTAACTGGTACTTCAATTAATACTTTGGCAGTGCCGTCTTTGATGGCTTCTTCTTCTACTAGACGTAATACGTTAATTGCGAGTACTTCCACTCCACGAATAGATCCTTGCCCTAAACAGCGTGGGCAAATAATATCGCGGGCAGTAGCAAGTGCAGGGCGCAAACGTTGTCTCGACATTTCAAGTAAACCGAAGCGAGAGATTTTGCCTACCTGTACACGTGCTCGGTCAACCTCTAATGCTTGACGTAACTTTTGCTCTACTTCGCGTTGATTACGGCTTACTGCCATATCAATAAAGTCAATTACTATTAATCCACCAATATCACGTAAGCGCAATTGGCGAGCAATCTCTTCTGCTGCCTCAAGGTTTGTTTGTAGTGCAGTCTCTTCAATATCTCCACCTTTTGTAGCACGTGCACTATTTATATCTATAGAGACTAAAGCTTCAGTGTGGTCGATTACTATTGACCCACCAGATGGCAGGGTAACTTCACGTTGGAACGCCATTTCTATTTGGCTTTCTATTTGGAAGCGACTAAATAGCGGGATGCTATCGTTGTATAATTTTACCTTGCTTATATAGTCAGGGCGCATCATCTGGATACTAGTACTTACTTCATCAAATACATTAGGCGTATCTACCAAAATTTCGTTGATATCAGGACGCAGGTGATCGCGTATTGCGCGTACCACAACGCTACTTTCTTGAAAAATAAGAAAAGGGGCAGGGCGGCTCTGTGCTGCTTCTTCAATTGCTCGCCATTGCTTAATGAGTACATCTATGTCCCATTGTAAGTCTTTGATGTCACGACCAACCCCAGCAGTGCGAACGATGACGCCCATACCTTCTGGCATCTGCAACTGACTCAATGCTTCGCGAATAACTTCCCTATCATCACCATCTATGCGGCGTGAAATGCCACCAGCAGAAGGGCTCATTGGCATAAGGACTAAATAACATCCTGCCAGGCTAATATAAGTAGTTAAGGCTGCACCCTTATTACCACGGGTCTCCTTTTCTATCTGTACAATTAATTCTTGGCCTTCCTTTAACTTGTCCCGAATGGAAGATTTTTCGTCTTCTGTGTCTGGCTTATTAAAGTAGCTTTTGGCTATCTCTCTAAAGGGCAAAAAACCGTGACGCTCAGCGCCGTAATCTACAAAAACTGCCTCTAAGCTTGGCTCAATGCGGGTAATTTTTCCTTTGTAGATATTTGCCTTTTGTTGTTCCTTACCAAGTATTTCTATATCTAGGTTTTCTAAGCGCGATCCATGTACTATCGCAACACGTACCTCTTCTGCTTGGGACGCGTTTATTAACATTCTGTTCGTCATAATTTACCATTGTAAAATTGATCTATAATATTTAAGCCGTAGACTAACTAAGTTTTTACGGCAATTGGGCATTAGTCCTCTAAAACTCTGCTTTGATGTTATCAAAAAATTATAAACCGCGCTAGATCCATTAGGGCTCGTGTAGTAGTATATTGATGGTAATACACTAAATCGCCTTAAGGATGGCATTTGGTTGCTTCGCTTTGTTTAGGTTTACTTTGCTTTTATAACATCAGTTTCTGGCAGCAGATGGCTGTGGTTGCGCAGGTGCCTTTTATAACTTCTATAGCAGTTTTCTTATTTGCACTGCTTTATTTATTTTTTACTCTTTTTAATTATAGGTATACCCTAAAGCCGATTATGATCTTCGGATTGCTAGTTGCGGCAGTGAGTGCCTTTGCGATGGATACTTATGGCTTTGTTGTATCTACACAAGCATTCCAGACTTTTACTGAAACTGACTCTCATGAGGTGTACGACTTAATATCTTGGCGTTTAGTTGGTTATTTATCATTTCTCTTCATATTGCCGGCAATACTTATTTGGAGAAAGAAGTACCAGTACCCTGGCTTTAAGCGAAATTGTGTAGTTATGGGGTTATGTTTGGTATTGATGGCTGGGGACGTTGCCTTATTTAGTAAGAACTATCTATCATTTATTCGTAATCATCGTACTGTGCGTTACTATGCAAACCCGGTGCGCCCAATATATTCAATGGCAAAATATAGTTGGCACTATATTAGTGAGACAGGGGGTAAGGAATTAGCAATTTTGGACTCATCTCCAAAACGTACACTAGTAGGGAATAAACCCAAATTAGTAATTTTAGTAGTGGGCGAATCAGATAGAGCAGCAAATCAGAAGTTAAATGGTTATGTGCGTAATACCAATCCTATATTGTCACAGCGTGGTGACATTATAAGTTTTGAGTCAGTGCAGGCTTGTGGTACGGAGACATCAATATCAGTACCTTGTATGTTTTCGGTGTTTCCGCGGCAGGAATATTCTTATATACGTGGTAGATATACGGAGAATGTATTAGATATTTTGCAACGTAGCAATGTGCGGGTGTTATGGCGCGATAATGATAGTGGTTGTAAAGGAGTCTGTGAAAGGGTAGAGCTAGATGATTTTAACTTTACTGATATTCAGCCATATTGTAACAATTTTGAATGTTATGATGAAGTACTATTACATAATATACAGGATAGAATTGATCAAAGTGATGGCGATCAACTCATGGTTTTGCATAAGAAGGGTAATCACGGTCCAGCATACTATAAGCGCTATCCACAGCAGTTTAAACAATTTATGCCGACTTGTGATTCTAATGAGATTCATTATTGCACAGATGAGCAGATTGTTAACACTTACGATAATATAATTTTATATACAGACTTCTTTTTAGATCAAGTAATTAAGATATTGGAGCATAATTCTAATACATATAATACTGCTATGTTGTATATATCTGATCATGGTCAGTCTTTAGGTGAAAACGGTATTTACTTGCACGCTATGCCTTATTGGATAGCACCTAAAGAACAAATATATATTCCATTTTTTATGTGGACAAGCAAAGATTTTCCTATTAATCAGCAGATGCTACAGGCAAAGCATCAAAATGATTTATCACATGACAATCTTTTTCACACCTTGCTAGGTATTTTTGATGTTACGAGTTCAGTATACTTGGCTGAATTAGATATTTTGCATGGATTGCAGACTCCAGACATCCAGTTGGCTCATCAGGCAATTGAGTAGTTTGCATTAAGGGTTAAAATTTTTAATGATTTCTAATATTCTTCTGGGGCTAACAACTTCTATGTCTTTTGCATATTTATAATTTTCTGTTCCTGCGTATACAAGAAATTTGTCTGTAATATTTATGTCTTTGCATGCTGAAAAAAAACCTTTATTAATTTTTGGACTTAGCGATCTTTTGATTTCTATCCCTACTCGGCGTTGACTACCATATTCTAAGACTAAATCAATTTCTGCAGCGCCTGTTGCTTCATAGAAAAGTGGAACCACACCTTTTTTTAAAACTGATAATATATTCTCTATAATAAATGTTTCCCAGCTTTTTCCTGCAATAGGATGTCCAGCTAAATCGTTATTCGTTACAATGTTTAATAAGCTGTGTACCAAACCACTATCTCGTACAAAATATTTTGGACTTTTTACTAAACGTTTTTTTATATTGCCAGACCAAGGTCTTAGTGGGCGAATGAGCATTAGGTCTACTAAAAGATCTAGGTACCTGGTTATTGTAGTTACGCTTACTCCTAAGCTTGATGCTATCTGTGATTTATTAATTATTTGACCTTGATTATGTGCCAGCATTGTCCAAAATAGTCTTAATGTCTCACTTGGAATGCGTGGCCCAAGTGCAGGTATATCTTTTTCTAAATAACTAATTATAAAACTTTCACGCCACTCAAAGCTGTCTCTGTCATTCGATGCTAGAAAGCTATCAGGAAATCCACCTCGGAGCCAGAGTTTTTCGCTATTATTAGATGTTGTTTCTAGAATATTTAGTGGACCTAAGTCAAAAAAAGCAATACGGCCAGCAAGTGTTTCAGATACGCCTTGAACTAATTCAATTGCTGCAGACCCAAGCAGAAGAAATTGGCCACACTTTTCTCCATTTGCTTTTCGCTCGTCTATAACAGATCTTAATAGTTGGAAAAGATCAGGTTTACGTTGAATTTCGTCAATAATTATTAATTTATGAGTCTGTTCTTGTAGGAATAGCTCTGCATCGCGTAGTCTTGCGACATCTGATGGCCGTTCTAGATCTATGTAGAGCGAATCAGAATCCCAAGAGGCAGCTACTTGTTTAGCTAAAGTGGTTTTTCCAACTTGGCGTGGACCTAAAATGGCAACAGCTGGTGACCTATGTAGCTGTTCTGTAACAATTATTTGAGCTTCTCTTTCTATCATTCTGCAATTTTAACATTAAATGTTAAAATTGCAAGGTTATGAGTGCGTATGCAAATAATCCTAATTCTTTATATATAAGGAGTATGCGTGTATTTGTTATCCTCTGTGATGCCTTTTTACATAAGGCCTTTCATGACCCGTATTTGGAACTCCATCCCTGGGTGTACGTCGTTGCTGTTGCGAACCTGTATGATTTGCAAAACCTGGTGCGAATGTAGTTCTTCTTGCCTCTGCAATTTCTAGATGCGTAAGTAACTGGACATCTAAACATAATTGAGTCTTATTTTCTTCTATAGCTGCAACTGCCAACTGCTGTGGGGTAACACATTGAATTCTATAAATAAAATCAACAGCTTCGGCATTATCATGTCTTAGAAAATGTCTTAATGAACTGTCTACGTTATCTTTAAAATTTGTAAGAAAAGTGTGAAACTCATGTCCTGAATCTTGTGCATGTGTATATATGGCACTAGCTAGATCGTATCTTGCTACATCTAGAGCTAAATCAATAGGGTTTTGTAATACCCTATGACGTGCTTCAGGGTAGTTTGAATTTCGTATACTTAATTTCTTAGTAGCTAAAAGAGCTAATATAGCAAGGGCAGGAATAATCGCATCTTGACTCTTATTTCTAGCGATATTAATTGCATAGTACAGAAGAGTTTTACTTTCAGGTTGAATTGATTTTAAAATCTCGACTGCATCATCTCGTTGCATGAAAGGTAGAGTGTCTCGTCTTGTAATAAGGGCTTCAATAAATAATATTGTTGTGAATTCATCTAGACGGTGCATTTCTAATATTATTTCACTATTAAACATACCTTGGCTTAGTGGGTGTGCTGCATATTTTTTTAGCAAGTTAAGGTTAACTCTAATTGCTCTATTTCTATACATATTTACTAGTAAATACATAAATGTTTCTTTTAGATATTCTGGATATGAAGATAGGCCTGTGCTGGATGTTAACAATGCTTCAACAACATCTGGTAGTTGTTTGTGATGTAGCGGCTTAAGTATTTTTGTTACATACTCTTTGATAAAGAGATTTAACGCTTCTGGTGTATTACTTGCTAGGATATAGATTTGCGCTTGCAGAGGCCTGTCATTCCCAAGTAGTAGATTAGCAATAGTTTGTGTAAAATCAGGAAAGCCCTGTCGAACATAATATTTTAAAAATTCATCTATATATTTGTACCTTCGAGCATTTATCATATAGAATGACACTTGATGTGCTATTAATGTCTGTAATGCCAGTACTTGGGTGTCACCTCTTAACTTTTCTATGATAATTGGATAGAGTGCTTCCCAGGCCCATTCATCTACTTTTTCTCTGCCGTACGTTATAAAGTCAGATAGAAGTGATATATTCCCTTTGCTAAGCTGGTGAGCAAGAAAGATTAAAAAAGTGCCACTGTCCAATAATGGTATTGCTGCCCTGCGGGTTTCAGAAGAACATAACGCTATGTCATAAGTTACCCCATCTAGTTTGAACGCAATAGCACACTTATGTGGTGCATATGGTAACACTTCTACACTCGGCTGCTGCGCAGCAGGAGGAAGATGTAGGCTACATGCCTCAACAGATGCTATGTTTAGAATAAAAGCTCGCTCAAGATTGACGAACTCTATGCTCATAATTTTCTTAGCAATCTCTTCAACAATCTGCTGAGGGGATGTTTGGGTTATTTGTACATTGTATCGTGTTTCTGCAATCATGAAGATGGCATATTTATTTTTAGTTCCACGAATATATATGATATTTTGTTCAATACTGTTAGGTCTTTCCCCGTTTATTGTTCTTTGCTCATATGTTGTTAGCTCATCATAAAACGAATTTGTTTGCTGTATTAATTCACTAGGGATATCAGAGCTACCTGGAACTAGAAACCCGTAGCGTTTAAGCATATCGATAATAATCTCCTTAATATGCTCAAAATCAACGTATGCCATAGAGCAATCTTCACCTATTTCCTTGTTTAATTCTCTGCATTTTTGTTTTAGACTATCTTTAAAAGCTTTAACTCTTTTTTCAACTAGATTCTCTAAGGTGTAATGTATGCTAATATATTCTCGTAGCTGTTCCTTTTCTGGCGTAGATATTGGTAGTGCAGTAATAAACATATCTTCAAAAGTTGCTATGCTGTGATTTTGTACTACAAAACCTATTCTTGCAGCATGACTTATAATGCTATTGAGCAAATGAATACTATTTTGATCTAACGCTTGCTGATGGCCACCTTTAGTTCTTTCTGCAATGCATTGTAAGTGAAAGTCGCTTAGTACAGTGAGCTTAAAGAGATCTATTTGCTCTTGTAGTGTTGGCATTCTTAAGTCTGCTAACAACATAGTGCAGGTAGACTGTACCCCAGGCAAACACTGGCCTAGCTGTATCATTAACTGCTTTAAAATATATTTGCGATTTTGTGCATCTAGGCCATCCTTTATTTTTAACAGAAAAAAAATCTCTTCTAGAGCGCGTTTTAAATTGTACAAATTATTTTTTGCTTGTATTTGCTGCTCTGGTGTTGCAATATCACCAAGGAATATTGATGGATTACCAACAATTTTTTCTATGAAGTTCACCGGTACAACCTGTAGACTGTGTTCATGTATACCCATGTCCATCATTAGTTTCAAGAAGCCAGTTTCTATATTAGTTGTATTTGATATGCCCAGCAGCATAGCAAACTGCTTGTAAAACCTCTGTTCTCGAATAATTCTGTTTCTCTCAGTTTCCAGCTCTCCATCTTGGAGTCCATTTAGATCTCCGATATCTGTGGTGATTTCATAACAAGGGTCTTCGCCACGATAGAAGCTTTTAAGAAATTTTTCCTTTTTAATTTCATATGCTTCATTTTGTTCGTTATCTGCGGTTGTAGTTAAGCTTTCATCCAGAATGCCCCAAGGCAGTGCGCCGTGCGTTAAAAACATGTATATTCCCTTTTCTGTTTATTTGCATTGTACCTATCAAGTAACAAGTTCTTCAAGAGCTGTTGGTCATTTTATAGTTTTGTATAACAATATTTTGGTAGTTGGCTTAAAAACCTTTTATGGGTGAATTAAAGATGATATACTCGCTTGCATGAATACAGTTTCGTACCTAACAGTTACAGAGGATTCTGGGGCGGGGCAGAGGATTGATAACTTCTTGCTACGTAGACTTAAGAATGTTCCTAAGAGCAAAATTTACAACATTTTGCGTAAGGGTGAGGTGCGGGTTAATAAAGGTAGAATTAAGCCGAGTTATAAATTACAGCCAGATGACGTGGTGCGAGTTCCTCCTGTGCAACACACTGAACAACGTCACTTGACAGTTGAACAGGCTGCAGATATTCAAGTTCCAGTGCTTTTTGAAGATAAGAATCTCATAATTGTACATAAACCAGCAGGCTTGGCAGTCCATGGAGGTAGTGGTTTAAGCTTTGGTTTGATAGAGCTTCTGCGTGCGCAGCGTCCAGAACTTAAATCACTTGAGCTAGTACACAGGCTAGATAAAGATACCTCTGGTTGTATTATGCTATCTAAAAATAACAAAATGCTACGTGGATTACATACGATGCTGCAAGAAGGTAGTATTGATAAGGTATACCACTGTATAGTAGCGGGCTATTCTCCTGACGCATTTAAAGTGGATTTACCACTTAAGAAATTTGTTTTGGCATCTGGTGAGCGTGTTGTTAAGGTGCATCCAGATGGCAAAGCCTCTTTTACTAAATTCATGACTATAGATAGATTGGCAAGACATACTTTATTACAAGCAGTACCAGTAACCGGTAGAACTCACCAAATCAGGGTGCATGCTGCTCAACATGGTTTACCTATAGTTGGTGATAATAAATATGGCACGCAGCAAAAAGCCCAAAGATTATTTTTACATGCGCGACAATTATCTTTTGCTTGCCCATTATCTGGCAAGGAAATAGTTGTTACTGCAGATTACGATGAATTATGGCAACAAGGAATATTGCATTATGGCAGAGCAAGATAGTACCTGGGAAAAAAATACCATTAACAAAATGCTAGAAATGACGGTCCGTGAACAACGAGCAAAACGTCGTTGGAGTATATTTTTTAAATCACTAGTATTTATCTACATATTTTTCATAACTTATGTGCTTATGACGGGAAAAAAAGATATGTCTATGCCGGTTGCAGAAGAGTTCACCGCTATGGTGGTATTAAATGGACCAATAGCGCCAGACAGTGATGCCGGTGCTGACTCTATAATACCATTATTACGTAAAGCTTTTGCAAATCATAACTCTAAAGGGATTGTGCTTAGAATTAATAGCCCAGGTGGTAGCCCCGTACAATCAAATCAGATTTACAAAGAAATAAAGCATTTGCGTGAAAAGTATCCTGAGAAAAAACTTTATGCGGTTATAGAAGATGTTGGTGCTTCTGGAGCATATTGGATTGCATGTGCAGCCGATGCAATTTACTCTGACAAGTCTAGCATTGTCGGTTCGATTGGTGCAGCTATTAGCTCATTTGGCTTTGTTGATGCTATGGAAAAAATTGGGGTATCTAGACGTTTATACACATCTGGCACCAATAAAGGTCTACTAGACCCTTTTTCCCCAGAGACTCCAGAGCAAGTTGCGATTGTAAAACAAGAAATAAAAATTATGGGCGATATGTTTGCTGATTTGGTCCGTACTAGTCGTGGTGATCGCTTGCAGGAAACTAGTGATATGTTTTCTGGAAGGTTTTGGATTGGAGTTGAGGCTATCGACTTAGGGCTTATTGATGGCTTTGGTGACGCAAATACAGTAGCCGAAGAAGTGGTGGGTTATGGCAAATTAGTTGAATATGCCCCCAAAAAAGATTTGCTTGGGCAACTAAGTAAAACTTTCGGTCAGAAGTTAGGGCTATCATCAGCTTTGACATATGGGTTAGACGCAGCTATGATCACCGACTTATGAGTACTGGCACGTCAGTAGTAGAGCCTTTTAAGCTTGCAAAAAGGGGTGCAGAGCTTGAGGGAAGTATAGCTATATCTTCGTTGGAAAGGGCTAGGCAGTTTTTAGCCACAGACCAGGGGGTTGTTAGTTATTCGGTTGCCTTCGTTTTTGACGCGGAGCAACGATGTGTAGTCAAGGGCAAATTACAGGCGGTTTTTAGTGTCATCTGTGATCGTTGCTCGCAGTCGTTTGAACAAGACCTGCAAGCTGATTTTGCTTGCAGCCCAGTTCAAAATGACATTGAGGCAAAAGATTTGCCAAGTGATTATGAGCCAGTGATCATCGCTGATGGTAAACTGGATCTTAATCAGCTAATAGAAGATGAGTTTATTTTAGCGCAACCAATTGTGCCAAAGCATCAGTTGGGGTCGCAAGAGTGTATAGAGATTGCAAGTACAACGGTGGAAAATAAACACAATCCGTTTGATGTATTGCAAAACCTAAAGTTAAAGAAAACAGGCCAAGAGGCAGGGGACAAGTAAAATGGCAGTACAACAGAATCGCAAATCGCGTTCTAAGCGTAATATGCGTCGTTCACATGATGGTTTGCAGAATGCAACGCTATCTGTAGATCAAGAGACTGGTGAGGTACATCGTCGTCATCATATGACCGCAGATGGTTATTACCGTGGACGTCAAGTCATTGATACTACAACAGAAGTAGAAACTGTAGAGTAATGACTTGCATTGCCATAGATGCAATGGGTGGGGATAAGGGACCAGAGGTAACGGTCCCTGCTGCGTTAAAGGCACTAGACGAGAATCCAGAACTACGTTTGATATTGGTAGGTGATCAGGAAGAATTGCAGCGTATCATTACGATGCATAGTTCTGATTGGGACCGTTCTAGGCTAACTGTGCAGCATGCAACCCAAGTAGTTGCGATGGATGAGCTTCCATCCTCTGCTTTGCGTGGTAAAAAAGATTCGTCTATGCGGGTTGCAGTTAACCTCGTGCAGGATGGACAGGCTGAGGCTTGTGTCAGTGCTGGGAATACAGGCGCATTAATGGCTACAGCTAGGTTTGTTCTTAAGATGCTGCCTGGTGTCGATAGACCCGCAATATTATTTCCTATCCCATCGGCCAAGGGTGAAGTTTATATGCTCGACTTAGGCGCAAATGTCGAGTGCACTGCCGATCATTTATTTCAGTTTGCTGTTATGGGCTCTATTTTAGCTGCATCGACTTCTAGTGATAAAAGTCCGCGTGTAGGTTTGCTAAATGTGGGTGCTGAAGCTATTAAGGGTACTGATGCGGTAAAACAAGCATCGCAATTACTAGAAGCTAATTCTAGTATCAATTATATTGGTTATGTAGAGGGCGATGATATCTATAAGGGCACAGCCGATGTAGTTGTGTGCGATGGATTTGTGGGTAATGTTGCTCTTAAGGCTAGTGAAGGCGTAGCAAAAATGATGCTGACTTTTGCGCGTGAAGAGTTTTCGCGTAGTCTTTGGTCAAAATTATGTGCTTTGATTTCCAAACCTGTACTAAAAAGATTAGTGACCCGATTGGATCCCAACAACTACAATGGAGGCAGTTTACTAGGCCTCCAAGGTGTCGTCATTAAAAGTCATGGTGGTGCGAATGTTCGAGCATTTACTACTGCTATTCGCAAGGCAGTGCAAGAGGTAGAAGCTAATGTACCTTTGCAGATTCGGGATATGGTAGAAAATAGGCTTGGAGAGCAGTAACTGCGAATGATATACGCGAAGATAAAAGCAACTGGTAGTTACTTGCCAGAAAAAGTTGTGGCTAATACTGATTTAGCTAGAACTATTGATACTAGCGATGAGTGGATAGTACAGCGTACAGGTATCCAGCGCAGACATGTTGTTGCAGAAAATGAAAATGTAGTAACTATGGCGGTTGCTGCTGCTAGTAAAGCTCTGGAACAAGCAAGCCTAACCCCGCATGATTTGGATATGATTATCGTTGCTACATGCACAGCATCACAAGTTTTTCCTGCAACTGCATGTTCTGTTCAGGCTCAACTAGGTGCTCAAAATTGTGCAGCTTTTGATGTGCAGGCTGCATGCAGTGGTTTTATTTATGGGTTGAGTATTGCTCAGCAATTTATTGCAGGCGGGCAGTATAAAAGAATTTTGCTGATTGGCAGTGAAGCAATGTCAAGGGTTTTAGATTGGCAAGACCGTAGTAGTTGTATTTTATTTGGTGATGGAGCAGGCGCTGTAATTTTAGAAGCAGCAAATGAGCCTGGGGTTATGTCTACCCACTTAAGTGCAGATGGCTCGTATAAAGACGTGTTGTTTTTAGACAATGCAGATGTGGTTAAGATGCAGGGTAATGCAGTGTTTAAGTTAGCAGTAAAATGGTTAAGCCAAGTAGCCAAGCAGGCACTTGAGCACAATCATATGCAACCATCAGATATAGATTGGGTGGTTCCGCATCAAGCAAATATTAGGATCATAAATTCTACTGTTAAGTCTTTAGGTATATCTGAAGATAAAGTGATTGTGACTGTAGATGAGCATGCTAATACTTCTGCTGCATCTATTCCTCTAGCACTTGATGTTGGTATCCGTGATGGCAGAATTAAACCAGGACAAAATTTATTATTTGAGGCATTTGGCGGCGGGTTAACCTGGGGTTCAGCCATGGTGCGCCTGTAGGCCTTGCTTAGGAGTTATTTATGAGTAATAAGTTAGCGTTTATTTTTCCGGGACAGGGTTCGCAGGCGGTGGGAATGCTAGATCCTTTTATAGCAGATAACCCGGATCTAGTGGCTGATATATGTGCCGAAGCAAGCTCAGTTTTAGGCTATGATATGTTGGAGTTAATTGCTAAGGATCCTGAGCAACGCCTTAACCAAACTGAGTATACCCAGCCCGCTTTGTTGACAGCTGGGTTTGTGGCGTGGAAAAACTGGCAAGAGAGCTGTGATGAACAGCCTATATTGCTTGCTGGCCATAGCCTAGGTGAGTATACTGCATTGGTTTGTGCTGGAGCTATAACGTTTGCTGAAGGCTTGAAATTGGTAGCTAAGCGCGGTCAGTTGATGCAAAGCGCTGTACCTGCTGGTGAGGGGGCAATGGCTGCGATTTTGGGGTTAGAACTGTCCCAGATTGAAGAGATTTGTGCTAATGTAGATGCTCAAGCTGCGAATATAAATGCCCCAGGACAGATAGTAGTAGCTGGTACATCCCAAGGTGTTGATTTAGTTATCGATAAAGCTAAAGCGTTGGGTGCAAAGCGGGCATTGTTGTTGCCAGTGAGTGTACCATCGCATTGTTATTTAATGCGTGATGCCGCTGAGCTGTTAGGGGTAGAGTTACGTAATTTGAACTGGCGTGCTCCTAAGATTAATGTTGTGCATAATTATGATGTGCAATCACATGTGGATAGTGAAGGAATTATTAATGCTCTGGAGAAACAATTGTTTAGTCCAGTGAGATGGATAGAGTGTATAGAATTTATGGTGCAGCAGGGCGTAACTGAGTTTCTAGAGTGTGGTCCTGGCAAAGTGTTGACTGGGCTTAATAAGCGTATTGTACCGGCAATTACTACCCGCGCTATGAGTGAGCATTTGGGGGTGGGTTTATGTTAGATAAAAAGGTTGTTTTAGTAACTGGTGCAAGCCGTGGCATAGGACGAGCAATAGGACATCAACTAGCTGCACAAGGTGCGATAGTTTTTGGTACTGCAACTAGTGAGAAAGGCGCTGCTAGTATTAATGATTTTGGTACTGGATTGGTGTTGGATGTTACGAATCAACAGAGTATCGATGCTGCATTAGCGACTATGACAGAAAGTGCTGGTATGCCAGAAATTTTGATTAACAATGCTGGTATTACTGCAGACAATTTGTTTATGCGCATGAAAGATAATGAGTGGAGCAAAGTTATAGACGCTAATTTATCAGGTGTTTTTAGATTAACACGTGCTTGTATGCGCTCTATGATAAAGGCTAGATGGGGACGTATTGTTAATATTAGCTCGGTAGTTGCGCTGACTGGTAACCCAGGGCAGGCAAATTATGCAGCAGCAAAGTCTGGTGTTATAGGCATGAGCAAATCAATTGCCTATGAAGTTGCGTCTAGAGGTATCACCATAAATGTGGTAGCTCCTGGTTTTATAGAAACCGATATGACTAATAAATTGACGAGTGAACAGCAAGACAAAATCTTGCAACAAATTCCAATGCAGCGTATGGGGCAGGCCAAAGACATTGCCTTAGCGGTGCAGTTTTTAGTTTCTGATGCGGCAGCTTACATTACTGGAGAGACTATCCATGTTAATGGCGGCATGTTGATGAATTAACCCTTAAGCAATAATTGATAGGAGCTTAGTATTATGAACATTGAGGAACAAGTAAAAAAAATAATTGCCGAGCAATTAAGTGTGAGTGAAGACAAAGTGGTGCCAGAGGCATCTTTTGTTGGTGACTTAGGCGCTGATTCTTTAGACACAGTAGAATTAGTAATGGCTTTGGAAGAGCGTTTTGAAACAGAAATTCCTGATGAAGAAGCACAAAAGATTTTGACTGTGAAAGACGCTATTGATTTCGTAAAAGCTCGTGCTAGCTCAGTAGAAGAAAGCTAATATGACTAAGCGTCGTGTTGTTATAACTGGACAGGGAATGGTAAGCCCGCTTGGTATAGGGCTTACTACGTCGTGGCAGAATGCTTTGGCTGGCAAAAGCGGAGTACGATTAATAACAGAGTTTGATACTACTGATTTTGCTACCAAATTTGCTGGCTTAGTGCCTGATTTTAATGCTGAACAGTTTATGTCAGCTAAAGAGGCGCGTAAGAGTGATATTTTTATTCTGTATGGTATTGCAGCAGGTAAAGAAGCCATTGAAGATGCACGTCTTGATCAGCAATTACAGCAGCTTGATTTAGATAGAGTTGGTGTAATCATGGGGTCTGGTATCGGCGGTATAGACACTATTGAAAAGCAAACAATGGTTCTGCATGAGTCAGGGCCGCGTAAGGTGAGCCCCTTCTTTATTCCAGGAGCAATCATCAACATGATTGCTGGGCAACTGTCGATTATGTTTGGTTTTCGTGGTTTGAGTTTGGCTCCAGCAACAGCTTGTACTACAGGTACGCATGCAATTGGTCTTGCTTATAGAGCTATTCAGTATGGCGATGCTGATGTGATAGTCGCTGGTGGAGCTGAGAAAGCGAGTACTCCATTAGGCATAGGCGGTTTTTGTGCTGTACGTGCATTATCCAAGCGCAATGATGCGCCAGAAAAAGCTAGTCGTCCTTGGGATAAAGAACGCGATGGCTTTGTGTTAGGCGATGGTGCAGGTGCTATGGTGTTAGAAGAATACGAACATGCAAAGCGTCGCGGTGCGAATATTATTGCAGAGGTTGCAGGTTTTGGTATGAGCTCTGATGCATTTCACATAACACGTCCATCTGGTGAAGGTGCGCAGAATGCGATGCAGAATGCTCTTAACAATGCTGAGATGAATGCAGATCAGATAAATTATATAAATGCACATGGTACTTCTACACCGGCTGGTGATGTAGAAGAGAGTAACTCTATCAAAAGAGTTTTGGGTGACGAGCATGCTAAGAAAATTCTGGTAAGCTCTACTAAGTCTATGACAGGACATTTACTTGGCGCAGCTGGAGCGGTTGAAGCTATATTTACAGCTATGGCAGTAAATGAAAATATTGTGCCACCTACAATTAATTTGGATAATCCTGATGAAGGTGCTGATTTAGATTATGTACCTCATAAGGCTCGTGAAGCTATTGTAGAAGTGGCTTTATCTAATTCTTTTGGTTTTGGTGGTACAAACGGATCTTTAATCTTCAAAAAAATTAATGCTTAAGGTACATTTTTTCCTTGCAATATTGTTGCTAGGAAGTTTATTCTCAGCATACACTTGGCATCATTTAGCGCGTGCAGAGATGAACTTACCTATTGAGGGGTATGAACTTAACATACCCCCTGGAACTTCTTTTCATAAAATTACAAAAAAATTATACGAAGATAAGGCTTTTGACCACCCTAGGTTGTTGCGTTGGTACGCTTTATATTTTGGATTTGCGCATAAAATACATGCCGGTGAGTATTTGATTACCTACGGTTCTACCCCCCTGCAATTATTAGACATCATTAGTAATGGTTATGTCCGCCAGTATCCATTTACTATTATAGAAGGACAGCGGGTACAAGATGTGTTAGCTTCTTTAGAGCGTGAGTCAAAGGTAAAAAAAGTTTTATGTGACTTATCACCCGCAGAGAGAATTGCTGAGTTACGTTTACCGGTAGAGAATTTAGAGGGATTACTGTGGCCTGATACATATTTCTTTACTGCTGGCACAACCGATGCTGAGATTATACGCCGTGCATATTTTAATATGCAGGAGCGTTTACAGTTGTTGTGGAAAAACCGTGATCCAGATATCAAATTATCAGATCCTTATGCTGCTTTAGTGTTAGCTTCAATTATTGAAAAAGAGTCTGGTTATTATACAGAGCATACTGAGATTGCTGGGGTGTATCATCGTCGTTTACAAAAGAATATGCGCCTACAGGCAGATCCAACGGTTATATATGCGCTTGGTGATAAGTTGCAGGGACAATTGCTTAAAGGACATTTAAGTTATGTTTCCCCTTACAACACTTATATTAATAAGGGTTTGCCTCCAACACCTATCGCAATTCCAAGTGAAAGTGCTATATATGCTGCATTACATCCAGCCTCTGGCGATACATTGTATTTTGTTGCGACTACGGGTGGTAAGCATATATTTAGCTCTACGCTTGAGCAACATAATAATGCGGTAGCAGAGAAGAGAAGGGCTAGGAACTAGTTAAGACAGTTACAACTAGTAAATCCAGGATTACCTTGATAGCCATCTTTGTGAGCATAATAAAAATTTGTTGAGCAGCTTGAGTCTAGACAGGTGTACCATCCTGGTATGTAGTCAACTACTTTGTATACGCCGGGATCTATTTCAATAGAGTAAGAACAGTTCCCTCTTACAGTACCATTTTGGTGGAAATAATAGCATTGAAATACTCCAGTATCACCATCGATACCTAAAGCAGCTAGATCAAAAACCCCGTTTATTCTAAATGAGCCGTTACACGCACTACACTGAGGCGTGCCTTGAAGACCTACGCGTAAGCTGGTTAAGTATGGATTTACGTCTCCTGGATTATCAATATAGATTGAACTCGGAGTAGCACTAAGCCCTATTTGATCAGCTGTGGACGGAAAACTACCGTGGATAGAGAAGTACTCTTTAGACTTATCAAGTACGTAGTCCACTATAGGAACTACAACTCATTACTCTTGTCTTGTAGACGTATTCTTTGTACGCAGGCTGAGCTACAGCCGCGAGAATAGCCACAATTGCTATCACTACAAGCAATTCAATCAAACTAAACCCAGGCCTTTTCATATAAACGCCCCGACCAACACTATATTTGGTTTAAGTATAGTACATATATCAGTATGTTTAATGTGTGTATACACTTTTATATTGGTGTGGTTATAGAATTTCCAATTGCTAAAGCCTAGCACCTAGGTTAGAATTCGCGGATGACTAGTAAAAAACGCTTATATAGCTTTCTATTTGCTTCATCATTGGGGACTTTTCTAGAGTTCTTTGATTTAGCCTTATATTCATTTTGTGCTCCTTTAATAGCGAAACAATTTTTCCCGCAGGGTGACCCTTTAGTTGCCATTTTGGCTACTTGGGGTATTTTTGCGATTAGTTACTTAATGCGACCTCTTGGTGCTATTTGGTTTGGGCACTTAGCTGATGCTAGGAGTAGCAAGCAAGCTATGTTGATTTCAATGGCAATGATGTCCTTTGCTACCATTGCAATAGGTGTATTGCCTACTTACGAGATGATAGGGGTGTGGGCTCCTGTTTCCTTATTAGCTATGCGTCTATTACAAAGTATTGCTGTTAGTCCAGAATACAATTTACCTAGTGTTTTTATGAAGAACAATGCATGGTTTGCCAAACGTTTTGGTTTAGTATCAAGTATGTCTGCTGTTGTTACAGGATTAGGCATGATGAGCGCTAGTTGGGTTATGGCGCACATGCTGGGTGATGGTAATTATTATCAATGGCGCTCGCCTTTTATAATCGCTGGCTTTTTAGTCGGGACAATCGGTCTTTTTTTGCGTCTTAATATAGATGACAATATTCTTAGTAAACGACCAGAGGTGGTACCTTTACAATCGGTGTTTAAGAAACAGCCACGAGACTTTTTATTCGGGGTGTTTTTATCCGGTTATGTAGGCTGTATTTCTTACGCTCTTTTCAGTTTTCTAGTCCATCAGTTGCAATATGTTAAGCAATTAAGTATGGGTAATGCTTTAGCGGTATTGAGTGCTGGTAGTTTATTGCCCTCTGGTTTTTCACTAATTGCAGGATTTCTTTCAGATAAATATCCTAGAAAATATTTAATGACTATTGCTGCTTTGGTTATGGGTGCTGTGGGTTTTGTATTGTTTCTTAACATGAGCGCTTTGGATATTAAAGTTATTACTATCCTGTCTTGTATAATGTTGGCCAGTCTAGGTTTTTTTGCGGGTAGTTTTCCTGGATTTTTAGCGGAACTGTATCAACAAGAGTATCGTTATACTGGCTCGTTCTTGTCTTACAATATGGGCATGTCCTGGATAGGCGGTGTGAGTCCCATATTATTTATTACCTGTTATGGCTTCGATTATCGCTTACCGTCATATATAATACTCGGGTATTCTTTAGCTGTTATTGTCTTTATGGAGCGAACTTTATGCAGGGCCTTGATAACTGTGGTGGTAAATTTATTAACTTTGAGGGGATTGAGGGGGTTGGCAAGTCAACCCAAGTAAGCTTGCTCGCAGAGGCTATCAAGTCTTCAGGAGTAGATGTTCTAACTACACGAGAGCCAGGTGGCACTGAGATAGCTGAAGAGATTCGTGAACTACTCCTTAAACATCGTCAAGAGCATATGGAGCCGAATACGGAAATGCTGTTAATGTTTGCAGCACGTGCTCAGCATTTGGCGAATGTTATTAAACCCGCACTTTCAGAAGGTAAATGTGTAATTTGTGACCGGTTCACCGATGCTACTTATGCTTACCAGGGTGGTGGCAGAGGTATATATCTGCAAAATATTCTACAGCTAGAAAACCTAGTTCAAGGCGATTTTAGGCCTGATTTAACTGTTATCTTAGAATCAACTGATATAGAAAAATGTTTACAACGTGCTAAGGGAGTTGGCACTGGCGATAGAATAGAGATAGAAAAACTAACATTTTTTGAGCGGGCTAATAAAATTTATTTAGCGCGCGCCCATGGAAATCCCAATCGATATAAAGTATTTGATGCTATGCAAGATATCCAGCCATTGCATAATGCTATTGTTGAGGTAGTAGATGCTCACTTTACCGCAAGCTAATTTAGCATTGCCGCAGTTATTAGTGGGGGCTGATTATCAGCAAGTACATGAATATTGTGTATCACAACTGGGAAATGATAAGCGTACTCGAGAGCTATTTTCTGCTCATGCCCATCCAGATTTTATAGAGATTGCCGATGATTTAGAGCAAATTCGTGCGTTGAGTGAGTTTGTAAATAGTAAACCACAATTAGCCGATAAAAAAATAGTCTTGTTATCTCAGGCCGATAAGCTTAATGCTTATGCTGCCAACTCATTACTTAAAGTACTTGAAGAGCCAGGAGTTGCCACATTATTTATATTGATGAGTTCACATTCTCAACTGTTGCTGCCAACAATTATTAGTCGATGCCAGGTGTGGCAACTTAATAACAATGTAGATAAAGAAGATATATATACTAAGCAAATGGAGCAGGATTTAGTAGCTCTTTGGGCAGGTAACTTGGTGACTGTTATGCAAATAGTTGATAAGTGGCAAAAAATGTGTGCAGATGACGTGCTATACTGGTTGGAAATGACAGTTGCTGGGATTATCAAGGGTTGTTATTTAGGCGAGAAACAAGTGAATATTCCAAACGCTAGATTGTGGGAAATGTTTGATAAAACTCGTCAAGCTAATAAATGGCGTAAGCAGGGTATGCAAGCTAATCAGCAATTAACTTTAGAAAATATTTTATTGTAGGGTAGAACAGATGGCTTCACCAGAAGAACCAGAAGATGACAAAACTAAGGAAGTTCCTAAGTTTGAGGCTGATGAAGTTAAAAAAAAGACACTGTCAATCACGATTAAAGATACTGAAGTTTTATATGCTGCATACATGTCATTTTTGAAATCAGGTGGGCTATTTATACCTACTAAAAAGAAGTTTGCTATGGGAGATGAGCTCAGCCTTCTGATCACACTACCAGGCTCAGAAGAGCGCCATCGGGTAGAATCACGCGTAGTATGGATAACCCCAGTTGGTTCTCCTGGTAATAAAGCTGCGGGAGTTGGGGTGCAATTTAGTGAAGATCCTGAGGGTGAAGCGTTTAGGATCAAGATAGAAAATATTTTAGGCGCTAGGTTGCAAAGCCACGATCAAACCCATACGATGTAAACTATGTTCGTAGACACTCATTGCCATTTACAATTACTTGATTATCCTGCTTTAGGTATGGATATGGATCAAGTTATCCAGCATGCAGTAGAGAATCGCGTAGAATTATTGTTATGTGTTGCCACACATATGGACCAGTGTGCTGATTTATATAATATTGCTAAAAAGTATATTAATGTAAAAATTTCTGTAGGTTTGCATCCGAACGAAGAGATAAGCGTTGAGCCTACTGTGGATGACTACATTAGTGCTGCGACACATGATGACGATGTAGTAGCGATTGGCGAGACTGGCCTTGATTATTATCGTACTTCCGAGCAGGATCCAGTGCAGACAGCGCGGTTTAGGAATCATATTCAAGCGGCGTTGCAGCTTAAGAAGCCGCTAATAATTCATACCCGTAAGGCACGGGAAGATACTATTCAAATCCTGCGTGAGGAAGGAGCTGAGGCAGTTGGTGGGGTAATGCATTGTTTTACTGAAAACTATGCTATGGCTAAGCAAGCTATGGATTTGGGCTTCTATATATCTTTTTCTGGCATAGTCACCTTCAAAAATGCTTCAGACCTGCAAGAGGTTGCCCAGAAAGTCCCGCTAGACCGCATGCTCATAGAAACAGATTGCCCTTATTTGGCGCCGGTGCCTTTACGTGGTAAAATAAACCAACCGGCTAATGTTAGGCATGTGGCTAATTTTTTGGCGGAATTGAAGGGGGTGGATGTCGAAGAATTAGCAGCGCAGACCACCAAAAATTACCTTGATTTATTTTTAAAGCATAGCCATGGATAAGTTAATAGAATTATATAAACAGCACATAGCAGTAGTTGGCTGGTTGCCAGAGGTGTTAGGGATTTTTCTCTTAACTGCTGGTATCTATTTTGTGCAGAAAATATTTATCTCTAACGTTATCAAGCGTTCTCTAGCTGAGAAGAACTTATATATAAATACAATTTTGCATGCGGTGAGTGTGCCTATATCCTTTACGATTTGGATTGTTGGTCTTATCTATATTGCAATTACTGTTCGTGAATACTTTAATGGTATTAACTTTGATTTGAGTTGGCTGGAAACGGCTGCGCGAATTGTAATTATCTTAACTGTAGCGTGGGTATTTAAGCGCATTATTGGTCGTTTAGAGTATAACTTGGTTAATCCGATTGATGGACGCAAGCCAGTAGACAAGACCACAGCTTTAGCCATGGGGCGTTTAGGTAGTATTCTGCTCATAGTAGTAGTGGGGCTAGTACTTATGCAGACGCTACAGATAAATGTTGCCGGCATTATAACTTTAGGTAGTGCTGGTACTTTGGTAGTTGGTATCGCGGCCAAGGATATGTTAGCTAATTTCTTTGGCGGTTTTATGATCTTTACCGACCGACCATTTAAAGTCGGCGATTGGATCAAGTCACCAGACAAAAATATTGAAGGATATGTAGAGCATATAGGTTGGCGTGTTACTAGAATTAGAACTTTTGAGAAGCGGCCACTGTATGTGCAGAATTCAATTTTCTTAAACATTAGCATTGAAAATCCATCACGTATGACAAACAGGCGAATTCGAGAGCAGTTTGGTTTGCGTTATGCAGATATGGAAAAAGTTAAAAAAATTAATGATGAAGTTGAAGAAATGTTAAAGTCTCATCCAGATATTGATGCTAGACAAGCTATTTTTGTTGCATTCAATCAATTTGGTGATAGCACTCTAGACTGTTTAGTATATTGTTTTACCAAAGCGACCAAGTTAATAGAGTACTCTTATGTCAAACAAGACATATTTATTAAAATAGCTGCTATAGTGCAAAAACATGGCGCTGATATGGCATTTCCTACTATCACTCTAGATTTACCTGAACAAGCACTAGCGCAAAGTTAATAATATATTACAAGAGAACATGGAGTTGTGCGGCACTTAGAGAGCTTGAGTTTTTTTTGTTGCTAATACCATTAATATATCTATATTCAACATTAAGTTTTTTACCTTAAACAATCCGCTTGTATATCGGGCGTAGCCGATCAATGCTTCTTATGGTAATATGACGCCTACCTTTTTGTAAGTGTGTATATAAGTTAAATGAAAAAATTATTCCAGATATTATTTGTGGCGCTTAGCTTATGCTCGGCAGCTGAGTTGTATGCATTTGAAACATTCACAGTACAAAAGATTAAAGTTGAGGGTGCTCAAAGGATTTCTGATGACGCTGTGCTGCGTGATCTTGGGATTAGCTTGGGAGATAAGGTTACTCCAGAGCGCGCCAATAGTGCTATTCATGATTTATATAAGACTGGTTTTTTTAAAGACATTCAGTTAGAGCGTGATGGTAGTGCTTTAATTGTAAAAGTATTAGAGCGACCATCAATAGCAAAACTAGAGTTAGTTGGTTTAAAAAATAAAGAGGATGTAGAAAAAATACTCAAGGCTAATGGTGTTGCTGAGGGGCGAGTGTATGACCCTAATGTTATAAGTAAGGTTGAGCGTGAGATTATTCATAAGTATCTTACTGAACAGCGCTATGGAGTTAGAGTAGAAGCTAATGTAACCCCTGAGTCTCGTAACAGAGTCAATCTAGATATTCATATATACGAAGGAAATGTAGCTACCATTAAGCAAATAAGTTTTGTTGGTAACAAGGCTTTTACTGCCAAAAAATTGCGTCGGCAAATGTATCATAAAACACGCAATTTGCTCTCGTGGTTAGATAAGTCTGATCACTATTCAAAGGAGAAATTGCAGGCTGATTTAGAAATGCTGCGTTCTTTCTACATGGATAGGGGTTATTTAGACTTCACTATAGAGTCCACCCAAGTATCATTAAGTGTGGATAAAAAACATGTCTACGTTACTATTAGTTTATCAGAAGGTGATCCGTATTATTTTAAACCTGCGGTAGTTACTGGAGACATAGTTTTAGACTCTAAAGAATTGCAAAGCATAGTAGATCAGAGAATTAAAGGTGGGGCTGTTTTTTCTCGCAAGATGGTGTGGGAAACCAAAGAAGCTTTAGAAAACCGTTTAGGAGATGCAGGTTATAGTAAGGCACAAGCTCGTATTGTCGATGATGTTGATCAAGATACTCGTCAAGTGAGTCTCAAATTTTATATTGATGCACATAAGCGTATTACTGTGCGCAGAATAAGTTTTGAAGGTAATGGTTTGACACAAGATCAAGTATTGCGTCGAGAATTGGAGCAATTTGAGGGTACTTGGATCTCTACTTCAAAAGTGCGGGAAGGTAAAGAAGCTATACAGCGCAACGGTTACGCGACTAAAGTGGATATAGAAACTATTCCAGTCTTAGATAAAGACGATCAAGTTGATTTATTATATAAAATAGAAGAGCAGCGCAACGCAAATTTATCAGCTGGTATTTCATACTCTGGTGCAGATCGCTTTTCGTTAAACCTAGGAGCTGATCTAAAGAATTATCTTGGTACCGGTAAAGATATCAATTTTATGTTTAATCATGGTAAGTCAGTCCAGACTTACAGCTTAGGCTATTCGGACGCATATTTTACAGATTCTGGTATTGGTTTTGGTGGTAATTTATATAATCAGCGTACTCAGTTGAGTAAAACTTCTAATGTATTTGATTATGCATTGGATGCTACTGGTATGAATATGGTATGGCAATTTAGGATTTCTAAATACAACTTCTTTAAAATTGGTGGTGGCTATGACTACACTATCCTAAAAATAAATTACTCGTCTGCCCCAGAAGAAGCAAAGAGTTTTGTGCGTGCCTATGTATCAAACATCCCTGCCCGACGCGAGCAGCAAAAGATAGGTCTCGGTGAGGGTTTTATTAATGGAGGGTTAATACATAACAGCCTAGATTCATATTTATTCCCGACTAGAGGTTTAACTTCTAGCTTAGAAGCTAAATGGTCTATTCCGGGTGGTGATATTGAATTCTACCGCGTAGATTTAGCAGCTAGTTGGTTTAATAAAGTATACAAGAACGTAGTGTTTAATCTGCGAACAGACGCGGGGTACTCTGATGTCTATAATGACCGCCCGTATCCATTTTATAGGCATTATTATCTTGGTGGTGGTGAAAGTGTGCGAGGTTATGGTGAGCGCTCTCTAGGTCCACGTGATTCACAGAATAACCCGTTTGGTGGCAATATATTATTGCAGGCCCGGGCACAATTTATCTTTCCGCCGCCATTCGAAGGAGCTGAAGACTCCATGCGTTTGGCCTTGTTTTTAGACGCGGGTCAGGTATATGATACACATAACAAAAAGGATCAGTTTGGTAACGTTGTAAGCCGTGGACATAGTGGGTTACGTTACTCAGCTGGTGTGTCTTTTACATGGTATACGCCGATGCAGGTCCCTATAGCGTTTAGCTTGGCTTATCCATTAAATAGATACAAAGGTAATGATAATGGCTTGCATGCAGATGATAAGAAGCTATTTACCTTCAGCATGGGAACAGGGTTTTAGTTAGTTAATGATATGGGGTTATCTATGAGATTAAGAAAAGTTTTTGCGCTGGCGTTGGCATTACTATCAGTAAGTTATGGTGTAAGTGCTTCTGAACTAAAAATTGGTTTGGTTGATAGACAAGTGTTAATGCAAGATTCACTATATGCAAAAAGTGTTAGTGAAAAAATGAAAAAAGAGTTTGGCGGTCGTCAGGATGCATTAATTGCTAAAGATAAAGAGTTGCGTAGCAAGTTTGAAGCACTAGAGCGCGATAAAGAAATTTTGAGTGAAAGTGAACGCGTAGCAAAAGAGCGTGAAATTACTACTATGCAGCAAAAGTTGCAGGAAGAGGGTGGATCATTACAGGAAGACTTTCAACATCGCCAGGAAAAGGAAGGCGCTGCTTTTAATAAAGTTGTTAGTGATATTTTAGCAGAAATTGCGAAAGAGGAAAAATTAGATCTAATTCTAGATCAGCAAGTTGCAGCATATAATAATCGTAAGGGAGATTTTACATATAAAGCATTGCAAATGATGGACAAGCGTTACAAAGAAGATAAGAAACAATAATGAAGTTAACTCTTCCGCAAGCTAAGACCTTGCAGCAGATCGCCAACATTGTGTCAGCACAATTAGTTGGCGATTCTGCATTAGGGGATACCCCAATATATAATGTCGCAACTATAGAGACAGCAGGTCCTGGTAGTATTACATTTTTAGCAAATGATAAATATAAGCAGTATTTGGCTACTACTAGAGCTTCTGCTGTAATTTTAAAAGAGCAGTATGCAGCATTAAGCCCTGTAAATGCATTGGTTACTAGTAATCCTAGATTATCCTTAGCTAAGTTGCTACAGTTTTGTAATCCAGATGTTGTAAGCACACAAATACATCCAAGTGCTGTAATAGCCGAGAGCGCTAAAATTGGAAGTAATGTACGTATCGGTCCTGGTGTAGTTGTAGGTGAAGAGTGTGCTGTTGGAGATAATACAGTGCTTCATGCTAATGTTACTTTATATCCACGTGTCAAGTTAGGTAAAGGATGCTTAGTGCATAGCGGTGCGGTTGTAGGGTCAGATGGATTTGGTTTTGCAGTTGATAATGATGGCAGTTGGGTAAAACTACCTCACATGGGTGGTGTGCAGATTGGCAATAACGTGGAGATCGGTAGTAACACAACAATTGATCGCGGCTTATTAGATAATACTTGTATTGGTAATAATGTGATTATTGATAACTTGGTGCAGATTGCTCATAACGTTACAATTGGAAATTCTACCGCTATTGCCGGTTGCGTTGGTATTGCAGGAAGTACCACTATAGGTAGTGGTTGTTTAATAGGCGGAGCTGCCAATATCAGTGGACATATAAATATTTGTGATGGCGTACAAATAACAGGCGCTTCATCAGTTCATAATTCTATTACTAAGCCTGGGGTATATTCTTCTGGATTACCTGCTAGAGAGAATAGCATGTGGCGTCGCAATGTGGTGCGTTTTATGTCGTTAGATGCTATGGCTAAAAGGCTTAGAAAAGTTGAAAAGAGTTTAGAGACAAGTTAAGAGAAACTATGATGAATATAGAAGAAGTTTTGCAATTTTTACCGCATCGCTATCCATTCTTACTGGTTGACCGTGTTATTTCTTTAGATGCAGACGAACAAATTACGGCTATTAAGAATGTCACTATGAATGAACAATTTTTTCAAGGGCATTTTCCAGGTAAGCCTGTAATGCCAGGTGTGCTAATTATAGAAGCTTTAGCACAAGCTGCTGGTATTCTTGCATATAAAAGTATGGGCTGGTCGCCGGAAGATTCTTTGTTTTTCTTAGGGGCTATTGGTGATGCACGCTTTAAAAGAGTAGTGGTACCAGGAGATCAACTTAGATTAACTGCAAAAACTGCTAGACGCCGTAGTAACGTATGGAAATTTCAGTGTGAGGCTTTTGTTGGTGAAGAATCTGCATGTGCTACTGAAATAACCTGTATGGAAGGAAAAGCATAATGATAAGTGAGTTGGCGGTAGTTGACCCTGGCGCAAAGATTGCTGATGATGTAACCATTGGCCCTTTTTCAATCATAGGACCTGACGTTGAACTTGGTCCTGGTTGTGAAATTGGCCCGCATGCGGTAGTAAAAGGACCTTCCAGGTTCGGCAAAAATAATAGAATTTTTCAATTTACTTCTATTGGTGAAGATTGCCAGGACAAAAAATATAAAGGTGAGAATACCTCTTTAGAAGTTGGTGACAATAATATTTTTAGGGAAGGATGTACTGTGCACCGCGGTACCCCAAATGATAATGGCGTAACCCGTATAGGTAATAATAATTACTTCATGGCCTATAGCCACATTGCGCATGACTGCCAGATTGGTAATGATGTAGTATTTGCAAATAATGCATCTGTGGCTGGTCACGTCAAAATTGGAGACCATGCTATTTTGGGAGGTTTTGTTGGTGTACATCAATTTGTGATTATTGGTGCGCATAGTTTTATTGCTGCTGGGAGTATGGTAAGCAAAGATGTAGCGCCCTACGTAACTATTATTGGCCGTAGCCCAGCACAAGTACATGGTTTAAATAGTGTAGGACTTAGCAGAAGAGATTTTGATCAAGAGACCATCAATCATTTAAAGCAAGCATATAAAATTATCTTTAGAAGCAGTGCAACGGTTGGTGATGCTATTGAAAAGCTCGACGAACTAATTATAAAGTGTCCCGAAGCTACCGCTATTAGGGATTTTCTAAAACAGTCTGAACGCGGCATAACGCGCTAGTATGGCTAGACGCATAGTAGTTGTTGCCGGTGAGCCATCAGGTGATCGCTTGGGAGCGATGCTAGCAACAGAACTTCAAAAGCGTGATCCAGAAATTGAAATTGAAGGTGTATTCGGTGCAGAAATGATTGCTGCTGGTTGTGTGCAGCTGGCAAGCATGGATACCCTTGCTGTTATGGGTTTTATTGACCCTATAAAATCTTTACCCGCAATTTTACGACTACGAAGTTGGTTAATACGTTATATTCTTGATGATCCACCTGATTTATTTATTGGAATAGATGCTCCTGACTTTAATTTGGGAGTTGAGCAAATTTTACGTAGCAAGGGTATTACAACGGTACATTATGTCAGTCCGACTGTGTGGGCTTGGCGTGAAGGACGCGTAAAGAAAATTAAGCGCGCTGTTGATCTTATACTTACAGTATTTCCTTTCGAAGAAGAATTCTATAAACGTCATCAAGTGCCAGTAAGTTACGTTGGGCATCCTACTGCTGATATTATACCGATGATCCCAGACAAGCAGGCTGCAAAACGTGAACTGGGTATAGATGTTGCAGACCCCGTTATGGCAGTGTTGCCAGGTAGTCGCAATGGTGAAATGAAACATATGGTGCCTGTTTATCTAGAGGCATTGGCAAAGTGTAAAGCCCAACATCCAGAGCTTAAGTTGGTTGTGGCCTTAGTGCAGCCTGCTTATAAGTACTTTATTGAACATTGGCGTAACAAAATCGCTCCTGACTTACAGTTGCAATATGTGCTAAAAGATAGTTATTTAGTAATGCGTGCTGCAGATTGTGCGTTAGTAACATCTGGCACGGCCACTTTAGAATTGCTTTTGCATAAAACTCCTATGGTTGTCGCATACAGAACAAATTGGCTTAATTACCAGATTGGTAAACTGCTGATTAAGGTTAGGTATATTTCACTGCCAAATATTCTAGCTAATGATAGTATTGTGCCAGAGTTTATACAAAAGGATGCTACAGCAGATGCTTTAGCAGAATCATTGTTGTCGCTTTTAGCCTCAGCTGATAAGCAGCAACTACAGACCGATAAATTTATAAGTATTCATAAAGAACTGCAACAGGGAGCAACAAATATGGCAGCAACTCAAGTTTTACAATTAATGGAAGGATAAAGCTTTAGATGTTGATTGCTGGGGTAGATGAGGTAGGTAGAGGGCCGCTAGTAGGAGCTGTTGTTGCAGCTGCAGTAATTTTACCAGAGCCACATAATATTGATAACTTAAAAGATTCAAAAAAACTATCTGCAAAAGAACGCGACAAGCTGTTTGATATAATTTGTGATAGGGCTTGCGCATGGAGTATTGCTGAGGCGAGCCCACAAGAAATTGATCAAATAAACATATTGCAGGCCTCATTACTTGCTATGCAAAGAGCTGTGCAACAACTTGATATTAAGCCAGATTTGGTATTAGTTGATGGTAATCGCCCACCTACACTTGATATTAGAACCGAATGCATAATAAAGGGTGATGCTAAAATAGCAGCTATATCAGCTGCAGCAATCATTGCTAAAGTATATAGAGACAAACAAATGTATGCTTTAGATGCCCAGTTTCCGGAGTATGGTTTTGCCAAACATAAGGGGTATCCTACTCCTGAACATTTAGCAGCTTTAGAAGAGTATGGGCCAATCCCTGAGCAGCACCGCATGAGCTTTGGTCCTGTTGCTAGATGCCTTGCTGATACAGTTTCTTAGGTTATTTATGTCATTGCTTGATTTACTAGTGCATAAATTACAATCTACTTTAGATCGCATTATTGCAATTATACCAGGGCAATCTAGAGCAGTTCTAGCACCACAGCTCTTAGAAGAAAAAAATAAAGTGAGAGATATGTGCAATGAGTTTTTTGAAGAATATTTAACTCATGCTCCATCACTAATTTTTTATTGGAGGGTTAGACAGTATTTGCAGCAGAGTCTAAATGATGCTTTTGCTGCGAACGTGCATATCTTGAGCTATCTATCCCCGTCATCTCAGTTAGAACTTAAACAAGAGATAAGGAATGGATATGAAAATATATTTTCGGAAGTTGCAAACTTAATGAGTGCCGATAATACAGTTGCTATTTCTTTAGAACGATATAAAGAAAGGCTGCAAGCTAAGATAGAAAAAGCGTGCCTATTGCCATATGATGTTATAATGAGTTTTTAGACTCTATAGATGGCCAAGCAGACGAGTTTAATCAAGCTGTGCATACATCTCAATTATTTTTAGTTAGGTTTAGTGAATATATTCGCTACTGGGCAGAAGAAGCAGATTTAACTGGAGAGATTGCCGACAAATACTTCGCAGAGGCCAGTAGTTTACAAGAAAGAGTAGCTCCACGGGTAGCACTGTCCTAATTTAGCGCGCTCTAAGCTTTTCTGCAGAAGAAGTTGCAAGTTTAGCACTACTAATCCATGCCTCAGGTATTCTTTGCTTAGCTATAAGTGCTTTAGCTTTGCTAATGAAAGAGCGCAAATTATCGGGACGTGCAGATAATGCAGGGGTAGTTAGCACTTGTCCTGTTTCTTTAATTAAAGCTAAAACTTCTTTATCAGATTGTGTCATATTAGCAGTTTTTCTATCCTTATATGAATTTGCGGTTATTTCACACATGCGTCCAAATGCAAATACATCACTTTTTTTACTGTATTGTGCAAATTTACCTTCTTGGGGAGTTAGTTCAGGTGACATATATCCACTTGTACCTGTAGAACGGCTGCTTTTAAATGTACCATGCATGCCAACATATTTTAAAAACTGTAAGTCAATCAGTTTTGCACTAATGCCATTATTAGTTCTTTGACAGATAATATTTTCTGGCTTTATGTGTAAGCGATCAATTAACCCCGTCTATTAATTAAATTTTTATCTGCGATAATTCTCGTTAGGATTTAACAGGAGGATTATCATGGCAAGACATCAAGTCAACACGACTATAGTATATGATC
>JAUIIV010000011.1 GCA_030431675.1 Gammaproteobacteria bacterium | reverse complement strand
ATCTCTGACTCTGTAAATTTTGATTTTCTCATAAGTTAGAACTCCTATTAGCTCTATTTTGCCATAAAAATTCTACTTTTTCTTGGGATCAGTTTAAGGGAGGATTACCCCAGATTTGTCGCTATTCAACGCGTGTAACTACAGAAGAACTTTATCTTATAATCACTGTCTAAACCAGTAATAGAAGTATTTTAGAGGTTGTATTCTAATGTCCAGGGAGCCCCAGGTAGTGCCCGGAAACGAAGAAAATTCTGGCTCAAATAGTCCGCCGAGACACCAGTTACACGGCTACGCACGTGAACTTTACATGGATTTGGAGATTCTCGGCAACCACTTTACACAACTATTCTCCTTATCTGATTATTTTGCCAGCACTGGTGAAATAAAAAGCAATTTACAAGAAATATCTGCGCTAATAGTAGCAATTAAAAACCCTGAACATTCCTTAGCACAAGAAGAAAAACTGGAAAGGCTTAAGGAGCAGTCAATCGAGCAAATTCAAGAAAAGCTGCGCACTATTAAAGCACAAGTAAATGAGAGCTATGATACAGAGTTACAATCCTTAGGAAAAAGTGCCATTATGGTAATTAATAGCCACTTAGACTATTTATCTGCTGAAGTACATAGGGCCCTAAATAAAGCCAAAGAACAAATAAACACACCCAGTCGACGACCAACACCTTAATCTTGCTCTTTCTCGCGATAAATAATTGCGATACTACCTATCAATTTTAAAAACTCTGCCTTTAATTCATTAGCTAATTTCTCAGCCATCTCTGTACGCTGATGTTTATCTTCACCAACAATTTTAACTTTGATTAACTCATGCACATTTAACGCTTGATCAGTCTCAGCTATAACATTACTAGTCAAACCTTTTTGGCCAATCATAACTACAGGGTTAAGAGAGTGTGCCCTGCCTACTAAATCTGCTTTTTCTCTATTATTCATCAAAACCACCACTAGCTGTTGAAACAGCGGCCAATATAACAGATAATCACCAGATCTGAAAATTAGCGCCCGTAGCTCAGTTGGATAGAGTACTTGGCTTCGAACCAAGTGGTCGGAGGTTCGAATCCTTCCGGGCGCGCCAGAATATCAAGACATTCTTTGGCGACACTCATCAGAATCAATCAGATATTTTTCCAAGATATGTTGATGCATATTTTGCTCAAAACAAAAACTAGCTTCTCCGTAATAACGATTACTTTCAGTCTTTGTCATACTTTGCGGTATCTTAGTAGCTAGCTCATCTACACAGGGCTGTAACTGCTCGGCAGCTATAGTTTCACATTGTTGTACAGAAAAGTTTACACAATCTTTAAGATTAGGATAAATTGCTGTACAGAATTGGCTTGGATAGCCCTGCTGGATCCATTGCAAAACTCGCTCTTGGCTTACTTGATCAGAATTTTTATACCCCCACCAGAAGCTTAATGCAACTAATGCACAACCAATTATAAGTGGCACTCTATATTTGCTAAACCAAACTGGCATAGAATCATCCATTACTCAGTGCTATACTCTGCCCATGTATAGTATAGAATATTTTATGGATTTACATGTTGGGAACAGATAATTTATCGCAAGTTAAAGAGTATTTTATTAACTTACAAAATAAAATTTGTCATGCTATTGAGCAAACCGACAATAAAGGGAAATTTGCAGTTGATGACTGGAACAGCAAAACAATAGCCCAAGCAAGTACGCGGGTCATTACTAACGGTGGAATTTTTGAACACGGCGCAGTAAATTTTTCCCACGTTGCTGGCGGGATGTTGCCGCGCACCGCTACTGCTAGATATCCACAATTAGCGGGGGCACAATTTTCAGCAATTGGCATATCTCTTATTCTACATCCACATAATCCGTATGTACCAACCACACATGCTAACCTACGTTTTTTCAATGCTGACAACCTTTGGTGGTTTGGAGGTGGTTATGATTTAACCCCCTACTACCCTTTTCCAGAAGATTGTCATCACTGGCATTTAACAGCCAAGAAAGCTTGTGATCCCTTCGGACCTGACATTTATAATGAATTTAAACAATGGTGCGATAGATACTTTTTCTTAGCTCACAGAAATGAAACCCGAGGAATAGGCGGATTATTTTTTGATGACTTACACCGCTGGGATTTTGCTACATCATTTGAGTTTGTGCGCAGCATAGGCAATAGTTTTCTTAACGCTTATTTACCAATCGTTGAGCGTCGCTGCCAATACCCGTATAGTGAACAACAGCGAGACTTTCAGTTATACCGTCGTGGAAGATATGTAGAATTCAATCTATTATATGATCGCGGCACGCTATTTGGTATTCAAAGCAAAGGGCGTACAGAATCAATTCTTGTTTCATTACCGCCATTAGTAAAATGGAAATACAATTGGCAACCAGAGCCAGGGTCTCCAGAGGAGGCGTTATACCAGGATTACTTGCGTCCAAGAGAATGGCTATCCGAATTGACACCCACTCCGGCATAAATGCCGAAGATTCCCGCGAGTAACACTCTTGGTAGGTTCTTGCTTCATCGCCGCGATTGTTTGTTTTCGTGTTACCACAATTACAAACTACTCGCTTGCTCCACAAGCCATCACGGCATGCCCTGCCGCTAAAATATTTTTTGCTGCATTAATTTCAGCATTCTCTTGATATTGACATGCCATACAACAAAAATCCTGCTGGTGACCTGCCCCGGTATTTTCATACCATCATAAATTAGAGATAATACCGAGGTAGGTCATCTAAATGAAGCAGGAAATTTGCAAACCTTCTTTTAAAACTAAAGAAGCCGGCAGAATTCTTTGCAACAAAACCCTCTAAAAACTCAACAAAAACTCCTTCAGAGCATAAAAACATTGCATATACAAGTTAAATTGCAAATAAAACGCAAAAACACGTTGTAAGACTGAAAAATCCTTGGTATAGTTGCAAACGTTAGAAACAATCCATAAAAATAACACAAAATATTACCAAATGCCTAAAACCAAAGAAATTACTAACAATTTAGCCCCAGTCCTGACACGAAAAGTTATAGCTAAGACAATTTGGGAACTGTTTCTGGAATCCCCAGAATTTTATACAACAGTCTTTGATCGTTACTTTGTAACCGACAACGCGGTAGATTTCCAGTGGGATTATGAGGCAGAAAGCCCTTTAACCACATTTTCAAAGAAAATCACAGCAGATAAAATAAAAATACTTGAGGATCTTCATAATATATTACTCAATCTTAAAAAGAACGTGCCAACCCTTTTCAAACAAATACAACTCTTGCTAGGGAAGCTATTTAAGCGAAACCTACAAACTCACTATGTAGAGCAAAAAAAGAATGGGAAAGCAGAAACAGAGTTGCTAAGCCTATTGGCCAATCCGAGACTGGATGATTTTGCCTCTTACATAGCGCCAGATATTAACCCAAGTCTGTGTCAACTTATAAGCGAATATCTAGATTGGACCACAAATACTGAACAATTCGGTATAGATGTGCTCACATCTATTCTAAAAGACTACTATGAGTATATGTTCAATGCGCAAGGTGTCGAGCACAACTTTAAGCAAGATATCGAAATGGAAAATCGTATTATCAATATATGCATTCCTTTTATATTTACAGAATATGGATATGACTTAGATGATCTGAACATAAGAGTTTATCAGATGCTGTATCCAGGCTCTGAAATACCAGTCCCTTTAACATCACACTTTAAGGCGCATGTTAGACAAAGCCTAGAATGTGATGAAAAATCCTCAGACATACTTATCAAGTTGATTATAAATCTTGCTGGCAGCATTTATGTACAACATTACCTAGATAAAATAGGTAAGATGGACCGCCAAATCCCAGCAGATTGGAATGAGCTTGATGGTTTATACTGGATATTACATAGATACGAAGAAAAAGCTCCAAACCCTTTTTTCAGAATAGTTAGGAAGGCAGCTGCAAGAAAATGTGATGGCCCACCAACAATTAGCAGAGACATAGAAGAAGCGAACGCTGGAGATAACCAAAGAGCAGAAAAAACTTGCACAATAGTAGATAAAGTTGCACTAATTTTTGATAAAGAGACAGAAGAGAGTGTCAGCAGTCGTGTGGAAAAATCTCTTGAGGCAATAAGATGGATACAAGAAAAGATAAAAAGCCAAAGGCAGCTTAATACATTGGAAGCAAAGCAGGAAATAGCATTCCTGGCACAAGCTTACCGAAATGCATATCTAGAATATTTAAAAAACATAAAGAATCTGTCAACTTATCCTTTTTATGAAACACCACCAATTTTTATGCCTTCATTGCTTGAAGATCCTGACTCTATGTTACTGCTCTTAATAAAGAACGGTTACCATGTAAATGATGTAGGTCTAAAATTCACAGAGGATAGAACTACTCACCCACTAACATGGATATCAGGAATATATTTTTCAGTGGTTACAAAAGTTGTAGGCGAAATATACATATACCAAGACTATGCTGGGACTACTGGCAAAGCTTATCAGATACTATGTAAAGAACAAATGAAAAGTTTACAAAAATTTGCTGAAAGCTTTTGTAATTTTGTAGCTTACAAACTATCGAAAATCACTAAAGAACACTCAACACCAGAAGATATTCAAAACGCAAAAATAGAATTTATAAAGTCAGCATTATCATGGCTAGAGCATGAAGCTAAATCCTCCAAAATTTTACTTATGGATGTTTTCAATATCACTCGTAAAACTATGCAAGAATGCTTAGTTCCAGAATATCAAGAGCAAAGGCGTAAAGCAATGGATGATGAGCAAATCAAATTTTCAAATAGTTCTGATAGATATTGCTTTGCGTTAGATGAAAATCCAGGACGCTTTGTTGGGCAAGTACTTGTGATGCTTGCCAAGTGGTTAGAATTGCTATTAATACAATATGATATAACAGAGAAAAGTTGCTTTGAGAAGTATTTTCAGCATGGAGACGATTATCTTCCATATGCATCAAGAGATGAGACAATAGATCATGAAATTGAGCGTGCGATAGAACAGCTAAGAAGGCTCACAGTGCATATACCTGGGATGCAAACGCATTTGGAACAAGTTCTAAAAACACCGGAGCTTATTCGTTCGGCCACAGGCAACAGCAGACCTAGACCATTTATAGTTTAGTATAATGCTCAGCCAGTACAAATTTAATTTTAAAATGATGTAAATTTATTGGAAGGAGCATTAACTTGCATTGGTTTTTCTGGATGCTGCAATGTAATGCAGTGAATACCACCACCTGTGTTATCGTTAGTTGGTATAACCGAAGAACATAATTGTGCTACTTCATACCCTTGTGCTTCTAGAGTGTGGGCAGCTTGGATATACAAGTCATCTTCCAACTTTGGCAAAACTATTTTATTTGGAGGAAATGACACAATATTTAATACTGGCCTTGTTTTTATAATTCTTTCGATATCTAGACCTAGGTCTATAATATTTTCTTCTCCAAATTTTGCGCATAGTTCAGAGTAGGTTTTTTTACTAAGCATATTTTTATTCATAATAATAATTTGATTATTAACTACATGCATATATAAATCTAAATGATAGTAAAAAAATTGAAATGTAAAGGCATGCTCCTTTCCTTTAGCAAACTCTCTTACCGCACTATTTTGCTCTGAACATTCTTCAACATAGCATTTAGCAAATCTATCTTTAAATTCCTGGTTAAGCTCAACTAAAATCGATGAACAGCCAAATTTACTCCTAAAAGCCGCATTTGCACTTTTAGCCCTCTCCACAACAATTCTGCGATAACAGAACAATCCAATACCTTTATATTTTTGTTCATCCACGAATGCAGTATCTGCATCAGTAAAGCCCCAGTTATAGTTACCTCCTGGTTGGGCTCCCTGTAACACACATGTCATACCGTTTAAGTCACGCATTACAAACACGTTGCCACCCTCAAAATAGCATCTATTCATATATACCACTTCTTTGAGACCAAGCTCTTCTCTAATCTGTTCAAAACCTGCTATCAAATTCTCACGTAGACTTTCGTCTTTTAGAAAATTTTGTAAACATACAGCTAAAGAGTTTTCAATAATCACACAATAGTCACGCAAGTAAACGCCGCTCATTTCTTGCCAAAATTCTTGGGACCCTGGAGGTTTTACTCTAGACAATGGTACATGTGGTATATCAATAAATTTTATATCAAAACTACCTTCAAATACTTCAGTAAGGTCAGCAAAAAAGTTTTCAGATTTGTCAATTATAGAACATATTTTTGCCCTAATTGCAGACATATCTAGCCTGGTTTTTCTCAAACTAATTTCAGGAAATCTCTCGTCAATATCTTCTATCCAGTCTAGAGTCTCAGCTAATGCTTCCCACAATTCTTCTGATAATAACCGGCTTGAAAGCAATAAACGTGGCATAAATGTCACCCGAAAATGTTGTTATTAGTATTAAGCTGGGATTATAACTGTAAAAAAGGATTAAAACAACTCCATATAATAAGTTGTATGCGCACTCTTGAGAAAGACAGAACTTCTAAATTATCTACCTACGCCTCGGTATTTAAATGTTCATCTAAAGCCTTTTGCACTGCCTCTATTCGAGATTTACATTGCTTGTATGCTTTAGTGGCCTCTTCGACCATTGGGACTAGAGCATCTATATCAGGATCTGTTTGTGAACGTAACTTTTGTGCAATATCATTTAGTTTCTGATAATTTTCATTAAATTTTTCTGACATTTGTTTTTCCATCATGAAATTCTAGAGTTAATACTTCTTCTGTACTTGCTTCATTACTAGAGCTTACAACCTTGCCTTGTTTATTAGACACAATTGCAAAACCCTTTTGCAGGATCTGCCTTGGGCTTTGGCTGAGAATCTCACTAATTAAAGACTGCATATGCTTTTGCACTGCTACACAACCCTGCTTTGCTTGCACACCAATTTGCTCATAAATTAAAGTGGCTCGCTCTAAGGTACGCTGTAGAATACCACGAGCTGTCTGGCTTATATCTTGATAACGCTTGTCTGCTTCTAGAGCATTATTACTAACAAGGCTAAAAATACGATGAGAAACTTTAGATGGAGTATCAAAACGCTCACCTGCAACTTCGTCAAGAATCGTATAATCTCTTTCATGGCCTATACCAACCATAACATGTACTGGAAAATTACAAACAGCACGAGCTATCTGCTCATTATTAAGCCATGCGAGATCAGATAGTGCCCCGCCACCCCGAATAATCACCAATGCATCAAAAGGTAATGCCAGTTTGGCTTCTTCAATAGCACGACAAATATCTTTAGCTGCATTCTCACCCTGGAACTGCGCAGTAAAATATGTAAATTGGCACAAATCATATTTGATAAGCAATTGCGCTTCTCGGTTAAAATCACCAAGTCCTGCTGCATTCTGTGGGCTAATTACAGCAACCTTATAAAAGTCGTGTGGTCTTGGCAATTGCTTATTCAAATCAATAATCTGCTCAGCAACCAATACTTCACGAATCTTAGCGAGCTTTGCTGCCATATCACCCAAGGTGTAATTTGGGTCAATATCATCTATGAATAAAGCCATACCATACTGAGCATGAAACTCTACTCTGGCATATACTAAAACCTTAATCCCAGCTTCCAGCTCTGCACCAGTACCCTGCAAAAATTTAGAACAAATCACCTGTGCCTGGCTTTGCCATACTCGCGCGGATATGCGCGCAATCATATTGCCTTGCTCATCATGCTCAACTAAAGTAATAAAGAGATGTCCTTTATTACTGCGTAACTCGCTTATTTCTGCACTAACCCAAGTCCCAGATGGGAAGCTATTTTGTACAACCACACTAACCTGCTGCAAGAAATTAGCTAGACTAACTTTGTTATCATCCTCTGCAACAGGATTTGTATATAAATCATCTTCTGCAGCAACAACATCAGCCCCGTCTGGTAGCCAGCGCGTAAACTGCTGCAAATCAATTCCATTAGGCACATACCACCGCTTAGATGCAGCATTCCAACGTGCACCTAAACGTTTTGCTTGATCTTTTTCTACAAATGGTACGTCAAGTTCTGTCATTGATATGTAACCTTAACCAGAACCAAGTGTTGTGCCTTTCTTTTTAGAACGGCTACCCTGAGTTTCACCTCTTCCACTAAGGAGATTCATTGCTGCATCTGCACTACTGATAGGCCCTGTGCTCGCATTAAACGCTGGGACAAGCGGCTGTGAGCTTTCTTGCACACTAGCTTGTTTAGATATATCTTCGACGGCTTTACTAGCCACTTGAAGGTTCATTAATGCAGCCTTAAGCTTCTTGATTAATTCTTCTAAAAAGTTATTACCACCTTGTCTTTCTGGCATTACAGAGCTTAATGTACTGCTAACAGCTACTATAGGCGTAGAAACTACTTCTGGTGTTAAGGGTGCAGCAGCTCTGCCTATTTGTGCAGCAACAGTAGAAATACCATCATACATGCTTCCCAATAATCCAACTTCTTTGTCTTCCAAAATTGTCCTGCATTCTAATATTAGCGAATTGATAATAGCAGTCAAATCTACACAGCGATCTTCTAAACTTTCACTCTGCGTATTTACTCTTTCTATATGATCTATAGCCTTTAATAGCACAATAATTAATTCTATAGCTGGAGTATCTAAAAGTTTATTATCAGCTAGATAATCACTACGTAATGAATTAACCTGCAGCTTAATTACTTCTTCCATAAGCAATGCAGCCAACGAGGTAAAGTGTTGTTGCAAAGGCTTTCTGCTTGAGTATTCATCACCCACACAATATTGGAATCTAAGGACAATCATAATACGATCTATAATATTAATGTTGTCTGGATGCTTTGTGCTTGATGCGGCTCCGTAATGCGCCCATTTAGCTAAATCCTGTAAAACCTTAAGACAAAGATCACATTCACTTTGTTTTTTATCATGGGTTGCCCTAGTTCGATTTATGCCAGTCTCTGCTGTTAATATATGTGCTTCTAATTTAGCAAATGTTTGTTCTAGCCAATCCAAAAGATCGTCAGTTGGTTTTGGATAGCTTTGTATCAAATCTGTGAGACTATGTAAAAGAGTACTAATTACTTTTAGCTTGTCGGATTTAAGCTCATAATCTACAAGTGGGCTTGCTAGACTATTCATCAAAAATGCAGTAGTTGATGGCGTCTCAGCTTCTGAGGCTAAACCTGGCACAGCTGCATTTGGAGCTATCCAGGCTTTCCAATAGGTTGAGAGCGGGGTTATTCCCTTCTTAACTAGAAACTGAAAAATTCTATCTCCTGACATATATAACTCCCTAATGTAAGGCTATTCAATTCCATGGTGCTTTAGCAAAGCATCCACCGTTGGTTTGCGACCCGCAAAAGCAACAAACAACTCCATAGCAGGCTTTGCCCCTCCTTGTTCTAAAATGTTGACCAAAAAGGACTTACCCAACTCAGGATTGATTAATCCATTTTCACGGAACTTATCAAACGCGTCACAGCTTAGCACCTCTGCCCATAAATAGCTATAATACCCTGCTGCATAAGATCCATCAAATATATGGGTGAAGCTATTTTCATACCGATTGAAATCTGGAACGGGGACTACTGCTAGCTCGTTGCGAAGTTTAAGTAATGTCTCGTGAGCATCAATATTTTCACCTTCATGAATCATCATATCAAATAAGCTAAACTCAATCTGGCGCAAGATTGCAAGTGCAGTCAAGAAGTTTTTACTTGCAACCAGCTGATCAAACATCTTACGTGGCAAAGGTTCGCCTGTATTTACATTCTCAGAGATATCTTGCATTACAACCCACTCCCAACACCAATTCTCCATAAATTGGCTAGGAAGCTCTACAGCATCCCAAGCTACACCGTTCATACCAGATACGCTAAAAAAGTCTACTTTAGTTAAAACGTGATGCAACGTATGACCAAACTCATGAAATAAAGTAATCACTTCGCCATGCGACAGCAACCCAGGTTTGTCTCCTACTGGTGGGGCAAAGTTACAGTTTAAAAAAGCTACCGGGCGCTGTAAATAATCATTAGCAAAGCGTACCCTTGAAGAACATTCTGCTACCCACGCGCCGCCTATCTTGCCGGGACGAGCATAAAGATCTATATAAAAGTATCCTCGAAGTTTATTATAAGCATCTACCACTTTAAACAATCTAACCGACTTGTGCCACTTATCGAAATCTGCAACCTCAGTTATACTTAGGCCAAATAATTGCCTAGCCAATTTGAACATGCCTGTCAGTACACGCGGCTCTGGAAAATAGTCTCTATATTCTTCTTCAGTATAATGAAACTTTTCTTTACGTAGTTTCTCTGCGTAGAAAGTAAAATCATGCGCCTGCATGTTGCCTTTGAGGCCTATGCTATGCGCAAAAACTGTTAAGTCATTAAATTCTGTACGGGCAAGCGAGCGAACCTGTGTTGCAAGATCATGCATAAATTGATTAACTTCACTTACGCTTTCTGCAGACTTAGGGATCAAAGAATACTCTGCATAACACTCATAACCAGTAACTCTAGCCAAGTTGTAGCGTAACTTCAGTAATTCTGCAATTACTGAAGTATTATCGAACTGCCCGTTTGTTGCTCGTGTATTATATTCACGATAAAATGTTTCCCGTAAATTTCTATCTTCTGCATACGCCATAATCGCGTGATAGCACGGATAATCTAAAGTTAAAACCCATCCTTTCACTTTGTGTTTTGCCGCAACTGTTTCTGCATGCTGCACAGTATGTTTTGGCAGACCTGCAAGTTTATCTCTCTCATCCAAATTTATATGGAATGTATATGCTTCCGTAGCATCTAGAACATTGTTGCTAAATCTATTTTCAAGTTCATTTATTCCTTCAACATAACCTTTATACTTGTTACGGGCATCTGGATTAAGATCAACACCAGAAAGATTGAAATCACGAATAGTATTGTTAATAATAGTCTGTTGTGCAGTAGCAAGTTTATTAAACTCTATGCTATCTTTATATTCAATAAACAACATAAACAATTTTTTATCATGTAAAACTTCAGTGTGGAAGTTACTTATATGCGGTAGTAACTGTTCATAGACTTCGCGAATATCACTTGTCTTAGCTACTGAATTTATGTGGTCTAGCCAACCCCAGATTTTGTCAAGACGCTCTGCCGCTTCTTCTAGAGGTTGAATGGCTCCATCCCAGGTAAAGTCACGAGTAGTTTTAACTCGACTAATAACCGCTTGATACTCATCAAGGGCTTGCTTAATCTGCGTAGCAAATCTCTCGGCAGTTAACTCAGAAAATTTAGGGAAATCAGCTAATTCATAACTTGTGGGCACGTTGACCATACCTAATTATCTTGACAATATATACCATATAACCCTACATGTATGCCTCAGATTTTGCAAGTTATCGACTTTAGCTTTACAGTTAGTATAATAACCATAAAATACATCGACATAGAGCGATATATGGAAGACAACCTAGAACGACTAAAAAATGTACTCCAGCAAATGCCGTCTGCGCTTATCGTTGTACGACAAGATTACACTATTCAGGACTGGAATAAATGCATTGCAGAAAAAACAAAAATACCTGCTGAGTATGCAATAGGCCGTAAGCTCAACTTAATAATTCCTGCACTAACTGATTACTTAGGAATGGTCAAGGAAGCTCTTAGCAGTCAAAGCATACAAAATGTAAAGCATGCAAAGATAATAATTAGTGCAGATGATCTACACAAGATATTTGATATTACTGTCTATCCAGTGCCAGTTATAAATCAACGTGAGGCTGTAATAATAATTGATGATATAACATCAGGAGTTAAAAGTGACTCTGAGCTAGCACAAATAGAAAAACTTGCTTCTGTTGGTGCATCTGTTGCAGGTGTAGCTCATGAAATAAATAACCCTCTAGCCAGTATTATACAAAGTGCACAGAATATAAAACGTCGCCTTAATCCTGAGTTAGATAGCAATAGAAAAACTGCTGAAGAGATAGGTTTAGATCTAGAGAAACTAAAAAAATATTTTCAAGAACGCAGCGTTTCCAGTTTTCTTGATAACATTAGTAAAGAAGGAGAACGTGCTTCTAGAATAGTAACAAATATGCTTAAATTTGTTAGAAATAGACCAAACAAGAAAACCAAAAATAATCTAATTGATATTATTGAGAAAGGGATCCAGGTTGCGGAAATGGAAGTAAATTTACAGGATGATAGTGATTTTAAGGATATTAACTTTAGCAAAGATTTTCCAGATAAAGCAGTAATAATAGAATGTGACCCGCAGGAGATCGAGCAAGTAATAATTAACATTATTCGCAATAGTGCTCAAGCTCTTGCAACTCAAGAAGCGAGCAAGGAAATAAACATCAAGGTCACACAACAATCTAAAAGTGTCGTTAAAATTGAAATATATGATAATGGCCCAGGGATCCCAGAGGAAATTATAGACCAAGTATTTCAACCATTTTTCACTACTAAAAGCAGTGGAAAAGGTACTGGGCTAGGATTATCTATATGTTACAATATTATAAATATGCATCATCATGGTAGCATTGTGATAGAATCTGTAGAAAATGCTTTTAGTAAATTTACAATTACTCTGCCGGTAAAACACCTAGACTAAGATCTAAATTCTTTAAACTCAGTAATATTATCAATTAGCTGCCCATGATTGTAGGGATCATCCGATGATGATACAACTGATACCCGTCGCATACTGTTGTTGTTTAGCCAACACTGATTCAAGTAGTTAATAACATCAGTAATAGACACATCTTCGAGCTGTGTGGCTATGTCTTCATTAAAATTAAACCTATAGCTATGATTGCTAATTTGTTCCCAATACATTCGTGTCTGATCACCAAGAGTATGAGCTTGTTTTCTTAAAATCTTCTGTAGAGATCTTCTATATTGCATATATTCTTCTTCTGGCATACCACTAAGTTTTTTTGCAAAATCTTGGGTAAAACCTACAAAACGCTCATAAAGATATTTTGGATTTTTATCTGAAGATTGAATAATAAACACCATGCCAGGCCGTTCTAGAACTCTGAAAATACTTAGATCAACAAGATATGCAAGCTGTTCCCTAGTGCGCAATTGATCAAATAACTGACCTTGCATAATTCTAGTCAACAATGCATTTTTAGCTATTGCCTGATCACCTGTTTCTTCTGATTGAGAATAAATGACCAACGCAGAGTCATTATGAGATGGAGCAAAAATATATGTAAAATCGGCTTGTTCAGACAGTTTTAATAACCCAGGCAATGCAGGTGTACGCTCTCTATCTTTGTTAATCAATAACTTGTTACTTGCAGCAGAAAATACTTTCTTCGCCTTATCTTTTGATAAATTACCATGAATAAGAGCCTCTATTTGCATTTGTTGCAAAAATTCGGTTGTATACTCTTCTAAATCAGCAAGTGTAACACCTTGCAAATTTTTAATAAGTTGCATTGGAACCCAGCTAGGATTTAAGACAATCCCTTTTAAAATATTTATAGCTTGCATAGCAGGAAAATCATACTTAAAAGAATCTAAATCCCTAGCAATCAAGTCTTTATATACACCAAAACGTTTAGGTTGCAATTTAATATTCTCAATGTTATCCATAAGAGCATCAAGTATCACTTCTTCGCGATCGCTAAACATATTAATGCCAAGTATTAGTCCTTCCTGATTAGCCCCGACATCGACATTGATACCAGCAAGTTCAAATAATTGTTCTTGCTCCTGAAGGCGATCTTTAAGAGCTAAAACTAAAAACTTTTGTAGTAAAGCTCTCTTTGGCGTACTCTGCGCATTCGGCATAGTTATTTGAATTTTTATGTCCTCTTTAGGCAAATTAAAGCGAACATCAGGCATATACCAAATTTTAAATCCAGGCTCATTAAAAATGTTTATAGGCTCTTTTTGTTTTGTTTTAGTTGTATCATCACTAGGATAAAGCTCAAAATTCTTTGGCAAATATGGGTTAGACTTAGGCAAAGAAAAGTTAAATACTGGATTCTTAATATTCCACAAATTAATCTGTTGCTTAGTAAAATTATTAACCGCATATTCAACGTTATAGTACTTCTCAGTCTTATTAGTGTGAACTGACTTATCCACTAATATCATACGCATATTATCGAGAGTTATATTAGCTAGCAAATCTTTTATCTTATCTGGTGAATAGCGTGTATTATTGCTAAAAGAGCTCGCATGTAAAATATCTTTAACTGGATAATGCTTTAAAGCATAGGGTAACTCTATAACTAGTCGCTCAGCAGATTCTTTTTCCATGTAGTTGAACTCTCGTTCTCCTGCACTTTTTAAATCCATAAATACTTCTTGACTTGGACCATGAGTACGCAAAAAGTCAATGTAGGAGTAAAAATATTCTACTATCTGATCTACTTTTTTGATGCCAGCATCTGTTAACTCAAAGCTTACATGTAGTATATCCTGTTTGTGTGTAATGTTCTCATTACCAACATACATACCAATAATCCAATTATTTTCACGTAAAGCATGCTCTAAACCACCTGGCGCAGACTGACCAAGCATATAATTTATGTAGTCTATGGATTGATTGTCATAATTTTGAAATTGTTGTGGAATTGGAAAGTTAAGTATTAAACGACTGGTCTCACTAATTGGCTTAACAGATATCTGCAGACCTGTCTCTCGAGGAGTAAACGCCAATTCTTGGATAATATTATTAGCTACCTCTCTTGTAGGAATGGCACTAAAATATTCATGTACCATAGCCTCAAGTTCTGATAAAGATTGTGGACCAACCATCGCTAAAATCATACGCTGAGCAGTATAATATTGATTATAAAACTCAATAAGCTGATCACGTACTGCCGGTCTACCGGGCAAATCGCCTAGAGTATCGTTATTACCACAAGAGAATAAACCAAACGTATGCTTCGGATTACCAGTGATTCCATCTACCCTATAGGTGCGTAACATGTCATTCTGATACTTCAAACTATACTCTGCATGTACAGCATTACGCTCTCTATCAACTAAGTCAGAATCGAAATTAGGGGCAATAAAGAACTGAGCAAATCGATCTAGGGCTCCAGACAAATAATCTGGAATTACTGTGAAATAGTAGCGCGTATCCATTAATGACGTAAAAGCACCATGACTCCCTCCATGGCGGTCAATATACTCTCTATACTCATCTGGTTGGGGATATTTCTTGGTGCCAAGAAAAAGCATGTGCTCAAGAAAATGAGCCATACCCTCACGATCAGGATTATTATTTAAGCTACCCACATCAACATCAAGTGCGGCGGCTGCTAACTCTGCATCTGGATCAGATACGACTATAACACGCAATCCATTCTCTAATACAAAGTATTTATAAGCGCGATTATCGTATGGACTTTTTTTTATTTCTACGGCTAATACAAAAGGACTAGCAAGAATCAACGCTAGACCTACAACCAAAATACTATTTACTTTTTGCAATATAGACATGTGATTATCTTATCACAGGTAGCCGCTCTGCCAAAAGGCTATAATTAGTATATGGAAAAAAATCTAATGCATAGAGGCCTCAAGCTGTTAGAAGAAGGCAAGTACCTTGAAGCAACTCAAGCCTTTAGTCAGCTATTACAGCGATACCCTGATTCTGCAGATGCACATCATGCCTTAGGTGTAATTGCTATGGAGCAAGGACACTTTGATGAAGCATACCTATTTGTGCATACAGCGTTGAGTCTATCTGAGGAGAATTCTATATTTCACACAACAATGGGAAATATTTTTCTGCATTTACATAACTACAAAGGTGCAGGCGAATCTTTTATGCAGGCTGTAGAACAAGACCCTACACGCATAGAATATCGTCTCAACCTAGCAAATTTCTATTTAACCCAGGCACAATACTCAGTTGCGATCGAGCAATTTAACATTATTCTACAAAGAGATTCTGAGAGTTACCTAGGCCTAAGAGGAAAAACAGTAGGTTACTTATTTGCTAAAGAGTATAAAAATGCCTTAAAAGGTGCAGCTGATATTACTAAGTCCTATAGCATGCAACATGAGCCTCTGTATATATATGGTTTGTGTTTATATGCAAATCAATCATATGTTGAGGCACTCAAATACTTTGACCAAGCCTTAGCAATTTTTCCAAATTATCATGAAGCTATTAGTGCTATTGCCGCATGTCACTTAGCGCTAAATAATAATGTTCTAGCAGAAAGTATGTTACATCGATCTTTAAGTATAGAGCCAAATAACCCTGCAGCTTTATACTTGTTGACGTGCATTAAATATAATCAAGGACAACACAAAGTAGCTAAGGACCTATTTATTAATGCAGTACGTCTGGACATAGAGTTCCCAAGCATTACCTTACAGAATATCGACAAAGCTGTATTACACTGCACCAATAATCAATGTCACGACCCACTTTTCTTCCTGAAGTGTAGTGGTGCAGATTATTGGTCTATGCTAAACTCTACGGCATGAAACCAATATTTGATAGTCTTAATAATATGCTACAAGGGAGTACAAACAAATTTGTATTTGCTAAAGACTATTCTATTGCAAAAGATTTCCTTCTCAGCTATAGAGGTAGTGAAGCTACTTTTAACGCCTACAGAAGAGAAATTGAGCGTCTACTGCAATGGTCATGGAATATAAAAGAGGCATCAATTCTATCCCTTACTCGCCAAGATTTTGAAAGGTATATTGAGTTTTGTCAAAGCCCTCCTAAAACCTGGATTGGCACCAAGAATGTTGCACGTTTTATTAATGGACAGGCAAACCCTGACTGGCGTCCATTCGTAGTCTCTGTAAGCAAGTCAGATTTTAAAAATGGTGTCAGAGCAAAGGTTGAAGAATACAACCTATCCGAGCGTGCAATAAAAGAGCTCATGGCTATTAACAGCAGTTTTTTTAATTATCTTATCCAAGAAAATTATATTGAAGCTAACCCAGTTGCACAAATACGTCAAAAAAGTAAGTTTATTAGAAAACAGCAAAATTCCACAGTAGTAAGACGGTTATCTGATCTGCAATGGTCATATGTTATAGAAACTGCAGAATTAATGGCAGAAGAGCAGCCAATACATGAACGCACTTTGTTTATTATGACAGCTTTATATGCAATGTATTTACGTATATCAGAACTCAGTGCTAGTTCACGCTGGATACCTAAGATGCAACATTTCAGACAGGATCTAGATCATAACTGGTGGTTTACTACAGTTGGAAAAGGCAACAAAGAACGTCTAATTTCTGTAAGCAATCAAATGCTTTCTGCGCTCAAGAGATATAGACAAAGCTTAAATCTAACTCCACTGCCTTCTCCTAGTGATACCAGACCTTTAATTTTTAAGACAAAAGGAACCGGTGCTATAACTAGCACCAGACAGATAAGATCTATAGTACAATACTGTTTTGATCGATCAATATCACGTATGCGAGACAATGGTTTTATTGAAGAAGCAGAGCAGTTAGAGTCGGTTACAGTTCATTGGCTTCGCCATACAGGTATCTCTGATGACGTGAAAACGCGCCCACGAGAACATGTTAGAGATGATGCCGGGCACAGCTCAAGCGCGATTACAGATAAGTACATTGATATAGAACTACGTGCCAGACATGCTTCAGCAAAGAATAAACCTGTAAAGCCTTTTGAAATTTAGTGTTATTTTTTATCTCTCTTATGCTGATACATTAATTCGTCAGCTCTTTCTACTAAATCAGCAAAAGAATCCCGCTGAGTGCTGATAGCATGTCCAACGCTATACTGAATTGTGTACAATTTATTGGAAAAATTTTTCTCACGCATGACATTGTTTAAGTTTAACAACTTGTCTATATTTTGATTATATATGCATGCAGCTAAAAATTCATCTCCTCCAAAACGAGCAACAAGATCCTCTCGATTAAAAGACTCTTTTAGACACTTAGCAAAATCTTTTATTAACTCATTACCGACATCATGTCCATAGCGATCATTTACGACTTTTAAGTTGTTTAGATCAAAGAAATACACAATTATAGATTTCTGCAAACTTTTTGCTTCATAGAGCATGTGATCGCCTAACATTTTTACAGCACGATAATTGTAGAGACCTGTCATTTCATCACGAAAAGATAAATTACGTAGTTTTCCTTCAAGGGTATTAATTTGTCTAGCACCCTGTAGACTAAAAATTACCCATAGTATAGTAGTAGCAGTAATAGTTAATGCCATAGCACTTTTTTGGCCAAACATACCAATGTCACTCATGTAGAAAAAAAGCATAGCACTCAATAGCGGAATCGTTAATATATACTTAAACTTCAATCTAAAAGAATGACTACCTAATCCAATCCCAACTGGCACAGATAATAAAGTGGAATATATTCTAGTAATTGATAAAGAGTACGCTAGACAAAACATGCATAGCAAAGTTTGTAGAGAAGTATACACATCTGTACCCTGCTGAAATATATGTGTCGCCTTAAAAATATGCCCAACTAGATTTACAAAAGGTATAGAAAATAAAATTAGAGTTAGCATATCTATCAGATTACTATGAGAATTCTTCTTTAAGATTATTGCTAGTAATAAAATGGAAAACCAAAGGACAAATATTCCAGTACCAACTGACATTAAACCTGGTATAGAAGAGTTAAGATCTTTAACTAAAATATTCTCTAAGCCAAATCCATAGCCGGTAAAATGCAGAAATAACGCGGATATTGCCAACAATAAGGGCATAAAAGCGAATATTATAGAAAGAATTGTAGTTCCTGGTTTATTTAATATATGAATGCCGAGCGCCAAAGCCAGAGACACTAAAGAAACTGCGGTATTCATTTTCATTGCCGACCACCCATTAGGCAACAAATCTGCTATAGGATGAAACACCCATCCTAAAATTATTATAAATCCTATAAGCACTGTTAATCCTAGGGTAATATCCCTAAAGAAAAATAGCTTTTTTAAAATACTTAAGTCAGGTCTATCTGACAGAGATATATTCTCTTTCATCTAATGTTTACTTTTTTTAATTAGCAAATGTATTAAAGATTAGTATAGACGCTGTTAGCAGAATCAACCCCATAATAGTAAGCTGGTTAAATTATTTTACATTTACAACATTTAGCCTAAACTTATTTGTAGGTTTCTCACAACTTAAATGGTGCAATTAATTATGGTTACACAGGTTTTTTATGGCTTTATCGCCTTTTCTCTAGGTTTGTTAGCTTTTTGTGCTGGCACATGGCTTACTTTATGGGCAACTTCTAGTAATACAGAATGCTCAGAGCCTACGGCAGCTAAGATGTCAGGCTATTTTATCGTGATTCTAGCAATTATTGCTTTGGTAAGCACTTCTTACTACACAGCTAGCACTGTATTCATGGGCAAAAAAGCTTCTTACAGCAAAATGTCTACCTGGAAAGGTAAAAAAATTGCTCACGTAAGCAAAACTAAAAGAGGTCCTCGCTCTTAAGTTTAACGACTAAAAAAAGAGGCCTAATGGCCTCTTTTTTTTGCGCTGGTGAATTATTTCTCTAGGTTAATCAGAATAAAAAAAATCACGCTGAAAAAGTTTTAAAAAGGAAAACTAAGAAAATCTAACAATAACTGCAAGCAATAGTCCAACCACAGCCATAGCAGCCATGAATATAAAGCGCGTGCCATATATATCCCAGTTCTTGCGGCAAAAAATATACGTGCCAGGAGGGAAAAGAATAGCAATAATACCCCACAGCATGCCATCACGTGAAAATGCATTTTGAATTATGCTAATTAACATAATAACTGCACATAAGATACTTAGCATACTAACAGCAGCCAGAAAGCCTATTAACTGTGAACCTGTTTCTTCCATATTTTTAATAGTAGTAAGGTTATGAATTAAGTCAATGGTGATTTTTCTGTAGGGCTGATATTATATGAACAACTATTAGGAGGTCGAGTTGCAAATGTCGTACAGCAAACAAGAATTTGGCATCAGCGCCCTTGGGCTTGCTATTCCCAACCTTGCGCTGCCACTTACTGAATTAGCTATTATGCGTTCGGTTGAACCAACACAATATACGGAGGTTCTAGGCTGTAAATATATGTCGCTATGCAGCCCTGAAGAAAACGTAGTGACTCTCGCTACTACTGCCGCTCAGCGGGCCCTCGAAAACTGGAAAGGGGATATTTCTAATATAGGTATGGTTGTAGTAGCCAGTGAATCGGCTATAGACATGAGTAGACCGCTTAGTGCGTGGGTAATGGAAAAATTAGGCCTAGTTGGAAATATTCGTTCATATGAAGTTAAACATGCCTGCTATGGTGGTACTGCGGCGGTACGACAAGCCCTGGAATGGCAAATGTCAGGCAACGCACGAGGCAAATCAGCATTAGTAATCTGTGCTGATGTTGCTTGGTATGATGCAGGACATTCTGGTGAACCTACTCAAGGGGCAGGCTCTGTGGCTATGATTATCGGCCAACCAGATATAGCCGCTATAGCACCAGAAAGTTTTTATTGGAGTGAGCCAAAATATGACTTCTGGCGCCCACTTGGACATAAGTTTCCAGAAGTTAATGGGCGTCTGAGTCTTACCTGTTATATAAAAGCTGTCCTAGAAACATTTAAACAGCTGGCCCCACAAGAGTCTCTTGGAAATTACTTAAACGAATTTAGTCTACTAAACTTTCATGTCCCATTCCCGAAAATGGTGCAAAAAGCAGTTAAAAAGCTTGGAGATTACTGTGGGTGGGAGCCTACTGCAACTGCAAACACTATGGAAAAGCGCATTATGCCAACCATGCTCTGGAACCAACAAATAGGAAATAGTTATACAGCTAGTTTATGGTTTGCAGTTGCTTATAGCCTTACACGCCTTAATGATAAAGAGCAATTTAGTGCGTTTTCATATGGCTCTGGTTGCGGGGCTGAACTTTTACGCTTACAATGTACGCATAATCAACTTGATGCTGGCTGGGTTAAGCAATTAGAGCTTGATTTAAGCAATCGCCAAGTAATAGATCGTCATCAATACCAAACTCTTAGGGACCAACTATGACCTCACTATCTAAATCAAAACTTTGGGAAAAAATGCAAGAATATTACAATAATATTGGCCCTGAAGCCTGGCAAGAAGAAGTTGTCCCATTACAAATATCTAGTAATAAAAATTTGGCGCGCGCTTATGCGAATATAATTCTAGCGCAAATTAATGACTGGCACATGCATAACCCACAAACTAACGAGCCTTTTTATATAATAGAGATAGGTGCTGGCCATGGTAAATTTAGCTACTATGTCCTTAAATGCCTGCAAGAATTTTTCCCAAATTTTAATTTGCCACTTAACTCTATAAAGTTCATCGTTACAGATGTTGCAGAAAAGAACATTGAAATGTGTGAACAACACCCAGCATTTAAGGATTTTATAAATCAAGGCGTAGTAGATTTTGCTATTTTCAATGCCATGGATGACAAAGAAATAAAATTACGCCATAGTGGGCAGACAATTAAACAAGGTGATTTTACCAAGCCAATATTTATGCTATCTAATTACCTATTTGATTCTTTAGCGCACGATGCTTTTCAAGTGCGCGACAAAAAACTACATGAAGTACAAATCAAAATTGATAGTGATGCAGACTGGGAAGAGTACTTCGCTAAGGCTAAGTTTAGTTATGAATATCTACCCGTTAACACTGACTACTACGAAGACCCAGTATTAAATCAAATACTAACTAGCTATGAAAAAGACTTAGATGACAATACATTCATGATTCCTATCGGTGGAATAGACTGTGTAAATGAGCTTAAAAAATTTACCAGCGCACACCTAGTGTTACTATTAGCAGACAAAGGTCACGCGAACATTGCATTATTTGATGAACTAAATGAACCAGATATTACTGAGCATGGTTCAGTTTCATTAATGGTAAATTTTGATGCATTAAAGCGTTACTTTTTAGCATGCAAAGGTGAGGCAATGCTAATGGCCAATACTTCTGTAGACTTCCAAGTGGCTTGCTACTGTACTGAGCCAAAGCACCCTATTCCACATACCAAGCATGCCTTTATGCAAGAGCTTTCTGGTGCAAGCCCACAAGATATCGTTGATCTCTGCTACTACAATGATGAAGTAAGCGATTTTTACAAGAATCTAGATCAAATGTTAGCAATCCTGAATTTGACAATGTGGGATCCAAACATTTTTCATGACTTCTCAGAGATGATTTTAGACAAGATTGAAGAAGAAGATATAAGTATTGAACAGGATGCTGCCCTACTACATGGAATGCAAATAGTCTGGGATTACTTCTTCAAACTTGAAAAAACTGCAGATCTACCTTTTGCTCTCGGCAGCATCTACTATGCGCTTGATGAATATGAGCTTGCTATTAAATTCTACAAGCTCTCTATAGATGAATTTGGGATAAATGCTGATAATCTATATAATCTTGCTATTACGTACCAAGCAATGGATGATGATCCTACAGCCAGAGACTACGCAAAGCAGACTCTAAACTTAGACCCAGAGTACACCGCAGCAACAGACTTACTGGCAGAGCTAGCGTAATACTTGCATATCAACAAGAATTAACGGTTATACTACAAGCAAATCCACCATCAGCATTATAGATAGTGGATTTGCCACAGCACACAAAAATCTCTTAACTGTTCTATAATTTAGTATGAGGTTTATACTCTATAGTGCATTTTCACTAATCGAGTTGATGGTAGTAATAGCTATCGTTGCCCTACTGGCAGCAGTAGCAGTCCCTGCTTACGGCAAATATGTTACAAATACTAGATTCTCTTCTGTTGTACCAGTAATTGATGGGCTAGTTGACCGCTCCATAGAGTTTGCTCAAACAAATGGCAGATTTGGTGATGCATATGATCTAGGACTAGCAGCAAGCGCAGGTAGTGCACATGCAGACTCTCCCTCATTACTAAACCAATATCTAACAGCGGTTTCTATAACAGACAGCGGAGGCGATGATTGTGGGAGACGAGGATATCTGAATGCATATATAGATCGTGATCTAGTAGGATTTTCTTCTGATATAGTTGGGCCACAGCCGAATCATCTAGGGTTAGAATGTACTTTCTGGCATTATGAAGGGGTAGTATACAAGGAGTGCTATTACTACTACGGTACCCAGAGTACGAGTCAAACAGACTCTATCGTACCAGGATGGTTTAACGTGAATACAGGAACAAACTGGGACTTCAGCAATAGAAATACATATGTATACAATCTAAATAGTTACATAAATGCAACCTGTCAGTAAATAGTTTTTATGTGATTTTATACTACAATTTTGCACGTCTATGCTTAATTTTTTCTTGCAAAGAATTTACATCAGATTTAATACGCTTAACATCGGCCTCAATATGGCTTACATCATTTTCTGCATATCCACTAGGGGCAGCAGATTTAAACTTAGACACAAGTCTTAAAATATTATCACACACCAATTCTATCTGATTCTGAACGTAAGGTACAGTATATAATTCTCCACACTCTTTCATTAGTGATCAGTGCTCTTTAAGCGACTGATAGTAAATAGCAAGTTTATGCAATAAATATTGTTCTCTTGGCAAGAAACTTTGTAGCAAATCTCTTAATGACTTTATTGTGCAAGTGCCCCCTTTTGACCTTTAGAATAATGTGAGTTTGAATTGTTAGCCTTTCCTCCATACTCTCTCATTAAACCCAAAAGTTTCTGATAGAACTCATCAACACTTAATCTTGATCTAGTATCCACCAGAGAAGAAATACTAATAAGTACTTTTTCATCCGTTTTCACTCTATATGATCACGGACTTTGATGCCTGACATCTAACTTCAAATCACTTGGCTCAAAAGAAGGTTCTTTTTCTATCGCATTACCTTTGAAAATAAGTTGCATTTTAGTATGATGATAGTTAGAACCACCACCATCATTAAAGACCGATATCTCCAGGTCTTCGCTCCACTTTAACTTTAAAATCATTGCATGTTCATCAACAGGACATGGCAACAAAATTTCTCCAACCCTCACCCTAAAGAACCGCTCTAGTATTCTATTTTGTTCTTTGCTATCAGCAATCAAAAAAGAAAAATATGGTTCAATATAAGCATTTACTTTTTGTATAACCTTACATACTTCGGCATCTTGATTATTTGCAGAATTAACATGATTTTACCCAAACTTATAATATAAAATGCACTACTTGCAGTTCCTCCACCTTGTAAACGATCATCATATCTCCCTTTATGTGCAATTTCAAAAACATCAATATTTCTGTCATCACATAATAATGAAAAGAATCTCTTTCCTGTTTCAATACAACCTTTAAAAGTTGCTACACTTATATCAACTCTACGTGGAATATTAAGTTTATATAACTCAGCTAACGCAGGTGAGAATTCTTTATAACGTCTACATTTATCCGTCACCTTCTCCATCTCCTCAGATCTACTAGAACCTAAATAGCCATGTGGAAGCAAGTCTAGTCTACCATGAAATGCCAACACATCTACAATATATTCAGATATCTTAACAGCTGGATTTTTTACAATTTCACTAAATAATTTCCACTGTTGTTTGCTTGCGCATTGGTTTAATACACTCTTATTTGTAAGAAAGTCTTTTTCACATGCTGGCAACAAATCAATATTGGGCGATTTTATAATAAGTCCCACTGTCCATATAATGCAAGAATATGCATAATACTTAAAACACGATCATTTTCATATAAGATAAGTATTAACTTCAATTTCCGGTCTACACAATAAATCTTCTGCAACCTCCCACTGTGGATAATATATAGCTAAAAATAACAACGCGACTCCCTTATCCTTACCATCGCTTATTTTTGCATTTACATCTATATTGGGCATTTTGAGTATATCTTTAACAAGGTCCCATTGTTGTTTATAGGCGCACAAATAAGCAGGATGGACATACCACTTACAGGTTCAGAATAATTAAAGTCTAAGCTATTGTCCTTTAATAGCATCTTTACCAATGGCAACATGTGACTTTTTGCACACTCTAGAGCTAAAGACTTACCTTTATATTTTCCTTCCTGTGGAGTTGTGTTCTGAATCATTCCTGGTCTATCTAGTATTAAACCCAGCAAATCCCACGCGCATAATTCTGCGCAAAGCCATAGTATAGATACACCTGTATATGGACCATGACTAGGAGTATATTGAAGATTAACGCTGGGATTGTTTATAATCTCTCTAGCAATATCCCATTCCTTATTAAGTAAACACTTATATAATATGGGATGTCCTGATAGCTCGCCACTACTTATCACGTAGTTTAAATCAATCCCTGGCTTTCTAATCAGCCTTTTTACTGTTCGCCAATCTCCGTCATCGGCACTATCCAAAAGTTTAATTCAAATCTATTTTCTTCGGAATAGGTGTATTCTAGCAGGATGTCTTCAGCACTATTTTTTAACTGACCAAGCATCTTTACTACTCTTCTCATTAAGTTTCTGCCTATTCTACCTGCTATTAACATTCTTATTATAATATATTAATATTGTTATTCTCTTTAATTACTGTATAAATAACATGAATACGCAATATTGAACAATAAAAAACCCCAAATATTTTATGACAACCCTCAATTAGAGCATGTTTTTTACAAAAAAACCGATTACCCCCCTTGTTTACCCAACATTTATTGAACTAAATTGCTAAACTTCACTCTAACAAAACACAAATAACCTTATATGAGGAGACCTAAAATGGCTAAAACTATGAAATTTAAAACTGGTTATACGCGCTGTACACGCGCCCAGTTAATTTCTTGTATCAAGAAGTATAAAACTGAATTAACTCGCGTTGCTAATGCACCTATGACAGAATCATTTGGCGGCAAAACGCATATCCAATATGCTAGCAAAATTAAGAAGCATTTAAGAACTGCAGCTAAAACTTTACGTGCTAATGTGCTTGCAGACATAGACTGGAAAATCAATGAGCTTAGAACTCAAATGGCTTCTCGTCTAGGTGTGCCTGTATCTAGCACTTCTACTATCACTCCAGCTGTAAAACGTTTAACTGCAAAACGTAAAGCAATCGTTTGCTGCAAAACTATTTCTGGATTGGTATCACAAGTTAGAACATTCAAAGTTAGCAGCTTCAAAAACCCTAAATATAGCGCTAAAGCATATGCTAAAACTGCTTGGGACTACGCTAAAGGTACTTCAGGTAAAGGAGCTACAAGTAAAAAATACCGTACAGAAACTAAGAAACTACGTCGCGAAATCAAGAGCTTGAAAAACAAGAACGGTGTTCTTCGTCGTCAAGTTTCTAAATTCCGCAAAGAAGTTGCTAAGTTACAACGTCACTATACTACGCTAAATCGTACTCCTAACTGGAAAGTAGTAAGCGGTGGTGCTACTAAGACAGTTGGCAAGGAAGTGTCAAACATTGTACGTATCAGTAACGCCCTAACTAGCGCACTAGGACAACAACGTAAAGCAGGTTAATTTTACTTTGTTGCAAAGCGCCTCCAAGTGAGGCGCTTTTTTTTTGTCTTTGAAACAATTATGTTATGGGAGTGTATTAATACAAGTAGGTGGCAAATACTCTGTAGAGATAGCATCGCCTTTAGTAGTTGACTGCCCGCATTTCCATGTGATCACTCCATCTGGGTCTACTAAACCAACAACAAAAATCTTATCTGCACCATTTGCAATAATTCCATCATGCTGTAATTTTGCGCCTAACAAAATATAGGAGTCGCTACCACTAGTGCCTGTATCTGCAGTAATCGTATCTACATACTTAAGGCTTACTTGTTTTTCAGCGCTGGAGCCACCTGGTGACCCAGACACCCACCCCATATCATCACCGTCACTAAATAAAACATAATAAGGGTCAATATCGCCGTACCTTGCACGTACTGCCATAGTTTGTGTTTGGTATCCTTCCAAGACCTTAATAGCTTCTAGGACTTTACTGCGCATAACATACGATAAGAACGCACTATGGCCAACTGTTGCTAGTACTACCACCACAACAATAATAACTAAGATTTCTATAAGGCTCATGCCATAGTTATCATCCACTATCTCGCCCCATTTTGCCTAACATTTCACGTAACTCTCTGATAATTTTAATTCGTTCAGACTCATATAAGTCCATTTGTTTTTGCATACATTCTACTGGATTCTGCATGCCTAAATTCTGCAAACGCCATTGATTGATATGCTCTGGCAGAGTCTTTTCCAAGTATTCTCGCGACCAACGACCCTGAGACTCAATAATTTGTAGAACAGCCTTATGCGTTATGAGCTTACGCTCATTATATAGAGTGTCACAAGCCGCCACTACGACCTCAAACAATTCATTAAGCATGTCCATTGCCATCCCAATCTCCCTCTCAAGTTAAGGGTGTATACAAGTATTGTAGTTAGTTACTAAGTATGTTGCAAAATAATGGATGGAATTTGACCTGTTAACTATGGCGGTTTTGACCCAGTCCTGATATATTTTGCTGAGTTAAGATACGGTATATATATTAGGAAACAACAATATGAGTTCTAGCACCGGCGCTATACCTGTAGAGACCAAGCTCCCTTGGGAGGGGGCAAAGATTAAGCCTACCCTAGCAATTTTTGCCTTTGGTGTGTCGTTATGGTTTTTACCGACCCCAGCTGGGCTATCCATAAAGGCATGGCATTTGTTTGTTATATTTATCTCAACAATCCTCTCTATCGTGGCAAAGCCACTTCCAATGGGGGCTATAGCTATTGTAAGCATTGCCCTGGGTATATTTACTAATACCATTACTACTGCCCAGGCACTATCTAGCTTTAACTCAAGCACTGTGTGGCTTATAGCAATTGCCTTTATGCTAGCCAGGGGCTTTATTAAGACAGGGCTCGGGGCCCGTATCGCCTACTATTTTGTGTATATGCTTGGGAAGAGTACTCTAGGGCTTAGCTATGGGATAATGATAACTGAATTCTTGTTATCTCCCTTTATACCGAGTAATACGGCTCGCGGAGGGGGGATAATCTATCCATTAGTGACTTCTTTGAGCAAAGAATTTAATAGCTGCCCAGTTGAGAACACTCAGCGCCGCATGGGGAGCTTCCTACTGACTATTTGTTATCATGCAAATTTGGTTACTAGCACTATGTTTATTACCGCGATGGCGGCAAATCCATTAATGGTCAGCTTTGCTCAGAAATGGGGGGTTAATATAACCTGGCTTAGCTGGGCCAAAGCTACTATTGTTCCTGGCTTGATTAGCTTGGCTACTTTGCCACTCATTATATATCTAATATACCCACCAGAGATTAAGACCACACCAAAAGCCAAGGAATTTGCGCGTGAGCGTTTGACAGAAATGGGCCCTATTTCATTCAATGAAATATTTATGCTTTCTACATTTGGTTTACTGCTTATTTTGTGGATGTTTGGCGACAAATTTGGCATAGATGCGACAGGGGCAGCATTTTTAGGACTGGCGATGCTGTTAGTTGGCGGTGTACTTAATTGGAAGGACATACTAAGCGAAAAGAATGCTTGGGATACTTTTATTTGGTTATCTACGCTTTTAATGATGACCACATATTTATCTGATTTCGGGATGATTGATTGGTTCAGCAACCACATGCAAGCCGTAGTCGTTGGGCGTAGCTGGCAAGTATCTATGGCTATATTGCTGCTAATCTTCTTTTACACCCACTACTTCTTTGCCAGCCTTACAGCACATATAACATCCTTGTACTCAGCTTTTGTAGCTGTTGCCATAGCAGCCGGGGCTCCGCCTATGCTTAGCTGCCTGTTATTTGCCTTCATAGCCACCCTAAGCGCTTGTACTACACATTATGGCACTGGAACTGGTCCAGTATATTTTGGAACTGGCTATGTTTCTTTCTCTCGTTGGTGGAGCATTGGCGCAATCATGGGGTTTGTGCATATACTGATATGGTGCGGCCTGGGATTAGTGTGGTGGAAATATCTCGGGATCTGGTAAATCAACAGAGGGATATAGCTTATGCGGCGAGCCGGCGCTGCTTTGCTTTTATGTTTCTTAGCATGCTCACTTTCTATTAATGCTAAGACTCTAGAGGCGGTCCAAAAACGTGGCTACTTACAATGTGGAGTTAGCCAGAGCTTGCCGGGTTTTTCCTATCCAGCTGACAATGGCAGCTGGAGTGGTATTGATGTAGATATATGCCGAGCCGTAGCAACTGCTATTTTTAATGATCCAGAAAAAGTACGCTTTATTCCATTATCATCCAAAGAACGTTTTACCGCCCTGCAATCTGGAGAGATTGATATACTTTCTAGAAATACTACTTGGACATTTACCCGTGATGCACAATTAGGCTTTGAGTTTACCAATATCGTTTATTACGATGGGCAAGGTTTTTTGGTAAACAAACGCTCTGGAATAACAAGTGCAAAGCAATTAGATCGTGCTATTTTATGCACTAACGCTGGCACCACTACAGAGCTTAACGCAGCTGATTACTTTCGTGCTAACGGCATGGATTATAAAATTATTAGCTTTGAAAAAGATACTGAAATTGTAACTGCTTTTGATAGCGGGCGCTGTGATGCTTATACAGGCGATCAATCTGCCCTAACTGCACAACGATTAAAATTAGCTAATCCTGATGATTATGTAATATTACCTGAAGTAATTTCTAAAGAGCCGCTAGGACCTTTAGTTAGACAAGATGATACAGTATGGATTGATTTAGTCCGTTGGGTAATTTTTGGTCTTGTAAATGCAGAAGAAGCCAATATTACGCAGGCTAATGTACAAACTAAAACTAAATCTAAAGATCCAGCAGTGCAACGCTTACTTGGCAATAACCAAGACTTAGGGAAGTACATAGGACTCAAAGCTAATTTCTTAGTTGGGGTCATAAAAGCTGTTGGCAATTATGGTGAGATTTTTGAGCGTAACTTGGGTGCTGGCAGTCAACTCAATTTACCACGTGGTTTAAATAATCTGTGGAATAATGGCGGGATCATGTATGCGCCGCCTTATCGATAACTTACTACAAATATTTGTCATATCTCTAATTGGTATAGTAATTTACTATTTTTATGTAAATACCACAACAAACTTAACACAACGCGGCATTGCTTCAGGTTTTGGCTTCTTAGAGGATCAAACCGGGTTTGATGTAATAATGCATTTGATCCCCTATTCGCCTACTTCAACATATCTACGGGTATTTTTTGTAGGCATATTAAATACATTATTTTTATCAGCTCTAGCAATTATAGGATCTACCTTGCTAGGGACTATTATGGGAATAGCGCGAATTAGCAGCAATTGGTTAGCAGCGCGCTTGGCTACATGTTATATTGAGATGTTCCGCAATATCCCATTATTGCTACAGATTTTCTTCTGCTACTACCTACTACTTACATATTTACCATCACCTTGGGATAATAAAATTCTTAATGTGCGTGGACTACATATTAGCAATGTCGTCGTTATCCCAGAATTAATGGCAATGTTTTTTGCACTTAGTTTATACTCCGGAAGCTATATTGCAGAAAACATCCGCGCTGGCTTAGAGGCAGTACCAATTGGACAGAAGGAGGCGGCTAAAGCATTAGGGTTGAATTATAGGCAAATCTTACGACTAATTATATTTCCGCAAGCTTTACGAGTAATTATCCCCCCGCTTACAAATCAATATTTAAATATCACCAAAAACTCCTCTTTAGCTTCTGCCATAGGATTTCCTGATCTAGTTGCAGTGTTTGCAGGTACTGCGCTTAATCAGACAGGGCAAGCTGTAGAAACTATATTTATGACTATGTCAGTTTACCTATTTATAAGTTTAGTAATTTCACTATTAATGAACTGGTATAATCGCAATAGTATGTTGGTAAGCAGATGATTAAATGGCTTAAAAAGAACTTATTCGCTGGGTGGTTTAATAGTACTTTAACAATACTAAGTATATACATATTATATCTAATTGTTCCACCAACAATTAAATGGGCAATAATAGATGCAGATATACAAGGAACTACTGCGTCTTCATGTTCTAGTGGTGGCGCATGCTGGGTATTTGTCAAAATGCGCTTTAATCAATTTATGTATGGTTTCTATCCCGAGGAACAACAATGGCGTATTAATCTATCGTATATTATTGGTATAGGAGTGTTAGCTGCAATATTCTGGGCACGTAATAACACAAGTAAAGTTTTACTGATTTTAGGGTATGTCATAACAGCATTTTATCTCTATCATGGTGGAATTTTGGGATTATCAATAGTTCCCACCTACAATTGGGGCGGTTTACATCTAACATTAGTTGTTGCCATTACTGGCATTATCGCCTCACTACCATTAGGAATTTTACTTGCACTAGGGAGGCGCTCCAAGCTGCCTGCGCTGCGATTATGCTCAGTTGCATTTATAGAGGTTTGGCGTGGCGTGCCTTTAATCTCTGTACTGTTTATGGCCTCAGTAATGCTACCGTTATTTTTTCCATCAGATTTGCACTTTGACAAGCTTCTACGCGCTTTAATTGGTATAGCCCTATTTGCAGCTGCCTATATGGCAGAAGTCGTGCGAGGAGGTCTACAGGCCATTCCAAATGGACAATTTGAAGCTGCAAAATCTTTAGGTATGCGATATTGGCAGATTATGGGGCTAATAGTACTCCCCCAGGCGATCAAAATAGTTATCCCAGGGATAATGAATGTATTTATAGCTTTATTCAAAGATACTACTCTAGTACTGATTATTGGCTTGTTTGATTTGCTAGGAATGGTGCAAGCTGCTAGCACAGACCCTAAATGGCTAGCATACAGTGTTGAGGGATATGTATTTGCTGCATTTGGATTTTGGATATTTTGTTTCACGATGTCACGTATAAGTGTTAGGTTGGAAAAAAAACATGGCTAAAGCAATTGAGTTTATAAAAGTTAACAAATGGTTTGATGATTTCAGGGTACTAAAAGATATCGACTTAGCAATCAATGAGCAAGAGAAAGTGGTAATTTGCGGACCATCGGGTTCTGGGAAATCAACTCTAATACGCCTAATTAACAGATTAGAAGAGCACCAGACGGGCAAGGTTATAGTAGATGGCACAGAGCTTGACGATAGCCTTAAGCACATAGAGCATATCCGTAGTGAAGTTGGCATGTGTTTTCAGCATTTTAATCTATTTCCTCACCTAACGGTGTTAGAAAACTGCACATTAGCTCCTATGCATGTACGTAAGATGAAAAAAAATGATGCATTAGCAACGGCAAAAGAATATCTTGAGCGAGTACAGATTATAGAGCATAGCGATAAATACCCTGGACAACTATCTGGAGGACAACAGCAACGGGTAGCTATAGCACGTAGCTTGTGCATGAGCCCTAAAATTATGCTTTTCGATGAACCAACGTCAGCACTAGATCCAGAGATGATTAAAGAAGTATTAGATGTTATGGAAGATTTAGCTAGCGCAGGCATGACTATGGTATGTGTAACCCATGAAATGGGATTTGCTAAAAATGTAGGTGATAGAATTATATTTATGGATCAGGGAGAGATCATAGAACAAGCAACACCAACAGAGTTTTTTGAAAAACCTAAAACTGAACGCGCACAGCTATTTTTAGATCAGATCTTGAATCATTAGCCTTTGCCGCCCTTACCAGGTTTTCCACCATTACCAGTAAGCTTATGAGATTGAGCTTCTGGAGTAGGCAATTTTTCTTTCTCAGTACCCCTAGACTTTTCTTCCCACTTATCCCTCAAGGCTTGAAAGAAACTCTTTTCCTTTTTCTCTTCAGTAGAACCCAGAAGACCCGAATCAGGATCTTGTCTGTTAAAAGATGTCGTCATCGCTGGAGGAGGAGTTGATGGTTTAGCCTCAGAAGCAGGTTGCTCTGGAGATGGAGGTGGAGATTGTGAATTAGCCTTAGCTTTATCTGACGACACATTTGCTTGTTTTTGTACTAATGCAGCTTGCATTTTTTCTGCCATTGACTCTAGAGTCATATCATTTGATTGGCCTGGTGTTTCTCTAAGCATGGCACGAACGTCAGCAAACTTTGCTCGGTCTGCTTCTGTTGGCAACATATCAATCATCTTATCAATTCCCATGAAACGCATTACTGCTCTAACTGCATAAGCTTCGTGTTTAGATTCATATCCTAAATCTCCGAGCTCATAATCAGGCACAAAACCCTCATTTGTTTCTTCAGAAATACGCACAATTTCAGGATGGCTAAATCCAATGGTAATGTAAAGCCCCCATTAGTGATCCCATTTAAAAGTAGACACCCGTCATGCACAGCACCCCATAAATTCCCACGGTGTTTTGTCACCCAGTGATGAATGTGGTCGCTGCCCATTATACATAAACATCCA
>JAUIIV010000031.1 GCA_030431675.1 Gammaproteobacteria bacterium | reverse complement strand
AATATTCATCAAAGGGCTAAAGCTATTAATTTTGCTAAAAAGCTATATCAGGATAGGCAATGCAAGGGGGATATCGCTGATATTAGCCAAGATAACCTAATTCGACACTTCATAGAACATGCTGCGAACTTCAAGATAACCAAGCTTGATTGCAAAACCCGCGATGAGGAGGTAGATGCTGCATTAAGCCTTGCCTACAAAGCAGTTGTCAGTGGTACTTGGCGATGTCCTGCCAAATGGGGTCAAGCTGTTGATTTGAATGCAAAACGAAGGAGTCTGCAGTATGAGCCAGATGAATATCCATCTGTTGCTAAGTTCAAGAGGGAAGTAAAGACATTTTTAGATAGTTAGTGAGAAAGAGGTGCTGTAACACCCCTTTCTCTGCTCACCATAAACCACGGGAGGTAAATAATGAGCACAGGTAAGTTTAGTGTGACCGAAGATAAAAGGCTCTCCGTCCGATCTGTAGAAACTGTTTATGCGTAACATTCGTATCCTTGTAGATCTAAAAATAGTCGTTGGAATATAGAAGTAGCTTTAGCTAATCCATAACATCGACGTTTTAATACCTTTATCTTGTTGTTTAACCCTTCAACAAAACCACTGCTCTTGCGAGACTTAAAGTAATTACCTATATATGGCTTGTATTTCTGCAAAGTTTTTATAAAAACATCAAAGATATTTATATTGCTTTTTTCAACTTTGTCTATCCATCTGCCAATCTTTGCCATGGCATACTTCCGGCTACTATGCTTGTTAAAGATATGAGTTAAATTTAGAGCGTACTTGTGCGCCTTCTTTAACAATGGCGAATGCTTATAAAGTAAAGATAATTTGTCTTTATCAGTTTGGCTTAAACATTCGTGTTTTTTACGCAAAATCCACATCATACCCTCTAGTTTGCTGTATTCAGATTCTGGCAACTCTTTCTTAAGACGTGCCATTTCTTTAACCCTAATCTTATCTAAAGGCTTGCGATACAGTTTTGCAACATGATATCTATCAATAACTAGTGATTGTACTCCAAACACTTCAATCGCAGCATTCACATAACCATCATACATGTCAGAACAAACATGTTTCACTGTTTGCTGCAGTGAAGTTGGTATAGATTGCAGAAATGATTTAATATCATCCTTAAATCTATCGCGAATAACTGCAAGAACTAACAGTTCGTCAGCCCTAGTTTTAGCACTAATCACAGTAAAATATGATTGATGCCCTTTCTTGATGGAAATTTCATCTATGCCAATAGTTTCTATATCCGTGATTTTATCCCAATTAGTTTCCAGTGTGACTTGCCTATCTAAAATATCTCTAACAAGCTTTTGTCCTACACGTTCCTTCTTAGCTACATCTTCTATAGTGCTATTAATTAAGCTACGCATAATATAATCATCTAAACCATTAGTCGTAGATGAGTTTTTACCACACCAGTCATACTGTTCAGTTGTGGTTGCATTGTCGTCACAATTCTCACATTTATAGCGTATTGGCGTAATCTTTAAATATACAGGAGTATCAAAAACTGAGAGATGTCGTACCATCCTGGTTGGCGCCGTACCGTTTGGTTTTGTCGCGGGTTTTCCACACCTATGGCAGGTGCTGTGCTTCTTCTTGCTAACCACTTCAAGTATAAAATTACCGTCTTTATCAGTAGTTTGTTTAATTATCTCAAGAGAATCAATATCCAAAGGTAAGTTAAAATCTGCCATAATCCCAAGCCATTTAGTCCAAAAGCTTAGTATTATAAGCCTTATGCAGCAAGGGATCTAGAGCCTACAGATTGGACGGAGAGCCGAGTATTTTAGCCTTTCTGGAGATCTAGATGATTACGTGAACAACATGAGGAGCCCTGCAAATAAAGTTGGGTTTATAATACAACACGGATATTTTCGTGCATCTGGTAAATTTTTTACCAATGACTATTTTGCAGACGCTGACATAAACTACGTATGCGCTTTATTGAACACGAATACAAGTAGCAAAGAAGTATTATGCAAATACAGCCGCAAATCTAGGGTGCTGCATAAAAACTTCATACTAAAACACTATGGATGGAGCAATTTTACAAGCGACACATCTGAAGCTATTAAGAAAGAATTACTTCTACAAGCCAGGCAGCAAATGCATCCTAAATCGTTATTTCCAATAGCAACAAATTTTTTGATTAATAAAAAAATTGAGCTTCCATCGTATTACATTTTAGCTGATATGATTACAGACGTGTACAATGATGTAGAATCATATTTTACTATGATAGTAGATGAAATGCTGTCTAATAACCAGCGTGAAATTCTAGATGATCTGATTTGGATTGGTGACAAGCGAAAGAAGAGCTACAAATATTCTGCATTAGCCCGGGTGAAAAACATCAATTTGTCGGACAAAACAGATAAAATACTGGATTCAATCAAAACATACCGAGTATTAAAGGCCTTTTATTACAAGTTTCGCACAGTATATGAGAAGCTTAACCTTTCTGAACATGCTTCAGGGTACTACTCAGAATGGGTGCAAAGATCTAAGTTATTTCAGCTAAAGCAGTTTAAGCAGAGATCTAAGGCCTACTTTTATTTGTTGTCTCACCTTAAACATCAGTATTTTCGATATACAGATGCATATATTGATGTGTCGTTAAAGCTTGTCAGATCAGCAAGAAACAGCATGGACAAAAAATTGGATACCCACAAAGTTGAATCTATGCGGGCAAAAAGTGCAGTTGTTGAAAAGCTTCTAGTATCTTTCGAATTGACAGATAATATTCTAAATAAAATTTCTTTAATTTTGAATGACGGCAATATAGACAGCAATGATAAAGTAGAACAAATCCGTAATCTTATTGCTACACATATGCTTAGTGATGAAGTTGAGGGAGTAAAGCAAGATCATGTAATTAAATCTCTACAAGATAATCAGATCGATGATGGTGCTCTGAAATTAAAAACTAAGCTTCTAAGGTCGATGGGAGCTAGCTTGCAAAGGCGCATTTCTCCAATTTTGGTGGAACTGGATTTAGACTTGGTCAAAGCAAGTCACAGTTTGACGCATGCAATAGAAACTTTCAAATACTGTGCCAGAGCAAATCGGAATGACTATGAAACGTCTGTTTTGTCCAAAGCAGAGGAAAAATTAGCGTTAAACGCAAACGGAACTATAAGCCTGCACGCATATAAAGCACTTTTGTTTATTAAAATTCATGACTCTATAAAGTCAGGGGAAATAAACTGTAATTTTTCTTATAAATACCTATCTTTAAATAAGTATCTAATTGAGGAAGACCGTTGGAAACAACATGAACAGATGATACTTAGCATCCATGGGTTATCAGCTTTTTCCAGCTGCACCAACACCCTAGATTCTTTAAGAAGAACTACAAATGACAAATATCAACACGTAAACAACCATTATGCTAATGGTGAAAACAAATATTTATCTGTTAAAAATGACAATACATTTACAATAACAACTCCAAAAATACGAGAACATGAGCCAAAAAATAAGCTTGCCCCTATATTTGCAAAAGATGGTATTGTTCCTATACTAACTGTATTGGAGTTGGTTAACAATGCCACAAATTTTACTGCATGCTTTAAACATCATTCTACCAAGAACGTTATAATGAAGCCGTCATCGCAGGATATATTTGCTGGTTTGCTAGGTAAAGGCTGCAATCATGGCATTATTAGAATGGCCAACATATCAAAGGGCATAACTGAAGATGTACTAAAAAATACAATAAACTGGTTTTTTAGCTTGCAAAATATTCAGGATGCAAATGATATAATATTAGAATACATTAATAAATTATCTTTGCCTAATATCTATAAGCTTGACGACAAATATAGCCATACTAGCAGTGATGGGCAAAAATTTAATGTGGGTGTTAATTCAATTCTTGCTGATTACTCTTTCAAATATTTTGGGCAATTAAAGGGCATCTCTGTATATTCATTCATAGATGACCGTCAGGCTTTATTCCATAATACAGTGCTAAGTCCTGGAGAAAGAGAAGCCGCATACGTGATAGACGGCATCATGAAAAACGATGTTATAAAGAGTTTCATACATTCAACAGACACGCACGGATATAGTGAGGCAATATTTGCCATTATGCATCTGTTAGGTGTTTCATTTGCACCTAGAATTAAAAAGCTTGGAAAACAAAAATTGTATTGTTTAGATCCAAAGCCTAGCTACAACAAGCTTGACTATAAGATAAAGCCTGATACAAAAATAAATTTAAAGCTTATCCAAGATAACTGGGATGATATTCTTAAGTTGGTAGCCACTATTAAATCGAAGACAACCACAGCATCACAAATATTTAAGCGTTTAAATTCTTATACAAAGGAGCCCAAACTATATAGTGCCTTAAAAGAATTTGGTCGAATTATCAAGACAAATTATATACTTACTTACATTGATGACGTGAGGTTAAGGCAACGCATTGAGAAACAGCTTAATAAAATAGAGTTATCTAATAAGTTTGCGAAAGCTGTGTTTTTTGCCAACTCTCAGGAATTTAGAATAGGCTCTACTGAAGAGCAGCAAATTATAGTTGCATGTAAAAGCCTTATACAAAATTGCGTCGTGCTTTGGAATTATTTATACTTATCAAATGTATTGATAAACCAAAGCGCAGAAGAGCGGGCCTTACTACTTACAATAATAAAGCAAAGCTCTGTATTAAGCTGGAGGCACATTAATTTGCATGGAGAATACGACTTTACGGCGGCCAATGACCAAGCTTTAGGCAAGTTAATTTTTGATCTTAGAAGGATTCAGAGGCTAAAAGTTGCCTAGTTAGCGTTGCAACCTAAGGGAACATTTCGTCCAATGATTACCTTATAGCCAAGTATCTTTGGCGTCAGATTTAGATTTTTTCTTACGTTTCTTGCTTTCAGTAGAATTACCAAAAAATATATTCTGCAAACGATGAATACTGATACTTTTCTCATGCAGCGAAAACTGCAACCAATTGTTAAACTCAATAAGGCCAGTTAGCACTTCCTTATCTGAATCAGGTAGGCTTGTAGTATTGATGCGCTCAATTAGATCTTTTTGATCTTGTCCGCTCATCTTTATTAGTTTTGGTTTTAACATGGAGTAGCCCTGCCGCTCTAAGTGCAGCAAAATCCTAACCTGGATCATGTGTAATTGCAACAAGTATTGTATTTGACAAACTTAGAAGGGTATGGGTAGATCACATCATGATATGGGCATATTGCAGCGATCTATTGAACAGGGAATAGGAGTGTGATATGTTGCAGATATCTATAAAAAACATAAACAAACTAAAAAGTGGAGCCATATGTTTGCACCAAATTTTTTGCATATGAAAAGCTGTAAGGTAAGAATTATTGGAAGGTTAGAGCGCGATTTGCCAGCAGATTCTCGACTTCAAGTTCTAAATATTAATAGTAAATCTATGTTTTATGCAGATGAATCTTCAGGTTATATCGTTGTTGATATGGCTGACACTGCAAAAAATTCTATGTTGCAACATTTAGTCTCAAACAGAACAATCAGCGTAGATGATGTTAATTTTCCAAAAGAAATGACGGCATTAAAAGAATTTATTGCTAGACCAGATGATAGAGACCCTACAGTATCTACAAGTAAAGCAATAGAGGCATTAAAAGCGTTTATTGCTGGGCGCGATTATAGACACACTGAGGCAACCGGTAAATTAATACTAAGCATCGATGATTTAAAGTTTGATTACACTATTGATGGTGATGCAAGCATGGATAGAGCTTTTCATTCTATTACTCGAAAGTTAGATTTAATTAAATATAATATGAGCAAAAAAACTAGCGACCATATGCAAAAAAAAATGGTAGATACTGCAATGGTCACCAGCGTGACCGCTTTGGTTCCAGCTGCATTAACTGTAAAAATTTAGACTTGTCCTGACAATCCCAACATAATCAGACAGTTTCTGTCATATAGGTCGAAGTGTCTGATATCCTCGACATATTATCAATATTTTTTTCAATTGCAATATGTTTTGAATCC
>JAUIIV010000010.1 GCA_030431675.1 Gammaproteobacteria bacterium | reverse complement strand
TTGGGGGGAGGTTAAGGCCAATCTAACTGCCTCTTCCTTAAAAGATTTATCGTACTTACTCATTATTAACACCTCTTCTTGATAATTATATCAAAATTCAGTGTCTACTAAACACGCTGCACACCAAAGCTCCTGTGCAGCACCTTGCACCCCTTTCCCTACATTAGCCAAATTCTCTAACATGTTTTTTTTCTCTCTATTTCTTTCCGCAAGGATTTTTGCTAATTCTAAACTAGTACTCATATCTAACTCCTATTATTTTTTTAAATGAATGCTTATGTTTATTAAATAGCTTTTCATTTAAACTTACTTAGTCTTATATAAATTGAAACTGCATAATTTTTTGCAGCACCGAGTCATATTACTACGTGGCTAACTAAAAACAACCGCAAAGGTTTTACGGTTACCCGCAAATAAAAGGTGAGCATAATGTGATCAAATAAATATTAAATAACTAACGAAATGATAATAAGTCGTGCAAATAGAGTAAATTAGCACTAAAGAAATATGCATTGCTGATTGGCAAAATATCCTCGCACTTGACAATTATTAGTTATCTGGTTAAAATGTTTCATATTACATTTTGGTTTACATACACATAAGAGAGTTGTTAGTATGGCAGGCGATATTTCAATTTCTACCCCCTCCTTTGTAAACAAAGAAGAGCTACTTCTACAGTTAGGCGCCGCTTCTCTTGCCGGACTAATGCTCAAATCTGCTGAGCTTTGTAATCATTTCTTCTCTAATCTCTCGAAAGAGAGAAAGGCGGCCGCATTAAAAGAGATGTTCAAAGCCCTATCAAAAATTAAAATGCAAACCCAACAAGGAGAAGAAGTTAAAAAGGCGGTGAACGTCATTGCAAGCGCTGCTCAAATGCAGGCTATGGGTAATGCGCTTTTAGAGATGAGAAATGTTGTTGAAAGAGCACAGGCTGCTACTGCTTTAGGCCATGCAGCCGAAGTAGCTAAATACGCAATTGAACAGACTGAAGCGCAAGCAAGTGCAATTGGCGCTATGTTCAACTATATGGCTTCTGTTTTAGAAAGAACAAAAGTAGCCATGATTTTAGGTAATCTCGCAAGCGTAGCAGCAAATGCTATAGCTACTGCATCTAGCACTGCATCTGCCACAGTTGCAGCAGCAGCAAGCACCTTAACAAAAGTTTCATCCACATTGTCTTCAAATTTACCTAATGCCAAAGAAGCTGCAAAAGCCGCAACTGCTGGTTCAAGCTTATGGATATTTTTGGCATTGGTGGCAATGAACCTTATGGAAGATAATAAAGAAGAGAATGACAAAACAGTTGAACATCCGGACAGTGCTAATACTCAAGAAGAAGAAACATCTATCACATATCTAGCTAAAGAATCAGAAAATGATGATAATAAAATTTTAGAAGAAGAAGTTCATACACAAAATAAACCTCTACTGACAGGCTTTAATGCTGCCAATTTAAAAGGCTCATTTGGAGTTAAAGAACAACCTCTTCTTCAGCAGGATGAGGCTAGCAAGAATAAAAGGATCCTAGCCCCTGCAGCCTAAAAAAGGTAATTTGATCCACTCAGGATTTTGAAAAAAGAATTATCGCAAATTAAACCAAGCTAAATGTTACAAGTAAAAATAACCATTACAAGATAATATTAGCTTGGTTACTATAATGTTAAAAAAATTAACTATGTGAGCGCTTGTGTTGGCTTTTATTACAAGTTTTTCCAGAGCTATAATGCTTATTTTTAGCTGTGTGCTTATAGCTAGATTTAGTAAATGCAGTAGCAGATCCATAGTATGCTGTATACAACAATGCCAAAAAAGCCAAAACAGATATGAAATAGCCTGTTACTTTAGCTAATGCAAGTTTTTTTGTATTACCAGCCCAGGTAATTAAGGCTACGCCCACACCTATTGCTATAAGTTCGTTTGCGAAGGCTAATGCAGCTGATTGTGCACCATACATAAGATTTCTCCTTGTTCACCACAGTTCCATAATATTAGTCATAAGTATAGACCAGCGTAGAGTTACTCTAGATGCTACACTCGTCAAATTTTACTTAGGCAAAAATTGCTCTAACAGTTGTACTGGGAATGGAAATACTATGGTTGAGTTTTTCTCACCGGCAATATTATTTAGAGTTTCTAAATACCGCAATTGTAGAGCCTGTTGCTGTTTTGAAAGAATTTCTGCAGCTTCAAGCAATTTATGTGACGCCTGTAATTCACCATCTGCGTGGATCACTTTAGCACGTCGTTCCCGCTCAGCTTCTGCTTGTTTTGCTATTGCACGGATCATGCTTTCGTTTAGATCTACATGTTTAATCTCTACCATGCTGATTTTAATACCCCAGGGATCAGATTGTTCATCCAAAATTTTCTGTATATCAGAGTTAAGTTTTTGTCGCTCAGCCAAAATATCATCCAATTCATGTTGACCAAGAACGGATCTTAAAGTAGTTTGGGCTAATTGGCTCACAGCTGAGTAGTAATCTGCAACTTGAATAATAGCCTTATCCGCTTCCATGACTCTAAAGTAAACTACTGCATTAACTTTTACCGACACATTATCTAATGAAATCACATCCTGGGAAGGTATATCTAACACCAAAGTACGTAAGTCTACACGCACCATCTGCTGCAGCATAGGAATAATGATAATTAGTCCTGGCCCCTTGACCCCAGAGAATCTACCTAAGGTAAAAACCACTGCTCGCTCATATTCACGCAACACGCGCAGAAAGCTTGTCAGAAACAAGATGCCAATTGCACCAATCCAAATAATAAATGACATACTCATTAGCTTTCCCCTTTAGTTTGTAATTCTGCAGGCTGCACCACTAATCTTAGACTATCTAACTCTTGAACGTAAACCTTTTGACCTAATACTAGATTGTATGATGATTTAGCCTGCCATAGCTCCCCATTTATTTTTACAGTATATGATTCTCCCTGAACTGAAATCACTTCCCCATTATGACCTAATAAAGTTTGTGCACCACTAACAGTTTTTAAGCCAAATGTTTTGAGTGTAAGTGTCGCAATCCAAATTACAAATGCAACACTAGTAACACCCATAGTAATAATTAACGGCATCGCAATTCTAAAACCTGGCACCTCGGTATCAATTAATAAGATGGAGCCGGCAATAAATGCTACTACCCCACCAGTAGCTAATATACCAAAACTAGATACATAAACCTCTAGCACCATAAACGCTATACCTACCACCAGTAACGCTAATCCAACATAGCTAATCGGTAAAAACTGAAGTGCGTAAGCACCTAACAAGATAGAAATTACTCCAACCACTCCAGGAAGGATTGCACCAGGATTATAGAATTCTAACAATAGACCATATATCCCAATCATTAATAATATATAAGCAATATTTGGATCAGTGATAGTTGCTAGTAATTTATTACGCCAATCCGGTTCAAATTTTACTATTTGTATATCTGCTTGAATAATACCTTTATTTTGTAACTGACGCAGGAGATCTGTCATATCAATAGCGATAATATCAATCACATTTTTTGCAAATGCTTGTTCTGCTGTAATACTCTTAGCTTCAGTTACGGCTTTTTCAGCCCATTTAACGTTGCGCTTACGCAGCTCCGCTAAGCTACGTATATAGGCTCCAGCATCATTTTGTGCTTTTTGTAGAAGCGTATCGGGTTTGCCTTCCTCACTACCGCTTGTGCCACCAACTGCAACTGGAGATGCTGCACCCAAATTAGTACCTGGCGCCATGGCGGCTATATTACTTGCATATAATATAAAGGTACCAGCACTAGCAGCTCTACTACCTGCTGGAGATACATAAGTTACCACTGGAATTTTAGAAGCTAAAATATCTTGAGTTATCTGACGCATGGATAAATCTAGCCCACCTGGAGTATTTAACTCGATAATAATTATCTCGGCTTCTTGCAGTCTCGCCTGTCTAAAACCTTCGTGCACGTACTCAGCAATAGCGGGACCTATAGCACCATCTATTTGTAGGGTTAACGCTTTGGGCTGCTGCGCATTAGCTACGTTGTTTAATATACACAATAGGAATACCAGTGCAGCAGAAAACTTTTTGACCAATGACGATTTATTTATAATATGCATAATATACAGTATAGCTATTCACTATATAGATAGGTTGTTCTATAAGAAATATACACTTAACCCCTTAAAAGTATCTATTCTTATTAGAGAGTTATAATAGTCTAAGAGTATTTACATGAATGAATTTCCAGTAAATGACATAGAGACGTTGCATGCAATTTTTGACCCGCTACGTAATGGGATTATTTTGACTGATCAAAGCTCTAATATTGTCTATGTTAACAACGCATATGTTGAAATTACTGGCTATAGTTTTGATGAGATTATTGGCAATAATCCTGGCATGATGCGCTCAGGCTACCAAAGCGCAGATTTCTACAAAGACATGTGGTTAGAAATAAATAATACTGGTGCTTGGACTGGAGTAGTATGGAACAGAAACAAAGCTAGTATTGTATATCCTATATATCTAACAATATCTAAGATCATCACAAAAACTGATTCTCACACCTATTACCTAGGGATTTTTTCGGACATAAGTATGTTAGAAATGGATAAGAAGCATCAGCTTAATCTACATACAATTGACTTTTTAACAGAGCTGCCAAACAAAGCAGACTTTACAGCTAATTTTAATAAAATTATTAAAGAGAGTATAAAAGGACAACAAAAAAGATTTGCGGTTATAGTAATAAATATTAACGAGTTTCAGATAATAAACGATCAATATGGATTTGTATTTGGTGACAACCTGCTACATGAAATAGCCCAGCGTGCTAAAAAACTAGATCTCAAAACAGAAGTTTTTGCTAGAATAAGCGGTGACAAGTTTGCCTTACTAATCCCAATGATTAAACAAGAAACTGATATTGAGAAATACACGCAAATAATAGAGGGTATTTTTAGCAAAAGTTTTGTTATTGATGATATAGAAGTATTCGTCACTTGTCGAACTGCCGCCGCAATTATTCCCGATAGCAATCTTTCTTTTGATGAGATCATTAGCCAGACTGACTGATATTGCTATACATTGCTAGATCTAGATATGAAACTTTTATAAACCGAACTAGTATTTTTTGCACGGGTAAGAATAAGCCACCAAAAAAACTATGACACTTTATCACCAAATGAGCCTGCCGTTAACGGTAAAGAATAGGATAGAGGGATAGCTCTAGAGCATTTAAATATTCATCCGAATAGCGAAAGGATTTACGTCCAGAACTATCTTGTTGATATATACCACTACACAAATTATTCAAAAAACATATAGTGATTTACTCATTCTCACCTGTCTCCGGCAATTGTAATTGCAACTTGATACCAAGCGAATGTATTACTTTTAATGACTTTTCTAGCTCACAGCTGGGCTTACCATTCTCTAAATCTCTACTAAAACGAAGTCCTGTCCCAGAAATCAATGCCAATTGCTTTTGGGTGACACCTTGTGCTTTTCTGGTTGTCCTAATTAGACAACCCAATTATATAGACGAAAACTGCATAATAATCTTCCCGTACGGTAATTAAAGCGCTAGTTACGCAGTTTAGCAAGGGCGGAATTACCGTACGGGAATATATCTAAGGTGGTTTTGGAGACATGATTATTTTGTCCCTATATACATCCGGAGCCTAGTTTGAAATCAATATTATCGCTAATAAATCCTATTATCTCAACAATCTTGAAATTGAGGGTTTCTACATGCTCATGCTCTAGAATTACACCTTGAAAACACCACTTCACTACAACTAAACGTCTAGACCAAGTTTTGCTGGCGGCTCTCTTAGCGCTTCTATAGTGAATCCAATTGCATCTAAAGCATCCTTCAATTCACCACCAATTATTCTGATGGTTCCCTTTCTATCTACCTGATGCTTACCACCTTCAGACTGCGTATGGCCAATAGCAGTCCAACCATCTGGCAAATAATATATAAAATGTCCAGGAGAGCCTTTTTTTGCCTCTCGCACAGAATCTTCTCCAAAGATTAATTTATACATTTTATTAAATTCTGCCGCGCTTATATTGATTTTGTCCCCAAATTGTAATACTTCTTGCATAAATGTGGTCAAAGCCACATTGACGCTGATTATTGATCGTAATTCTGCCAGGGTATAAACTTTGCCTCTTGGTGTTTGTGTAGCCCTATTTCTATCTTTCCAGGATTCTCCCCAAGAAGCGTCAACTAAATAAACCATTCTACTCGCTATGTCAGGAGTGGATAATTCTGCAACGCGATCTCTTCTCTTTGGTTTTGCTGGAACTCTTTTAACGCCATCTTCCAATGCTGCCTGATTTACAGAGCTGCTAGCCGTATGAGAATATGCAGAAAAAAACAGTGCAGTAGTTGTAACATTCTCTTCTGTAGCAAGGCGCTCTTGTGGCGGGAGCAAAGTCAGGGGAACAGGAGAAGTCGCAGATTGAGCAGATGCTACAGCCAATTGAGCTTGCTGCCTCAGCAAAGCATTTGCCTGCCTCTTTTGCTCCTCAGCAATAGCTTGAATTTCTACTGCCTCAATAAGCCACGATATAAATCCTTCTACATCATCCTTGATTTTCTTTTCTAATAGTTTACAGAACTCAAAAACATCATATGCACTGTGAAGCAAACTATCGGGTAAACTTTCTACTTTTGCTATTACATCTTCAATTGCTTTATTTATACCATCGTGTAATTCTGAAAATTTATTCTTATAAACTCCAGTCTTTAACAATTTTTCATATGGTTTATATTGAGCAGCATAATATCTTCTTAGAGTCTGTTGCAGAGGGGATAGTTTTTCATTAGCTGGTAAATTTAAATATGCACGTTTTAAACCCTGAAGATACCCACGCACTGTAGGGAGCATCATACGATTAAGGTTTGGGATCTCTCCCATAATTTGTTTTGAGTTAAGCATAAAATCAATTGCTTCAAGAGGGCCATCCATAGTGCCAGGCATTGGCAAAGTAAAACCTTCAACCTCCTGCATTGGCATAATGTCTCTGAAAAGAGCAATAAACTCTTGATCAAAACCATACAGGGTTAATAAACTTTGCTCTTTCGACCATTGTCCAGATGTTACTTCTGCTTCAGTAGGGAGAACACACGTATTAAGCGTAAATTCTGCATTGCCTGCAATTTTATTAAACAGCTCTGTCATACTAACCGGAATAACATATAGCTTCATGTAATATCTATACATGGCTTGAATCAAAGCTTGCAAATGTAGTGATTCTGGTAGCGCACAAGCAGCTTGCCAAGCTTTAAGCATCTCATTCCAAAGCCTAAACCGCAAATTAAGCCGTGCACTATCATTTATTACCCCTATTTGTTCTGCATTAGCAACCCAACACGGTGGGGATTGTACAAATAAACGTGGGTTTAATAAATCACTGCTCACAAATTCCCCATAAACATTTACCGAATGTGGGGAGAATGAATTTAATCTATCTCGGATCATTTTCAGATCTGTTAAAGCAGCTTGCATATTGGTTAAAGAGCCATTTTTAGAACTTATAAAAAGCGATTTTATGCCATCAACAAACGTTTGTTTAAACGTCTTCTCTGCATCAGTGCCTTTAACCGGTTCTCCAGCAAAGTAATATCTACATCCATCTAAAAAACTATCTGTTGCACCTTCTGCAATTTTAGGCAAGCTAGCAATCATAATTGCTAGCTCTAAGATAGCAGCATTTAAACAAAATATAGTATCTGCCAAGGCTCTATGTAGGCTCTCAATATCCTGCGCATACTGTGCTTGTAGCTCTATAAATTTTGCCTGAACTCTAAAAAGAGGTATGAGCTTTAATAAGTGGCTACCAAAGTGCATTATTAAAAGCCGCAACTCTGCATGCATAGCAAGTTTTTTCGCACTCATATTTAACTCTTTAAACTTTGAACCCTTCGGAATTTGTTTTCTTATTTTTCCCCTTTGCTGTTCATATCTCGAATACGCCTCTATATGCATGCTGTTCACAAGTGGATTTTGGCAAAAAAAATTCATATAAAAATCGCGGTGCTTTTGGTTTGCTTTTTCAGAATAATACACAAGCTGCATTAAGTAATAATTTTGCCCCCATAACTTTTCTGCTACTTGAGCTAAATATTTTGCAAAAGCTTTGCTTTCATCAATCAGCTCCTCAGGGCTATGTTCTGTTTCACGAGCTTTTGTTGGGCTCTCAGAAGCAATGAGTCTAAACAAGATTTCTTCGTAAGTTTTCTGAGCAGCAATATCATGTCTACTTTGTGAGGCAGGCATTGTTAGTTTTCGGCTTCCAGCCATGAATTAGTCCTAATAGCTATTAGATAAATATTATTATTTGAAATTAAATTATTTTGGTGCCCGGGGCCGGACTCGAACCGGCACAGTGTTGCCACCGAGGGATTTTAAGTCCCTTGCGTCTACCAATTTCGCCACCCGGGCTTGTATATGGAGGCTGAGGCCGGAATCGAACCGACGTACACGGATTTGCAATCCGGTGCATGACCACTCTGCCACCCAGCCAATAATTTTAGCCGTCCTAAAATAGAAAAACCTCTACACAGAGGCCTCTATTTATAGTTGGAGCGGGAAACGAGGCTCGAACTCGCGACCCCAACCTTGGCAAGGTTGTGCTCTACCACTGAGCTATTCCCGCGTACCCATGAATTCTACAGATTCTCATTATCTAGTCAAGTGCTAGAACGCAACAAAATTATTCTTGTGCTAATAATACGCGCCATGAGGCCTGTAAATAAACTAACATGGACCATAATGTTAACATCATAGAGCTATATAACAAAATAAATCCTACTGTAATTATGTAGTTATTCCAATCGATAGTATGTGGTTGTGACAACAGAACGGCTATAGCCGCCATCTGAATAAAAGTTTTAACTTTACCCAAATAAACTACCGCCACCTCTGCGCTCTTACCACACTCAGCCATAACCTCACGTAGTGCAGAAATAACAATTTCACGACTAATAATTATTAAAGCAGGAATTGATAAAATAGCAGTGCCATAGCTCTGCACTAGCAATACCAATGCTACTACTACTATTAGCTTATCAGCGACTGGGTCTAAAAATGCACCAAAGCGCGACTCCTGTTTAAGCTTTCTAGCTAGATATCCATCAAGCCAATCTGTCAAACACGCAAATACAAAAATGCCGGTAGTAACCCAGTAACTCCAGGTATTTGGCAAGTAATAAAACAAAATAAATATTGGGATTAATAAAATCCGCAAATATGTTAATAAATTAGGTATATTTAACCTACTTCCCATGCAGCGCCTCATAGATTTTTGCCGCCATCACCTCGCTTATGCCAGAGACAGCAGCCAATTCTTCTACACTAGCACATTGTACCTCTTGCAGGCCACCAAAATGCCGTAATAACTCTCTACGCCTCAGTTTACCTATACCTGGGATATCTTCCAACACAGAATGCAACGCCCGCTTACTGCGCTGCTTACGATGCCCAGTAATTGCAAAACGATGTGCCTCATCACGCACTCGTTGCAACAATAATAATGCACGACTATCAGCGCTTAAGTTAATTTGTTTTGCTTCAGGTGCTAAAAATAATTTTTCTTTGCCAGGTTTACGACTACGGCCCTTAGCTATACCTAAAATAGTCACACCTGCCAAAGCAAGTTCCTGGCTAACCTTTTGGGCACGGGACAATTGTCCCTTACCCCCATCAATAAGTAATAAGTCAGGGAAGTCACCACCCTTCTGTTGTAATTTTACAAAGTGACGCTTAAGAGCTTCTTCCATTGCCGCATAATCATCTCCAGCGTCAGCGGTTTTTATTTTAAAACGCCTATAGTCTTTACGCACTGGACCTGAATGTTCAAAAACTACGCATGAAGCAATAGTAGAATCCCCTTGGGTATGGCTTACATCAAAGCACTCGATACGCTTAAAGCTTTCCCTAGCACCTAAGGATTGTGCAAGTTCATAAAACTGATTTTGTAGTTCCGCATCTGTATCCAATCTGCTGCGTAGCGCTTCAGCAGCACTAGTTTGTGCCATCTTTAACCATAAAGCGCGATCATTACGCACTGCCGCAGTAACTTTTATTTTTTTACTCGCCCGTTCACGCAATGCTTGTTCTAGCATAGCCACATTCGGTAACTTTATTGATACTAAAATCTCTTTGGGGAGAAGGTTACCACTAGGCAAGTTAAGATAATGTTGCAACAAAAAGCTTTCTAACACAGATGCCTGATCATTTAATAGATTTAAGTCGGTAAGCGGAAAAAACTGACGCGATCCCAACATCCTTCCTTCACGAATATTAATCAAATGCACACAGGCATTTCTACCAATTACATACACCCCCAACACATCTACACTTTGCTCAGCTCCAGGGGTGATTATTTGATGCTTTTGTACCTCACGCATAGCAATGATTTGATCTCTTAAGCGTGCGGCGTCTTCATAATCTTGATTATTAGATGACGCTTCCATCTTTTGTAATAATTTTTCTATAACCTGATCTGTTTTGCCTTGCAAAAAAAGCTGTACACTACGCACGTCCTGAGCATAGTGTTTTTGGTCAATATAACCTACACATGGAGCAGTACAACGCTTAATCTGATACTGCAAACAGGGCCTGGTGCGGCTTTTAAAGTAACTGTCCTCACACTGTCGCAGCTGAAAAGTCTTCTGCAGTAGATCAATACTCTCACGTACTGCCCTTCCATTGGGATATGGTCCATAAAAGTCACCCTTGCCTTTAGCATCGCCACGATAATAGGTTAAACGTGGATAATCATCAGCGCTTGTGACATGTATGTATGGGTAAGATTTATCATCCCTAAATAAAATATTGTAACGTGGCTTTAATTCTCTAATTAACTGAAACTCAAGCAACAGCGCTTCTACTTCACTACGCGTAATTGTAATCTGTATATCATCAATGAGAGATACCATGCGTGCAGTTTTAGGATCTGTTACCCCACGAAAATAACTGCTAACACGATTTTTTAAGTTTTTTGCTTTGCCTACGTATATAACCTTGCCGGTTTTGTCCAGCATGGTGTACACACCTGGTTTAGTAGATAAATTAGCGAGGAAGGAGCTAAAATCTTTCAGGAGATCTCCGACTCAGTTTCTAGTTTTTCTGTGTCAAGGATCCCGTGCCGAATAGCCAAGTGGGTTAATTCAACATCACTTGCGACATCAAGCTTCTCAAACAGGCGGTAACGATAACTATTTACAGTTTTGGGGCTCAAACAGAGCTTATCTGATATTTCCTGCACCTTTTGACCTGCGGTAATCATCATCATTACTTGCAGTTCTCGCTCAGACAATACATCTAGTGGTGACTTATCAGTTTCGGTAACTTTGTTTAAAGCCATCTGCTGAGCAATCTCTGGACCTATATATCGCTTACCACTATATACCGCACGTATAGCAATAACCATTTCATCAATACTTGAACCTTTGGTTAAATAACCAACTGCACCAGCTTGTAAAAACTTCGATGGAAATGGCTCCTCACCATATACAGTAAGCGCTATAACCTTAATATCTGGATCGTTACGTAACATTTTACGTGTTGCTTCAAGACCACCAATCCCCGGCATCTTTACATCCATCAATACCACATGAGGCTTTTTCTCTTTAGCAAACCGCACTGCATCTTCCCCGCTGCGCGCCTCACCAATTACATTAATACCCTTAACATCCGACAATAATCTGCCAACGCCAGCGCAAACGATATCATGATCATCAACAATCAATACGTTGATCAATGTGGCCTCCATAAAAGGTAAAGACGTAGTTACGATACAGTCTAGCAAAGCATATATTCATTTAAAAAGCAACTTGAGTCAGTTGTTAGGTTTATCAGAAACGCTTAGTTATAAGGTTAGTTTACAAAAAAAACACCACAGATAGCAAGTAAATTAATTTTATTAGGAATTTTACCTGTATTTATTAGCGGTAATTAAGTTGTAAAATTAGCATGAGTTGTAGGCTTGGCTTTTATAATTTTTTAAGGCATTATTCATCTGTATTCGAATCAGTAACAACATTTTTATAAGGAAGAAACAATGGCGTTGAGCGATACTCCAGGAAGCATAAATCTAACCAAATGGTCATTTAACAGCCCCTTTAGTAAATTACCTTTAACAGGAACTGCAGGAGATCCTTTTAGTGGCATGACGAATTTTGTAAAGGCTATAGTCAATTATATTAACCCACAGCAAAATAAAGCAGTTCAAGCAGCTGCCGTGGGTAACATAACCTCTTTAGTGTATGATTTAAACATAAGCGCAATAGCGACAACGGAACAGGATCTCGCAAGCAGATGCGAAGGACTTCGTGATCTAGCACGCTTAGAAAGACCTCTTAACGTAAAAACAGCTAGAAGGTTTGCTCTAAACAGTGCCTACCCGTTTGGCGGTAAATTTGCTTTGGCTGCTGGCCTGACAGGTTTAACCTATTATGCCGCAAAAAAAATCCAAATCACTTATTCAGAGGACACTAAAGCTAAAAATACTGAAAACCTTTTTACACAAAGCAAGAAAGAGTTCTTGAGACTCTGGTCTAAAGCACAAAACCAGTGTAGAGACCTTGAGGATAAAGCTCATAAAGAAATGGCAATGAGAGTTCCTGAATGGAAAGAACGCATTGCTACAACAAGAGCTAGAGTTACTCTTTAGAGAGCAATAAAGCAATGTAGTGTGTGGGGCTACCAATCGTACAAACCAAAAAGCCCGGGGTAAATTCATTACTCCGGCTTTCTCTTAAGAATCAATAAAAAGCACTCTGAGTAATTATCTTTTAGCTTTGAAATAGGATTGACATAAACCTTAGGAAGCATGCCTAGCTTTGCAGCTTGGCGGAGAGACAGGGATTCGAACCCTGGGAAGGTTTAACCCTTCAACGGTTTTCAAGACCGCCGCTTTCGACCACTCAGCCACCTCTCCGCGGACAAGTGTACTAGATTGAAATATGAATTGTAAACACTTTGTTATGATTCATAATATATGAGGGTTATGCTTCACTATCTTATTCATGTGACTTAAGTAAATTTACCAAAGCGCTTCCATGCGCCTTGCAGTAAAAATCAATTATATATTTAGAAATCGCCTTCTTACTGCAGATAAAGTTTGCCCAGCTAATTCTAGTGCACTGCGATTTCTATAAATTCCGTAGGCAGCAAGGCCCAATCCTACAGCACCTGCTAATGTTGCTTTATGTGAAATGCCGCTTTTAGTATCTTGGCCTTGAGGTTGAATAGGCTTTGCACTTATTTGCGTAGCAGCAAGCGCACTTTCTTCTAACGCTTTTGGAGGCACAACTTCGGCAAGTGGAGGTGGCTCACATACAACTGCAACCTCATTAGGTACTGCTGCCCGCACTATATTAAAACCATTAATAAAATTCACCAACATTTCTCTAAAACTCTTAGTTGGATCCTCATTGCGAATAAGGTATCTAATATGTGCATTATCTTCTATTTCTATATTTCCTGCACCATACTCAAGATACAAAGCTTCTAAGGCATTGTAATATTTAGAAACATTATCCAGGGGTATATATCGGCCTTCAACTCCATCGAATGTATGTACACTCATTCCCCAGTACTTCAATCTTATTAGCTCTTGATTGCTAAAGTTACTTAGAACTATCATCTGAGAACCATTACGAACTTCAAAGCTTATCATTTTATTATTAGTCATAATTATTATACCCACGTGACAGCATTTGTGTTATTGTGCAAACTAACATAAATTATGGGTAATGTCAATGACCTCGTACCATTTCTAGCTCCTAATAGAAATTTTTGGTATTTACACCTATGGGATAGTCCCAATGAGCAATATAAGTTAATATGCACCTTGCGATACCTATGATTACTCGTTAATAGCTTACTTTTCATACACAAAATTTTTATGAGGTTTATTTATGCCATCAGTTGTATTACCCAGAGAGCTAGAAAAAATTTTTGATAAACATCGACAAGAGAAACCATTAATCCTCTTTGGAGATGAAACAAAATATGAGTTACGTGTAAGCTTAGGCGACATTTTATAAGTGCCCCCCTTAAAACAGATCCACTTAGTTACTAACCAACTAAGAGGAGTTACACGTGAGTGAATTATCGATTACGCGAGGAAGACGGTACATTTCTAAGGCAGAAAAAGAAGGTTCAGGTTGCTTTTGCTTTAGATTGCTGCGACCGTGAAGTTATGGGCTATACAGCGACAGCAGTAGGTGGTATAGATGGTGAGATGATACGTGATTTAATTGCTAATTGCGTTGCGTTTTGAGGTCTGTACTACAAGGCCATATAGCCCCGAGAGTAACGGTATGGCTGAAGCATTTGTTAAGACGTTCAAACGAGATTATGTATGGGTAAATGAGCTGCCAGATGCAGCAACTGTTATCAGCAAGCTTGGAGAATGGTTCAACGATTACAATGAGTATGCACCGCACAAAGGATTAAAGATGTTGTCACCAACACAATTTTTACGTAAAGTAGTATGAAAATAGTGGATCTCTTTTAAGGGAGGCACTTACAGGATATTGCATACGAGGCCGGCTATCCTACACAAGAATATTTGGCTGCATTAGAAAAATATGGACCAATATCCGGACAACATCGCATGAGCTTTGGACCAGTTGCACGTACAATATCAGAAGTAGCTCCCTAGTAGGTTACCAAAAAAAGGAATTTCATATCTTGTCTAAACTATCCCGCTAGAATCTCCTACGCGGAGCATCAATCCTGCCCGCTCCGGATAGGGTAATACCAGCGCGCTTAGCGCCTTCAGAAAACATATCTTTAAATATTTGACAGTTGCTTGGAATCATACTTTCAAGTTTAATAGCCTTATTTTGATCAATTCCAAACAACTTAAAGTAATCACCATGCTTATCTAGGATTTTTAATAACTTTATATCCCCACTCTTAACGATCCTATCAATGGGAGTCATGCCAAAAGCATCTTCAGTCCCAAGGCTATCACTAATTCTCTTGCCTGTAACCCCAAAAGATCCAGCCCCAGGCGGGTACTTTTTAAGAGACGTGAGGAACGTATCTACTGCGACATAATATGTATCTGGCAATACAACTGAAGAATTAGTGCTATCCAATCTGTCCAAGTAGCTTATGAGCATATTGAAGGCCGTTTCATTCCCTGAAGGATTTGCCTCACGAATACCACTTAATGGATTAATGGATATAATTGTTTTATTTTGTTGGTTTTCTGTGTATTTATCTAGGATCATACTGAAAATGCCAAAGTATCCTAACCTAGCAGCACAAATTAAAATTGTATCTGCCTTGACCTCACTATTATCGAAATATCCTTGAAATGAACTATCTAATAACTCACCAACTTTATCTCGTTCTCCATAGGCAACAGCTTTGTATAAATCTGTGAGCCTAGTCTTTTTGCTTATATCTCTACACTGCAAGTCACAACACTTAACTACCACCCCTTGAGCAAAAAATGTGCCCAACACGGTCGGCTCCTGTCGTCCAAGTGCAGCATCCGGCCAATCAAGTTGTGGTGCATAGTCTAGCAATTTACATAATGCCCTTTTCCCTTCCTCTGTGGAATATAGAATAGCTGCAATTGTCGTACCATTCGACTGGCGAGCCAAGAAATTCTTATTTAACGATAATATTTCTGCCTTTGAAGCACGCATGATTAACGCAGGAAGATATATCTTTAATTGATCTTCTGTAGACAATTTCTGCATGACATCTTCTATGCTAATGACATTTGTGGCAGTTGTATGTTCCCTAAACACAGGAAATTCATTCGACAAAGTCAATACAACCTCATTTCCTGAAACTATACGTGAATCCCTCCCTCCCGTATTCATCATCTCATATACCCTTGAGGCTTCAGGACTAACTCTACCTTGAATACCATGTTTGGATTTTTCATCACGAGTACCAAACATTATATCCGTAACTTGCGTCATAGCATCTTGATAATTTTTCTCAGGAGTAATCTTTAAAATACTACAGAAATCATTATACAGCTTAGCATATTCTGGAGGAAAGTCTTTTTCTCTCCTAGACGCAGTGGTGTCTCCTCCATGCATAAACTCTACAGCATGGTATGCAAACTGCTTGTAATCCCCTAATCCAAACATTTCAAACTTTAAAAAGGTTGTTTGTTTATGTCCTGAAATTTCGCCAAATAATATATGACTTCGCATATCAGTAAATGGCGGCAAAATAAAACACGAATCATCTTGCGGATGAAACCTTATATCAACCCCATGTTGATCTTTATCATTTTTGTAATGACTAGATAATCCATTATTGGGATCTCTTGAATAAATCAAATTGTTGGCAGCTGTAATCTGCCCTTGTGCTAAGGAAATACCAGCAACCCTTTCCGGATTTGCATAATTATAGTAGCCCTTTAGAAAATCCGCCAGACGTGTATCTGATATTTTCCATGATCCTCTGGAAAACTTATCTTCTTCAGGAGTTATACTCTCTATTGCCCACATTACAGCTACAATTGCTGCTAGATAATCCATCCTAACTAAGTCATGAGAATTTATAGGTATAGCTGAATGTTCCCCGCGCGTATTATGTAATCCCATGTCAAAGAATATATTTCTATCATATAGCGGAGTTGTACTAGTGTATATGTTCGCTATATTTCCTTTCCCTGTTCTATGAGTAGATCTTTTTGATTACCTGTAAGTATGCCTCTTTTTCGATTTAACCCAGACACGCCCCCCCCTATCTCTTTCGGTTACAGGATTAGACATCGGGGTCAGGCAAAAGTTCCCTGTGTATACAGGGTAATTGCACTTAGATTACGGATGTGATGTAAGAAAACAATCACAAATTTCGTAAAATATCAGGTAAAGATCACGAATTGACTAGCAAATAGATCACAATTGCGGCTGTTTGTGTATGGGGCTATTTTCTGGTAAAATTTTTATTAGAATATGGGCTATGTCAAAGATAGGCCAAAATTGACAGATGCGTTACGACAAAACCTCGATGAAGACGTTTGAAGAATAAAAATATCTTGCAGCTGAAGTGTCAGGTGAAATCTGGTTTTTACAATTTAATGGTATTGGCGCATGCTTGCAGACCTTGGTTAATCTTCCGTATGCTTTACCAGATAATGTGTATCAAAAAATATCTCGTTCCTTGTTATCTACCCTCCTACAAATTGTAAACTTTACAATAAAATATTTACCGCCAGCTCCATTCGTCGTTAATGCAGACTGCAATCTTACATTTGGCACTACTGGAGAATTTGTAACAAACGGCTCTACCTTTTCTGCATTATTAACGGCTTCTGCGGCATATATTGAAAGCTGTCCTCCAGCTGCCTACGTAATACAAAAAGACAGTGCTATTCAAATGATTCGTGATTTATGGCAAAATAGAATAATATACGAAGCCATGGTCACCAGGATGAATAAAGCATGGCTGGCACCCAAGTTAATCAGTGTGTGTACTAAACGATAGCGCTGCGTTTATCGAACAGCATAAAGTGCAATTTAAAGATGCAGATGATTCTGAAGGGGTTGAAATAAAACCTAAAGAGAAAATAAATCAAGATATGATTGATGAAATCAGACTCGCTTACATTAAAAGTCGCGCTTTACAAATTTATGCTGCAAGCGAAGCTAAGCGAATACATGCGCTAATAAAATCTGCAAGTGCGAAATTAAAAGTATTTTGGCTTTGAGGTATCTGAACCTTCCTATATAGAGCTAACTAGAGTATCTTTTTGGTTAACAAGACCCGATGTTTCAATAGCAATAGATACATTGATAAATTCTCTTTCACTAACCGGACCTTTGTTCGATTATGCGACACAAATAAAAGAGTCTATAAAAAATTCTTCTCTAAATGGCTGCGAAAAACTTACTTGGGGATATGCTAGATTCAAGGCATTAGCAGCTGATAATAAGCCTTTAGCATATGGAGCCGCTGTTGATGCCTTGCCCATCATTTATTGCGGCGCACAACAATTGAGCTCTTATTATTGTGACGAAGAAGAACAACAATTGCAGACACTGCTCCAAGGCTTGAAAATGTCAAACTGAAGTTAGAACGATTAGATATAGCTCACAAATATTACCTCTAACATATACCTATAACACCCAGGCTATTTCTAAAGGCAAAAACTCGCAAACTCCATGCAATGGCAATGACAATCCGCGAAAAAGATTAAAAGCTTATTAAAAAAATATATATTTTTAGCGTAAAATTCTGACATATACCCCTAGCATTAAACACAGTGATAACTCCCAGAAACCATTACCTATATGTGCTATGTTTGGTGTGTAGTCTTTAAAAAGGAGCAGTTGTTATGCGCTCATTATTACAAATTGTTGCCGTAGTAAGCCTTGCAGGTGCAAGCAATGTCTATGCAGCTAATATAGTTACTGATGTGATTGGTGGAGCCGTCCAAGTGACTGGTAATGCAGTATCAGTGGTAGCTCCTCCAGTTGGTAATTACATCAGTGATTCGGCTATTACTGGCAAAGTTAAATCTGACATTTTATCTTGCACATGCAGCTCTTGTATTTCTGTAACTACCAACTGTGGTGTAGTGCACCTATCTGGCACAGTAAAGACTCAAGAAGAACGAGATAAACTTATTAAGGTTACCCATAATGTATGTGGTGTAAAATCAGTTGATGCCACAGACCTTAAAGTAGGCCACTAACAGCTTAGGCTGTTAGCAGATATCAGATCGCCTGCACAGTAGAGTATTGAGTGTGGGCGTTTACCCTTTTGTATTAATTATTAGTATTTCAACTTAACAGGCTCCTCAATATAGTTAGCAAAAGTTTTTTGCCACTTGAACTACCAAAAAGCATTTACTTGCAGCACAGTTTTTATATACTGCTTATAAGTTACTAAACAGTTAGAATTTATCATTAATTTAGTTGGAGAAATTACTATGACATCACCCTTCAAGGTTATCCGTGGAACAGATTCAAATATAGCTGAGTTCGAAAAAGCTATTTCTGATGCCTTACTCGCAGGCTACGAGTTGGCTGGAGACTTGGTTATTACACGTGATGGCGGTGAAACCTTCATGTTTCAGACTCTAATCCAAGAAGAAGAGTACACTTTTGAGGAAGAGATTGATGAAGAAGACGATGAAGATGAGGACGAAGAATAAGATTTAGACCTAGATCTAGAAGAAGACAACAGGTAGCTTGACTATTTAGTTTGTGACCATATACTTTGAACTATGTTATTGAGCTTTCGAAACTGAATCCTTTGTATGGAGGTAGTGAATATGCAACAAAATTTTAATAGTGTCACCACGAGCGCCCCTGGCATCTTGGCGACCAATAAAGTGATCAGAAACACATACATACTATTGTCTATGACAGTACTATTTAGTGCGTTTACTGCTGCCATTTCTATGGTTACAAATTTACAAATCCCATTGTTCCTGATAATTATCGGATACTTTGGTCTGTTGTACTTAACTAGTGCTACGGCTAACTCTAGTTTGGGACTAATATCAGTATTTTTGTTTACTGGTTTTATGGGACTAACCCTAGGACCAATCCTTAATGCTACTATCCAAGGATTTAGCAATGGCTCGCAAATTGTAACAGCGGCATTAGCATCTACCGGAGCCATATTTTTTGGTTTATCTGGTTATGCAATGACTACACGTAAAAACTTCAGCTACCTAGGCGGATTTTTAGCTGTGGGAATTACTGTAGCAATTGTAGCCAGCCTGGCAATGTTTTTCTTCTACATTCCAGCTCTAGACTTAGTATTGTCTGCAGCAATAGTATTATTGATGAGTGGTTTTATTTTATTTGAAACTAGTCAAATTATTCATGGCGGACAAAGAAATTACATTATGGCTACAGTAAGCTTATATGTATCTCTCTTTAATCTGTTTATAAACTTGCTACGTCTATTTGCTTTATTAGCTGGACGCAGGGACTAACAACTAGGCGGACGAACATTTATATGCAGTATGTTATGATCGTCCGCTCTAGCCACCTTCAGGGTGGACACCAAGCACTCAACTACTTCCACGAGCTAGAAAATAACAATTTTTTATTAATTTATTTTATTTTTGATGGCGTAAATCTTGCTAACAAACATATAGAATTACCCACCGACGAGCCTAGTATAAGTGAAGCATGGCAGGACTTAGCTTCTAGATACGACTACAATCTAAAAGTTTGTGCAGCATCTTGCGCAAGGCGTGGGATTACAGAAGATCATTTAGCAGAAAGATTCTCCTTTGGCAGCCTAGGTGAACTGGTTGAGGCTTGCGAGCAAGCAGATAAGGTGCATTGTATATGAAGACTTTCTTAATACAAATGCAACAAAAGCCTTACGCTAGTATTGATAGTCTAGAGCGGCAAGAATTTGCGTTTGCCCTAGCCTCGCTCGGACAACCCGTTGATCTATTATTTAGAGGTCCCGGCGTATTACAACTTGCATCGCCCAAGACTCCCGATAATTGCAAAGATTTTACCTCAGCATATTTTGGGTTAGATATATTTGATATAAAAACTGCTTTTGTTGAGCGTAAGTCTGCAGAACATTACCAACTAATAGACAAGATTAAAATTAAAGTAGAGTATATTGATGATATAGACCAACTGCTCTCATCTTATGCGGTTGTGATATGAACATTGCTTTAACAAAAGATGGCTACTTACAAGATATAAACGAGTGGACCCCTGAAATTGCAAAATGGCTAGCCGAGGGGCAAAACCTTAGCCTCACAGATAACCATTGGGAAATAATAAATTATCTACGTGACAGCTATACTGTATATAAAAAATCACTACCTATACGCGCTTTAGTAAAGGCTGTTAAGCAAGAATTTGGTGTGGATAAAGGAAATAGCATTTATCTACATAAACTATTCCCTGGCAATCCTGCCAAGCAAGCAACACTTATAGCTGGGTTACCAAAGCCTATTAATTGTATATAAGATAAGCACACCAAGTAACCTTTAACAAGAATATTTTTTATGCAAATGATGGGAATGACGAGAAGAAATTGGCAAAAGCATTACGAGATGTAATAGAAAACCATGGAGTTAGGATTGAATGGCGTGGCATAGCAGATGGAGAGCATGCAGCCCTATTCATGGAAGGTTCTGAGAAGCCAGATTATGCAGTATACGGCTATAGAGCCTCTGGTGACAGTATTGCTTTAGATGATGCACTGCGAGATATTTATACCAAGCTTGGTTTAGAAGTACCTAACTTTAGTATAAGTACAACAAAAGAAACACCAGAACCTGATAGTGCTAAAAGAAACATTCAAACAAGTGAGTATCGAAAAAAACTTAAGCCCTCATAGCATACAAAAATATAGGGCGTACCATACTCTGTAGGCATAAGATTGTATGCACTGCTACTCTAAATTATTAGCCGCTTTCTGCCCTATGACATCCGATTCTTTGAGGTAGAAGCACCACGCTCAATCTTTACAATATCATCTTCAAAGTTTTTATCAGACTTTGAATAGTCAAGCAGTTTTTGCACTAAATTTATAAATAGAATAAACTTCGTCGGTACTAACTCTGATTCAGACGCAACTGATATAGACGAGCTTCTAGGACTGTTAGGTTGGCTTGTAGATGTGACAAATGACGCTTCAACATCATAGCGTGGGTCAACTATATCTTTTAGTTGCTGTCCATAAAACAATTGCTGCAAGTAGAACAAACCCTTAAATGGCAAACTATCTGTTAACATGTATTATCCTTGTTTTTTTCTGCAAATTTATCAATAGATTATAAAGATATTGTATCTAATGCAAGTAGCTGTTTGCCTGGCATAAGTGCTAAGTAATATAGTTATCTAATGAGTGGTGAATCTAATAACATTCTTGCGGCGACAATGATCGGAGTGACCGAGATTATTGCCAATGCGACTTGTAATCTGCTGCTTTACCTAGGTATGTATAAGTATGTAACCGAATTAAGCTGTACAACCAGTACTGAGGAATCTATTAATAACGATATCTCAGATTCCGATATGCAATATCTGATCAGCATGCTACTTGATGCTATGCATAGAGGTGACCCTGATGCAATCGCTCAATTCAATATTGACTTTAATAGACTAGGCTCCATAACTACTGACAGCATGTCATGCACATTAAGCTCACCTCCGGAGCAAAAAAAGCAAGTACTAGAAAATTTTCTTGCTGCAACTAATGCGCTGCCACTCAAAAATGCACAAGCTGTAGTATCCCAGCTTAATCAAAGTGTAGGTAACCACGCGTTAGGTGTAGTAGTTAAACATTTAATGCAGCAAGGATCGTTTCGTCACGCTATTTTACAAAGTAAAATGAAGGCTGATTTATACAGCATAGATGGTAGAATATTTGGGATACGTTATGTTATCCCTATGTATCCAGTTGAAGATGACAACGAAGACAAAATACCTGACAAAGAAATAACTGCACGCTTAGAATTAAAAGTAGAAGAAGATGGCTCTTTAAATGCAACACACGATATCCGCTTAATAGATACCACAAGAGTAGAGTCTAGAGTTTCGTTTCTGCATTTATTTAGAGGATCTGCAGAGAATCCACAAGAAACTCAATGTCATGTAAAAATAGAAGATGTTACTGATGCAGATTGTTCTGGCTGGACAAGTCTTGTATTAATCTAAATCAACTCTACTCACCCAAATATTCTGCATCTGCAAAATACTTACGCAATACTCGAGGAATCTTCACCCTGCCATCTTCTTGCTGATAATTCTCAAGCACTGCAATTAAAGTGCGCCCTACTGCTAATCCAGATCCATTTAAGGTGTGCACTAATTCTGGTTTTTTACCAGCAGGGTTACGCCATCTTGCTTGCATACGCCGCGCCTGGAAAGACTCAGTATTGCTGCAAGAAGAAATCTCTCTATAAGCATTCTGACCTGGCAACCATACTTCCAAATCATAAGTTTTGGCTGCAGAAAATCCAATGTCACCACTACATAAACTAGTCAGCTTATAAGGCAATTCTAATAGTTGCAACACCCTCTCAGCATGACTAACTAGCTCTTCCAAAGCTTGATAGGATTGTTCTGGATGCACTATCTGCACAAGCTCTACTTTCTCAAATTGATGCTGGCGTAGCATTCCTTTAGTGTCTTTGCCATAAGTACCGGACTCTTTTCTAAAGCATGGCGTATGGGCAACAAATTTTAGTGGCAACTGTTCTTCCGTTAAAATTTGCTCACGCACAAGATTAGTTAATGATACCTCAGCTGTTGGTATAAGCCACATATCATTTGCTGTGCCATATTGGTCATGTTTAAACTTTGGAAACTGTCCAGTTCCATATAAGCACTCAGGCTTAACTAAAAAAGGTACATACTTTTCTGTATAGCCATGTTCTTGGGTGTGCAAATCCAACATAAATTGTGCTAATACTCGCTGCAGCTTTGCAACCTGGTCGCTCAATACCACAAAGCGCGCACCAGATAGGCGTGCTGAAGTCGCAAAATCCATACAACCCGATTCACATGGAGCAAGTTCAAAGTGCTCTTTAGGCTTAAAGTTAAACTCGGGAATATTACCCCAAGTACGCACCTCTACGTTCTGACTTTCATCATTTCCAAGTGGTACTGAATCATGCAGCATATTTGGAATATCTAATAAAAAATCTTGCAGAGAAGTTTGTACTGTTTCTTGTCTTGCTTCTGCATCTTTGAGCTCTTCTGCTATGGCAGCCACTTGTTGCATAATCTCTGCCGGATCATTACCTTGAGCTTTGGCTACGCCAATTTGTTTGGATAGAGAGTTTCGCTTATGTTGTAAATCCTCAGCTTTAATTTGCCACTCTTTACGTTGCTGCTCAAGCTCTTGAAATTTAGCAACATCTAACTCATATCCTCGCTGCTGTAAATTTTTTGCTACCGCAGCTATATCTTTACGTAATAATTGTATATCTAGCATTAATTCTCACCAATAACATCTACACCGGCAGGTGGCACAAAACTAAATCTACTGTCAGCCAAACTTGGATTGCTCTGCACCTGCATAAACTCAAATACTGTAATCTGATCTAAATGATCATATAAGTGAAGTTGGGTGATTTTACCGCGATTAAAAAATAACTCTAAATGTTTAAATGCAGCGTTATCTTGCTTGGGAGTCAAACGAAAAGCGGTTGCATTAATTTCATCTATGTTAAAATTTACCTGTGGATCTGCAAACAAAAAGCTAAGTGGCGACACTTCTTTTAGCGGTTCAAAAGACTCCACTGTAACTTGTGCCAACATCTCATCGTAATTCCACATGGTTTTACCATCAGTTACTACTAAGGTTGGGTCAGGCTCTACTATATGCCAACGAAAATTTTGGGGCCGCTTAAATTCAATTATCCCAGCTGCGTTTTGTATAACTTTCTGTTTTTTATCGTATACCGTCTGTACAAAATTTGCTTTAAGACTATCTATTGGTTGTAATAAAACATTTAAGCGATCGGCTGAGTTTGCTAGAACAGGATTAGCTATAACTATCAGTAAAGCCATAACTACTTTACGTATAAAAACTAATTTCATAATTTAAACCTTAATTTCGCGTGTGCCATTTGGCAGCATTTCTGTAACTAAGCCCGCAGCTTCCATGGCCTCTATTAATCTAGCTGACCGATTATAGCCGATCTTTAAACGCCTTTGCAAATATGAGATAGAAGCTTTGCGGCTCTCTACAACTATGGCAACAGCCTCATCGTACATTGGATCTTGTTCGCCAGATTCATCAACTGGGTCAATGCCTGGAACTGCACTATCCGCACTAATATCCTCTATATACTCAGGTGCTGGCAAATGTACTTTTATCGCATTCACAACATTATGCACTTCTTGATCTGATACGAAGGCGCCGTGTACGCGAGTTGGAATACCGGTACCAGGAGCTAAATACAACATATCTCCATGCCCCAATAGCTGCTCTGCTCCCTGCTGATCCAAAATGGTGCGTGAATCTATACGAGACGATACCTGAAAAGCAATTCTGGTCGGCACATTTGCCTTTATCAAACCTGTAATAACATCCACAGAAGGCCTCTGGGTAGCTAGAATCATATGTATACCTGCAGCACGTGCTTTCTGAGCTATACGTGCAATCAACTCTTCAACTTTTTTGCCAACGACCATCATCATGTCTGCAAATTCATCGATGATAACCACTACATATGGTAACTTACTTATTTCAGGGGCCTCCCCTTTGGCTTCTACATTCCAGAGAGGATCAGTAAGCGGCTTACCTGCAGCTTCAGCCTCTAGAACTTTGCTATTGTAACCAGCTAAATTACGTACTCCCAAGGCAGCCATAAGTTGATAGCGACGTTCCATTTCTGCAACACACCAACGCAAAGCATTTGCGGCATCGTTCATATCTGTAACTACTGGGGTTAACAAATGGCCAATACCATCATAGATTGATAACTCCAACATTTTTGGATCAATCAATAGTAATTTTAAATCCTCTGGGGAGGCTTTAAATAACAAGCTCAATAGCATTGCATTTACCCCAACTGACTTACCAGAACCTGTAGTACCTGCTACTAATAAATGTGGCATACGTGCTAAGTTAACTACTACTGGCAAGCCAGAAATGTCTTTGCCTAGCGCTAAGCTCAACACCCCATCTTTATCTTGAAATTGTTCCGACTCAAATACTTCACGCAAATTAACAATTTCACGATGACGATTAGGTATTTCTAAACCTACCACTGATTTACCAGGAATAACCTCTACTACGCGTACCGAAGTAACAGATAGAGAGCGCGCTAAATCTTTTGCTAGACCGGTAATTTTGCTTACCTTCATACCTGGTGCTAATGTCATTTCAAAACGTGTAATAATCGGTCCAGGACAAACAGCTACTACTTTTACTGACACTCCAAAATCTTGCAAACGCTCCTCTACCTCACGAGATAACTTTTCTAAATCTTCCATGGAGTAGTGTTTACGTGTATCGGTTTTACTAACTGGATCTAACAAATTCAAATCCGGAAATTCACTACTAGTCTTTTTAGCACTATTTGTATGTTTCTTGGTTTTATTGTTTTGTAATGGAAGTTGATCTACCTTTTTAAGTGGTATTAATGGTTTACTTACTTTAGACTGCGCAACTTCAAGCTTCTGCACCACATTTTTTTGTACAGGCTCCTCTACTGGATAACTTGCAGCCGGCTCTACAGCTGCACTTCTGCGCAAACGTGGCATACTTGGCAATGTTGGTAAACTACGCGGCAATTTAGCTATAATTGCTTTTACAACAGCACAGCCAGTAAAGAAAGTAGCTAAAATAAACTTACCTAATAGTTCTAACAAGCGCACCCAAGAAACGCCAGTGCCAACAGTGATACCTACCATAAAGGTAGTTAAAAATATGGTATAACTGCCAAAGAAACTAAATCTAGGAACACTCCACCTGCATAATAGGCTCCCGACTATGCCGCCAGTCGGGCCAGGTAATTCACCGTAGACTGGACCGAGCACAACCAAATCAAACAAACCACAGCTACTGGCAACAACCAAAAACAAACCTATAGAGTGTAAAAGTAAGATAAGTTTGCTTAAACCATGCCGATGATAATTTTTATAGAAGAGCGCTGCAGCAATAGTTACTAATACAGGAACTATATAAGCAACATAACCAAAAAAATATAAAAGTACATCTGCCGTCCATGCACCTACAGTACCTGCAGAATTTAAAATTGCCTCACCACTAACTGCGTGCGACCACCCTGGATCAGCTTGACTATAAGTTAATAGTGCGACAAATAAGAAAATTGCTAAGGCACACCCAACTATAAACCCGCCTTCTTGCAGGCGACTCTTAATTAGCTCTTTATGTGACTTTGTTGTTGGCATATATTTACCTTTTGTTCATAATTAACTATGAATAAAATCTAAGCATAGTTAAACGTCGGGAACCCATGTTTAAAAAAATTCTTTACCTTGTGGCGATGTTGATGTATTTTAACCCAATTATGGCTAATGCAACACATCACAAATTAATTATTCTTGGCTCCGGTCCTGCAGGGTACACGGCTGCTGTCTACGCTGCCCGTGCCAATCTTAAACCAGTAATGGTGACAGGTCGTGAAAAAGGTGGTCAACTTATGACGACTACCGATGTAGATAACTGGCCTGGAGATACAGAAGGATTACTTGGTCCAGATTTAATGGAACGCATGGAAAAGCATGCTGTGCGTTTTGGTACAGAGATTATTACTGATCATGTAAATGAAGTAGATTTTAGTAAACGTCCCTTCAAATTGGTGGGAGATAATGCCACCTATACAGCAGATGCAGTAATTATTGCCACTGGGGCTTCTGCCAAATATTTAGGATTGGATTCAGAAACACAATATAAGAACCGTGGTGTATCTGCGTGTGCTACTTGCGATGGTTTTTTCTATAGCGGACAAGACGTTGCTGTTGTTGGCGGCGGCAATACTGCGGTAGAAGAGGCATTATACTTAGCCAATATTGCCAAAAATGTCACAGTAATACATAGACGTGACCAATTCCGTGCAGAGAAAATTCTTAGTGACAAGCTAATGAAAAAAGCTCAAGACAATGTCACCATAGAGTGGGATAGCATAACTGAAGAAATTGTTGGTGACGATAAAGGCGTTACTGGCATAAAAGTTAAGAATGTTAAGACCGGTGAAGTTAAAACGATCCCAGTACAAGGTGTCTTTATTGCTATTGGGCATACACCAAATACAGGAATATTTAAAGGCCAGCTAGATATGCACGATAGTGGTTACATAAAAATAAAAAGCGGCACCGAAGGTAATGCAACTGCTACTTCAGTACCAGGAGTATTTGCAGCAGGTGATGTGGCAGATTCTGTATATCGCCAAGCTATTACATCTGCAGGTGCTGGATGTATGGCTGCTCTAGATGCTGAAAAGTTTTTAGATAATTTAGAATAATTTTGTATTAACATACTAGTTTTATGTATATTTTCTTTTGAGTGAATCTCACCACCTCAATATAAAAATATAAACAGCTATACTTACAGTAGCAGTTTCCACCTATCTACCATATACTATCCGTTTTTGGTTGTGGTAGAAGCAAATCATATGAATAAGACATGGCAACTTAATGACGCATTAGATTTTTTTCAAAAGTCATTTATTGATTTGATTTATCAAGCACAAAGCATACATAGACAGCACTTTAACCAAAATCATGTACAAATGAGTACTCTTCTGTCTATCAAAACCGGAAATTGTCCTGAAGACTGTGCTTACTGTCCACAATCAGTGCGTTATGATACAAAACTCGCGCCTGCTAAATTACTACCTCAAGAACAAGTTTTAGCAAAAGCTAAGGAGGCAAAGCAAGCTGGTAGCACAAGGTTTTGTATGGGCGCAGCTTGGCGCAAACCACGCGATAAAGATCTACATGAAGTATGCGAGCTAGTGAAGTCTGTGAAAGACTTAGGGATGGAAACATGTGCAACTCTAGGTATGCTTACTAGTGATCAAGCAGAAAAGTTACACTCTGCAGGATTGGATTACTATAATCATAATATTGATACATCACCTGAATATTATCAAGAAATAATATCCACACGAGTTTTTCAAGATCGCCTAGATACTTTAGAGGCCGCACGAGCAGCCGGACTTAAATTGTGTTGTGGTGGTATTTTAGGCATGGGAGAGACTAGAGAAGATAGAATTAAAATGCTTGTATTACTCGCTAATATGAGCCCTGCTCCAGAATCAGTTCCTATAAATAAATTAATCCCTATTCCTGGCACTCCTCTAGCAAATACAGTAGCAATTGATAACTTCGAATTTATACGTACAATCGCCCTAGCAAGGATCTTAATGCCAACCAGCACAATAAGACTATCTGCTGGTAGAGAACATATGTCACCAGAGATGCAGACATTATGCTTCTTTGCAGGAGCCAATAGCATTTTTGCTGGAGATACTCTTTTGACAGCAAAAAATCCAGAATTGCATGCAGACCAAGAACTATTTGCAAGTTTAGGTTTGCAAGCTTAGGTCTGGAACACGCAATTAGCTTTATCCATATGGTGAAAAAATAGCATTTTTGGTGATGATAATTATACGTTGCAACTAATTTCTAACAGAGATATCTGCTCCCTGTTAGAACTTCTGCAGCATAGGTAATTAAACTGTAAAAATACACGGATGTCTGGGGAGGATGCTTCTGTTAGTAACAAAACAAATAACAGACTCCCTCAACTGTTCTTTAGTCCTTTCTCTTAAACGTAGTCTTACGCATAATATCAATACAAACCATTTTGTAATATGACTTGTTTTGTTTAAGTTGGCGATCATATTTGCATATTCGTTGAAGAGACTGAAAGGAGGAGTAGCATTAACAGCCTCAGCAGAATTATAAATAGTCCATAATGCAAGCATAGAATTTTTAGCACGTTCTGCAGGACTAACATTTGTAGTAGATTTATATTTACATGATCTAATTGCTTTTTCGGCTGCACCGATAGCGCGTCGCATTTCCTGTAAACAAAGATCAGCATAAGTCCCTACAAGAGCTGTGCAACAGTATCCTATATGAAGAGCATTCTCTCTAACTATATATTCTGAATTTTCTAAGAGCCATGATGATGCTTTTGGAGGAAGTAAATTTATACATTTATTTACATGCTTAAATACTGGTTCACTTGGTATGCCGATACCCAAAGGTCGAACTTTTATTAAATAGGCAGCACCTATTATTCGACCAAATCCACTATATTTTTTTTCTGAAAATTGACTATTAGCACATTGTAAAATCAACTCTTGCGCAGCCATATTTCCAATAATTTTGCTGATAAATTCATATGAATCTTCAAAGTTTGGATCTAGAGTTGTCTTAAAAAACCTCTCATATGCATTAAATAGTTTGTTCTTACTCTGTCTAGATAAGTACGTAATAGCTTTATAAACTGCTTTAGAGAGATACGGCATATATATGTATTCGGCATAACCCCGAATCTTTTCGTATATATAAGCTAAAGCCAAAGATTTTAATAATGCATATTTATTCATTATACTCTGATTTTCCTTGTTATTTTTAATACTTATTATTCTTGTTTTATTTGTTGTAATATATAGTCAGCATACTGTGTTGCAAATGGCATTATATAGAAGACTTAATTTTCATGTCAAGGACGTTTATCAATAGCACCGCCAAAGCTCTGCCGCCTAAGAACAGCAAAATTCTATTTTGGATAAGGTGTAGTTGCAAAGGGTATTTCAATAAGCTATTCTGCTCTCTGCCAATTCCACCTGGTCTATATCCCCTAGTTCTATAGACCATTTGAGTGCAGGTACTCATATCTTTGAAGTTACATTAGATTAGAAAAGCATCAATCTAGACTAAGTACCACGTACCACATATTGCTTTGGTATTGCATCAATAAGCGTAGCGGTTTAGTAGTTTTTTCAACCAAGTCTTGGAATTGCTGTACAGAATTTATCCGTTCGCCATTTACTTCCAGAATTACCATGCCTCGCCCTAAACGTGATAATTGGGCAATCGAGCTTGGATCTACATCTGTAATAACAACGCCATTACCAGGCTCAATCGATATCTTGCCAGCTATATCAGGAGTTATATTTTGTACCGTAAGCCCTAGTTTTTTCACTGAGGTTGCTTGACTATCATTTGCACTTGCAACACTTACAGTCGTGGCATCCAAATTACCTACAGTTATTGGTACAGTAATAGTTTTACCTTTACGCACCACAGATAACTTATGCTTACTACCTGGAGCCATCGCTGCAATGTCATTGCGGAACTTACCAACATTCTTTACATCTTTTCCATCAAGACTGATTATTACATCACCTTGTTGTAGACCTGCCTTGCTGGCTGGAGAGTCAGGCATAGCTTCTGCAACTAGGATGCCGTTCTTATTGCTAACCCCAAAGCTATCTGCTAAATCTTGAGTCAAGGGTTGAATCTTAACACCCAAAAAGCCGCGCACAACTTTACCGTCTAGCATCAATTGATCAATGATAGTTTTTGCCATGTTAATTGGTATCGCAAAACCTATACCCATATAACCGCCTGTACGGCTTGCAATCGCGGTATTTATACCTATCACATTACCTTCCAGATTTATTAGCGGCCCACCAGAATTCCCTACATTAATTGCGGCATCAGTTTGAATAAAACTTTCGTAATCAGCTAAGCCCATACTATTACGCCCTACTGCACTTATAATGCCTGCCGATAACGAGTGGGATAAACCTAGTGGATTACCCATCGCAACTACCCATTCACCAACCTCTACCTTATCAGAGTCACCCAACTTAACAGTCGGTAAATTTTTAGCTGGTATTTTAATTACTGCTACGTCGGATTGCGGATCAGTACCCACAACTATAGCTTCATACTCTGTCTCATCATATAACTTAACAGTGATCTTTGCCGCATTCTCTACTACATGGTTATTGGTAACTATGTATCCATCATTACTGATAATAAAACCACTTCCTTGGGCAAAAATACGCTGAGAACTACTAGGTGGGGCTCTAAAAGGAGAAATACCAAAGGGGTCGCCCATCTCCATATCAGATGTTGTTGGGTTTATTTCTAACTGAATATTGACTACTGCTGGAGATACATCACGCGCTATCTTAGCAAAGGCCTTTCCTGTTTGCTTCAGATTTGTAATAGCAGGCTCTTCTGTGGCACGTATATTGGGAGAAAGTAGAAATGCTAGTCCGGCTATCAAGACTGTAGAAGAAAATAAATACTGCTTAAGCAACTCTTTCTTACGCATAATACCCTCTGGGAAATTTTTAAGTGTGCTTATAATAGAACATGTGGGCGCATATTATCAAATTCAAGCCCACAGTAGTTTACTTAATAACAAACTTCCACGTTTACTTGTTCTACAGGCAACTCTGCAAGCTTATCTAACAACTCATCATTTGGTTGTACCAACCACTTATCGCCAAGTTCTAACTCAGCACGTGAGTGTTTATTGCTATATAAAAGTTGCACATAACATTTGCCAGGTACATGTGGAGCTAAAGCTTGTTGCAGTTTTTCTACAAAATTAGAATCCGAATCATTACCAGCTTCAACCTCTAGACGTAATGATTTAGCATAGATTCCTCTTGCCATCTCTAAATCCATGATGTTCAGCGCGCGCACACGCACCCCACCGGTATAATCGTCAGGTTTTGCTTCACCTTGTATAACTAACAAATGGTCTTTTTTAAGCAATTCACGCACATCCATATAAATATCAGAGAAGATTGCGACCTCTTGTTTGCTAGTTTTATCTTCTATAGTAACAAATGCCATTTTATCACCGCGTTTAGTGATCATAGTCCGCATTGCAGTTACTATCCCAGCAATAACTTGTTTATCCCCACGCTTGCCCGGATGCAATTCACTTATTCTATGGGTAATAATATTAGACAATTCTTCTGCATACTGCTCGTAGGGATGGCCTGATAAATACAATCCTAAAGTAGATTTCTCTCCAGCCAAACGTACTTTATCACTCCAATCTGGAAATTCTTGCATAGTAACATCATGCTCAACATCGCCGAACAAGTCTGTCTGTCCACGCATTAAATCTTTATGAAACTGATCTGCTGCCTGTAAAGCATTTGCAAGATTGCCAAACAATGTCCCACGCTCAATCCCAAAACAGTCCAAGGCACCACAATTAATTAAAGACTCAAGTACACGCCGTGTTACTTTACGCGGATCTATTCTCCTACATAAGTCAAATAGATCTTTATATTTTCCATCGTGTTCTCTGGCACTAATAATGTTCTCTAGAGCACTCTCACCAACTCCCTTGACCGCCCCTAATCCATAAATAATTCTATTCTTAGGATCAACAGAAAATTTATAAATACTATGGTTTATATCTGGAGATACCATTTTTATATTATGTTCTTGGCAATCCTCTACAAACATAACCACTTTATCTGTGTGAGTCATATCTGCAGACAACACTGCAGCCATAAATTCTGCTGGATAGTGGGCTTTTAACCACGCAGTTTGGTAGGATACCAGAGCATATGCGGCAGAATGTGATTTGTTAAAACCATAACCAGCAAATTTTTCCATTAAGTCAAAAATATACGTGGCGGTATCTAATTCTACTCCACGCTCTACCGCACCTTGGGTAAATATTTCTCGTTGGCGCGCCATCTCTTCTGGTTTTTTCTTACCCATCGCACGTCGTAATAAATCCGCGGCGCCAAGTGTATACCCTGCTAAAACTTGCGCTATCTGCATTACCTGCTCTTGGTATAAGATAACACCATATGTAGGCTTAAGAATTGGCTCTAGATCAGGATGTGGATACTCTATAGCTGCTTTTCCTAGCTTACGATCAATAAAGTCATCGACCATGCCTGATTGCAAAGGTCCAGGGCGAAACAAAGCTACTAAAGCTACTATATCTTCAAAACAGTCTGGCTTCATGCGTCTGATTAAGTCTTTCATGCCACGTGACTCTAACTGGAAGATAGCCGTGGTATTTACATCTTGTAGCAGTGCAAAAGTCTTCGGGTCATCAAGAGGAATATGAGCAATATCTAAGTCCGCATCTCCTGCATTGAGATTTCTTTCACGAATCATACGTACAGCCCAATTAATAATGGTCAACGTACGCAAGCCCAAGAAGTCAAACTTCACCAGGCCTATACTTTCAACATCATCTTTATCAAATTGCGTTATTGTTTGCGCTTCTCCATCCTCACAATATAGCGGCGTAAAGTTTATTAGCTGATCAGGGGCAATCACTACACCACCGGCATGTTTACCAACATTTCGCGTGATACCTTCAAGTTTTTTTGCAAGATCAATTAACGTACGAACTTCCTCTTCTTGGCTATATAAATCTTTTAATGCCTCTTCCTGCTCTAAAGCCTTATCTAGAGTAATTCCTATCTCAGTCGGCACAAGCTTTGCAATTTTATCAACAAACCCATATGGATGGCCTAAAACCCTACCAACATCACGAATGACAGCGCGAGCTGCCATAGTTCCATAAGTAATGATTTGTGACACATGATCACGACCATACTTTTCTGCCACATATTCTATAACGCGATCACGCCCTTCCATACAAAAATCTATATCAAAGTCAGGCATAGATACCCGCTCTGGATTTAGAAAACGTTCGAATAGCAAATCATACTGCAATGGGTCAAGATTTGTGATCTTTAAAGAATAAGCGACAAGGGATCCTGCGCCTGAGCCACGCCCAGGTCCTACTGGTACATCATTAGCAATAGACCAAGCTATGAAGTCAGCAACTATAAGGAAGTAACTGGCAAATCCCATATTGTTAATAACTTCTAACTCTAATTCTAAACGCTTTAGATATTTATCACTTGGCTCTGCCATGCGATCACGCAAGCCTGCATGCGCTTGTTTAATTAATAATTTCTCTGGAGTTTCTTGCTGCGGTACTGGGAAGTTAGGCAAATGTACTTTATCTAATTCCAAAATTAGATTACAGCGTTTTGCTATTTCAACAGTATTCTCTATAGCAGAAGGCACATCAGTAAATAGCTGCTCCATTTCTTGTGCTGAGCGCAAAAATTGTTGTCTAGTATGTTTCCGCTGTCTTCTGGCATCATCTAGTGTTACCCCATCATGAATACAAATACGTGCTTCATGAGCTTCAAAATCGCTTGGCTGTAAAAAACATACCCCATTTAACGCAACAACTGGTAACTGATACTTTGTGGCTAGACCTAAGGTCTTATTGTTTAGTTCTTCTTCTTGTGGCTCTGCTATTCTTGTTAAACCTAGATATAAACGTTGATTAAAAGTCTTATAGATGCGGTCAACAAACCTCCCAACCTCTCCCTGTGAGTCTTTAGGATTAATCACCATAATTAAGTCACTATTATGATCTTGTAACCACTTCTCAGCAACTAAAGGTTTGCCTGAATACTGCCCGTACAAATAACTATTGGTTATTATTCTGGTAAGGTTGTTGTAACCTTTATGATTCTGGCAATAAAGCAAAACCGAACAAATTGTTTCTGGGTGCTCGGAATCACTAACTTGTAATTCACAGCCAACAATAGGTTTTACGCCTGACTTAAGCGCCGCTCTATAGAACTTCACTAAACCAAACAGGTTATTAACATCTGTTAGTGCAACAGCAGGCATCTCCAGGTCTGCAGCCCTCTGCAAAAGAGGTTTGATTCTTAAAATCCCATCAATCAGGGAGTATTCGCTGTGGCACTGTAAGTGGACAAAATTACTAGGCATGGATATTATACTAACCTAGCGCTGTCATAACTAACAAGGGGTGAGTCTTGCAAAAAAAATCAGTTGTTGTACTAAGTTTGGTTAGTGTTGCCCTTGCGGGAAGTTTCTATCTTTCTGGGTTATTCGCTGAGCATTTGTTATATAGCGCGGTTAAACAGCTAAACAACAACGATAGCTTTACTGTGAGTCTAATTGATTATAAGCGTGGTTTCTTATCATCCACAGCTAATCTAGCTTATGTAGATTCTAGCGCTACAAGCAGCATGACTCTCAATTTAAGTATTGCACATGGTCCAATAGTATTTGCCAAAACACCTGCAGGGACAAAAGTACGCTTTGCAGCTAGCAGAATACACGCACACCCTCAAGATAAATTGTTAAGCAAAAAGTTAACCATAACTTCTATTGTGAACTTTGACAGTCAAGTAGTTTCTTTCTTAAGTGTCGATAGAGTGTATGATGAAGCACCGAGCGGATTTAAAGTTGCATGGGAACCTATTCTGGGTGAGTTCAAACATGACCTAGCATTAAGTAAATTGAATGGCATGCTTAACATCCCAAGTTTTAGCCTAGCGAATAATCAGTGGGCTCTAGAAATATCCGAGTTTAATATACAGCGTGACGGGATCATCAATGATGATGACTTTAAGATAAAAGGCAAAGCAAGCCTTAAAGAATTAAAATTCTCACGCCAGAATGTAGAACTAATAAAAATAAAGCGTTGCGTCTTAAGTGAAAATGCTAACGGTAATCACCAAGTTGGTAATTTAGAAGTTGATTTGGCAGTAGATAAAGCGCGCATTATTGACAAGAAGTTCTCGCAAGAACACTTCACATTTTCAGCTAAGAACATTCGCCGCTCTGTATGGGATAGCAACGTACAACTTGCAAGTTTTTTAAATCCCAAAGTTCTTGTAGAACATGCAGCAAATGTAACTGATGAAATAGCGGCAGGTGCAGAATTGAACTTAGAATTTCCTAAGACATTTAGTGAGTCTTTACTATCATATCTAAGCTTCGAAATATATCGCTCAAGCCCGGTAGGACAAGTTGACCCTCGCCCTCCTCATGAGGTTCTTGCCGATATTACAAATAGTATCGTTAGCCTATTCCAAGAGTCAGTAAATAATCAATTACTAGTGGAAAGTGACAATAAGTACGCCCTGAACTTTGACTTAGCAAGATAGACAAAAGAATGTTGTATATACATAAGTAGTCGAGTTTTCCCACCACATTTTCCGCTGGCATCCTATAATTTGTCACAGTATAAAGTGAGTTTTATCTAGCATGGCAAATTATGTTGTACACCAACAAGGCTTTCTCTCTTATTGAGTTAATGGTTGTAATTGCAATAGTCGCGCTTTTAGCTGCAGTTGCTGTTCCACAGTACAAGAAATATGTAATAAGAGCCCAGATTAATGAGGCTATGACCATCATAAAAAGCTTGGCGGACGAAGCTATATTACAGCGAGAATTAAACGGTGAATTCCCAACATCAGTCACCTGGAATGGTTTCACTTTCATAGATGGGGCGGGAAATGTCGCTATAAATACCCAGAATGTAGTTAATATGCGCCATGATGCCCACGAAGCAAGCAATAACACAGATGTCAAATTATTGCGTATACAAGCAAACTTATCTGGATTAGAGGGGATCTCAGGGTATACCGCACCACCTACTAGCACCAGTAATGCGGCGCAAGGAATGATTAGGTATGTTGCCTGGGATACTGGCAATGGGATAGTACAAAAGGCCTGTGGAAGCTGGGGTGGGGCTGGAGTTGCGTATGAAGATATTCTCCCAGAGTACTTAACTGGGTGCACCTGCTACCTTGAAAACGTATGGATTAACCGCGCGCCACCCACCGACTGCTAAACTTCCTATTTATTACAGCCATTTCTCGCTTTAATGTCTTGCATACATACGCCGCATAAGATACGATCTAGCTAAATTCCTAATAATAACTGTATATATAAGAGCATAACCAGTATGCCAACGAATTGCACAAAAAAAAATATAGCTCAGAAACGTTCTCTAGCAAATGACATCAAGACAATTGTTACAATCGAGGAGTTCTTAGACTATGATCTTAAACTAATAGGTGCGCCTCAAAGTACAATTGATCTAATTACCAAGATTGATGAAAAAATTAGAAGGCAGCTATCAAGACACAAAAAAATTCAGCAAGAAACTGACCAAATCTCGCAAAATACCGTAAAGTTTATATATTTCCACATTATATACAGTTACAGATTTTTATGGCAATCAGATCCAGTAGCAAGCAAATACTTTAAGTTTAAAGCAAACAAAGGCCTCGTATTCTACATCAATCCTTATGGAGAACTATTAAAAATATCTAAACACATGAAAGGTCCTAGCTCCTCTATAATATACCTTTCTGAAACAGACGATAATGATGAGAGAATTAAGATTAGGATGGATGGAAGGAAATTAGGTAGTGGCAGCTATGGATCAGTAAAATCTGCAAGTATTTATGGCACGCAAGAAGAAGTTGCCATTAAAAAATGTTTGCTACCTAGAAACAAAGAGGCAAGAAAATTAAAAATAGAAGGTATTAAAGAGGAAGCAAACAATCATCGTGATTTAGGATTAACAGTAAAAACAACTGAATTACAAGTTCCAGGGTATAAACATTATCTTGCTATGAGACTTGTTCCAGGAGTTGATGGCTGCAAAGCGATGCAAGCAACCAATGGAGAACCATTAGAATTATTAAAGATTTTATATAGCATGGCACTTGCAATTAACGAATTGCATGCAAAGGGATTTATACATCGCGATATAAAGCCACAAAACATCGTGTGCAGAAAGCATAAATTACCTGCAGGTGGAACATTTAGTTCGACTTACATAAGTGAACTAGTTGATCTACAGTGGGTTAAAAAAGTTGACCATTCTTCCGGTAGCGTAAAAGAATCAGTTATATTAGGTACGACTGGATTTCTAGAAAAACAAGATATGAAAGATGGCAAGTATGAATATAGCAAAAAAACTGATTTATACGCATTCGCAGTGATATGCGAATGCGCATACAGATTATTCCATCAACATTATCAAGGACAGTCTATATCTGATAAAGATAGAACTGTAATTACTCTAATCATAAACACCATTACGCATTATATGAACCCTGCTCCTCAAAGAGATGAAAATCTTGCGTCATTTCTACGCGACGCAGGCATCCTCTTAAACTCTATATATCATGCCCACGATGATGCCAACACACAAGCAGCGCCTGCTTGCACAGTGGCGCCGAACATCGAAAGAAATTCTCCACAGCCACATATGGCATAGTACAAATGCTATACAATAAGGATATTAGTGACTATACAAGCACTTCAGAGAGCACCCCACAATTATTAACATAGTGAAAAACTTTTACGCATGCACCCATATCATTTGTTAACATAACAACTTATAATCTCACCTAGAACACTTTAAGAATAATTACGATTTATTGTGAGGCTTACATGCAATTTCTTTATAGAGTAATTAAGGAATGGTACCAAGGGAATTATAGCAGTGAGTTATCCCTACATGATAACTACATTATCGGGGGAATAGAAGATTTTATTGAACAGGACCTTAAGCTAGCCAAATCAGACGCAGTAACATTAAACCTAATTCAAGACATTGATCTTGCTATTGCCGCGAGAGTGCGTAATTACAAGCTAGAAGTAAAGAAGAATATACCTGTCGAACAGTATGAGTATTATATTAAGCTCTATCAAACTCAATGGCAAAATAACCCTGTAGCAAAAAGATACTTCGACTATAAGCTACAAAATAGCCTAGTATTTTCGATTACGAATCTTGGAAAATTACATAAAGTATCACGAAAATATGCAGGCCCTAGCCGCTCAGTAATATATTTACCACAAAAAATAATATTGTCACCAGTAAAATTAGGTGCGGGTGGTTTTGGCTCAGTAAAAGTTTGCAGCACTTTTGCTGATAATCGGCCTTATGCCTTAAAGATAAGAAATTATGCAACATACCGTCAGGGGAGTGATTTTAGTGCGGAAGAGGATATCACAACCGAGATTTACAACAATCAATTAATAGGCAATGAAGTAATAGGCTCTTCCCTATTTGGAAGTAATGACAAACACTATCTCAGGATGCCTCTAATAAAAGGTCTTGATGGATATTCAGCTATGGTCTCTGCACTAAAGGGTCCAGCAATAGAGCCCATAAAAGTATTACTCGCCGCTGCTGAAGAAATACAGAGGTTACATGATAAAGGCTACATACACCGCGACATAAAGGTAAGCGGTCGATCAAAACCGTATTGACAAGTTAATCGAGAGTGAGCAGTGCTTTATCGATGTTGTATGGCATTAGCGCTTCGATGTCTGCGAGTGAAGATGCATCTGGCAATTTTGCTAGCACATG
>JAUIIV010000030.1 GCA_030431675.1 Gammaproteobacteria bacterium | reverse complement strand
ATTACTGTTGAAAGATGTATTATGACTCAGACTTGCAGGGATTTTAAGTAAAACTTTTATCCCTGCAAACCTTATACCTCTGACAACTTACTTATTTATTGACACAGTTTATTGAACACTACCAACTGAGTTTGTAGTTTATTTTGCATTTCTGATAAAGCATATGCTCTCTCTTGCAGTTTTGTATCTATAACTTGACTCATCCTTAATGTTACAGTGTCATATCTGCTTGTTTTATCTACCTGTTTTTGTAGGATTGTGTTACTTATATGTCTCGCTAGGCCTTTTAATACTTCTCTATACTGCTTTGTATTACCAGATAAGTTTTCAAATTCTTGTAATGTTGTAAAAATAACTCTTTCTCTATCAATTTCCTCAAATCTTTGCAGTACAGATTGCATTGCTATTACAAAAGGCAATGAGCTAATTAATTGGGGATAATTTTTGAAGTGATTTAGCGGAGTAAAACGTCTTGTATCTCCATATTGTTCCCACATGTTGCGTCCAAGCATTGGTTCTTCATTCTTCTGAGTCGATAACATATGTAATGCCCAACCATGATCAATTTTCATAACCCTCATGAGATTTTCTTGTAGGTATAAAACAAAATTTCCAGGATGTACGTCATATTCCCCTACTAATAGTGATGCCACAAGAGCTTTACACATTTCAGGAACTAACTTGTGTTTTAGTATTTTTTCATGTACTATTCTTATTTCATCTTCGGTCCACAAACCAGAAACAGTTCCTTGTGGATGCAATGGTTTATGTTCTGTACCTTCTGCGTAGAACGATGCGATAAATATTTCTCCTGTTTTATTGTTTCTTACAGGTATGACTTCAGCAGCATTAGCGCCTAGTAATTTTAGTAGTCTGCTCGCGATAACTTCAGCAACATCATCTCCTGGAAACGGTGCCTTTTTGATAAAACATAAGCGCCCATCTGGTGCTCTATATAGTCCGGTGCCAGGTGCCTTAACCTGTTTACCTCCAGAGGGAGCTGATTCTATAAGAGTATATCCATGGAATGGACTTTTTGAGCTTGTGTGTTTTGGCATAACTTAAACTTTGTTTATGGCTCGCATATGTCTTTAGACCATCAAATGCAGGGTTGGTTCAGGTTGTAATATCTGTTTTTTTAAACAACTGTACTGCAGATATTGAGGCAATTTAAAATTGGTGATGTATAAAAGGTGCTCTTGGCACTCTCTTGTGCCAAGATTATGATATTAAGAATTTACAGGCCTGGTTTTTCTATAACACTATGGCCGGGGATTGTTGGCATTTTTGGGCCATGTGGTTGCTCAATACTTCCTTGTTCATTTGCAGCTTGTCTTATTGCATCCATACCATGACATAGATATTTAAATTTTAACATAAATGTAAGCATATCTCGTTTGAAATTATCTCTGGATTGTCTGTTGCCGCCCATCATTTTAATAGCAGAGCCATCTGTGTCAGATTGTAAAAATTCACGTAGTGATGCTACATCAGCGTAAAGTTTAGGATAATGTGCTCGATATTCTGTAGGGATTTCTTCGTTATTACATAGTCTAAATAGTATATCTAAGAAGTCTAAAAATTTATCAGTGCGATTTGTATCTGGCAATAAGTCTTTGTCATGGGACCAGCTCCCAGATAATTGCCGCATTAGACTTTCTCCAAATTTGAATTGATTCTCGAACAATGTAATGTAGATTTCTGTATAGACATCAAGTAATTCTAATTGTGATGCACATAGTCTATGTATGCTTCTTAGCCCTGCTAAGGCTTTATCATTAAGAGTATTTGCGTAGAGGTTTGCTAAGCTTTGCTCTTCATGATTGCTAAGTAGGTAAGTATATTGAAGAATAAATTCATCATGTAGTGCTTCGTAACTATTCCAAAACCTATGTCTACTACCTTTATTCTGCTCTTTGCTATGATGATCAATAAATTTTTGTAGTCGACGTCGCGTAATGACAACAACAGGATCAGGTTTTGGGTCTAAAGTGCCATAATCAATCTCTAAAAATGGTTGCTCCCAATTCCCCGAGTATACTTGCATGGTATCTAAGCTGCTATCACTCAAATCTAATTCTCGCCAATCTAATTCTGGTCCTCCAATTATTGCAAGCATGTCTGCGAAAGACCATGTAAGATCTATGCGTTTAGAAGAACGTAGAGGGATCAAAGCCTTTTTGCGCTCTCGTACGCCATAACTACTAAGCATATGTTCCTTCACCCTGCGGTACACTGTGTATTCAATATCAGGGTTAACAATTTTAATAGTGCCTTCCATTTCCAATCCAGGAGACAAAACTGCTTTAACCTCCATTTCACCATCTGGCTTAATAGATTCTACAAGTATACGCACTGCGCCAATCGTAAATGTAGAAACCAAGGCTGTTGTATGCTTCTCAGACAATCTTTGCACCCAGTCGCGATTGTTAAAGTCCTCGAAGCCTATGGTTAAAATATCTCCTGGCTGTACAAGCGCTTCCTTAGGCATATAAGTAGTCCCTATAGTTGGTATGAAGTGTGATGATATACAAGCATTATTCCCAAGGCAATTATTTCTTGGCTAGATTTTTTTATAGAGGGCAACACTAAATGTGTTAGTTAAATAATTGACATGGGCTTTGAATTATGGTCTACTAGAACTATGCCGCGATTGGCGGTTAGATTTGGGTAGATGGGGGATTAATTCATGCTACATAAATCGTTATTAAAACAGCTACATGAGTGGTTCCCACCTATACTTAGCTCACGCGTAATTTCTGCCAAAAATAAGGCTCTAGTTATTGCTGGGGAGTATAGTTCTCTCTACCCACAACTGCGTTTCATATGCTCAATCGGGGGATTGATTGCTATGTAACGTGATTTTTATGGGGGTATTTATCATGAAAACAATAGAAGAACTAAAAGAAGAATATGAAAATTCAACAGGTGTGCGTCGTGCAAGAGCAGCTATAGAGTTACGAAATCAAGGTGTTGACCCAGATGCTCCTAGAACTGCTAGACCAAGCTCTACCGCTACGACAACCAATCGTACAAGTACAAAGCCCGTCAAACCACCTGTCCCGCCACGACCAAACGTTAATCGGGATCGCCCTTTACCATCTACGCCAGCTTCTACAGCAGAGAGCAGCAAACCTCCAAATGGAGTTAGCGAACGTATTGCAGCTTTGCAAGCAGCGCATCGTTCAACCACTACTCAGCCTAGCACAAGAGATAATGGTCGTATTGGCCAAGTTGTTCGTAATACGCAAGTCTTAGCAGCAACTACTCGCGCTGTTACTTCTGGAGAGAACATACGACAAGATGTATCTACAGCTAGTGCAGCAGCGACAACCATTACGGTTAATGATCGCGGTCTAATAGCTAAAGTTAGGCGTGTATTACGTCGTGGCGGCACTCATGAAGAGCAAGATAATACTGCTCAAGTAATTATCGAGGTTATAAATGCTATGATCCGCAACAATCGATCTGCTCATTGTCATGCAGTAGCGCATCATGATGAAGGTGAATGGGCTTTAATAAAACAATATATAGATCCACTAAGAGCCCAAGCAGAAGCTCCTGATGAAGAGTTTATGGAGGCACTAAGACAATTAGCAAAAGCTGTTGTTCATCGTCGTGAAAATAAACTTAGGGCGGTTACTTTTACATCGATTCAACCAGCTAGTGAATCTAGTAGTGAAGATGCAAGCTTTCGCACTAGCGTAACTACATCTACTAGTGACAATAGTGATGATTCTGGTAGTAGTCGTAGACGCTGGGCTGTAAGATTTCCGAATGGACTTGGAGCTAAAGCATCTAAAACCTAACCCAAAGGTGGGCACATGGAGTGCCCACCTTTCATTTGAATATTCACGTACATACGTTACAGTGCTATAATCGAAAAACAATCAATAAAAATACTAGTCAAATATGCAAACACAAGATTTTTTCAATATTTTGCCTGGTCACTGGCACTATATACGAAGCATAACGAATTACAAAGATCTATCTCTATCGGGTGATGGTACAGGTAATTGTGAATTTGTTAGCGTTTGTGATAATGATTTGTTGTATTTAGAGTCTGGCACTTTTAATACCAAAGATGGTTGCCAGCTTAAAACTTTCAATAGCTATTTCTATGTATTTAATGGTGTATCTAATAATCTAGAAAAATACTTTGTTGCCGGGCAAAATACTAAGGGAGATCTTTTTTATATCTTAAGCGATAACAATACTGCATCACATTTATGTGGTAATGACACTTATAAAGCTAGTTATAAGGTGTTAAGTGAATCAGCGTTTGTTATAACTTATAGTGTCAAAGGTCCTCGTAAAGATTATATATTGAGCACAACTTTTACACGTTAAGAGTAATTCTTTATTTCTATACTTTCTCTTATGGCTTTACAGCAATATTTCTATTTTATGGCTGTGTGGCTATATATTGACTTTATGGCTGTAAGGCAATATAATTAAAATAAGGGGGGAACAATGGAAATAACAGTACCGTCACCAAAGTTTTTGGGTAGCGCACTACGGCGTGTTCGTCGCCTGAAAAAACTTAATCAAACAGATGCTGGTAAGGACTTTATGCTTGATCAGACCACAGTTTCAAGCATAGAGTCGGGGGCCGAAGGAACTAGAATAGAGACTATTTTTAGACTGTTAGCTGCTTTAGAATTAGAAATGGTCATTCGTACTAAAGATCCTAAAGTAGATGATAGAGACAGTTGGTAGGGCGATATGGGTCGTAAACGCAGTACACAAAGACTGAATGTATTTATGAATGGCAGGCTGGTAGGAACTTTGCAAAAGGTATCTGCAGGCGGGTTGTCTTTTCAATATGCAGATAGCTGGATCCAATGGCAACGTGCGCGTCCGCTTAGCTTATCTATACCATTATCAGAAGAGGTATACAATGGAGATGTTGTATATAATTACTTCGATAATTTATTGCCCGACAATAGGCAAATAAGAGAGCGCATACAAGCTAAATTTAAAATTGCAACAAATCAATGTTTTGATATTCTATCTTATATTGGTAAGGACTGTGTGGGGGCAGTACAGTTGTTAAGTGATAGTATCACCGATGACTTTGAACTATCTCAAGCAGTAGGAACTAAACTCACAAACCTACAAATAGACAGGCTTTTACATAATTATCGATCAGCTCCGCTAGGTATGGATGATAATGCCGACTTTAGGATTTCAATCGCCGGCGCACAAGAAAAAACAGCCTTATTAAAGATGAATAATGCATGGTATTTGCCACATGCTGATACAGCTACTTCACATATATTTAAGCTGCCAATTGGCTATATAAAACACGCAGATATGGATTTATCAGATAGCTTAGAAAATGAATATGTCTGCAGTAGAATACTAGAAGCATATAATATACCAGTTGCTACAAATAGCATACAAAATTTTGGTGACAGTAGGGCTTTAGTTGTAGAAAGATTTGATCGCAAGTGGAGTGACGATACAATCTTGCGGTTACCACAAGAAGATCTCTGTCAAGCATTAGGCCTACCTGCTGCACTTAAATATCAATCTGATGGCGGTCCAGGAATACTCGATATTATGAATTTACTAACGAAATCAAGTAATGCTATGTATGATCGCGCAGTATTTATGCAAACAATATTTCTATTTTGGGTAATGGGTGCCATAGATGGGCACGCAAAAAACTTTAGTATTTATATTAAACCCAATAATCAATATCGGCTAACTCCAATCTATGATGTTTTATCTGCTTATCCATTAATTGCACAGGGCAATCTAGATCCGCGCAAGATAAAAATGAGTATGGCTGTCCAAGGTAAGAATAAACACTACAAATGGCATGATATTCAGGTGAGGCATTGGCTGGAAACAGCAGAGCTATGTAAATTTCCAGCAGAAAATATGCAGAAGATAATTGAAGATTCATTTGATACCATGCCCAAGGTATTGAACAGTGTGGAACAACACTGCACAGAAGAACAGCAGGATAAAGTCTTTAAGCATATTGCAAAAGGTATGCTAAAACTGCGTGATAACAAGGCTAAGTAACCTATAAATATGCACCTACACTGGAACTAATTACCAGGTTCTAGGTCTAACTATATAGTGGTGTGGAGTATGGAGATACGATATGGCTGAAATAGGTAAAGTTGCTGAAGAGGTCGCCAAGCAACGACAAGAATACGTAGAAGACTGGATGAAAAAAATATTAGATGGTTTTTTGGGAGAATTTAACGAAGATGCACCTGAAGGTTTAAAGCAGTTATATAGCGAAAATCGTAAAAGTATTCAAGCTGCATTACTTGCAAGCGATTCAAAGGGCGGTACATGGTCTGGTGACGAGTACGAAATACAATACACTCCTGATGATGGATTTTATGCCGGCAAGAAGGGCCAATTACAAAGCGAGGAAGCAATTGTCCAAGGCCTCGAGTTTACACCAATTAATCAGCAAGAAGATATAACCCCCGCTGTCTTTATACCTGCTAGAGAGAATGAAGGCCATACGATAGTAATTAATGGAGAAGCAGTAAATTTTAATAAAGAACGAATTGGGTCGGGGGAAAATAGTGGGGTATTTGCTGGTGAGCAAGTAGTTGTAAAAGTTTTGGTAGGGAGAGTAGATGAAAAAGTTTACATTTCCCCAGATTCGGAATCTGCGAAGCTTGAGCACATTGTGGGTGGTAAGTATAAACCTGATGGAGATAATGCACTTAGTATAGGTGTAGGAGAAATAAAAGTACCATTGGATTCGGAATTATTACTAGATGTCTTTGGAGGAAACAAAAAGGCATTAATAAATTTTAAAAAAAAATACAGTGAATCAGATGTTCACGCGCGAACTGGTGATAATATAACGGTTTATGTTCTTGTTCAAAGAAAAGTTCCAGGACAAGAGCTTGGTAAAGTTGAGGCTCCTCCAAAAGTGCCTGACAAGATAACTCCAGAAATGTTGCAGGAAAAAATTGAAGTAGCATTAGCAATAATTCAGGCTATCGAAAAATTTCAAAAAGAGACTGGCTATTTTCATATGGATATACGCCCAGAGAATATTTTACTAGCATGGGACGAAAATAGTAATAAGCCCATAGCTCGGCTAATTGATCCAGGAGCAGCAGCTAATTATGAAATGACGAGTGGAGGCGTAGGAGTTACGGTAATCCTCCCTTAAACTGATCCCAAGAAAAAGTAGAATTTTTATGGCAAAATAGAGCTAATAGGAGTTCTAACTTATGAGAAAATCAAAATTTACAGAGTCAGAGATATTTAACATACTTAAACA
>JAUIIV010000002.1 GCA_030431675.1 Gammaproteobacteria bacterium | reverse complement strand
CATTCATCACTGGGTGACAAAACACCGTGGGAATTTATGGGGTGCTGTGCATGACGGGTGTCTACTTTTAAATGGGATCACTAATGGGGGCTTTACACCTGCTGTTGCTAACATTGCTGTGCTTGCTACACCAATTTTTACAGGAGAATCTTTTTTCTGTTTTTCTATGTGGAGAGATAGGCTTTTAGAGGCTAAGTCAATATGTATAGTATCCAGGATCTTTTGATAACTCTCAATCTCTGATTTTTCTTTTATGTATGGATCAGGAGGTGCTATGGGAGTTATTACTTGTTTTTCTTTAATTTGGCTATTAAAACTTTCCGGTTGAGTTGTTGCGGATAAATCATCAGTTTGAGCAAGATAATCTTTAATTACTTTAGAATTCATTAATTTTATTCCCTCTTTTAAAATATCCTCGCATAAACGTGATGCTTTATCTTGATCAAATTTTTTATTAACTTTAGGATCGAAATGATTTATACCGCGCATAATGAACTCATGCTGTTGTATTAATTTTAAGTCTTTAGTATTTATTATAATATTTCGATATCCCGCAAATATATTGCGTAAAGCCTGCATAACTTGTAAATATGCATTCTCACGCTCATCAAGTCTTAAACCGGAAATATGATCTTGAATATCAGTAGAAAACCTTTCACCCCTAAGTATTTCCATAACTAAATCATTTAAGGGATTTTCAGTATTGGAATGGGTATTGTCTAGCCCCATTTTAACTTCTCCATACACTATTCTCTTATAAATATAGTCTAGATAGAAGATGATTTTTACTAATTAAATATCCACTGTATTTACCGCTAAATCAAATTCTTACTGAATAAAATAACAAATAAATCTTACAAAAATCATTCTATAATACTTACGTAGATAATAAGAATAAGGGGTGTACAAATGTACCGTGGAATAACAACAGCACTAATAGTATTTGCTATGGCTATGCCTGGCATTGTATTAGCAGATGCACATGGTGGTGATGTGTTACATGATTCATCCGATAAGATGCATGAACTGGAGCAGCAATTTTTGCATGATGATTCTATGCATAAAGACGATATGCATAATGATGGGGTCGTGCATGAAGATGGTACAGTGCATATGCATGATGACACTGTCGATGGTCATGAGCATGATATGCTAAATGATATTGATAAAAAAGTGCATGATGATATGCAACATGACTTGCATCATGATATGAACAAAGACTCGGGTAATGGTGTGCATGATCATCTTGATGAGCCTATACATGATGGTGTAAAAGACAGTTTATATTAGTATCTTTACTGTTCGTAGCAGCCACGCCTATAGGAGCGCAGGAACTCTATGGCGTGGTATATTTTGATAGAACTTAAACAGTGTGTATGCAGATATATTTAGTCTGAGTTTCCCCTCGTGCTTTTAAAAAGTAATATATGCAGAATTTAATGGCTTAAGGTTTATTCTAACCGTTTCTTAATATTGACACCCACTGCCTTATGTGGCAAGCTAACTAACAGTTGTAAAATTGTGGAGTACAAGATATGGGTGTATATAATACTGATGCTGGGGTATTAGTCGTTTGGAGTCTTACGGGGCTTAACGGTATTGTAAATGCAGATGGCTCTGTTAATTATGATGCTGACGGTAATCCATTACTCGATGGCAATGCAAATAAATATTTCACTTGGATCCAAGAATCGTTAGAGTCTGTACCTCACTATAACAAATCTGTGGTTACAATCGTAACTGATACTGGTGCTGCCATGAAAGCAGCCAAGCAAGGTCCTCATTCAGAGTATGCAAAAAACACAGGACGTCATAGTATTTCTGCATTTAAGCAAGCTTTTGAGGAGCAAGTAGGTAGACCATTTAATCCTATTATAGATAGGATTGTGATTGGTAGTCATAGTGCTGGCGCTACACAGCGTGAATGTATTCGTTTAGCTGCACAAGCAGATGATGAAAAAATATTGCTACCAGGAGTGATTATTCTGGAGGCAGCTTATGAGCCCTTCATACCTGGGATGGTTCCATCGTATGCAGAGCAAGATTCTGGTAACGAGCAACAGTATTTAAACTCTGAAGATGTAACTTATGTTAACTATGATGCTCTTGGAAAACAGGGTGTCGCATTGAATCTTAGTAAATACCAAGAAGCTATGCGTACTTGGGCATCTTGTGACGTTACGTTAAGAAGAGCAGGCTTTAGAGGTTATAAATCAATAGAGCAAGAGTTTGCTTCCCTAAATATTAATGACTCAGAACACACAATTGCTGGTGCAACTCATGGCTTTGGTTTTGATACTACTTCATTGTTACCAGTAAATAGAACAGTAGATAATAATTACTATAGAGCTGGAGTAGTACAAGATTTTGCAAAACATATACATAATGCTCTGCAAGTACATCAGCAGCAGAGAAAACATAGAAAACAGAGAGAACGGAGAGAACGAATAACAAGTGAGCTGCTAGGTGGTCTGCTACTTGGGTTTGGCCGAAATTTAATAGAAGATGTTAAACCTAGCAATCAAAAAAATGTAGTACGTGCAAGGGTTAAGAGTCGTCTGTAAATACTTATTATAACTCTTTTGTCGTTGTTATAGTTTTATAATAATTTGTTCATTTTTGAATTTTAGATAAATTAGGTTATGTAAAGAAGGGGTACTCTTAATTGCTATTGGTTGACATTAATCCATGCGTATGGAACACTCCATGATAACAGTAGTTGTAAAAAATGGAGTTAAGTATGAGTGGTCGATTCGTATTATGGGGCCTATCTGGTCTAAATAGTATCCAATTAGATGAAAAAGGTGAACGAAGCATTATTAATGGTGACCCTGATAAGTATAAAGTCTTTTTTGGTGAGGTGAAAGAAAACCTAGCAAAATCAAGAAGTGATGCTAATGAAATTGGTACCATTGTACAGGATACAGGCCAAGCTATAGAGACAGCAAGAGAGCAGGAAGGGGAATATAGACTTAATTTAGGGCGTGCTGCTATTGCTAAATTCAAACGTGACTTTGATGAGGCTTATGGCAGACCATTTGATCCAAAAATTGATAAGATTTTGATAATGAGTCACAGTGCGGGTGCTTTTTTGCTGGATTGTATTATTCATGCAGCTGATGTTGACAAAGAAACAATATTTATAGATACAGTCGTAGGAAATGTTCTGTATGAACCGTTTACATCTAGCACAGCTATAGAGTATGACGAACATGACGAAAAGGGCTATCGTGATACCCCTGACTACACCATTCCAGGGTATGGGCTTACTGGTAGAGATAACGTTGGGCTTAAAGAATTCGAACAAGATCTTATAAAAGCATTTAGGACTGAACCTTTATTTGTACGTGGAGGATCAGGATATAATTCAGTCGCAAAACAATTTGAAGATGCTGGATTCATTGGAGAAAAGCATGTCCTGCCAAATAATAGACATGGATTTGGCCTTACTGGTTCTTATGTTCCTGAAGAAATGAGAACATTTGCAAATGGATATTTTAGAGGTGATGCTGTTATACATTTTGTGTCTCAAGTTCTCCAACCATTTGTTAAATTTAAAAATAACCTGTGGTCATTGTGGCAATATTCCCAGCAATCTTTACAATATATAACAGAGAGGGCAGTGGGTAATCCTCGAGCTGCGATTTTATTTGCAGGAGCTGGAGCAGCTTTACTTACTGCTTGGATGAGTAGTGGTGGTGAAAGAAATCCTAACATAGCTAGTGTAGGTGATAATTCTATGAGCGGGCCTAAACCTGGTCTTTAGCCAAACTGTCTTTATCTATACAAGGAGTGGCTTTGCTGCTCCTTTTTTTTGTGTATAGCTTTTAATTAAGCTAGTGGCTATTCCAGAACTCTTTAGTCTATACTGTTGTCAAAATGGATTTTGTATATGACCTTAAATCAACACAATTTATATCGCTCTCTGGCTTTTACACTTGCTGCATTGGCACTATATGTGCCGGTTAATTTGCATCCATTTATGCTTATGAAGTATGCGGGTAAGTATCAGTACACTACAATTTGGGATGGTATTCGTTCTCTGTTTGATAGTGGGATGTGGGTTACTGCAACTATAGTATTTATGGCCAGCATTATAATTCCCATTTTTAAATTATTAGCCCTGTTGTTTATTATTCTGGCAAATATTTTAAAGATTTTGCCAACCTATCGTACTAGTTTATTACTGTTTGTCGACTTTATTGGCCGCTGGTCAATGCTAGATGTTTTTTTATTAGCTATTATGGTAGCACTCATTAAGTTTGGCAGTTTTGCTACAGTTACTGCTGAGATTTCTAGCTATTTGTTAGGTTTTGTCGTTGTTTTAACTATGCTAGCCTCTGCATCACTTAATACCCCTTTTGATCAAGATGGATGATTTATAATGCGTCGTTTACTTCTTACATTAATAATATGGATCTTATGTTTTACTGCAATAGTTGCTGGTGTAGTATTAACCTACAATTGGTATAGAAATCTTGGCCCTGAAATTAGTATCAGCTTCTTAGATGCAAGTGGCATAGTGCCTAGGCAGACCCCAGTTTCTTATCGCGGAGTATACGTTGGTTGGGTGCAGCATGTACGTTTAGATCAAAAGACCGGACGTGCACAAGTTATTGCTCGTATGCATCGTGATGTAGAAGATTTGCTAGGTCAAGGTACTGAGTTCTGGGTGGTAAAACCTGAGTTTAGTCTAGAGCACTCTAGTAACTTAGGCACTATTGCATCTGGTGACTATATAGGTATGCGCCCACAAAAAGGTAAAGCCCTAAGTAATTTTACCGGTTTAGACACACCTCCAGTACGTTCGGAATTAGCAGAAGGTTTGCAAGTATTACTGCATGGACCTGATGGTGGTGGCGTGAATATTGGCTCGCCAATATTATATAAAGGCTTACAGATAGGCGAAGTGGGTGAATTGGGAGTAACTCAGAATAAGCACAATGTTTTGGTTACCGGGTATATTTATAAAAAATATGCCGATTTAGTACGTACATCTAGCTTCTTTGGCAATGTAAGCGGTTTTCACGCAAGTATTCATATTTTAGGTGGTTCAGAAGTAGGGATGGATTCACTTAAAACTTTGTTGAGTGGCGGTATTGTTATGGAAACTAATAACTTAGATGCACCACAAGCACAATCAGGTGCAGAATATGAATTAATCCCACCAGAGGCTATGCAGCGTTTAACTGGTGAGAGTTAAAACTATTTATTAAAATGACGTTTAATAAATGCATCTATTGAGCAAAAACCTGGTCCATAGAATAAGATAGTGCCTAGCAACATTGCCCAATAAGCATGCTCAGTCAATTGTAAGTAGGTAAATTCTATTACTGCCACCATACATAACATAGGAATAGTGGCTAGTCTAGTTGCAAAGCCAAATAGTAACATAAAAGGTGTGATCAATTCAGTTGCAGTAGCTAGGTAAGCGCTGACTTCATATGGTAAAAATGGAGTTTTGTATTCGTACTGGAACAGATATAGAGTCTGCTGCCAAGAATCTATTTTTGAAACTCCAGAGTACCACCAAATCTTTGCCATCCATAGTCGCATAATTAGTACTAGAATAGGCATTAACCAGAGCTCTGATAATGATGTGCCACATCTATATAGTTTTATTAATTTGTTAAGCATATTCTGCCTCTTTGATACTAAGTGAATGCCATTTTTCTGGTGTTACCCATAAGGTCAATACCTTTTGCTCTGGGCGCATAATAATAGCGTAGCTGGGTTTTGTGCTTAGATCTAATGTTGTGACCTCAGGGTTATCTAGCAGCTCTTGGATCTCGTCTATCGCAAATTTGGATTTGAAATAATAGACACTTTTGCCATAACCACAATAAGCTTGGTGCCATAAAAATTCATACCAGGCATAGTCCTCTAGGTAAGGTAGAGTTGCGAATGCTGGTATGCTTCCTAAAAATGTAGCAAATTTTTTACCCCACCTATCTAGACACCCATCTGTAGGTAAATTTTTTAATGTATGACAAAACATTAAAGCAGCATTATCAGCGCATTCCTTGCCAAGTAGTTTCCAAACCCCTGGATAGATTACTGAAAGTGCATGACACAGACCATTAAATACAGTATTGCGATAGATATTAACTCTGCTATCAGCATTACTAGAGCTTATTGCTTCTAGCAGGTTGTGCTTTTGATTAAATACACATTTTAAAAACTGCTCTTGAATATCACTCAGCGTAGGCATATGCAGCCTTATTAATTTCATCTAGCAATACATTTAGAGATGGTAGTTTTTCATCCCACTCTAATAATGTTGGCACTTTACCAAATCTTGCTATAGCCTTATTATATAATTCCCATACTTCTTGGCACACGTGATTATCATGTGTATCTATAAGTAAGTGTGACCCATTTTCTAATTGTTGCTTGGTATGACCAGCTATGTGGACTTCTTTGACAAGCTCACTTGGAATAGCTTGTATATATTTCTCAGCATCCCATTGATGGTTGTGGCAAGATACGTATATGTTATTAACATCTAAAAGAATTTTTGCGCCAGTTTTTTTACAAATACTTATTAAGAAATCTACTTCAGCTAGTTTTGAGCCTTTAAATTCTAGATATGAAGATGGGTTTTCGATTAATAACTCACGCTGTAGAAAATCCTGTGCTTGATTAATATTGTTGGTAAATATCTCTAAAGCTTGTTGATTGTAAGGTACAGGTAGTAAATCAGGTAAGTACATACCACCTATAGTGCTCCACGATAGATGCTCTGATACTAGGAATGGATCTATTTGTGTAATAAGTTCTTTAATATACTGTAGTTGACTTTTTTCTAGACCATCTGCTGATCCTAAAGATAGCCCAACTCCATGGAGACTCATTGGATATGATTCTCTTATCTGAAGGACATTTTGTAGATTGGCGCTACCTTTATGAAGGTAGTTTTCACTTATGATTTCAAACCAAGCAATTTGCGGCTGTTGCTCGAGAACAGCCGCAAAATGCTCACGTCTTAAACCTATGCCTAACACTACTGGTGTGAGTACTTAGGAGGTAGAGCGTGTAGTAGGGCTAGTTTTGGAACTACTAGTGCTGCCTGAGGTACTATCAGTTGTTTGTGGTAATTCAGAAACTTCAATTTTATCAATGACTGATTGGCTAACACCACTTAAGTCGCCAGCATTAATTTTTTGACACTCACCTGTTGGCACTAAGATCCAAGCGTTAGGATCACCTGCCTGATTTTGTCCAGAGCATGAACTAGTTGCAGAGTTACATGCACCTTGGTGGGCTTTTATTAATCCCTTACCATCTGCGTTTGTTACCGTACATTTTTCCATACCGCCATCATGACTATCGGCACTTGCAGTGCTGGCAAAAATACCCACTGCTGCCGCAATAGAAGTTATGTAAACAGATTTGATCATTTATAACGCTCCCTATTATGAAGATCCAAACTTTTTGGTATTATAGTATAGATGGATAAAAACGAATATTTTGACTCATTGCATGCTTTGCACCTAGAGAACTCAGATTCTAAGGTGTACGCCTTAATTGAAAAGATCGCTGCATTGCTAGAGAGCATGGATCCAGCACATGAATGGCAAACATATGAGCAGATATCAGCCCTTTTAGGGGATGCTGAATCAACGCGGATTTTAGAACTGATGTGTCAAAAGTTAAATGTTGATTATGCAAAGCTAATGCATACGTGTCAGCAAGAGTTAGATACTGACAAACCGGGTGGGCATATAAAAGTAACTGCCCGCTTGCTATTGCATATGTTACTAGTCTCTATTTCTTTCGTATGTAATAAATTACAGGTAGATCCCAATACCGTTGAGCAGATGCTAATCCAATTGAGACAGAATTTTACTATAGATACTCCTTTACCTTGGTTACGTGCTTTTTTGAAGCAAACAGAGCATGAACGTAAGCATCAATTAGAGGTTCAAGAAAAACTATTGCATTCTGGTTATGCGGTTGAGCAGGCGCCAGATACGGCGGAAGAGCGTAAAGTTAAAGAGCGTAAAAAACCTGGCTACCTATTGCGCAAGCTTCTTAGGAACATGTTTTGACTGCCTAGTAGACAGGTAGCGTAATACTAAATAACCACATATGCCAGATAATAAGGATCCTAATAAAATTCCCATTCTAGCTTGTAATACTGCATCAAGATTGGTCCGACCATAAGCTAGTGATGCAATAAATAGACTCATTGTAAAACCAATGCCGCTCAGTAGTGCAAGTCCCCATAGGTGGCATAAACTTAAATCGCCGTTTCTGATCTTGGCAACTTTTAATACCATATAACTAAAGGTAAATACGCCTACTTGTTTTCCTATAAGGAGCCCTAAGGTACAACCTAAAGTTACAGAATTAATAAAGCTATCTAAAGATACTTCTAGCAGATTAAGTCCGGTATTTGAAAAAGCAAATAGCGGAAGAATGAAGAATGCTACCCAAGGATGTAAGTCATGTTCTAGGCGAAGTGTGTTCTTGCCAACTGGCATAAACATAGCTGTTATGACCCCTGCAAGAGTGGCATGTACTCCAGATTTGAGCACGCAAGCCCACAAGAAAATGCCTACAAGTACGTAAGGCGCATTAGCTATAACTTTGCTTTTATTAAGGATTATTAACACTAAGACCCCTATAAATGCGTACGTAAGAGCAGATACAGAAATATTGGAAGTGTAAAATAATGCAATAATAAATATTGCAGCTAAATCATCAAAAATTGCTAGGGTCAGCAGAAAGATCTTTGCTGACTTGGGTACTCGCGAGGAGCATAGAGACAGCACACCTAGCGCAAATGCAATATCAGTAGCAGTTGGAATTGCCCACCCGCGCAAAGTGCTCGGGTCGCCGTGGTTAATAATGTAGAATACAATTGCAGGGGCAATTATACCACCTATTGCGCCAGCAGCAGGTAATACGACTTGTTTAGGATCAGCTAAGTGTCCATGCACAAATTCACGTTTAAGTTCCAAACCAATCATAAAGAAAAAAATGGTCATTAGACCATCGTTAACCCATAACAAAATAGGTTTTTTTATCTCAAAATTGCCAACTTGGATTGAGATATTAATATCAATAATATAACTATATATGGCATGTAGCTGAGTATTTGCAAAAAATAAAGCAACACATGTCGCAGCAAATAAAAATATTGCTGAGGAAGATTCAATTTTTAAAAAATCTTTAAGTGAACGCATTTCTTAATATCTAGTTGGGTTATCAGGGCATTGACTTAATCCGCATTCATAGAATACAGAAATAATATTAATTATCAAGAGTAACACTAATATTATGAACAACGAGTTAATCACTAAATGCATATTATTTTTTTTCTTGATAGGTACAAGGTATTGTCTATCGACGCTCATCAAAAATGTAGTCACCACTAGAATCACTACAGAAACAATAAATGACCAGGTGTAGAGATGTAAGCCAAATACTGGAGAACCATAACTACCTGTGCCGGGGACCACATGTAATGCAATTTGTCGTAATGCAACTAAAGACGTATATACACAACCTAAGATCACCATTGCATAATGGCTAGGGTGAAGGCCAAAGCGGAGATTCATCAGGAAACCAAAAGCTATCATGAAAAAGCCTATGCGTTGTAGTAAGCATAACGGGCATGGTAGTTCATTGAGTACTACCTGTAGCGCAAATGCCATTAACAGAATAACAGCTACTCCAGTTGCTTCTATGCTATTACATATGTTTTCTATTTTTTTGATCTTAGCGCTTTTCCTTGGCATATTTAATTCCTTATTACAGCTGGATGGTTAATTTATCAGTGGCATGGTGGAAGAACCAGATTATGGCTACAAATAATGTAATAGAGTAGCCCCACATCGCGATAGAGCGTTGACCTAGCCATGCGAATACTATCGCCCCAAGGATAAAAATAAATAAAAGAGCCATCATATGGTAAATCCCTATACTAATTTTGGTGCAAAAAGGTTGTTACCTTCAATATGCAGTTATAAGAAAAATTTTTTCAGTACTGAATATAATAATAGCAAATATATAGAGTTTACCGTTGGTTTGTATTTATATACAGTAAAATCAACATATATAGTGCTATTCAGGCTATATTAAAGATGTAAGCCAACTTAATTTTGGAGGGTATATATGTCTTGGTTAGGCAACATTTTTGGGCTTTCAAGTGGCAAGAATGTTGATTTTGCAGCTTTGCAAAAGAAACTACAGTCTGCTGATAAGCATACTACGGTTTCTAATGCTGATTTAGAGGCATATACTGATGATATTGAAAATCGCGTAAAACAGATGACCAAGGATCTTAAGGGCATATATACCCGCTTTGGTATCACTTTTAATGGATTCAAATCCTTTAAGATTGCCTGTGCTGCTATAAGAACCAGTATTAATAATGGCACTGAGGAAAGCTACAATAATTTAATCAAGACTGAGTCATCGATAGCTGCAGAACTCAAGCGTCATCTAGGTCTGATTAGAATGGCAGTGGCTCCAGACGGTGGAAAAGTTATGGATAAAATTAATCAAGACCCACGTATCCGGGAAAAGTTTAATAAGATCTTTGGCAAAAGAAGTGATGAGGACACGTTAAGTACTGATGGAACATATCAGCGTCTATGGTCAGAAGTACATAAAGTGGCTGAGTACATCATTATTCAAAAAGATCGCGTTCTTCACTAAGATCAAAATAAGATAATTACTCTACATCTTGGTTCTTTGCTAGATCAGCATTTTGCATCGCATTTACTTTATCGTCTAGAAAAGAAGCATATTCCATATATTCAGGTTGTTTGCTCATTTTTGTTAGCATTGCTTGAATTTCATTGTATGTGTACTCATCTTTTATTTCTTGGTTTAGAGCAGCTTCTTTATAATACTGAATCAATATATCTAAGAAATTGCCAAGTGAACTGAATGCCAACTGCTCATCTTGTGCATATACTTCAAGAAATTGCTCTTGTAATATTTTGGCTATGCCGCTACCGCGGTACATATCTAAGAAGTTACCTAAATCATCAGGAATAACTATATCTGTGAACTTACTATTCATCTGCTCCATATTATCATTTTAGCATATAGTCTTGTAGAAAATTATTTAGAGTTTCTCGACCTGCATTTAAATCTGTATCTACATGAGTCGATATAGATATAATATTAGAGCTGATTTTATGTCCTTGTAATGTATGTAATTTTTCAAGGAATAAACCTACTTTGGCATCATTGATATATTTTCCATTTACTTTTTGTATAGTCCAAGTAATTCTAGATATACCGTCTTTCTGCATAATTGTTTCAGTTATAGGCAATATTTGGCTTAATATATTTATTTTATTAGGTTGTGATTTTATTAAGCGCCAATCTGAATTTAACATTTGGTTTGTACCCGTATCTAGAGAAGTACTTTTAGTCGTAACAAAGATACTTTGTTTATTCCTTTTATATTCTGCTATGTATGTATCCTGCTCAGTATTTATGACTATTGGTTGGCCCCATTCGTGCAAGGCGCTAAAGTAGCCGTTATTGTTAGCTAATATATATTGTGGTTTTAGTTCGATATGTTTTATGCCGTTATTCGCAATAAGTAAAAGCATAGTTAACATAAAGTTAGTAAGCAGCTTTGCACTGCGTTGTGGGTAAGCATTGTGCCAATCAATATCATGGTTTGTATAATATCTTACTTTAGTTCTAAAACCGTGCCTAATAATATATATTATGCTTAATAGAGTAGCAGCCCAGCCAACTAGTTGCAGTTGATCTGTCTTAAGCGGCAATTTTATTATAGTGAGTGCTGTAAATGTACACATCAATGCAGTAAATGGGATTATACCAAATAGTAATGCATAGTATATTCGTGAGAATAATTTTCGTCTAAATACTGCACTAAATATAGATCCTATGCATAAATAAAACATCATATATTGCATGCTAATAAACATGCTAGATATGACATATTGATTTGTGCCTACATAGACATTGTTGCCATCCCAGTAGGTAGCGGTGTGGATTATAGATATAATTTTTACTAGTATACTAGCAAATACATTTTGTAATTGGGCAAACAGTGACTGGCCGTAAGGCAAGAATAATAGCAGACAAACAAATGTATAACTCAGAATTTTTGTAGTTTTTAAGCCGTAACAAACTGCTGTTATGCTAGGTAGCATTGCAAGCATTATCATATATTGTAACCATTGGACTTCTAAGAATTTTACAAATACCCAACTTATTACTAGTAACGCAACTATTAGCAAGGATTTCCGACTACAGTTTGGATTAGTGCGCTTTAGTTCATTGCTTTCAAAACTAGCTATGATAGGCAGTACAAATGGCAGTATGCATCCTTGATGATCATATCCACTATGTATGTAGATGCTAAGCATAGACACTAGTTCTGTCCAGAATACAGCAGCCCAAGTGCAAATTAGCAATGATAATGCTATGCGTGGTGTAAGAATCTTGATTCTATTTCTCCAAGTAGTATTACTAGTAAATATCTATATTTTAGGATAATAATTGAGTAGTGTAACGTTCTACCTTAATAGTATCTGACCAATAGTCAGGTGGTAGTCCAGCTTTTTGTTTTAAATGCGCTAGAAATGTTTGTGGATCAGGGATTTGTTCCCATACAGTGGGTAAGAAAGTTCCGGAGTGACCTTGGTCGTGTAGGATAAGCCCGTCTATCCCTGGACGTATTAGTTGTAGTAAGTCTTGCTCAGAGGTGAAGCTTACTGGCTTAGGTATACTTAAAACAGAAATATCTAAATCAATCTCTGGTATTTCGCTGGTTATTACTGGTTGAAAACGTGGATCACGAAATGCAGCCAAGAAAGCATTCTTTACAACATCTGCAATTAAAGGCATCTTTGCCTGCAACGAGCCTATGCATCCACGAAGTTGTTTGTGCTTATGTAGTGTAACAAAGGATGACTGCTTATTTTGTAATGTTGCCGAATAATCTTGCATTTTTACTTCGGTCGGTAGTCCATATGTGATCCCGTGTTCTATACATTGCCGGGCTGCGCTTAATAGAGTTTTACTGTCTTGTTGATTAATCAAAATGATATGCTCCATAACCTACTACACGACTCTTATCTCCTGCTGTATCTCCAGAGTTGCGTAGATCCAATACTGTGGCAGTTAATCCTTTATGTTTTGCTGCTATCAAAAGGCCTTTTACAGGTAAGCGGCCACATGCTTGATTGTTATTTAGTTTCTGTGGCTCAAGTGCGAGGATTGCTTTGGTTGCTTCCTTATCGAGCTTTTGCGCAGTCTGGTAATCGTAGTAGTGACTTAAGTCAGAACTAATTACTATGAGTGTTTCTTGGCCACCCCATAATGTTTCTATCAGCGTGGCAACGGTACTCGGCTCTGCATTACCGACGACGCATGGGACAAGGGAAAAATTGTTTAGAACAGTTTGTATAAAAGGCAATTGTACTTCTAAAGAGTGCTCTCTATCATACGCATGTTCATATATGGCAACATTATCTAGCTTGACTGCATCTTTAATTGCGTCATGGTCTATTGGAATTGTGCCTAAAGGCGTGGCAAAACTATCTACTTTGGTCACTGCAATACCATTGAATCCTACACGATGTGCAGGACCAAGTAGCACAACGCGTTTAATAGTATCCTTATGTGGAATAAGTGTTTTGTATATGGTCGCGGCGATTGGCCCTGAATATATATAGCCTGCATGAGGGGCTATGATAGCTTTTGGGGCAGGTAACTGCGGCTCTTTGGCTAGTTCTAATAAAGAATCAACGGTTCCCTGCAGCTCTTTGCTGTCTCCAGGGTAGAAATAACCAGCTACACACGGTTGTCGTATATGCACGTTAGCTCCAAAAAAAACTCTTATAAATATTATAATTAACTTATGGAAAAAGATGAATTTGCAGCACATCCTACAAAGTATTGGCATGCACTTGGCGATGACAGAATACAGTGTGATGTATGCCCACGCGCCTGTAAATTACGTAATGGGCAGCGTGGTTTGTGTTTTGTACGCGCTTGTGAAGATGATCAAATTGTACTCACCACTTACGGAAGGTCAAGTGGCTACTGTATTGACCCAGTAGAGAAAAAACCCTTAAATCATTTTTTACCTGGTACACCAGTTTTATCTTTTGGCACTGCAGGTTGTAATTTAGCTTGTAAGTTTTGTCAGAACTGGGATATAAGTAAATCACGTGAGTTAGATACTCTAATGGATCAAGCAACACCTTATCACATCGCAACTGCGGCTAAGCAATTAGGGTGTAATAGCATAGCCTTTACTTATAACGATCCTATTGTCTTTATGGAGTATGCAATAGATACTGCTGTAGCTTGTGAGGAGCTAGGTATAAAAACAATTGCGGTAACTGCAGGGTATGTGTGCCAAGAACCACGCAAAGAATTTTATCAATACATGGATGCAGCAAATCTTGATTTAAAAGCATTTACAGAACGGTTTTATCACAAGATTACTGGATCACATTTGCAGAATATCCTAGATACCCTAACGTACATCAAACATGAAACTAATGTTTGGCTAGAATTAACTAATCTGGTTATTCCAGGTGAAAATGATGATCCCAAAGAAATAGCTCAAATGAGTAAATGGGTTATGGAAAACTTAGGCCCTGATGTACCATTGCACTTCACTGCCTTTCATCCGGATTGGAAAATGATGGATACCCCTGCTACTCCACCAGCAACTTTAACTTTATGTCGGCAGATAGCTATGGACAGTGGTTTGCGTTATGTATATACCGGTAATGTCCATGACTCCACTGGCGGGAGCACATATTGTCATGCATGTGGCAAGTGTATTATAGAGCGTGATTGGTACAATATCTTATCATATCATTTAACTGACAATGGATGCTGCTCTTACTGTGATGCAAAGTGTCCTGGAGTGTTCTCTGGCCCACCAGGCGCTTGGGGAGCTAAGAGAAAGGCAGTGCGATTGCATAAGATACAATAGGCTTGTACAATTATGTAATGCGCTATCTTTTACTGTGTTTTTGTTTGCCACTCCTTTGTGCTTTCTCTGGTGTTAGCTATGAATCGCAAACACGTGATCCATCCACTAAGATCAATATCCTGATACTAGATCCCAATAAAGTTACTTTACGTATTGTCAGGGCTCAAGATATTAATCGTGGTATTGCAACGGTTAGTGATATAGCACAAGAGACTAATGCACTGGCTGCAATTAATGGTGGTTTCTTTAGACTTAATCAACCTATATCTTATACTGCGCTGCCTGCCGGAGTTCTAAAGATAGATAATTATTGGCATGGTATAGCTTATAAGTCGCGTGGTGCTATGGGATGGGATCCTGCTAGTAATAAAATATTATTCGATATACTGCAAACAGATAGTGTGTTAGAGATAGGCAATGCAGTTGAACCATACCCTATACATGTGACAAATAAGCTTGTAGACGGAAACCGGGCTATGTTGCTCTCAGATAGCTATATAGATCATATAAAATTGATTGATAATACAGCATTGATAATTTCACAAGCGCAGATTACTGATATATATACCGCAGGTAGTGTTTTAATTCCTCCTAACACATATCTATATAATGTAAGCGGCCAAATACAAGAGCGGCTTAACAATATCACAGTTGGTAATCGAGCAGAATTAAATGTAAGGGTAATTCCATTGCTAGATATGTCTAGTAGTAGTATTTGGAATAATTTGCCGAATATAGTTGGTGGTGGACCATTATTAATTAAGAACGGAAAAATAGTAAATAGCTATAAACGTGAACAATTAAATTCAGATTTTGTTAATCAGCGACATTCTCGTACTGCGGTGGGGTTGTTGGAAAATGGTAACGTAGTTCTGGTGGTAGTAGAGAAGAGCTTTATAGCAGAGGATTCAGGTATGACTTTAAATGAATTAGCGTATTTTATGTCTAACTATGGATGTACTGATGCTCTTAACCTAGACGGTGGGGGATCTTCTTCTATGTATGTGCATGATGGTATACAAGGTAAGCGTAGTTTTGTTTTGCCAGGACGTCCAGTTGCAGACGCCCTAGTGGTTGTAGCTAAGCAACAAAAGTCTTAATTTTTGTGTTTGTTTTCTTAACTTTGCGCTGAATATTTTCTGCAAAAATAGTTATAGTAACTATGTCACAGAATAGCATCCAAATTTGTGAGGCTAATTGTATATATTGAGATGAATTCTGCAAAACTGATATAGATAGTAAATTTGCAATAGTCAGAGGTATACAATACAGGCATACTAAGTGCAAAGTAATGCGCCAGTTTATGCGATTTATGAATAATCTGAGTGTTGCAGCAATTGCATCAATAGCATTTGTTTCTTCCATAAGTACATAATTAAAAGTAGTCTGTATAAATGGGTAGGCTGCACATGATAGTAGTAGGCCTATTCGACTCATGCCAGTATTCATAATAAATATCATTAAAGGGGTTACCACAAACAAGAAAAACAGAGCGCCGATACAGCATAATGAAATTGTAGCTGGTAGCCTGCGCAAAGCGTGTTGGTAACAATTAGCTAACGGGTATTTGAGTCCAAAGTTTAGGCCAGTTATTCTAACAGTAATTGCAGAGGCATTTAAAATGCTAAAAAGGACAGTAGCTATTTTATCTAAACTAAAACCATTTATATCTGTTAAAAAATGGTTTTTAATGGTGAAATATACTAATAGAAAATTAGCAATCTGTATGGCTATTATTGCACCGCCATCTAGGCAAGCGATAGCAAAGGCTTTTCTTATGAGATTGCTGATTCCTGGGTTGTATTGTTTCCGCATAGTACGGGGTCTCCGCTGATTTCATTGGGACGTAAGGTTCTAGCTAGATTATCTAACGTGCGGTTAACAAATTTATGGCTATCAACTGCACCAAAGGTTTTGGCTAATTCTATAGCCTCAGAAATTATAACTCTAAATGGTATCTCAAAACTATGCATAAATTCATAGGCTGCAACCCTCAGGATAGTTAGCTCTATGCTGCTTATATCGGCTACTGGGCGGTCGACATGTGCTCCTATATTCGCATCGATATTTGTATAATCACTAGCTACTTCATGCAATATCTTGTGGAAATATTGGACTTCAAAATTTCTTGGGTTGCGGTCAGCTAGATAGAAAGCTTCTACCGTATGGATGTCGTCTTTTGATATAGCCCAGCTGTAAAGAGCTTGCATGGCGTAGCGACGGGCTTTCGCTCTAGATTTAAAAGACTGCATATTCACGTTTGCTCGCCATCCCACCAAATTTAACTGAACCAGGGGAGCATTCTAACATATCTGGGGTTTTTAGTCACCCACCACATCAGGATGGGCTCTAATTTTAGGCGTCTTCTTGGGTGGTTTCCTTAAGTAGTTTTATTTCTGCGTCGAATGCATCTACATCCTCAAATCTCCTATAGACCGAGGCAAAACGTACGTATGCTACAGGGTCTAGGAGCTTTAGCTCATGCATTACCCACTCGCCAATTGTTTGGGTTTTAACTTCCCGCTCCCCAGAGGCGCGAAGTTTGCTTATTATGCGATGAATTATATTATCAACCGCATCAGTGCTTACAGGGCGCTTTTCTAAAGCTCTTAACAGACCTGCTCGAATCTTAGTTTCATTAAATTGTACATAGCTGCCATCTTGTTTAAGTACCCTTGGTAATGCGAGCTCTACACTCTCATAAGTGGTAAAGCGCTCTCCACAAGCAGTGCACTCTCGACGGCGGCGGATTTGTTGTTCATGGTTGCCAACAGCTCTAGAGTCTATAACTTTGGTATCTATTGCATGGCAAAATGGGCATTGCATTTTATTCTCCCTGGTAAACTGGAAATTGGCTACACAGCTCCAAAGTTTCAGTTTTAACCTGCTCTATATTTTGTTCATTATTAATATCACTTAATACCTTACAAATCCAGTCACAAATTAGCTGCATCTCTGGTTCTTTAAATCCCCGGGTTGTAACTGCGGGTGTACCTATGCGTACTCCACTAGTTACCATTGGTGACATAGGATCATTAGGCACGGTATTTTTATTGACGTTAATGTTAGCCTTACTTAGTGCTGCATCTGCGTCCTTACCAGTAATATCTCGTTTGATTAAGTTAATTGTGAACAAATGACAGTCTGTACCATTTGCTACGATATCCAGGTCATTTTTCATTAACGCATTTGCAAGATAGTTTGCATTTGTAAGCACCTGTTGCTGGTAATTTTTAAATTCTGGTTGCATAGCTTCTTTAAATGCTACCGCCTTACCTGCTATTGCATGCATTAATGGACCGCCTTGTAGTCCAGGAAAAACGGCAGAGTTTAATTTTTTATTTAGATCAGGATTATCCCGCGCTAGAATCATGCCGCTGCGTGGCCCACGCAAAGTCTTATGCGTAGTGGTGGTAGTAACATCGGCAATATTCACTGGTGAAGGATACAATCCAGTACATACTAATCCAGCTACGTGCGCCATATCAGCAATTAAATATGCTCCTACCATATCCGCTATCTCACGAAACTTTTGCCAGTCAGCAATTCTGGAATATGCAGAGAAACCCGCGATTATAGCTCGGGGTTTATGTTGGCGTGCCAGCTCTTCAACCTGATTGTAATCTATTAAGCCTGTTGTTGGGTCTACACCGTAAAAAACCGGATTGTATATTTTGCCTGAGAAGTTTACCTTGCATCCGTGTGTAAGATGTCCACCATGGTCTAAACTCATGCCAAGTATGGTGTCGCCAGGGTTAAGTAGGGCTAGATAAACAGCGGCATTTGCCTGTGAGCCTGAGTGTGGCTGTACATTAACGAACGGTGCATCAAATAGCTGTTTGGCACGATTAATAGCTAGGTCTTCAATGTAGTCTACATATTCGCAGCCGCTGTAATAGCGGCGCCCCGGGTATCCCTCAGCATACTTATTGGTCAGTATGGAGCCTTGTGCACTTAAGACTAACCGTGAGGTATAGTTTTCTGATGCTATCAGTTCAATATGGTCCTTTTGGCGCACAGCTTCATTATTCATAGCTGCTGCTAGCTCTTGGTCAAAATCAGCGATTTGCGTGTATGTGTTGAACATTATGCTCCTTTCAGTGACTAGGCTTAGGTTTAAAAACCTATCTTAACCTACTACGCTCAGAACTTATAGCAAAATGTACTAAACTAGTATTATGACATATAAGAAATATGGTATTGTTAAGCCTCGGGTGAAGAGAAATGTCAGACTTACCTGGGAAGTTATTATTGCACTAATTCTATTTGTGTTTTTGATATATCGAGTTGCTGTAGCTAATGATTGGCTCCCGCCTGAATATTACCCTACTAAAATTGCTGAGCGAGAGTATAAGCTCTTAAAAGATACCTTAAAAGAGCGGTCTTTTAAGGATGATGCCTGGGGCAAAGCCGCAAAAATGACTTTAGGCACTTTAGAAGATGTTGAAAAATACGTGGTTACTACGCACAAGCGTGCGGAGTTGCGTGCCAAGGCAGCAGAAAAGTGTCAAGAAAACGAAATTTTTAGATTCTTTATGAAGTTTGGTGAAGACGAGATTGACTCTTGTATAGAGCGCAACCTGAAGATAGAGTCTGCATTGGATGATATCGATAATAAGCCAAGTGAGCAGGGTGGGGCTGCTGGCTCAAATTCTAATACCTCGCAAAATTCGCAAGCAACGCAAAACAGCCAGGGTGCAGCACAAACGACTTCTCCTCCCTAAAGTATTGGTTTTTGGCGCTTTGTTGACGTATTTACCGCGTATGATACTTACTGTTTTACGTGCTTGTGGTAAACTACGTATTTAACTGTAAGAATAAAATCAATCTCAATGCGTTATTTATATAGCTCAATATTACTTTTGTTGCAGCCGTTTATACTATTACGCCTATATTGGCGGGGTAGAAAACAACCGGCATATAGGCATAGATGGCTAGAGCGTTTTGGAATATTTCCTAATCCAAACATTAGTGCTGGTGGTGTATGGGTGCATGCAGTTTCTGTGGGTGAAGTAGTCGCTTCTATTCCCTTAATAAAGCAACTTCTTGACAACAGCTCTGCTCTTCCCATTATTGTGACGACAACTACACCAACTGGTTCTGCGCGAGTAAAGCAAGCCTTTGGTGATAAAGTTACGCATGTGTATTTACCTTATGACTTGCCAGTCTATATTAATAATTTTATCTCGCGGTTAGCTCCTAAAAAATTAATTATTATGGAAACTGAGTTATGGCCTAACTTATTGTATACATGTAAACAGAGACAATTAAAAATTTGTTTGGTAAATGCAAGGTTGTCTGATAATTCTTTTGCTAATTATAAAAAAATCAAGTTTTTGCTTCGTGGTATGTTGCAACAGATTGATCTTATCGCGGCACAGACAGATGTAGATGCGCAAAGATTTATAGAACTTGGTGCTGTTGCAAACTCTGTTACAAGAGTTGGCAATTTAAAGTTTGATTTACCCCTAGTTGCGATTAAGCGAGACATTGTTGACAGACTAGTGTGGATTGCAGCGAGTACTCATGCGGGAGAAGAAGAGCAGATTGTTAAGCTTTTTAAGCCACTAAAGCAGAAATTGCCTACTCTGCTATTAATCCTAGTTCCTAGGCATCCAGAAAGGTTTAAAGAAGTTGCTAATTTGCTACATACGCATAATTTATCTTTTGTACAACGTAGTGTTGGCGCATTTCCAAATTCTGCTACTGACGTATGGCTAGGTGATACTATGGGTGAATTAGATTTTTTCTATGCACAGGCGGATATTGCCTTTGTTGGTGGGAGTTTGGTCTCCGTAGGTGGGCATAATGTTTTAGAGCCATTAGCGAGTGGAGTGGCAACTATGACAGGACCACATATGCATAATTTTCGTGAAATAACTGCAAAACTATTAAGTGCTGACGCAATTACTATTATAAATTCTGAAGATGAATTGGCAGAACATTTGTTATCCTGGGGGAGTAATAAAGATTTACGTCTAAGTTTTGCTACAAGAGGCATGCAAGTGCTACAAGATAATCGAGGAGCATTAGATAAGGTTTTAGCCTTAGTTTAATGCATAATATTAGAAAATAGCGTCGTCTTTAGCTGGCTCTAACCAATTATTAATAATTTTCACATCTTCTACGCTTAATATTCCTGAAAAACGTTTTAGTTTAAAGCTCTCTAGTATATAGTCGTAGCGTGCTGTAGCTAGCTGACGTTTAGCATTAAGTAGATCAGTTTGCGCATCTAATACATCAACTATAGTCCTGGTGCCAACGTCAAATGCTGCCTGGGTAGCATCTAGAGCGCTTTTACTAGAGATAACAGATTGCTTGAGCGCTTCTACCTGACTGATTTGGGTTAGAATTCCTCTAAAAGCTTGCCTTGTGCTTGTGACCACTTCGCGTTCTATGCGGATCATTTGTTGCATAGAGATTTCGTATTCATGTGCTGCTTGGCGTGTGAGAGCATTGATATTGCCACCACTATATATTGGTAATGTGACAGTGATACCTACACTGTTAGTATTTGCTAAAGCGGGATTAGGAGGAGTAGTTTTGGCTTTTGATGCTTTGCCATCAACTTGTACTACTGGGTAGTGTCCAGAGCGTTGAATGTTTATATTACCCTTAGCTGCTCGCATGTCAAATTGAGCTGATTGTAATGCAAAATTTTGCTCTTTTGCCGTATCCACCCATTTCTCCATTGTATCTGGTGGTGGAGTTAGAGTGATATTCGGCACTAGTATACTGACGTTTTTTGCTGGTACGCCAGTAATGATCCCCATATTTTCTTTTTGATTAAAGAGCTCATTCTGGGCAGTAATTACTTGTGCATTCGCACTATCAAACTTTGCCTGAGCTTCATTTACATCTGTAATTGCTATGACACCGGCCTTAAATTTCTGTCTAGTTTGTTCTAATTGTTGCGCAAAAGCTTTCTTTTCAGATAGAGCAAACACTAGGTCGTCACGGGATTTTAATATCGCAAAGTATTGCTCGGTAACACGTACCATAACATCTTGCTTGGCATCTTCATAAGTGGCTACCGCGGCTTTAATCTGGTAATCAACCTGCTTATATTGGAACCAGCTAGCCAGATTTAAAATTGGTTGTGAGATAGTAGCGGTATATGCATAGCTGTTGTTATTTGGCGTTATTGGGTTATTAGAGTTTGTATAAGTCGTGTTCGCAGTACCTGTTATTAGAGGTAGAAGAGCAGAACGTGCTTGTGGCAATAGTTCCATGGTTGCATACGCACTTTGTTCAGCTTCTAGCAAAGTTGTATCAACATTGGTTGCTAACTCAAGGGTTGATAGCAAATCGTCCGCGTGGCCAATACTACAGGCAAGACAAAATATGCTTGCGGAGATAGCATGTTTAAAATTCAAACGTGGCAACATTCTCAATCCCTTCTAATGGCGGAATAACTGTCTCAAATAAACAGTTCTTGGACCAAGTCTCTTCATTAATTCTAGTAAAGATACAGGCTTGCATTATAGGTTTAGTGCCAATAACTGCAAATAACTTGCCACCTGGTTTAGTTTGATTAATAATATTTTTTGGTAGTTGTTGAACTGAGCCTGTGATTAAGACGATATCAAATGACTTACCACCACGTAAAACCTCTACGGCGTTTCCATGTATTATTTCAAAATTGCGTTGCTTTAAGTTGGTAAGTCGGCTATTTGCTTGGGTTGCTAGAGGTTGGTATAGCTCTATACTAGTGACAAAGCGCGCCAGCTTGGCAAGTAGAAAAGTTAAATAGCCAGAGCCTGTACCAATTTCTAATACATTGTTTTGAGGCTGAATCTGTAGCTCAGCTAATATACGTCCTATAAATGCAGGCGATAGCATGAATTGTCCATGCCCTAAAGGGATTTGTGTATCAGCAAATGCTACTTGTTGATAACTAGCCGGGACAAAATCCTCACGCCTAACTTGCTCAATCAACTGCAGAATTTTCGCATCTAAAACATGCCATGGCCTAATTTGTTGTTCTACCATGTTGCTTCGTGCTGGTTTTGGATCTAACATGTTTTAGCGGTTCCTTCAATTTTTTGTAATCCTTTATAATTAAAAGGGTAACGGCGCTGTTGTAAAAATGCAACTTGGCATAATTTAGTTGGTTTAATAGTTTTAGGGTTATGATCTTATGAAAAAAAAGTGGCTTCTCAAATGTGTTATGGCATTATCATTATTACTCACCAACTATGCCTATGCTGGGGCTTTTGATGCCTCACGTGGTTATTTCGGTGGTGAAATAAGTCTTTATAATCGTACTCAATATAATGGTGGCTCATCTGGTGATCTTAATCGTTTTAAAGCCAATGACACTGACACTACGCTCGCTATCAGAAAGAATAAACCAGGCATCAATGTACTTGCTGGTATAAGATTTACTGAAAATTGGGGTATGGAAGTAGGTTTTGGTTTCATAGATAAGGTGAAAGCAGAAGTGCAAAATGGCAATATGGCTACTAACAAAATAAGCAATATTTATATAGATGGATTAGGGTTTTTGCCTGTCTGTCCTACCATAGATTTAATTGGCGGTGTAGGTGCGGGTATCCTAAAAAGTAAGCCTGATGTGACAGATGTGATATTTACTAATAAAGCATTATTAGAAAAAGAAAAAATTGGCTATAGAATTGGAGGCGGCGCTCAGTGTAGTATGTCAGAGAATTGGGCGGTGCGTGCAATGATACGTTACCAAAGTGGTAGTAAGGAGTTTCTAAAAGGTTTGACATCTATATCAATAGGTGCAACCTATACTTTCATATAATTATGGCAACTACAAAATATAATGCAGAATCTATTGAGGTTTTAAGCGGGCTGGAGCCGGTGCGCAAGCGCCCCGGTATGTATACAGATACGACACGTCCTAATCATTTGGCACAAGAAGTTATTGATAACAGTGTGGACGAAGCTATCGCTGGCTTTGCTGATCACATAGAGGTTACTTTACACAAAGACGGTGCTGTTGAAGTTATTGATAATGGAAGAGGTATGCCTACCGACTTGCATCCAGAGCATAAGCTTCCAGGGGTAGAATTAATTTTAACCAGATTACATTCTGGTGCTAAGTTTAATGGCAAGGATTACCGTTTCTCTGGTGGTTTGCATGGCGTAGGTGTGTCAGTTGTGAATGCTTTGGCAAAACGCTTAGAAGTACGCATTCGGCGTGATGGGCATGTATGGGGTATGGATTTTGCCAATGGCGATAGCTTGGGCAAACTTAAAAAATTAGAAAAGATTGATAAAAAAACTACTGGCACAAGTATTAAATTTTGGCCTGCAGATAAGTATTTTGATAATCCAAAAATAGCTGTAAGTAAACTTAAACAGTTACTACAAGCTAAAGCAGTGCTATGCCCTGGATTAGTAATTATTCTGCACGATCAGGTTAGTAAAAACCCAGAAACTATAGAGTGGTGCTATGCAGATGGTCTGACCAATTATTTATTGGAGAATATTGAGAAGTCCACCTTTATGCCAGAAGAGCCTTTTACCGGTGAGATGTTAGGTGGCGGTGAAGAAGTAACCTGGGCAGTACTCTGGGTTCCAGATCGTAAAGAGGCTTTTCAGGAAAGCTATGTAAATTTAGTGCCTACCCCACAAGGTGGTACGCATGTTAATGGCTTGCGTACAGGTGTGCTAGAGGCTCTGCGTGAGTTTTGTGAAATTCAAAATTTATTACCGAGGGGAGTTAAGCTAACCCCTGATGATGTATGTAGCAGCATAAATTTTGTGTTGTCATTAAAAATGCAGGAGCCGCAATTTTCAGGGCAAACAAAAGAGCGTTTGTCTTCACGTCAAGCTGCAGCATTCGTTACTGGAGTAGTAAAGGACTCTTTTAGTTTATGGCTTAACCAACACGTACAAGAAGGCAAGCAAATAGCCGAGTACATTATTGAAATAGCCCAACAACGTCTAAAAACTGATAAACAGGTAACCCGCAAGAAAGTAACTTCCGGACCTGCGTTACCAGGAAAGCTTGCTGATTGTACGTGTAGTAATGCTAAACAGGGTGAGTTATTTTTAGTGGAAGGTGATTCGGCTGGTGGTTCTGCTAAGCAAGCACGAGATCGCGAATTTCAAGCAGTAATGCCTTTACGCGGTAAGATACTTAATACTTGGGAAGTAGATTCTAGTCAAGTATTAGCATCCAAAGAGGTGCATGACATTGCAGTAGCAGTTGGTGTTGACCCAGGTTCTGATTCTTTAGAAAAGTTACGTTATGGTAAGGTTTGTATTCTAGCAGATGCTGATTCCGATGGTTTACATATTGCTACGTTGTTATGCGCTTTATTTCTTAAGCATTTTAAATCATTAGTTGCAGCAGGGCATGTTTATGTTGCTATGCCGCCTTTGTTTAGAATCGATGTAGGCAAAGAAGTTTTTTATGCCTTAGATGAAGATGAAAAACAGGGGGTGTTGGATAGAATCAAGGCAGAGAAGCTTAAGGGCAAAGTTGGCGTGCAGAGATTTAAAGGGTTGGGTGAGATGAATCCTGATCAATTACGTATAACTACGATGGCACCAGATACTAGACGTTTGGTCCGGTTAGAGTTAGATAACAACAAAGAGACTAATCAATTGATGGATATGTTATTAGGTAAGAAGCGTGCAGCGGATCGCAAAACTTGGTTAGAGAAGAAAGGGGATTTGGCGTCATTATGAGTACAGTCCTAGATAATATTGAATTACAACCCTTACGTGTTTTTGCAGAGCAAGCATATCTAGATTACTCAATGTATGTGATTTTAGATCGTGCTCTACCACATATTGGCGATGGGTTAAAGCCAGTTCAGCGCAGAATAATTTATGCTATGTCGCAGCTTGGTTTGTCTGCACAAGCAAAATATAAGAAGTCAGCGCGTACAGTGGGTGATGTATTAGGTAAGTTTCATCCTCATGGTGATACTGCTTGTTACGAAGCTATGGTCTTAATGGCACAACCGTTTTCTTATCGTTACCCATTGGTAGATGGGCAAGGTAACTGGGGTTCGCCCGATGATCCAAAATCTTTTGCGGCAATGCGATATACCGAATCCAAGTTATCCAAGTATGCTGATATTTTATTGGGTGAATTAGAGCAAGGCACCGTTGATTGGGTTTCTAATTTTGATGGTACTTTGGAAGAGCCAGCACTTTTGCCTGCCAGACTACCAAATCTTTTGCTAAATGGTACTACTGGTATCGCTGTGGGTATGGCTACTGATATTCCGCCACATAATTTAGTAGAAGTTGCTAACGCTTGCATAGAGCTACTGGAAAATGACAAGCTGACTTTAGCGCAAGTTCTTAAACATATTAAAGGACCTGACTATCCTACAGAAGCAGAAATTATTACTCCCAAGCAAGATCTTAAACAGATTTATACGACTGGTACTGGCACTATTCGTATGCGGGCAGTTTATAAAAAAGAAGCTGGAGAAATAGTGGTAACAGCTTTACCGCATACAGTTTCTGGTGCAAAAATTCTAGAGCAAATAGCAGATCAGATGCAAAGCAAGAAGTTGCCCTTGGTTGCAGATTTACGTGATGAGTCTGATCATGAGAATTTCACAAGGTTGGTAATAGTGCCGCGGTCTAATCGTGTAGATGCAGAAGAACTAATGGCACATCTATTTGCTACGACAGACTTGGAAAAGACTTACCGAGTAAATCTAAACGTTATTGGCTTAGATGGTAAGCCGAAAGTAAAAAATTTATTAGAATTTTTACAGGAGTGGATAGTTTTTCGTACTGATACTGTACGTCGTAGACTACAGTATAGGTTACAGAAAGTAGTAGATAGACTACATATTCTTGATGGTTATCTGACTGCGTTTTTGAATATTGATGAAGTAATTCATATTATACGTCACGAAGACAAACCTAAAGCTAAGCTTATGAAGAAATTTAAGATTAGTGAAATCCAAGCAGATGCTATTTTAGACTTGAAGCTACGTAGTTTGGCAAAGCTCGAAGAAGTTAAAATTAAGGCAGAGCAAGAAGAACTTAGTGATGAACGTAAGAAATTAGAGCAAACCCTTAATTCTGAGGCTAAATTAAAAACGCTTATTAAAAAAGAAATTCAGGCAGACGTAAAAAAATATGGGGATAAACGTCTATCACCTTTGACTGTTCGTGAAGAAGCTAAAGTATTGGAGCAAGTTAATAAAGTACCTGATGAACCTATGACAGTTGTGTTATCTGAGAGAGGTTGGGTTCGTGCCGGTAAGGGGCATGAAATAGATATTGCAGGTTTAAACTTTAAATCTGGTGATAAGTATCTCGCCCATGTGCATACTCGTAGTAATGAGCAAGTTTCTTTTATTGATTCTAATGGTCGTGCTTATGCGCTATTAGTAAGTAGTTTGCCCTCAATGCGTGGCTATGGAGAGCCTCTAACTAGTAGGTTAACACCAGAGTCAGGAGCTAGTTTTTCTACGGTAATTGCTGGGGGTACAGATAGCAAAGTCTTCATAGTATCTAATGTAGGTTATGGATTTATCGCTCCATTTGCAGAATTTATTACGAAGAATCGTAAAGGTAAAGGTTTGATCAACATTGGCAAGGGCGCCAAAGTTGCTGCTTGTAGTATTTTGCCTACTGATAAATTAGATAAACTATCTTTTGTGCTAGTTACTAACGATGGCCGTATGTTAGTTATTGATGCAAGTGAAGTTCCTGAATTACCAAAAGGTAAGGGGCGTAAACTTTTTGATATCAAAACTCAAGAATTTAATGATGGCGAATTGTATTTAACAGATGCTATATGTGTACCTGATAAAACAAATTTAATAGTTAGTGCAGGTAAAAAGCGCTTAGAGCTTACGGCTAAGGATTTAGATCATTATCGCGGTGCTCCAGCTCAGCGTGGTAGTAAGTTGCCTAAAAATGCCAGGCAGAATTGTGTGCTTAGTTTGGGTTCGTCCAAATAATACATAGCTATTATATTTTGTTGCGGGTTTCATTTTACTAGAGTACTATTGCCTTACATGGTAGTATGGTACACAATGGATGAAGAAGTTATTTTGTAGCATGTATAAGCTTATTATACTCGTCGCTTTTTTCTGTTTGACATCTAATACTCTTAGCGCTAAAGATTATGTGATTTTTGGGGGTAATTCTTCTTTACCTCTAGCCACTTCTGTAGCTAGCGCTTTACAAACTAATCTCGGTAGGGCTGATATTGGCAAGTTTAGTGATGGTGAAATCAGCTTAAAAATTAAAGAAAGTGTTCGTAATAAAGATATCTATATTATTCAATCTATCACAAAATATGATCAAGGTAGCGTCAATGATAGCTTGATGGAACTATATTTATTGATAAGAACTCTTAAGCGTTCAAGCGCCAATTCTATTACTGCAATAATTCCATATTATGGCTATGCACGCCAAGATAGAACAATGGAATCTAGAGTGCCTATTAGTGCAGCTGATGTTGCAGTTTTATTGGAGAATAGTGGTTTAGATCGTATGGTAGCTATAGATCTACATGCAGGTCAGATCCAAGGATTTTTTCATAGTGTTCCGGTAGATAATATTTATGGTTCGGTTATTATGGCACCAGTTATATCTAAGCAGCGCTTATACAAGCCGGTGGTGATTTCGCCAGATGCCGGTGGTGTACCTAGGGCCAAAAAATTTAAAGATACCTTAGCTAACTATGGCGTCGAAGCAGACATCGCGATCATTGTAAAACAGCGTGAAAAAGCTGGAGTTATAGATACAGTAAATCTAATTGGAGAAGTGAAAGGTCGTGACGTTATTATTGTCGACGACATTTGTGATACAGGTGGTACTTTAGTAAAAGCAGCTGAGGAGCTTAAGAAATTTGGTGCAGAAAGGGTCTATGCTAGTATCACGCACCCCGTATTTTCCAAAGATGCGATAGATAAAATAGATAATTCGGATTTTACCAAGATTTTTGTATCAGACAGTATCTCTATTCCAGAAGGCAATTATAAAAAAATCACACAGGTCGGTATTGCTCCACTGCTAGCTAAGGTAATAGACAATTTAGATAAAGGTGGTTCATTGTCTTCATTATTTGTATTAAAGGATACAAGATAGATATTGAGACTATAATTTATAGGGCACTACAGGTCTTTCCACAGTGAATCAAACTCTGTGTCAATATTCTTAGGTGGGATTTTCTTGTCGTCAGTGGTAACTTCTTCGTGTTGTATTTTACGCTTCTTGATGGCGATTTTGCCACTAGATGCGTATTCGTATTGATAATACATACCGGTTGCTTCGGTTTCTTTAGTTAATTTAGTTATTACACCATTTTGACCTTCTATATATAGCATAACCTTGTTAGCGTGTAGAGGAATTCCTGGTGTTATAATCGTGGAAGGTTTATCTAATTCTGGCATACTTGGTAGTGCTAGACAGCGTAACAAATGACCAGCAGGTTTGTTTTTGCGAATCACCTGCATGCCTGCTGGTGATGCATATGGTGCTATTAACTGGACACCAAGTAAGAATTTTTCTTCGCGATTACGTTTTAGCCAACGCAGTGCTCCAACGCTCCATGAATCTACATCTCCCATAGGGTTTTTGAAAGCAACGATTTCACCTGCTTGGAATGGTGGATATGAATGATCATTTACTATAAGACACATTCCTCCTGGACTGATATCTTCTACTTCGTATTTGTAGACTTTATATGAAGTATCAAGTTTGCTTAGATCTAGTACTTCTTCTTTTTCTTCTGAATTTTTTTCTGCACCATTTTCTTCTTGTTCCTCTTCATCCTCATCTTCGTCCTCTACTTCCATAGTTGGTAGTTCTTTTACGGCAGACTTAATTGCTGCTGTTTTTGCGCTAGCTTGATCATCAATATTTAGTTCTTTAGGAGTAGAGTCAAAATCTTGCATGTTATTTAAATAGAAATGACTTGCACTTAGTCCAAAGACTATTTCAACATTGGCAGACAAAGGGAATCTAGGGCTGGTACGTGTAATATTACTAGACCATACTGTTATTAGTTTCTGTATAGTGGGGATTGTCACGCTGAACTCTGGATCATTTGGGTGATCAATTTTTGCCCGCAGCTCGTTATTATGCATTTTTTTTAGAATATCTTGTAAGTGTTTTACTTCCTGCTTGAGATCAAGTGCAATACAGGTATCCGTAATGGGCTCTTCACGAAAATTATATGCTTCTGGTGGAAAGTCTTTTTCTAAATCAAATACATATACGCCTATATGATCATCTGGTATTTTGTCATGTTCACAAATCTCAGGATACATCGACCATAAATCTATGGCTTTACTTAGAGTATGTTGATCTTTTTGTCGCCATTGGTATGGGTCTGTTGCATTCATAAGAATTATTCTGATGAATGCTTGTAATATGTGGGTATCACCTTGGTTAATTAGTGCTGGCTCTTTAATTTTAATGTTTAGAATTTTACGCTCTTTGGCATATTTATAGATGTTATAAATTTCAGCCCACATGCCTTTAGGTATATATGAATATAACTGGTATCTACAAATTAAAATAATACTGTAGTAATATAGTATTCTGCATATTACTGTACAGATAAATTTTTGATCTCGACTTTTTTCTAGGACGTTGTCTAATACCATTTTGTAATTATCAGCCATGAGTGTCATCAATAATTGTCGCAGATCGGCAACTTTTATTTTCTGTTCTGTTAGTGGCTCATGTTGTTCTATATAGTGTCTTTTCAGCGTAGTAGAGATCTGTTTAACTTGAGGTCTAATAGCTTCTATTAACTCAAACCGTAGTTGTGGATCTATTGGCGTTTGTACCATTTCAGTCAGCATCAGATATACAGATTTTGATGCTGCGCCAGTATCGGCCATTGGCAGCTGATCACGCCATTTAGAGATGGCCTCGATAGTCATTTTGGGATTAGAGTTGCCACCTGGTGTTTCAGGAATGGTCAAGTCTAAAACGCCTTTGTGTCTTTTAATAGTCATATATGTAGTGTAAGACAACTATCAAAAAATGGTTAAGAATGTACCTACGTGTTTGCTGATTGGTTGTACTTTTGTGGTATGATTTTACCTAGATTGCGTGAGGAAAATTTTAATTATGACTACATATAGTACAAATCAGTTTCGTTCTGGGTTAAAGCTGTTAATCGATGGCATTCCATACAGTATCATTGACAATGAATTCGTAAAACCAGGTAAAGGGCAGGCATTTAATCGTGTAAAGCTACGCAACTTAAAAAATTCTAAGGTAATTGAGAGGACTTTTAAGTCTGGTGAGACAGTTGAAGGTGCTGACATCGTTGAATTAGAAATGCAGTACATGTACAACGATGGGGCAATATGGCACTTTATGGATTCTAAGACGTATGAGCAATATGAGATACCTGATCCTGCAGTAGGCGATGCCAAACTATGGATTAAAGAGCAGGATGTGTGCTTAGTTTTACTTTGGGATGGCGCTGCACTTTCTATTGAGCCACCAAATTTTGTTGTATTGCAGATAACAGAAACTGATCCAGGTTTACGTGGCGATACCTCTGGCGGTGGAGGCAAACCAGCAACTTTAGAGACTGGTGCAGTGGTCAGAGTGCCGCTGTTTGTACAGAATGGAGAATTTATTAAAGTAGACACGCGTAGTGGGGAGTATGTTTCACGTGCAAAATAAAAATGCAGTATTGCGCGCAAGAGCACAGATGTATAAGAATATCAGAGATTTTTTTGCTTCTAGAAATGTCTTAGAGGTTGAAACTCCATTACTTGCCGCGCATACAGTATCTGATCCGTATATCCAATCTTTTGCAGTCCAAGAGCATTTTCTCCAAACTTCTCCAGAATACGCTATGAAACGTTTATTAGCATCAGGCAGTGGATGTATATATCAGATATGTAAAGCATTTCGGTGTGAAGAAGCAGGCAGCATGCATAATCCAGAGTTCACTATGCTTGAGTGGTATAGATTGGGTTATGATCACATGCAATTGTTGCATGAAATGGATGAATTATTACAGTTATTGTTAGATAGACCGGCTGCAAATGTAATGAGCTATCAATCTTTATTTGAGCAACATTTTGCTTTTAATCCACACACAGCAACTATCGATCAGCTACAGAGCTGTGCAAATAATGAACAGCTTAACTTGTCTAAAGCTGCTTTGCAAAATTTAACAGCTACAGACTGGCTGCAATTGTTAATGTCGCATGTAATTGAGCCTAAATTAACTGGCTCTGCTCCATGGATTATATATAATTTTCCGGCACCGCAAGCAGCATTAGCTAAAATACTGCCACAAGAGCCACCAGTTGCTGCCCGCTTTGAGGTATACATAGAAGGTATAGAATTAGCTAACGGATACTATGAGTTGCAGGACGCAAGTGAACAAAAACGACGGTTTATCGTAGATAATAAAACTCGTAAGCAAAATGGCCAACCAGAAGTTACAGCTGATACTCGTTTGCTATCTGCACTGGAGCAAGGGTTACCAGATTGCGCAGGTGTGGCTTTAGGATTAGATCGCCTGTTAATGTTGCAACAGAATCTTGCGTCAATTAAAGACGTGTTAGCATTCCCTATAGAACATGCTTAAAAAGGTTGGCATTCTACTTCTTATTTCTACAAATCTAAGTGCAACTTTGACCGAGACTGAGGTTGCGCAACTACAATCCTTGCAGGGATTTTCACGCCGTAATTATGATATGGATTTATATGTTAGCGATCAGTATTCACATATAGAAGTCCCTCGTGCTATCGCCCGTGTACATTGCCTAGAATTATTACAAGATGGTAGCAGCAAGGCCTATCAAGAGTTTGTTACAGCACAAGATGCTGACTGTTTATCATTTGCAAATTTTAAGAGATTAGCATCCTATATACAGAGTTTGTCAGAGGATAAAATTTTACTGATACGTAAAGCTATTATAATAACAGCAGTTAGCTTGACTAGTCAGGTGCTAGAACAGATGCCTGAAGCAAAGTGTTTGGGTAGTACATTAGACGTTAGTGCGTCTTTTGTACGTGCAACTAAAGCAGAACGCCAGATGTATTGTATCTTTCCGCCGGCAACAAATTTTAGACACATGTTGTTCACAGAAAGTGGCAATAATATGTTTAAAACCTTGCAGACTATGATTCAACTGAGATACATGGGACAGCAGGAGCTAGATCTATGGTTTGCATATTGGATTGTTAATACTGCAGGTTTTAGGGGGCAGGTTGAACAACGGGGCTCTATTTATATAACGGAACCTGTAGCTAATGCAATGTTATATTTAAAAGATTTGTTAGATCAAATGTTATTAGCTCCTGAGTATCCAGTATTGAGCAATTATTTGCAGTATAGAGTGCGATTGATTGGTTTGCAGGAGATGCCTGTAGAGCAACAGGCTGTATTTGGACATTTGGCAGGGATATTACATCTGTATACTCCTTTGCAGGGTCGAATTCTATATTCGTCTTTTATGCAACTTTCAACTAAAACACGTTGTGATTTAGAAAGGTTTTTTAATTATGAAGTTCATACTTATGAGCCTATCAGCTATATTCCAGCATTCTTTTCTAATGCTATGCTATATACAAATAATAATTTTTCTTTAGTATTTGCCAAATTATTACCGATATATATGGAAGCAGTGCGTTTAAGTGACGGTAAAGGAGTTTCTTTGAATCAATTATCAAAGACCACAAATATTGCACAATTGTTGACGACGAATAAACCTCTTGATTTTGAGGTTAACTCTGATCGAGAGTTAATGTTAGTGCACTAATAACCTTTTGCGCTTGTGTTTTTGATAGACCCATGTGTGTTTGTAGTCTTCTCTCTATTTCATGAAAGGATGGGTGGTGCCCTATTTCTTCATGCAGACCATCGATTAAATCTTGTCCACGGGCTATTTGTGCTTCATTAGGTTGCAATAAATCTATTACTGGAGCTTGTGGGGATGTTTGAAGATTATTTTTACTCTCTTGTGTATTACGAGATGTTTGTCTATGTGTCTTACTCGTTAATATATTTTGATTTTTAGCCTTTGCTAGTTCTGATTGAGCTGATTCTGCAGTATTGTCACTTTGTGATGTATTGACTTTAGGGGTGTTATCATTTTGCTCTGTTGCAGCATAATCTTGCATTGTTTTCAATGTAGCTTCAGCTTGCGGCGTTTTACCAACTTCAGATTGATTGTAATTATTACTTTGCTTTTGGCAACCACTCAAAATAATCGTTGTTATCAGCACAATTGAAATTTTAGAGTACACTTATTTCTCCGAGTTTGCGCCCCATCTGGATTGTAGAATCTATTTTTAATTCTCCATCCCAGGTTGACAATCCTTTAGGTAGTAATAATATCACAGTAGAGCCCAATTTAAATCGACCTAGTTCATCACCTTTTGCAAGATTGATATTTTGTTCGGCATATTCCCATTTGCGAATACCAGCTCTATGTGGTGGTGTTACTACTCCATGCCAAACAGTCTCAATGCTACCAACAATCATAGCACCTACTAATATTACTGCCATGGGTCCAAACTCAGTATTAAATATCGTAACAACACGTTCGTTTTTTGCAAAAAGATCTGGAATGTTATCAGCGGTTGTTGGGCTGACGGAGTATAATTTCCCTGGAACATGCATCATAGCTGTTAGTTTTCCAGCTAGCGGCATGTGTACACGATGATAATCTTTGGGAGCTAAATATATAGTTGCAAAAGATCCGTTGATAAAGGTCGCAGCGAGACTGTTATCATTGCCTAGTAGAGTACTTAAACTGTAATTATGATTTTTTGCTTGTAAAATTTTTTCTTCTGCTATCTTGCCTATTTGTGCGATGCTGCCATCAGCAGGACTAACTATGCTATCAGGGGCAGTATCTATAGGACGACATTCAGGTTTTAGCTGCCTACCAAAAAAATCGTTATAAGTAGGATAGGCTAGTGGGTTGGGTTCTATAGCTTCTTGCATATTCACTGGATAGCGTTTGATAAAATAATTGATTAAGAAATTCTTTATCCAGAGGATTTTACAGTTGGCACAGGTGCTAGCTATCCAAGCAATTAGTTTATGCGGCAAAGCGTGCTGCAGAAAAGTTTGCAATATCTTCTCCAAGTTCTTTATAATCTGTATGGTGATTGTATAACATAGATTGACCCAAAATGGCAGATAGAAGAACAAACTTGATTTGGCTGGACCTAGAGATGACAGGTCTTGATCCCGCTAAAGACAAGATATTAGAGATTGCTACTATAGTAACTGACATACAATTGAACATTATAGCAACAGGTCCGGATCTAGTTATAAAACAAACGCCTGAAGTTATGGAAAAGATGGACGAGTGGGTAACTAAGCAGCACTCCAAGACAGGGTTGACAGAAAGGGTTCTCGCTAGCGATTTGGATGAAGCGAGCGCAGAACAGCAGACTTTAGATTTCTTAAAACAGCACGTCGATGCAAAGGTATCTCCAATGTGTGGAAACACTATTTGCATGGATAGACGTTTTATGGCCAACTACATGCCAGACTTAGAGGCGTTCTTTCATTATCGGCATTTGGATGTTAGTACCTTAAAGATTTTGGCCAAAAATTGGGCTCCTGAGATTGCTAAATCCTTTCGTAAAGAATCTATGCATCGTGCATTAGAAGACATTAAAGACTCAATTAATGAGCTCAAGTTTTATCGTGAACATCTGTTAAGTGTGTAATTCACATTTCTATGGCGAATATCCTACAAGATATTGAGCAAACTGCCATTACTTTAAAAATTTTATTCACGTATTCTTATAAATATTAAGGATTTGTCAAAACGGAATTTGGCTGGCAAGGACGCTAAATTAGCCATCTAGGATGAGACCTATAACGTTAAATCCCCATGTTTCTTAATAAATTTTCTTTTAAACTACGATTCTGAATTATGATGAGGAGTTTAAATGTTAAGAAACCAAGGTTTTACCCTAGTAGAGTTGTTAGTAGTAGTAGCGGTTGTAGTAATTTTGGCAAGTCTTGCAATCCCGGCCTATGGCTCTTATCTGATTAAAGCACGTGTCACAGAATTATTAGCAGTCGCAGATTCTTACAAACTGCAAATGGTAGATGACATGTTTATTGCTAATACGCAAGCTCAACAAACATATAATCTAAATACGGACTTAATCGACCGGGTTACACTAGCAAACTTAGATGGTGAGCCGGTTAAGCATATCATTCAAGTTGTCGCAAAAATGAAAACGAGTGAAGGTATTGGTGTTGGCATAAAAAAACCACCAGCTGCTGATACTTTTATGGTGCAATTGCAAGGTGTCGAGAAGGAGGAGCTAATATCCTGGACCTGTAATGTGGCAGAGGCATATAATAAGTTTGTGCCAAAAAATTGCCAAAATAATAATATTGAACACCTTTCTCAAGGTTAGAATTGCTTAGATATACATTAGTAATAGTATGCATGGTGATTGCATGCGCATTACAGATTGGCTATAAGCAGTCTGCGATAATACTTCAGCATGATGAACTGTATGAAGATTTTTTCATGCAACAACAGGATTTGTTAACTCGTATTGGACGACTATTAGCTCTATCTGTGCAAAACAGAGATCAAATAACTATACAAAGTATACTTTCTGCATACGAAGGAGTTATGTTTAGTATGCAATTACCAATAGGATTACAGGTTGTGATCTTTGATGCTCCACATCAAGTAGTAGGTTTAAATGCCCAACAAACTCCTGACGAAACTTTTTACACAAGTATCTTGCAACAACCAACCTCTTTATCCCTGTCTGAGCAGTACACATTGCCATTAATGCCTGACTATACCATGCTTAGTTATGGTTTAGGCATCATCGATATTGATAACAGAGTGCTAGGTATATTAGAAGCAAAAGTACCTGAAAAGTTGTTGCAAGATTTTCTGGCCACAAAGTATATAGATGATATTTATAGTTATTCTTTGTACGTAGTTGCACTATACATATTTGCAACTATTGTGTTGATATTAATGTTATGGCGTATGCATGCTATTCATACTCTATACCAACAAGATATTATGCGTATGCAAAAATATATACAGATACAAGAGCAGTATCAAAATATGCATATTTATAAAACTAATATTAACGTCATGCAAGTAATATTAGATGTATATGACACTTGTAAGCTGCAGGCCAATTCTGATGGTATAGATTTAGAGTTTGTATCTCGAGCAAATGCTCCTGTCTACAACTATTGTCAGCAGGTGGAACTTTATAATACTTTACTAAATATTTTAAGACGTATCATTAACCAAGTGGGTAAGGGAGCTACTATTAAGGTTATGGTTGAGTGTTCACCAGAAAAAATCATATTTAAATTTACAGATGATGGTTATTATTATGCTCTTGATAGCGAATGGAAAGATTGCCTGCAGCTTGTCACTCATAAGCATACCACTTACGAAGGTAATATAATTAATTATGAGGTGGCTAGGGAAATTAAAGATAACGTAATCTTTATGGAACAGGCGTTAGAGACAACATAGCAGCTACTTTTTTGCAGCTAAGTCCACGATATTCTTTTGTACTAACCATGATACAAAGCGCGCATCAATGTTACCTGTAGGGCTACCTTTGGTATATGCGTATACTTCACATACACATGCTGCAACTTTTTCAACGCTCGCTTCAACTGTATGAGTAGCTATTTCTTTGCATATAGCATCAGCAGATTTTTTAAATAGATTGGCATCCCATGCACCAGTAGGTAAGGGATCTGCTTGTTCGCTAAATAGTTCTTCTACTGTACAGCCTAACTCACGGGCTATAGCCTGTGCGGTTCTTAAACTAGGATTTTTGGAGCGTCCATGCAGGATGTTTACAACTGCGTGGGGTATACCTGTGCGTCTTTCTAGCTCAGCAGCTGACATTTTTTGTTTAGCTAAATGCTTCTTAATATTTATCTGTAATGCACTATTCATAGCAACTAAGTTAAATCTTTTGTACTAAAATGTCAATATCTTGTAATAAAGTGGTTATTTTTGTGATGTTTGTTGTATTGTATACAAGATTGTAATATAACGTGTACATGAAAGTTGTTGTAAAGGGTAATTAGATATGACTTTGACCGAAAATCGTTATCAGGTATTGCTGCCAGGAAGAGAGCAGCCAGTTTTACTCACGCCAAGGGAATCGAAAGTTGTTACCTTAATGATGCTAGGCGACCGTGCTAAAGAAATAGCATGGAAACTAAAAATAAGCCTGCACACGGTTAATAGCCACATGGCGAATATAAAAGATAAGCTCGACTGTAGTACTAATTTTGAAGTAGGTTTTAGGCTTGGTTGGTTTAGGCATTATCAAGAAACTTCTGCTATGCACAATTAGCTGCAATTAGGACATGGATGTCTATTTTCTTTAAGGAGAGTCATTTCTTGACTTTTGGCATTCCATAATAGTAAGGTGACTATTCAATATTGTTTAATGTTATTTGAAGGTGTATATCATGATTAACAAAGTAATTAGCTGCATAATTGTTGTAGTTTGTTCTCTGGCAATGATAGGTTGTCATCAGAGGGTAGAAAGGGTTTCTACATTCGAACAAGAAATGAATTGCGCACAATTGCGAGATGAAATTAGAAAGGCTGAGGATGTGCGTAGTGAAATAGATAGCAATCGCGGTATTTCTGGACGTAATGCTATAGGTTTACTATTCTGGCCTAGTATTGTGATCAATGAAGTGACTGGCGAATCAGCTGAAAAAGAAGTGAACAATCGTATTTCAGCACTGAAAGATATTTATGGTCGCAAGCAGTGTAGTAGAGAAGATGTAGCTAAGGGTTAATAATTTATTGTTAATTGCGGTGTCGTAGAGTAGTAATTGCTAGTTTACGGCACCACTACTTTATAACTGAATATAAAATGATAATACATGTTCCGCAAGGGTATAGTGCACGCCTTGCTCAAGAATCACAAGAATACTATTCTACAGGTATGTATACCGATAGGTTTTCTTCTTGTAACATTGTCGTATGCTATGACGAGCAAAGTCAAAAAATGGTTTTAATGCACGTTGATACAGAGGTTATTAATTCCCAAGCACAAACTGCAAAAATTCTTGAACAAATTAAGTGGGTTGGTAGTAACTGTAAAGTTAAAATTTTCTATAGAACAAAAGAGTCTGCCAAGCATGATGCTGGTTGCGATGGAGAGTTTATTCATGCAAGATTGATTGAGCTTTTAGCTCCTACTCAAATATCTCTTGAAAGTACGGTTGTGCAAGAAGAGGAATATGGTATTTTGGTGTTCTTTGATGACAATGCAGATAATAAATTTGCTCACAAAATTTTGAAAAAGGATGATAGTCTAGGAGAACTTGCACATCATCCACAAGAACAAAAACTGTTAAATGTACGTAAAATTCACCAGTTAATTGGTATGCGCGCTAAGGCTGTAGCCGCATCTCAAGGTGCATATAATGATCCATCGACTACATTTAGTTTGTTCGATGGTTGTATGTGGCTGCCGCTTGCAAACCATGAATTGCAAGTAGATACATCACACCCAATTACTGCTGCAGAGATGAATTCATTTGGTAGAGAGTACTCATGGATTATGGTTGCTAGAGAAGCTGCTGGGATCTCTAGTATGCTTAGAGAGCATATGCCTGTGCTGAAGGCTGATTTTGAAATGGGTTGTGAAGTAAGTGGTGACTTGGAATGGTATTTTACTCAAGATCCAGAACTGCTATTACGCAGAAATCTATTAGATGTGCTTAACGATTCTGGTTACGCAGTACCTGTATCGTCAGCAGATAAAAACTTCTTCCAAAAATGTACAGATGCCTTGAAAAAACATCCATTGCCTTTGGATGAAATTAAGACACTTTTAGATGAATATTGTGATGAGAAGTCGCAAAGTACCCAATTTAAAGAAATTATTATTGCAGATTTTCCCGCTCAACTGAAGCGCTATTATGATAGAAAGTATTATGTAGATATGCATCAAAGGTATGATCATACTATATCTCAAGCAAAACTTCAGGCCTTAGTGGGCATAAAGGCATACAGAAGTAAAAATTATCAGGAAGCTGCAACACATTTCTTTGCTGCTATTAAAATGTTAGCGTTATGTACTCTTAAGTCAAATCCAGACTTAGCTGCGGCGTACTTTAATTATGGTAGAAGTTTGCAACAACTGGGCGAATATCAAAGAGCAGCTATATTTCTTGAGCAAAGCATGCAATTACGTGAGCACTTTACGTGCCCAAAACCGTCTGCAGAGCAAATTGCTAAAACCAGAGCAGCTTTGCAGGAGTGCCAATCTAGTTTAAAATCCTTACACGCGGGTAGTGATGCTGTTCCTAGTTTGGCAATGTAGAGATATTATGTAAGAGGCTAATTCTTATTTTTTAGGAATGTTACGATGAGTATGGAGAGAGTAAAGCGAGAGCGCTTTGGGGTATATGCGGTTATTCTCAATACTAAAAGACATGAAATATTGTTGATTACTAAAAAAAGAGGCCCTTATATTGGTTTGCTAGACTTGCCTGGTGGGAAGCCGGAGTTTCATGAAACATTTATAGACACTTTAGCCAGAGAAGTTTTAGAGGAGACTGGGTTAACACTTATAAGTTCTACCCAGCCTAAGACGTGTTTCTGTCTCACAGATTTTCCTACCCTTACTCTTCGGCATACTGGGGTGCTATATTCTGTTGATGTTAGTGGTGAGGTAAACCCTGCAAGGGACGAAGAAGATTCTGCCGGGGCTCGCTGGATAAATATACGATAAATTGAAGAATCAACTGTGACGCCTTTCGTGGAAGAAGCAGTTTTAGGTTTGTAGAATTGATAAACTTACATTTTTAGGCTAATATTGTAAGCGTCACTTACAATATTTGGCAAAAAATGGAAGTAAAGAGTTGTGACCTATTTGCGTGCAATTACATCAAAATTACAGGCTTCTATATCTATAGGGAAGAGCGTACTGCTTTTTGGGCCTAGGCAAACAGGCAAAACCACCTTGGTTACATCACTCACGCATGATTTGTATATAAATCTTATGCGCGCGAGATCATTAAAAACTTATGAGCAAGATGCAGAAGTACTATATCAAGAGATTAGCGCTTTATACGAAGCAAAAGCATCCAGGCCTATAGTAATTATTGATGAAATTCAAAAAATTCCATCTTTGACAGATACTATTCAATTGCTTATTGATGAAAAAAAAGCTCAATTTATAATTACCGTATCGTCAGCAAGGAAAATTAAGAATTTGCTGCCAGGGCGAGTAATTAAATATACCTTATCACCATTAATGGTAGAAGAATTGCAATCTACTGAAATAGATCTGCACTATATTCTAGAAAATGGTACTCTACCAGAAATATATTCGATTCGTTATCAAGATGCTGTAGAGGAGATTCTAGAGACATATGTTAATTTGTATTTAGAAGAGGAAGTCAGGAAAGAATCTTTGGTAAGAAATATGGGAACTTTTAGTAACTTTTTACAATTAGCATGTATTGAGTCTGGAAATAATCTTAATCTTAGTGCTATCGGCAGTGAACTAGGCGTTAGCCACAATACGATTGCAGAATATTACCGAATTTTACAAGATTGTATGTTAGTAGAGACCGTTGCTCCATTTACTAAAAGCAATACACGGAAAAGATTAGTTAAATTAAATAAATATATAATTTTTGATTTAGGTGTGCGCAGATTAGGAGCAAAAGAAGCGTATAATAATTCAATTCGCAATTTGGGGTTTAAGTTTGAACAATTTATTGGGCTTGAACTATCAAGGTTAGTACGAATTTATGATTCTAAGTATAAAGTTATGTACTGGCGCTCTCATGATGGACCAGAGATTGATTATGTACTGTCTAGCCAAGATACATTAGTTCCGATAGAGGTAAAGTTGACAGAAAATCCAACACTTAAAGATGCTAGACATTTAATGACATTCTGTACAGAATACAGTGTTAAACAAGCTTATATCGTTTGCCGTTGCAATATGCCGCGGCGCATAAATGAGCTTGTAACTGCATTGCCTTGGCAACAGCTCGTAGAAGTATTTCCCTCACGTAGCGATATCGATGCCTAATTTTTTAAATAGTAAAACTTTTTTCTAGCTTCTCTTCTGCAGCAGTTGTTTTAGCTCTAGCTAAATCAAGTTTAGGGCTATAATTACCTTTGCCCTAGGTTCGTAAATAATAACAACCTCCTAAGTTGGCAATATAAATAGTTAAAGGTTTGTATATACTATGCGTTGCAAAATCTTAAACACTAGTAATCTCTTCCCAAAGCATTAGCTAATAACATAATATATGTATCGACTAAGAATAAGGATGTAGTTGGTTATATGAGTATTTTAAGGGATAAGGTACAGGTAGACTTGCCTGATGTGGAGGCCACGCAGGCGTTAGCACGCAAAGTAGCACAAGCAAGTTTGGCAGGCTTGGTTATATATTTACATGGTGATTTGGGTGCTGGGAAAACAACTTTTACACGCGCATTATTGGATGGGCTAGGATATGTGGGTAATGCCAAAAGCCCAACCTTTACTTTAGTTGAGACTTATACATTAGATAATCTGCTAGTAAATCATTTTGACTTATATCGCTTAACAGACCCAAGCGAATTAGAGTTTATAGGGTTTAGGGATTACGTTACTGATCAAGCTTTGACTATTATTGAATGGCCAACACGCGGTGAGGGCACTATACCAGCTGCTGGTTTGGAAATCACTTTAGAAATAGTCGGCCAGCATCGTACGTGTCTGCTTAAAGCTAATACTGAGCAGACAGCAACTATTTTACAAGATTTAACTAAGCTACTGTAATGGCACGTAGCATAGTTATATTAATGTGTTGCCTTATTTGGGTAACGCCATGTGGTGCGCTAACCGCTATCAAAAGTGTTTCGGTATGGCCAAGCAAAGATACTAATAGCATCGTTTTTGAAACCAATGAGCTGCCAAAATACAAAGTATATACTTTAGAAAAACCCAATCGAATTGTAATTGATTTTGAGGCATGCGAATTAAAAACCAAAATAGATAAAGTACCATTGGATGGTATGCCAGTAAGTAATATAAGAACTGGAATACATGGTAATAAGCAATTACGCATAGTATTAGATGTACTTAAAAAAATTGACCCTAAAGTTTCTTTATTGGCACGTACTCCTACACGCGGTCCTCGGCTAGTTATAGAATTACCTGCCACTACTTTGTCAAATAAACCTAAGAAGTCTGCTGCGCAACAGAAATTTTTAGTGGCGATAGATGCAGGTCATGGTGGTGATGATCCGGGAGCTATAGGACCGCGTGGTACTAGAGAAAAAGACGTAGTCTTAGGCGTGGCAAAGTATCTTAAAGACATGGTTAATCAACAACCTGGTATGCAAGCAATTCTAATTAGAGATCGAGATGTGTATATAGGTTTACGAGAACGTATGCGTCGTGCGCGTAAGCAACATGCTCATTTATTTATTTCTATCCATGCAGATGCTTACAAGAATAAAACTGCAGATGGCGCCTCTGTATTTGTGTTGTCTTCCAAGCGGGCCTCTAGCGAAGCGGCAAGATGGTTAGCAGCGTCTGAGAATCGTGCAGACTTGGTTGGTGGACTAAGTCTAGATGATAAGGGGGATGTGTTGGCGTCGGTCTTACTAGACTTATCTAAGACAGCCAGTGCTAAAGCAAGCTTGACTGCAGCACAGGATATCTTGCATTCTTTAGGGCAAACCACGACGTTGCACAAGAAATCTGTGGAGAGCGCTGGTTTTATGGTATTACGTGCGCCAGATATGCCAGCAGTGCTAGTGGAGACCGGATTTATTTCTAATCCAAAGACTGAACAGCGCTTACGTGATAAAAAATATCAACAAAAGATTGCCGCAGCAATCATGCAAGGGGTGAAAAAATATTATCAACGTAGAACGCATTAAAGTATTAGAGCCAGACCTAGCGGGCAAAATTGCAGCAGGTGAAGTAGTAGAGCGGCCTGCATCTGTTCTCAAAGAGTTACTAGAAAATAGTATTGATGCTGGTGCGACGCGCATAGAGATTCATATCAAAGAAGGTGGTTTAAAAGAGATCAGTGTGCGTGATAATGGTCGGGGTATTGTTAAAGATGACCTCTTGTTAGCGACACAACAACACGCTACAAGTAAAATTTCTTCAGCAGAGGACTTATCCTCAATTAATTCGTTAGGTTTTAGGGGTGAGGCTTTAGCAAGTATTGCAGCAGTAGCTAGAGTTAAGATAAGTTCCCAAGTGTCTGAAGAGGAACATGCATGGGTGTTGCAAGGTGGTCAGGTAATGCCCATTGCACATCCACAGGGAACTAGTGTTGAGGTGCGGGACTTGTTTTACAACTTGCCGGCACGCAGGAAGTTTCTGCGTAGCGCGCGTACAGAGTATCAATATCTAGAGGAAACATTTAGACGCATTGCCTTAAGTAGATTTGAAGTTGCATTTACTTTATATCACAATGATAAACTGTGTAAGTCATTACCAATTTGTAGTGATCAGCAATCTAAGTTGTTACGGGTTAATAAACTATGTGGGCGCAGAAACGATTTAGTCTGGATAGATGCAGAGCAAAATGGCTTATGCTTATATGGGTGGATAACCCATGGGGAAAATGTTAAATCTCAAGAAAATCATCAGTACTTTTTTATTAATGGTCGGGTGATACGCGATAGGGTGATTGCACATGCTTTGCGTCAAGTTTATCAAGATTATTGTATTGATGGGGGCATGCCATTTTATTGTTTATACCTATCACTTGATCCGGTAGCATTAGATGTCAATGTTCACCCAACTAAACATGAAGTACGGTTTAGGGAGCCTAGAATAATACATGCATTTATTGCTGACACCTTAAGAAATGCCCTTAACATAGAAGTGTCAGAGCCGGGCATATATACGGTAAATAATACTATCGATAATTTCAATCCCAAAGTACTAGCTACGTTAAAACGACGGCTGGCTATTGCCCAAGAAGGAGATAATTTGTTGCTGCGTGATTTGCATAGGATGGATAAGGAATGGCAATCTGTCTCTGCTGAGAAGTTATTAGAACTTCTGGCAGATTAGCTTTGATAATGATACAATTTCCTCTTTTTTGTAAATAATTATAGAAATTTTCAAAGCATATGCAGAATAAAGCTATTTTTTTAATGGGGCCTACGGCTGCAGGTAAGACTGCAGTTTCGTTACAAGTTGCCAGAAGGTTCCCAGTAGATATTATAAGTGTAGATTCAGCAATGGTTTATCGTGGCATGGACATTGGCACTGGTAAGCCTACCATAGACGAACAATTAGTTGCTCCACATCGATTAATAGATATTTGCGAACCATGTGAAACATATTCAGTAGCACAATTTTGTACTGATGCTTTGCAAGCAATGCATACTAGTTGGCAACAACAGAGAGTTCCTCTATTGGTGGGAGGTACAATGTTGTACTTCAAAGCTTTGCAGTTTGGTTTGTCAGAATTGCCTGTGGCTGACCCTATTTTACGCGCACAAATAAATGCAGAGGGAGATATGCATAAACGTTTGCAGCAAATTGACCCAGAAAGTGCAGCCCGCTTAAATCCAAACGATCAGCAACGTTTACAACGCGCACTAGAAATTAATCTGATCACAGGTAAAACATTAGCGGAAAATTATGCCGCATCAAATAGTAAACCCTTGCCGTGTGAAGTTCATTCCTTTGCAATTTTTCCTGATGATCGGGTTGTATTACATAAAAATATTGCTGCCCGATTTGATGCAATGTTACATACTGGGTTAGTGCCTGAGGTAGAAGCTTTACACAAGCGTGGGGATCTGAATATTAATCTACCGTCAATAAGATCAGTAGGTTACAAACAAGTTTGGAATTATTTAGCGCAAAAAATATCATACAACGAAATGCGTGAACAAGCGATTGCTGCTACAAGACAGTTGGCTAAAAGACAGTATACTTGGTTACGTAATTGGCCAGCAGCAATTAATTTCACTAATAACCCGCAACAAACACTAGATAGCATTAGTAACTCCATGATACACTCAATAGCAGTTTAATTATGGCCTAAGGTGAGGCGCTAAAAACAACTATGGAGAAAATAAATATGTCTAAAGGGCAAACACTACAAGATCCTTTTTTAAATGCTTTACGCAAAGAACGCGTACCCGTTTCTATTTATTTAGTTAATGGAATCAAACTACAAGGACATGTTGAGTCATTTGATCAGTTTGTGGTTTTGCTGCGAAATACTGTTAGCCAAATGGTATATAAACATGCTATCTCCACAGTCGTTCCTACTCGCAATGTAAAGCTAACTCAAGCAGTTGCTGAAGAAGAATTTGCCCACGAGCCGGGCAACGCTTAAGAAATACCTGTGCTTGACAGACCAGATACTGGTGAGCGCGCCTTATTAGTTCATAATAAGGCGCGTGATCCCAGACTTACCGCAGATTTGGTAGAATTTAGAGAGCTTGCTCTTTCCGCTGGTGCTGAAATTGTAGATACTGTTGTCAGCCATAGAGAAGTTCCAGATCCTAAATATTTTTTGGGATCAGGCAAAGTTGTCGAGATTAAGCAACTAGCCCAAGCCAACCAAATAGAACTTTTGTTAGTTAACCACAACCTTTCTCCTGCCCAAGAACGAAATTTAGAGCGTGAATTGGGGTGTCGGGTAGTTGATAGGACTGGTCTTATCCTAGATATCTTCGCGCAGCGGGCCCGTACTTTTGAAGGTAAGTTGCAGGTAGAATTAGCGCAGCTGCAGCATTTATCTACTCGCTTGATTAGGGGCTGGACACATTTAGAGCGGCAGAAGGGTGGTATAGGTTTGCGCGGACCTGGTGAGACCCAATTAGAGGAAGACAGACGTGCTATTCGGGAAAAGATTAGGGTTATTAAGCAGCGCTTAGAAAAAGTTAAACGTCAGCGTGATCAAAGTAGAAGGGCAAGAGTAAAAGCTAGTATTCCTACCGTATCTTTGGTTGGTTATACCAATACCGGCAAGTCGACTTTATTTAGTGCCCTTACAGATGAGCCAGTTTACGTTGCCGATCAATTGTTTGCGACTTTGGATCCTACTTTAAGAGCAATACCTTTACCTCAAGTTGGCAAGGTGATTTTGGCGGATACAGTTGGTTTTATCCAAGATTTACCCCATGACTTAGTTGATGCCTTTCGTGCTACATTGGAAGAAACTGCCCAAGCAGATTTGTTATTGCATGTAATTGATAGCCATGATCCACTATGGCGTGAGAAGAAAGTGCAGGTAGAAAAAGTTTTACATGAAATTGGGTCCTTGAATGTACCGCTGTTAGAAGTCTACAATAAAGTAGATTTGTTACCTGATTTACAAGTTGGGCTTGAAAGAGATTATCGCGGTAATATATCTCTAGTGAAAATAGCAGCCAAAAAAAATCTTGGCTTAGAAGATTTAAAATTGGCAATTGCTGAGAGATTATGTGCAGATGTTGTCAAAGGTGAGCTAACATTAAGTCCAATGCAGGCAAAAGTGCGAGCTTATTTGTACGAAGTAGGTGCAATAGCTAATGAGCAGATTAATGAAGATGGTGGTTGGTTGTTAGAAATCACATTGCATAAAGAACGTTGGGATAGATTAACCCAACAATTTTCGGGGTTAGAATCCCTGCTTAAAAGGTGAGTTATATGTCTGATACTATTATGCCAATGGCTTGGAATGAGCCGGGTAAAGATGAAAAAGAAAAGACCATTTGGGAGATCCGTGGTAAACGTGGTGGAGGCGGCGGCAATGATGATGGTCCGCCTGATTTAGATGAGGTCTGGAATAACTTTATGCGTTGGCTAAAAAAATTGTTTAAACAATCTGGCGGCGGAGATTCTGATGGCCCCAATTTTAGTGACAAAAATATAGGTAGCTTAATAGGCTTAGCACTGGTGGTTGTAGTCTTGGCGTATGCAGCTTTAGGCTTTTATACCATAGCTCCTTATCAACAGGGGGTGATTACAAGGTTGGGTGCTTATAATCGTACAGCGATGTCAGGTCTTAATTGGTTACCACCAATTATTGATAGAGTACATAAGGTGAATACTGAGAATATCCAATCTTCACGTCATTCTGGTTGGATGTTAACTAAAGATGAAAATATTGTTTTTGTAGAGATTGAAGTGCAGTACCGTGTCATGGATGCAGAAGCATATTTGTTTAATGTTGCACAGCCAAATAATGTACTAGGACAAGCTGCCGATAGTGCTCTGCGTCAAGTCATAGGTGACTCATTGACAGATGATGTGTTGACCAACAGAAAGCAATTTATAGCAGAATCAATTAAGGAGCAGTTAATCGAAACTCTTTCTTTGTATGAGGCAGGTTTCCATATTGAGGCAGTGAACTTTAAAGATTCTAAGCCGCCAGAGGACGTAAAGGATGCCTTTGATGATGTGACTAAGTCGCGTGAGGATAGAGAGCGCTTGAAACTCCAAGCTGAAGCATATGCTAATACTCTGATACCTGAAGCAGAAGGTATGGCGCGTAGGATTTTGGCTGAAGCAGAAGCTTACAAAGAACAAGTAGTATTAGCGGCGACAGGTGAAGCTGAGCGATTTGACCTAATTGTTCCAGGGTATCAGAAGGCGCCGCAGGTAACGAGGACTAGAATGTATATTGATGCAATGCAAGAGGTATTAACTAATACTTCTAAAATTCTCATTAGCTCTAATGCCGCAAATAGCATGATGTACTTGCCATTAGATAAACTAATGGAAAAACAGCAAGTATCTAATCCTATAATCCCGCTTAAAAAAGCTGAGGGGGGTAAGAAATGAAGAAGTTTAACAATATCGCCCTGATTCTAGTTGTAGTTTTAGCGATAGCATCACTATCTTTGTTTACCGTGTATGAAACCGACTTAGCCATGATCTTACGCTTTCGTAAGATTAGTACAGACGGTGATGACAAAAGTATTGTCTGTAAGCCAGGGCTACATGTAAAAGCGCCATTTATTGATGATGTTGTACGCTTTGATATGCGGTCCAATATTAAGGATATAACTGCATCACGTATAACTACCATCGAAAAGAAAGACGTGTGGGTAGATTATTATGTTTTATGGCGTATTGAAGATATTGCACAATATTATAAAAGAACGCAGGCTGTGCGGTCTAAAGCAGAAGCTTTGTTGGAGTATAAAGCAAATGCAGTGCTAAAAATCGAAATCGGTCAATTAACAATTAAGGAAGTAGTCTCAAGTGCCCGTAGTCAGTTGATGGAGCGTTTGCGAGTTACAACCAATAATAACGCTGATGACCTTGGGATAGAGGTTATCGATGTAAGGATTAAGCGTATAGATCTACCTAAAGAGGTAAGTGATTCAGTGTATACTCGTATGCGTGCTGAGCGGCAAAGAATAGCTAATACTTTCCGCGCGGATGGTGAGAAGGAATCTATAACGATTCGTGCAGATGCCGATAGACGTAAAGCGGTTATCTTAGCTACTGCTGAACAAGAAGCTAAGAAGTTGCGTGGTGAAGGTGATGCTACAGCTTTGGATATTTATGCAAAGTCTGCTAACAAAGCACCACAGTTTTTTGAATTTTATCGAAGTATAGAAGCTTATAAACAGAGCTTTAAAGATCGTAATGACATTTTGGTATTAAAACCGGAAGGAGAATTCTTTAAGTACTTTGATAGCGCAGGAAAGTAGGTTTGTATTAAATAAATGACGAAACAAAAAACGCGCAAGCGCGACCCTCATGCGGCCAGGGAGGCCGCAAAGTATGTCAAACCTGTCCCTAGTCGTGAGTATATAACGGCTACCATAAAAGCTCATAAAGCACCGGTGAGTTTGCAGGAAATCTGCAAACTATTTCGGTTACGTGATCCAGAATCGATTGAAGGCATAAGACGTCGCTTAAAGGCAATGTTGCGAGATGGACAATTGGAACAAGTAGCAAGACGTCGCTATTGGCTGGTTGGTAAACGTAGGTTAATCAAAGGTATTGTAACTATAGATAAAAAGAATACCCTTTGGGTAATTCCAGAGGATCGCAGTGCTCGTATTGCTTTGCCATATTTTACTGATAAAAATGTTATGCGTGGTAATACAGTTATTGTGTCGGTGCCAGATTTGCCACCACAGACTGAGCCTTTAGAAGGTAAAGTGGTAGAAATAATAGAGCAGCCTGATTTAACTATTACAGGACGCTATGTATTAGAAGATGGCTTGAGTTATGTTGTTTCATTCAGTAAAGATTTTTTAAATGATATAGCAATTTCTCTGAAGGATAATCTCGATGCTAATAATGGTCAAATAGTAGTTGTAGAGATCCTAACTCAAGAATCTAATCGTACTGACCCAGTAGGTAAGATAGTTGAGATATTAGGTGATGAAAGAAATAAAAATGTAGAAATAGAATCAGCATTACGCAAATATTCTATACCATATACATGGCCGGATAATGTAAGAGAAAAAGCTACAAAATTTAAAGAGCAGATCCCTAAAAATGCTGCTCGTGGTAGAGTAGATTTACGTGAACTGCCTTTAGTAACTATTGATGGTGAGGACGCACGTGACTTTGATGATGCAGTATTTGCAGAGCCACGTAGTGGTGGTGGCTGGCGCTTGTTTGTAGCTATTGCTGATGTTAGTCACTATGTTAAGCCTGCAGATGCTTTGGATAAAGAAGCCTCTATGCGTGGAAACTCTGTATATTTTCCTACACGTGTAGTACCTATGTTGCCTGAAGTTTTATCGAATGGTTTATGCTCTTTGCGCCCACATGTAGATAGATTATGCATGGTGTGTGAGATGAATATTAGTCGCAGTGGCAAGCTGACTCGGTATGAATTTTATCCTGGAGTTATGCATTCTCATGCCCGTTTGACTTACACTAAGGTCGCCAAAATTCTTGAAGGTGATAAATATTTGCGTGCCGAGTATTCTGATTTATTAGAAGATATAGAGAATCTAGCAGAGTTATATGAAGTATTACATTCTGCGCGTACAGAACGAGGCGCAATAGACTTTGAAACAGTAGAAACAAGCATTTCTTTTGGTAAAAAAGGTCTTATTACTAAAATTACACCTGTAGAGCGTAATATTGCGCATAGAATCATAGAGGAATGTATGTTGTCTGCTAATGTTGCTACAGCGCGCTTTTTAGATAAACATAAAATCCCCGGTTTATACAGAAATCATGAAGGTCCTCCTGAAGATAAGTTGTCTGATTTGCGAACTTTCTTAAGGGAACTTGGCTTATCCTTAGGCACGGGAAACAAAAAAACTAAACCTAAACCTTTAGATTATGGAACCTTATTACAAAAGATAAAGAATCGACCAGATCAAAAAATGATTCAGACGGTGATGTTACGCTCTTTATCACAAGCGGTGTATGCACCTGACAATTTAGGGCACTTTGGTTTAGCTTATCCTGCTTATACCCATTTTACTTCTCCAATTAGACGCTATCCAGATTTAATTGTGCATCGACAAATTAAGAAAATTTTAAGCGATAAATGGGATAAAGATTGGCGGAAGGATAAAGCTGGTCAAAAACGTGTAGAAAAAATGGAGCAAGAGCTCTCAGAGATAGCTGGTCATTGTTGTATAACTGAGCGTCGTGCAGATGATGCCACGCGTGATGTAATTATGTCTCTCAAGTGTCAATATGTTAAGCAGCATGTTGGCACTGTGTTTAAAGGTGTTATATCTGGGGTTACTAGTTTTGGATTGTTTGTAGAATTACAGGATTTGTATGTAGATGGTTTGGTGCATATAGCTTCTATGGACCAAGATTATTATGTGTATGATTCTGTACATCATCGCTTGACTGGTGAGCGCACTGGCGTAGTATATTCTATTGGTCAAGAGGTCGAAGTGTTAGTTGTTAAAGTCAATACTGATGAACAGAAGATAGACTTTAAAATAGTAACTAAGCATCGTGGGAAAGCGAAAAAATCTAAATCTAGTAAATCTAGAGGTAAACAGAAAGTTAAGAAGAAGAGTAGTAGTAAAAGACGTGGCAGAAGATAATATTATTTATGGTATAAATGCTGTAAAACAAATTATAAATACCAACCCCCATCAAGTTTTGGAGTTATATGTTGCAAGCGATAATAAGCGCGTGCAGCAAGTTTATGCTCTAGCAGCAAAGCAAGGTGTTTTAATTAAAACACTAAAAATGCGTGACTTAGATAAATATGGTACACAACATCAGGGTATAGTCGCACGTATAAAACCTAGTAAAATGTTGTTGGAATCTGATCTAAAGTCTTTAGTAACTGCAACAGATAGACCTTTGTTGTTAATATTAGATCAAGTACAAGATCCACATAATCTAGGTGCTTGTTTGCGTACTGCTGATGCAGTCGGTGCAACTGCTGTGATTGTGCCACAAGATAACAGTGCAAAGTTAACTGCTACGGTACGCAAAGTTGCTAGTGGCGCCGCAGAGACAGTGCCGGTAGTGCAGGTAACTAATCTAGCTCGCGTGATGCGTGATTTACAAGAGCTTGGAGTATGGATTGTTGGTACATGTGGAGATGCTACTGATAATCTATATGATTTAGATGTGTCTGGTGCAATAGCTTTAGTTATGGGAGCAGAAGAAAGTGGTCTTCGTGCTCTAACAAAAAAGCACTGCGATTTTTTAGCAAAATTACCAATGCATGGTATGGTAGAAAGTCTAAATGTATCGGTCGCTGCAGGCGTTTGTTTGTATGAGATTTTGCGCCAGCGCAGTATTTGACGTTAAGAAGCCTGCAAATATCTTTACATAATATTTTTTTTAGTATATTATGCCCCCTTCGCACGAGGGGGTATTAAGTTACATATGAAAATAGATGTACGTAGTTATTTTCTGATTTTATTGATGTTGTTTTGTGTGCCGATGGCTTTAGTTGCCGAAGAGCATCCGTTTCAAGGTAAGCATGTTTTAGGTGAACTGTATGGCGTAGACCCAGTGTTATTGAATGACATGGATTTCTTAGAAAGCACTTTGAAGCAAGGCATAATTGAGAGTGGTGCTACCTATATAGGCACAGTTTCAGAAAAATTTACTCCTCATGGCGTTACAATCTTAATTTTGATTGCAGAGTCCCATGTTTCTATACACACTTATCCAGAGCATCAGGCATTATTCTTTGATGCATTTACTTGTGGAGAGTGTGATCCCAAGATTATTGCAGATTTATTAATTAAAAAGTTAAATCCCCAGCAACAAAATGTACAAGTGTTGGCTCGCGGAAATTAGACTTATCTCAATTGTATATGCTCAATTAATAATTTAACTATATTAATATACTATAATTTAGTTACTTCATGAGTTTATGGGGCGAGATATGGGTGACATACACTATTTGTCTAATGTCAAATCTAGAGCTTTTAGCTTGATAGAGCTAATGGTAGTTATCGCCATTGTGGCAATACTAGCGGCAGTTGCAGTTCCTGTGTACAAGGAATATAGGTATAAAGCCACAATTAATAACGCGGTAGTAATTCTCAGTGCCTTTATGGATTCTTACGTCGAAAAGGTAGATAAAGGTGATAGTTTGGTTGTAATCAACGGCGTAGATTTTACTGGTGATGATGAGCAGAACCTCAGTCTATATCCGGTTAATGTTATATCCAAATATGATGGCATCAATACCATGTGTGCGCATATACAAGGACTAGAAGGGGTCTCAGGTTATGTGGCTGCTACTAATAATACAACTTTAGGAACAGATAACCGTGTTTGTATGCGGTATGCGTTTGATAGTAACTCAGGCGTATACACTTTTACATGTGGTTCTTGGGATTACCCTACAGATCCCCTAGACATAGATCCCAGCATACTACCTGGCGGTTGTGACTGTGCAAGTGTTAGCACAGGATCTTGTTAATAACTTAGATATTTGATCAGCTATATTCATAGAGTCTTTGCAGAGATCAGAGACTATTAATTACCTATACTTAAAAGTATGTCTCGCGAATAGTGGAGATGCTTTTAATGCATATCGATAAAAATACAGTGGCAATTGTGACAGGTGGTGGCTCAGGCTTGGGCGAGGCTGTTGCGCGAGCATTATCTGCACAAGGTGTGAAAGTGGCAATTTTTGATATTAATTTAGATGGAATGCAAAAGGTTGCTAAAGATATTAATGCTCTTGCAGTAAAATGTGATGTTACTAGTGAGCAAAGTGTTAAGTCTGCGATTGATGAAGTAAAGAATAAATTAGGTATCCCTCGTATATGTGCAAACTTCGCAGGCATATTAGGTGGTGGAAAAATAGTCGGTCGCAATGGCCCAATGGCATTAGAAGAATTTACTAAGGTAGTTAATATTAACTTAGTTGGTACGTTTAATGTTATGCGCTTAGTGATGGCAGAGATGATGACTTTAGAGCCAACTCTAGATACAAAAGAGCGGGGTGTAATTATAAATACCTCATCTATCTGTGCATATGAAGGGCAAATAGGGCAAGTAGCTTACAGCGCTTCGAAAGGTGGTGTAGCTGGAATGACATTACCTCTAGCAAGGGAAATGGCTCCATATGGCATTAGAGTTGTGGCACTTGCGCCTGGTACATTTGAGACACCGATGATCAAGGCAGCTTCAGATAAAGTCAGAGATGGAATGTTGTCTAGTGCGGTATTTCCGCATAGGTTTGGGGAACCAAATGAATTAGCTAGTTTTGTATTACATATAATAGACAACCCGATGTTAAATGGATCTGTACTACGTATCGATGGTGGGATGCGTATGCCTCCTAAGTAATTATTACTTAGAAAAAAATACTATTGTTTAATCATTGATATAGGTATGCTGTTACTAAGCGTAGCAGGTACTTTTCTAAAGATACGCCGTATTACATGCCAGTAGGATGTGGCAAAGCTTGCAACAATTAAACCACCGCCAATCCATAGGTTAGAAGTTACCGGTACTTTGGTAAAAAAGAACAAAGCACAAATACCTAACAGTCTAGATAGGTAGTTTGCCTGCGATAGCAATGCTATGTTGCCATGCTTGACTCCGTAATCCCAAAATTGATATGCAAGACCAAAACCGGTTAGGCCTAATAGCACAGCAAGCGAGAAGTCGCTAACACTTGGCATTATGAAAGTTTCATATTGCAGATGCATAGCGACAGAGATCAATCCTCCAATACCACCAAATAAACCAACTATACCCTCAGGCGCTTCTGGCTTAGATTTGGAATAGGTTAAAAATCCGGCCCAGAGCATTGCTCCTAGTAGGGCAAGCAAATAGCCTGGGTAGTTGCTACTAAAGGATGTAATAATTCCCAAGTTAACATCCAATAGCATTAGTAAGCCTATAGTGCTAGCAACATGGCCAAACATCTCTTTCTTCGAAAATTTGTGCTGTGATGTGAGGCAAGCAAACAATACAAATAAAGGCGGCCATAGATAATCAATAAATTCTACATAAGCTATTGGCGCTAATCGGGCTGCATATATATAGCAAAAATCACTTCCCCAGACTCCAATTACGCCAGCAAAGAATAATAATAATGGCTGACGGAAGATATTACCCCATTGCTTGCTACGTGTAATATGCACCATGGATATAATTGCTGAGGTTAAAAAGGTAATTGTAAGCAGTAGGAATAGCGGCACGTGCTTGATCTTATCGATAATGAAGGGCTCGATTAACCAAAAGATAAGGGCGAATATACCCAGAATATTTGCTTTTATATAGCGTGCCTGTCGTGGTTCCAATTCTGCTACACCTCCCCATTTAATATGATCTAATACTATCAGCTACCTAGCTCTTTTTTTAAAAAGCCAACTAACTTGCGCAGGATATCATATTCCTATTAGATGCGCAATTACTTATTTTGCATGCATATACAAGCCTATAAAATGGTTGCTGTACCGTGAATATAGCCTTTTGGTTGCTTTTGATTGGCATAATCGTTAGAATCTAGCATCTATATTTCCTTGCTTCACGGCTTTAGTCGGGGGCTAATTTTTTAACCATAAGGAGACTAGTAGTTATGAGACACTATGAAATCGTATTTTTGGTCCATCCTGATCAGAGCGAGCAGGTGCCAGCGATGCTTAATAAATATCGTAGCATCATTGAAGGTTCTGGAGGTCAGGTGCACCGTCTAGAAGACTGGGGTAGAAGACAACTTGCTTACCCTATCAACCACTTACATAAAGCCCATTACATCCTACTAAATATAGAATGTGGCGCTGAGGCTCTTGATGAGCTAACTACAGCTTTTAGATACAATGATGCGGTATTACGTAATCTAGTATTTAAACAAGATAGTGCAGTTACTGAAGTATCACCATTGCTGAAAGAGAAAGATGTACGTAAGGCTCCGGCGAAAAGCGAACGTGAAGAGTTCGTTGCTAGTGAAAGCTCTAGTGAAGCAAATGTAGCTGAGAAGAGTCAGCAAGACTCTGAGCAGTCCACAGAACAAGCAGCAGGATAAGGGGGTAGATAATGGCAGGTTTTAGAGCAAAAAAGAAAAAGTTCTCAAGGTTTGCGGCAGGTGATGCCAATATAGACTATAAAGATCTTAATTCTTTAAGAAATTACATCACTGAGAGCGGAAAAATAGTACCAAGCCGTATTACTGGTGCAAGTGCTAAATTCCAACGTCAATTAGCAAGCGCTATTAAGCGCGCCCGCTACTTGGCACTGTTACCTTATTGTGATCAGCATTAATTGGGGGAAGTATCGTGAACGTAATTTTATTAGATAAAATTCATAATTTGGGTACCCTAGGGGAACAAGTTAAAGTAAAACGCGGTTATGGTCGCAATTATTTGATCCCACAAGGTAAAGCAGTCCCGGCTACTGAGGCCAATATTGCTATGTTTGAAGAACGCAGAGCAGAGTTAGAGAAGCAGTTAGCAGCTAAGACATCGGAAGCTAGGGCTCGCGCAGAGAAGCTTGAACAATTGTCGCTTACCATTACTGCTCTAGTTAGCGAAGAAGGCAAGTTGTTTGGCTCTGTGGGTGCTGCAGAAGTTGTAGATGCGATTGTTGCTGCTGGTGGAGAAGCTCACAAGCAGGAAGTGCAGATGCCTGAAGGTCCTATTCGTGAAATTGGTGAGTACGAAGTTGAGATGCATTTGCATCATGGCGAAGTTATTGCCAAAATAAAGGTAGAAATCGTAGCGGAAAAATAGCTTAAGGAATACCGTGTCAGTAAAAATGCCACCGCATGCAATAGAGGCTGAACAAGCAGTCTTAGGTGGCTTGATGCTCGACGGCAATAGTTGGGAACAAGTCGCCGAGCGTCTAACTGAGCACGACTTCTATCGTGCTGATCATAGAATTATCTATCGAGCGATTGCCACTCTTGCCTTACAAGATAAGCCCATCGATGTTATTACCATTTCTGAAAGGCTAGAAGCTCAAGCGGAACTTAATGACGCTGGTGGTCTAGCGTATTTGGGAGAAATTGCTAAAAACACACCCAGTGCTGCTAACATTCGCGCTTATGCTGATATTGTTAAAGAGCGTGCAGTATTGCGTCAGTTGATTGAGGTTGGTACTGAGATATCAGATTCTGGCTTTGAGCCTAAGGGCCGCTTAGCTGATGAGCTAGTAGATGCTGCAGAACAGAAAGTGTTTGCGATTGCTGAACGCGGCGCTAAAGCACGATCTGGTCCACGGGGAATTGCCGATGTTTTAACCACTACTGTAGAACGTATTGAAGAGCTATATGAATCTGATTCTGCAGTGACTGGTATGCCAAGTGGCTTTTCTGATCTAGATAAGCTGACTGCAGGTCTACAAAAATCTGATTTAATTATTGTTGCTGGTCGCCCATCGATGGGTAAAACGACCTTTGCGATGAATATTGCTGAATATGTTGGCATGATGGGTGATCGTCCGGTGCTTATTTTTAGTATGGAAATGCCCTCTGAGCAGCTAGCTATGAGAATGTTATCCTCTCTAGGACGTATTGAGATGCAACGTATTCGTAGTGGACAGTTAGATGATGGTGATTGGCCTCGATTGTCCTCGGCAATTGCAATGATGTCAGAAAAGAAAGTATTTATTGATGATACTGGTGCACTTGGCCCTAGTGAAGTTCGTGCAAGAGCGAGAAGAGTAGTACGTGAGCAGGGAGATTTAGGCTTAATAGTCTTAGATTATCTGCAGTTAATGCGCGTTTCAGGTTCTAGCGAACATCGTGCCGCGGAAATTTCAGAAATATCGCGTTCTCTAAAGTCACTAGCAAGGGAGCTTAATGTTCCAATTATTGCTTTGTCGCAGCTTAATCGAAGTTTGGAGCAACGTACTGATAGACGCCCTATGATGAGTGATTTGCGTGAGTCTGGAGCATTAGAGCAGGATGCTGATTTAATTTTGTTTATCTATAGGGATGAAGTTTATCATAAAGATTCACCAGCGAAAGGCACTGCAGAGATAATTGTAGCTAAACAACGTAATGGTCCAATTGGTACAGTTAGGTTAACATTTCTTGGGCATTATTCTAGATTTGAAAATTTTACTAATCGTCAAGTTGATGAAATGTCAGGAGATAAAAGTTTTGAAACTGCGGAGTTTTAAGTATGGATAACGTACCATATGCGCATCCCGCATGGATTGAAATAGATACTGCTCAGCTACGCAAAAATTTACAAATTATTCGTCAATATATAGGTAAACACCCTAAATTATTACTACCTGTAAAAGCCAATGCCTATGGGCATGGTTTAGTACCTACAGCCCAACATACTGCAGACTTGGTTGACTACTTTGGAGTATCTTGCTTGCAGGAGGGCGCCATATTACGTGAAGCGGGTATTGTTAACCCTATTTTGGTGATGGGGGCAATTCACGCCGAACAAGTGCATGCTTTAGCACAGTATAATTTAGAAGTTACTATAAGCTCTTTATATAAGGCTAAGTTATTAGCGGAAAAAAGTGAGCAAATACATTTGTCCGCACCGATTAAAGTCCATTTAGAAATAGATTCGGGTATGAATCGTACTGGCATGCGCGTTAGTACAGCCCCGGCAGTTATAGAGTACATTCGCAATAATTCTTGTATTGAGTTGGTGGGTATATACTCACACTTTGCGACGGCGGCAACACCGGATGATCCATTTTTTAACGAGCAGTCTGAAACTTTTTTACAATTTTTGCAGCACCATAATTTAACTGATGATTCTTCAGTATTGTGCCATTTTGCCAATTCTGCGGCTGTTGCATGCCATCCTGAGACACATCTTGATATGGTGCGTCCAGGTTTGCTGAGCTACGGTTATTATCCACGTAACGATTTACCGAGTGATTTGCATGGTATACAGCCATGTTTTGCTGTTAAAGCACGAGTATCTTATTTTAAAACCATTATGGTAGGACATGGAGTGAGTTATAACCATTCTTATAAAGCTAAAAAACAAAGTAGAATTTTGACTATTCCATTAGGATATGGTGATGGGTATAGGCGTGCACTTTCAAATAAATCTACGGTAATTCTTAAAGGTAAACATTATCCTGTAGTAGGTGATGTATGTATGGATCAATTTATGGTCGATATTGGTGATGACTCTGGATATGTTGGGGATGTGGTTACTATTATAGGAGAAGATAATGGTGCTAGTATAACTATGGAACAAATTAGTGATACTTGTGACACTATTCCCTATGAAATTTTATGTGGCTTTAATGACCGTTTACCTAGGATTTTTACTTGATGCACACTTTTGTTGCTACTTTTAGATAAATTATAACAATGCAAGATGAAACTAAACTACAACAGGTTACCAGTAAATTTGCTGTCGGCGTTACCAGACAAATAAAGAGTAGCTTAGATAAACCGGGTATTGCTAAGCAATTTGTTCCCACAGAACAAGAATTAATATCTAAACCAAGTGAATTACATGATCCAATTGGTGATCATACATACTCTCCTATTAAGGGCATAATCCATCGTTATCCAGATAGATGTTTGCTACATCCGGTTAAAGTGTGTGCAGTGTATTGTAGATTTTGTTTTAGGCGAGAGACTGTTGGCAAGCAAAATACCAGCTTGACTGCAGATGAATTAGAAAATTGCTATGAGTATATTAGAAACCATCCGGAAATCTGGGAAGTTATTTTATCTGGTGGTGATCCATTGGTGTTGTCGCCAGCTAAGTTGCAGCAAATCATTAGTAAATTAGATCAAATAGAACATGTGGCTGTTATTCGCTTACATACTCGGGTGCCTATCGTAGATTCTAAACGTATAAATTTAGACCTACTTGCAGTATTAAAGCAACGCAAGCCAGTTTATATGGCTTTACATATGAATCATCCTGATGAGTTTACTGAGCCTGCAATTGCAGCTATTTCTCAGCTAGCGGATGCTGGAGTTGTACTAATTGGACAAACTGTTTTGCTACGTGGTGTTAATGATAGTACCGAGATACTAGGCAAGTTATTTCGTAAGATGGTGCAACATCGCATAAAACCTTATTACTTGCATCATTTAGATAGAGCTGAGGGTACAAGTCATTTTAGGACCAGCATTGAGACTGGTCAGAAGATTATGGCTGAATTACGTGGGAGTTATTCAGGACTATGTTTGCCGGAGTATGTCTTAGATATTCCTGGTGGAGCTGGCAAATCACCTATAGGTCCATGTTATTTGAGTAAAAAAAGCTCTATATATGAGGTGACTAACTATCAGGGTAAGCAGTTTACTTATAATGATAGCGACTAAAATATAAAGAGAACGATATTAAATGAGGCTCAAATGATAAAGCGCATGCTGATAATGTTAATTTTCTGCTCTGTAATAGGTGGTGGGGTTATAGCATGGAAAATGTTCGAAGGCGCTATGATCAAAAAGTACATGAGCAAAATGGGGCAACGGGCAGTAACAGTGTCTACCACGGTTGCAAATATCCAAAAATGGCAAAGTACTATAGTAGGTGTTGGCACTTTACGTGCAGTGCGTGGGGTAGATATATCTAGCGAAGTGCCAGGCTTGGTAGAAGGGATATATTTTGAGTCTGGTGATCAAGTAGAAAGTGGCACTTTATTAGTAAAATTTAGAGTTGATGATGAGGTTGCAGCCCTTGCTTCGTTGCAAGCAGAGGCGCACTTAGCTGGTCTGACCTACGAAAGAGACTATAGACAACTCAAAGAAAAGACGGTGGCGCAAGCGACTGTAGACATGTCAGTAGCTAATTTAGAAAAGGCTAAGGCACAAGTTCAGCAACAGGAAGCTTTAATAGCTAAGAAATTTATTCGTGCGCCATTCGCTGGGATGCTAGGAATTCGTAAAGTAGACTTGGGACAGTATATTAATGCTGGTATGGACATGGTTACTTTACAGGCTTTAGATCCTATCTATTTTGATTTTTACTTGCCCCAGGGGGATTTATCTAAGGTAAAACTTGGCCAGCAGGTTAATTTATCTACAGATTTATACCCCGATAAAAAGTACATTGGCAAAGTATGGGCTCTTAATTCTAAAGTGGATCAGGCTACTAGAAATGTACTGATTCGTGCGGCGATAGATAATACTGAAAAAGAACTATTACCAGGTATGTATGGGGTAATCAATATCAATTTAGGCGAGTCCAAGGAATATATAACTTTGCCGCAAACGGCGATTACTTACAATCCATATGGCGACACTGTGTTTGTAGTAAAAAAAGCTAGTGCTAAAAAGGATCCAGTTTCTGAGCAGGCTCCAACCAGTAAAAATAAGTCAGCGCAAGGTACCCAAAAAGTTGCGGAAAAAGGCAGGGTAGCAGAAAAGAATACATCTAAAGATCAGGATGAACCACTTATTGCAGAGCAAAGATTTGTGGTCTTAGGGCCAACACGTGGTGATCAGGTGGCAATTATCAAGGGACTAAAGGAAGGAGAAGTAGTGGTAACTGCGGGGCAATTGAAATTGCAAAATGGCAGTAGGATACAAATCAACAACAGTGTGCAGCCTACAGATGATAGTGATCCATCACCGCATGAATATCCTACAAGCAAGTAGCTATGTTTTTTACTGATATTTTTATTAAGCGACCAGTTCTAGCCTCGGTAATAAGTCTTGGAATATTTGTAATTGGTTTACGGGCAATCTCGTCGTTACCAGTATTGCAGTATCCACGTACCGAGAATGCCGTAGTAACCATTACAACCACTTACTATGGTGCAGATGCCTCTGTAATTGCTGGATTTATTACTACTCCTTTAGAGAATGCTATTTCACAAGCTAATGGCATTGACTATATGACTTCATCTAGTACTACAAGCACAAGTACTATTAATTGTTACTTAGTATTAAATTATGACCCAAATGAAGCTTTAACAGAAATTAGTACTAAAGTCTCCTCTGTACTCAATATTTTACCCCCCGAGGCGCAGCAGCCGGTAATTACTATTAATGTCGGTGAGACTATCGACTCCATGTATATTGGCTTTAATAGTGATGTATTGCCTGAAAACAGCATTACTGATTATTTGGTGAGAGTGGTTCAACCTAAGTTACAAGCAATACTTGGTGTGCAGACTGCTGAAATCTTAGGTGGACAGAATTTTGCTATGCGTGCTTGGTTAGATCCCCAAAAGTTAGCAGCGTATGATTTGACGGCAGCAGATATTTATAAAGCAATTCAAGATAATAATTATATTTCGGGACTTGGAAATACCAAAGGTCAAATGGTGCAGGTCGAATTGACAGCGACTACTGATCTGCACACATTAGAAGATTTTAAAAATATGATTGTTAAGCGTGATGGGGATGCGCTAGTAAAATTATCTGATGTTGGTACGGTAACTTTGGGTGCTGATAGTTATGAATCCAGTGTAGCCTTTGATGGTAAGAGGGCAGTTTATATAGGTATTAGCATTGCCCCAGGCTCTAACTTGCTAGAAGTTATCGGTCGGGTGCGCAACGTTTTTCCGGGTATTCAAGCAGAGTTGCCAGAGGGTTTAAATGGCGAGATTGTTTATGATGCCACAAAATTTGTAAATAGCTCTATAGATGAGGTGATCCATACTTTAGTCGAGGCATTAGTTATTGTAACTTTAGTTATTTTGGCCTTCTTGGGTAATATTCGCTCCGTGATTATTCCGGTAGTTGCGATCCCATTATCGTTAGTTGGCGCATTTATTTTTATGCTGATGTTTGGTTTTAGTATTAACCTCTTGACACTATTAGCTTTGGTGTTAGCCATAGGATTGGTAGTAGATGATGCGATTATTATTGTAGAGAATATTAACCGACATTTAGAAGAAGGTAAGTCGCCTAAAGAAGCTGCAATATTAGCAGCAAGGGAGTTGGCAAATCCAATTATTGCTACTACGGTGGTTTTATTAGCGGTTTATGTGCCGATTGGTTTTCAGAGTGGTTTAACAGGAGCTTTATTTACTGAATTTGCATTTACTCTAGTAGGCTCAGTGGTTATCTCGGCTATTGTAGCACTGACATTATCGCCAATGATGGGTGCAAAGATGCTTAAGCCGCATATGTTTGGCAGTGGTTGGATTGATAAGTTTTTTGATGGTCTGCGCAAAAGGTATGAGTCTTCACTGCATAGTAGTCTTGATACTCTAAGTGTGAGCATGGTGTTTTCTATTATCATTTTAGTTGGCATATTTTTTATGTATTCTGCATCTAAGAAGGAGCTAGCACCACAAGAGGATCAAGGGATTATTTTAGCTTTCTCTAGTGCCGCGCCAAATGCAACTTTGCAACAGAGATTGTTGTACTCTGATGAGATTTATAAAATTTTCACTACTTTCCCAGAAATGGATCATGTGTTTCAGATTGAGGCACCTGGGACCTCTATTGCTGGTATGGTGCTAAAGCCGTGGGATGAGCGTAAACGTACTGCTCAGCAGATCCAGCCATTAGTGCAACAGGAACTGTCTCAAGTTGCAGGTTATAAGATAGCGGTTTTTCAACCACCACCGCTGCCAGGTAGTCAGGGCTTGCCAGTGCAATTTGTTTTACAGACTACCCAGGGTTTTGAGCGTTTAAATGAGATCACTTTGGACTTTATGCAAGAGTTGCGTAACAAAGGTATGTTTATGTTTGTTGATCAAGATCTGAAGATTGATAGTCCACAGGCAACTGTGGTAATTAATCGCGAGAAGGCAGCGCAGCTTGGTTTGCAAATGAGTGATATTGGTGCAGCACTATCATCAATGCTTGGTGGCGGGTATGTGAATTACTTTAGTCTGTATGGCAGATCTTACAAAGTGATCCCACAGGTAGACCAACCATATCGATTAAATGTAGATCAGCTGGATCGCTATTATATAAGAACTTCGCAAGGGGTACCGGTACAGTTATCAACAGTGGTAGATTTACAGACTAAGACTATTCCAGAATCTATTAATCACTTCCAGCAGCTTAATTCCGCAACTATTTCTGGTGTCTTGGTTCCAGGACTTGCAATGGGTGATGCCTTAGAGACTATGAAAGAAATGGCTGAGCAGTTGTTACCAGATGGCTATTTTGTAGACTACGCTGGAGAGTCACGTCAATATACGCAAGAATCCAGTAGCTTTGCAGTAACTATGGGTTTTGCAATTATAATAATTTTCTTAACTTTAGCTGCACTTTTTGAAAGCTTTAGAGATCCGATGATTATCCTATTTTCTGTACCTATGTCTATTGCTGGGGCTATGTTATTTGTTTGTTTGGGAGTCGGCGGGGCTACGCTAAATATTTATACGCAGGTGGGGTTGGTGACATTAATGGGGCTTATCAGTAAGAATGGTATCCTTATGGTCGAGTTTGCCAACCAACTGCAAGTGGAGGGTAAATCGAAGCGAGAGGCTATAGAGCAGGCATGTGGTATTCGCTTGCGTCCGATATTGATGACGTCATTTTCAATGGTTCTAGGCGTGGTGCCACTGCTAATGGCCAGTGGTGCTGGGGCGGTTTCTCGATTTAATATGGGGCTAGTTATTGCAACTGGCCTGGCAATTGGAACTGTATTCACATTATACGTTGTTCCTGCGGTGTATTTGCTATTAGGTACAGAACATCATAAGATAGAGGCTTAGTTTTTCATCTTAAGGTGGTCGCATGGCTGTTGCAGCCGCAGCAAAGGGTCGAGTTCTGAGCGTATTCTCATTGGTAATGATCAATGTGATCGCGGTTGATAGTTTGCGTACCTTGCCTTTTAGTGCTGAATTCGGTCTGTCTTTAATATCTTACTATGCCTTATTTGGTCTTTGTTTCTTTATCCCAGTAGCTTTAATTACAGCTGAGCTAGCAACTACATGGCCGAAGCGAGGTGGTATCTATATTTGGGTGCGTGAAGCTTTAGGTACTAAAGCCGGCTTTTTAGTAGTTTGGTTGCAGTGGGTATATAATTTGGTTTGGTATCCAGCGATTCTAGCTACGATTTCTTTAATAATTGCACACTTATTTAATTCCGCAGTGCTGGCAAGTCCAGCAGTTACTATGCTAATTGTTTTAGCCGTATTTTGGCTTGCAACTTTAGGTAATTGCTATGGTATGGAATTATCTAGTTTAATTAGTACTTTTTGTACATGGGCAGGTACTTTATTGCCGATGACTTTGGTTATTGCCTTAGGATTTTGGTGGTTAGGCAGTGGCCAAGGACCAGTAGTTGCTGATTACAGCTGGCAAGATTTATTACCTAAGGTGCACAGTATAGATGACTTGGCGATAGTAGCGTCGATATTATTTGGTCTAATGGGTATAGAGATGTCAGCAGTGCACGCCCAGGAAGTAAAAAATCCTAAGCGTGATTACCCTATAGCACTTAAATACTCAGTAGTAATAATTTTACTAACTTTAGCGCTTAGCTCTGCTGCAGTTGCGGTAGTTGTACCAAAGGAAGAATTAAATATTGTCACTGGCGTAGTACAAGCGTTTGAATACTTTTTTACAGCACTTGGGATACCTTGGTTATTACCAATTATTGCTGTGGCAATTATCATTGGCTCAGTAGGTGCTATAGCTGCATGGGTAATTGGTCCTACCAAAGCTTTACTTGTGGCAGCGCAAGAAGATAATTTGCCGAAGTTCTTGGCAAAGACTAATAAGTATGGTGTGCCGGTAAATATTTTATTAGTCCAGGGTGTTATTGTATCAGTGCTCTCTACCTTATATGTAGCATTGCCAACAGTTGAGTCAGCTTATCTATTGCTCACACAGCTTACTGCTATGTTAGCTTTACTTATGCATTTGTTGTTCTTTGTTGCAGCTATTAAACTACGATATAAATTTCCGAACATTAATCGTCCATATAAGATTCCTGGTGGTAATTGGGGTATGTGGTTAGTATGTTTATTAGGCGGCTTGTGTAGCCTTGCAGCTTTACTTCTAGGTTTCTTACCTCCATCACAAATTGCTATAGGTAATAAAGTAGTGTATCAATCGCTATTGCTATTTGGTTTATTAGCATTTTGTGTGCCAGCATATTTTATTCATAAAAGAAAATAGATTTTACACTTGTTTTATAGTGACATTAATTAGAGAAATATATGAGTACGATAAGTCTACAAAATACGCTTAACGAGTTAAGCGGTATCGCGACTGAGCATATATCAGAAACACAATGGAATTCTATATATGTAGCACTGCTAAAACCCGAAGTAGATATAGATATAAGCTACTCTAGTGGTCCTTATAAGGGTACCTCTTTAATATGGTGGCTTGCGTATCACGGTAAATGGAATTATATCATAGAGGCTTTGCAGGTTCGTATCAATTATAGTGAAATATTTGATACAAAACCACCATATTATTTACTGCGTGCAACAAGCAGGGGTACGTTTAGTAATGGTGTTAGTTTGTTATCTTTAGCCTTACTTGCTAAGGAAAGAAATTTCGTTGAGTATATGGTATTTGAATGTGAATGTGCATATGACTCCAGTTTTATATGCGATGATAAAGAATGTAGCAATCAGCTTTTGGCTTCACAGAATGGGTATATTGAGGTTTTATTAGAAATACTAGGTTTACTCCATAATAATAGAATCCAAAAAGGATTATTAGGAATAGATTTTACTAATATAGTGCGGATTGCTTTTGAGAGTAATCAAATTATTTTATTACAGCAGATATTCGACCAACTTGTAACTATAGATCCTGCTATAGATGATATGATATATGTTGTTGATTATGTTTATGCACTTATTGATTATATTAATCAAAACGAACCAGAAACACATGCTTTAAAATGTGTAATTAAGATAGTTACTGACTTTGAAAAACTATGTGGAGAGAGGCCAGATGATAAAGTGGCTGATTTCTATAGGAGAGCAATTTATTGGTTAGCTCATAAAAGCGAGATTAATGCGACTACTATAAATTTATTTTTTGAGCATTACCTTTCTTCTAGAGCATTTTGTATAACAGACTTACAATATTTCTACGCATTAGATAATTCAGGTGTTTTACATAGTCTTCCTAGCAAATACCTATTAGTACAGAAAATTATCCAGAGTGGTCAATGGAGGCAATTTTATAAATATTTGGTTGAAGAAAGAGATACGATTATTAGCCTCAGCAGTGATATTAAAAGCCCTGAAATAAAATCTGCCATTGAAAATAGTCAATGGGACTTGCTGCAGTTGTTAGACCAAAGGTTTGTAGATTTGCCACAAGATCAGCCTGATGTATTCAAGTGGTTGTCTTCTTTGTTTTTAACTATATACAATGGAGGTGTTAGCGGTGAAAGAGCTGAAGATTTACACAAAACAATTATTTTATATATACATCATTTAATAGAGATAGATATAGATGCTGATGTGCTAAAAAGAAATATAGCCCCGGGATTATCTAAATTTCTTAAAAAAGAAACACTATGGCAATATTTAGGTGAGTATTTATTTGTATTTACAGACGAAAAACTGATTCCTATTTTAGAGACATTAGTTAATACTTATGAAATCATTGAATTTGCAAGGTTTTTGACAGATTATAGACCGAGAGTATGCACTTTTGAACTTGGACGGTGCGAACTTTCAGGTCGCATTAGTTTTGATGCAGCACGCATGATGTTTTCGAAGATCGAACATACTAGAATAAATGTTTTTGAGAAAAGACGTGGCGGTTCTAATAATGATTTTTTGTTAAAACATCAGCAGTTTGTAGAAAACAAGTTGGCACATCCAGACATAGCACTAAAAGCAAGTTTTACCAAAGCTTTAGAACTATTGGTCGATCCAATTGAAGATGATTTAAATGGGTTACGTGACAAGTACTTGCATGCTCTATTTTTAAGTATAAGAGAAAAAACTGGCAAACGAATTAGTAGGCATTATTTAAACCTTTTGGTCGTGTATTATCCTGTTTTGGTACCATGCGTGCTTGCAGAGATTGATAGGTCGCGAGAGAATCCTTTGTTTTATCTAGTAAATAAAGATTACTTTAGAGGGCGATGTATAAATTTTTTACTAGACTACAGAGCAGTCAATAGTTATGCTCGTTTTATATTTTTTTTATTCAATTTTCATGCTAGATTAAATTCATATCGGGTGTTTGTTAACATTGTAACTTCTGTATTAGATGATGCTATGAGGAATGCCATGCAGGATGAGGTAGATCATAAAAGTTTCCTGAGCATTATTCGTGGTTTTTTTCAATTCTGTGTGGAGAATATTTGGCCAAATATTGCAAACATTACATCGCTGTGTAGGGCTGAATTTGAACAAAGGTATAAAGGTTGTATCATAATTGAAAAAACAATGACGCGTTCGATAATAAATCCTTGGAGGAAGAGCCCAGAGGAAAATTTTGATGACGTATGTAGAAAGAGTTTTCAAAGTTTCTTTTATGTTTTTTGTACGTGTTTCTGGAATGATGTAGAGGATATGCTTCGTGGTCAGCCGCTGTTTTCTTCATATGAAAAAATGCCGGAAGAGGTGCAAGCAAGAATCGCATCTTATTTTCTAGATATGACTCCAGAAATTAAACGTTCTGGGACCTTTAAAAATGTAAGCATCGGACAGTTACGTATGCTACAAAAGCATGTAAAACAAAATTTATTAGAAATTGTGAGCAGCCTGCCTTTTGTGGCGTTAGAGCTATATAATAAGCTCGTACTGATTATTTACTCTATGATATTAAGAAACTTGTTAAATAATGAATCTATATTGAGTGCTGAAAGAAAGATGTATAGAAAAGAAGGTTTTTTTTGTTTATGGAGTAGTGGTTTGTATAGGAAAGTTTCTCCGCAAATAGGAGATCTTATTTGTACACGACTTAGTAGCGGCAAAGTCTTTCAAATGAATGATAGAGAGCAATTATATAAGATGGCGCAAACTTACGATTTTCATCCAGGAAGTGATATGGAGCAGGCCTTTACTCTGGTGCTTAGGCCCAGAATTTAGCAAGATATGCGTGTAGTGTATTAATTAAGCGGCGCAAACATATCTTGGCATGTAGCACCACCTGGACATGAGCCACAGGAGCCTTGGGAAGTTAATTGTCTGGTTGCTCGTCGACAGTCATGATTAACTACTAGATAAGTCCATCCCCAGCCATTATCGACATTATTAATTACAGTGTGCTGAATATCATATTTTACTAAGTTAGTATCTACAGCATTATAACAGCTGCAACCAAAGTACCATGGATAGGTTGGACAGTAGCTAGACCAGTTTGATGCAACGTTACCAGCACTTTCGTTATACATCCAGGTAGTGCCTTGATCTATACTTACCCAGTCACTCCATTCATATACTGCACAACCAGTGTTGCGACACTCTTCTGGTGCTAAATCAAAGTACAAAGAAGATACATAACAAGTCCAAGTAATATCGTTGTTTACGACAGTAGGCTCGAACACAAAATTAATTGTACGCCCACCAAGCTCTGCAGGATTACCATAAATTCTTACCCAACCTTTTTCCACTTCCATACTCGATATAACATCTGATGGTGGGATGAGAAATGGTTGGCTCTCTGGTTCAAAATTTGTTTTATCAAAGGTGTAGCCTTGATTAAAATAATCATTTGCTACTGCAAACTCTGCAGCTGATGCTGCAGCTACCATGCTTGCTACTTTAGAGCGTAGTCGGTATTTGCTGTAGGTAGGAATAGCAATAACCGCAATTATTGCCACAATGGCAAAAGCTACCAGTAGCTCAACCATCGTAAAAGCCTTATTCTTAACAAGAAAAGTTTGCATTTACCTCTACTACCTTTGATCCTTTGGTTTTTACTGCGATGCTTAGGGTGTTATCTTCATACTGCCAGATTAAAGCATTTTCCGAGTTAGGAGGGGCATTAGCAAATGCAGATAATATCGGGTCATTATTAATAATATTTTTCATTAGTTGGCGTTCAGTAGCCGCGCTAGTGATATTGCTTTGTGGCGGTGCCACTATTGTAGATTTATTATACATCGCTGCTATATCTAGATTTGATGGTTGTCCAAAAGTATGTGGTGGACCCAAAATCATAAATACTTCACTAATTTCCATACCTGGTTGTATTTGTTGAAGCATCGCACAGTATTCTGCAGGTGTAGCAAAGAGCTTGCTGCAAAATAGTAAGAGTACAAATAATTTTAAGATAAACTTTTTAAGCATAATCTAGTCCTTTAGGTACACGCGCTATCTGAAGAATAAGCAGTTGGTGGATTAGTTTGACAATCATTTTTTGTCCGTGTTTGACTCATGCATGTTTGGGTAGCAATTGTATATTCATAGTCGTAAGTCCATGATGTTTGACCACTCCAATTTGGATTTGCTCCCAGCGCACCTGCATAGTTATAGGTAACAGTAGCTAAAGAAAAATCCATATACCTGGTTTCTGTATCACTATTGATGTAATTATAACAAGCCGAACATGCTGCATATGTATCAGGTGCAAGTCGACAAGTTTCTGCGAAAGCAGCGGCAACCTGACTTGCACTAACACTACCAAAGTACCAGACATCTTCTGCTGACCCTACCGCACTAGCAGTACTCCATGTTCCATATTCGCTACAAGTATCTGGGCCACAGGTTGCGGCTATGTCGGTTAAGTATTCTGCGGCATCATCTGAATATGTGCAGCTCCACTGCAATTCGCCAGATGAGGTATTTGGGATCCACGCTATCCAAACTGTTTTACCAAAGAACTTATTTGAGTCACCAACTACTGATATGATCCCGTCTTGGATAGTTATGCATTTTATGTAGTCAGTATTAGTTGTAGTATATTCTGCTGCTCCTGAGTTTACAGTTATGTTACTTACGTCGGCATGGGTTTTTAAATAAGTGCTCTGTACGGCTAGTTTTGCGGCTTCTGCTTCCTTGAAAAAAGCATTGACCTTTGCTTCAGTTATGTAACGAATATAACTTGGAATGGCGAAGGCGGCTATGATCACTACAATAGCTGCAATCGTAAGCAATTCTATTAGGCTAAAAGCTTTGTTATTCATTATTGTTAAATCTAGTATACTTGCACCGCTATTGCTATAATTTGCTCTCTTTGTCGCTAGTTGCTTGATTGCATTGGGGCATAGCAGTATTAAATTGTAGGCGTAGATGCTAAAAAAGTTATTTAAATGGTTTAAGTATAAGCAGGCGGGTCCAAAAATTATTCCGCGGCCTGAGCATGGTATCAGCCGTGAGAAAATTGATAATAATGCCCTCAAGGTGCTCTACAGACTGCATAAAGCTGGTTATCAGGCATATCTGGTTGGTGGTTGTTTGCGTGATTGTCTATTGGGGTTACAGCCCAAAGATTTTGATATTGCGACCAATGCTAGCCCTGATCAAATAAAAGATTTATTTATTAATTGTCGGCTTATTGGGCGTAGATTTCGTCTAGCGCATATTCATTTTGGTCGCAATATCATAGAGGTTGCAACCTTTAGGGCTCAACATGTAGATGCCACACAACATAATGCACAGGGCATGATTGTGCATGATAATGTGTATGGTTCTATGGAAGAGGATGTTATGCGCCGCGATTTTACAGTCAACTCTTTATATTACAATATTGCTGATTTTAGTTTAGTAGACTTTGTTGATGCAATGAATGACTTGCAGAATAAACGTATAACGTTAATTGGTGATCCGCAGTTGCGCTATAGAGAGGATCCAGTGCGGATGTTGCGAGCGATTAGATTTGCGGCAAAACTAGACTTTAGTATTTCGCCTGATACTGCAAAGCCAATCAAAAGGTTTGGTAATCTTTTAGCGAATATTCCTCCAGCGAGAATTTTTGAAGAGTTTAATAAGTTATTTCTGCATGGCAATGCCGCTAAAACTTATAAGATGCTGTGTGAGTATAAATTGTTAACGCATATGTTTCCGCTGTTAATTAACTATACGAATAACAATAGTTTTATAGAAACAGCTTTACATAATACAGATAATAGAGTTCAACAAGGTAAGCCAGTTGCTCCTAGTTTTGTAATCGCGGTACTTTATTGGCAGCCATTGTTAGAGCAAGTAAAGAACTTTCGGGAGTTACCTGAGGCGATAGATAAGCTGTTAAGCCAACAACAGAGAATTATGGCTGTGCCTAGAAGGTTGTTATCTATGGTGCGTGATATTTGGCAGATGCAGTGGCGTTTACAACGTAAGCTTACCACTAGAGGTGTCAAGAGTATTTATACATCACCAAAATTTCGTGCCGGTTATGATTTTCTGTTGCTACGTGCTGCTACTGGCGATACACAGGTTTCTGATACTGCCTCCTGGTGGCAAACTTTTGTAGAGGCTACTGAAGAAAAACAAGAACAAATTCTTCTGCAGCTTGCTAAAAATAAGCCACGACGTCGTACGCGTAAAGCGAAAAAAGCTCCTTCAGAACGCTCTTAGCCTTGCGCCATGGGTTGTTGGAGGCATAGCTAATATTTCTTGATGAGCACATGATTGAATTCTATGTTGTGCTAAAATACTTGGTAGCTCTATAGCAGAATCTTCTATTTCTTCCATGCTTTTGAAAGAGCCAAATTTTTGTAAAAAAATTGCCTGGCCTAATTTTGAATATTTGGTTATCTCTGCATCATTTCGTTCAATACCAAATCTATGCTCTCCAGTAATAATCGTACGGCAAATTATGTATTTTAAAAACATTATGTCTTCACTAGGGGATTCTATATTTGCAAAAGATATGTACGCAATTAATAAATATACCTGTCGCCAATACTTTAGTTCGTATACTTCCTCTGGGTCTATATGTGCATATTGTGGATCCTCAAGTAATGCCAGAATATTGCCTGATGTAGCAAAGTAGTGATTGCCAATTGCATGCAATATCTGTCCACGTAAGTCAGTACGTGGGGCTGATAAAATATCTGCAATTAGAATCCTTTCTATATTTTCTTGCTGTAGACAAAAAATTGTAAATTCTATAATAACTTTGCTACTTGGAAAATTGTGGTTTCTAGCATGGACTTGCTCTATTACTTTAAATACATCAAATAGAGTTAATATTCCAGGATTAATCTCTTGTATGCTTAAATATGCAGTATAAATTATTTCACATATATCAGACTCAGAACCAGTTAGAGGTTTTAAGCGCTCTCTCATATTCAGGCGTAGTTTAGCCTGTTGCTTCGTCATTGGTTTGTTGCGATAAATGAATATGTATTCAAATCCTGTGTCTGTTTTTGACTTCTTAATAGTTCTACTTGGTAATGTTGGACTTGTAGGTGTTCGTCTGCAAGTGATGGTACAATACTGAGTTGTCATCGCTAGTAATCGCTGAATGCCTTCTTCTGAGAATCTGTTGAAAGAAACATTCAATAACTCAATGATTGGGTTTGCCGTAAGCATTCTTTGAATATGCGGGATAATATCATCTGTTAGATCATTATCGCGTAGATCTAAAACTCTAATGCTGCAATTTAAATGCATGGCATTGAGGACAGTTATAACTGCTGCATTTGAGATCTGATTGCTTTTTAAATTTAGTTGTTCAAGTTTATGATTGCTAGCAATGTGAGATGCTATTTGTTCGCAGAACTCCACGTCTTGCTTTGCGTTGGGCAGAGCAACTTCAACACTGCCAACCTGTTCTCTAAGATATGTTACTCCGAGATTTAAGCTTTGTGTAGATGTGTTAGTCTCTAGAGCATCTAATAAGCTTGCGAGGCGTGCAAGGGTGAATTCAATAAAACTGAAATCTAATTCTGTGGTGCTGGAGTCAGAATTTCTTATACTTATCAGTTGCTTTTCAAAAGCCTCATCGGTTAATATCATGACTAAATTCCATTTTAATCTTTCAAGATTATGTTAGCAGTAGCTTTGAAAAATTGCCAAATAATTTGAGGTTTTTTATGTCGCTTTTGTCACAAAAAGAAGAGTTAAGTAATACTAATTTAGAACAGTTGTTCGCAAATGATAAACACCGCTTTGCAAACATGCATATGCAAGTTAATGGCTTGCTTATGGATTATTCAAAGCAGTTATTAACTACGGATACCATTAAGCTGTTAATAGACGAAGCTAATAAAGTAGCTCTTAAAGGTAAGATAGCAGATTTATTTAGTGGTGCAATAGTTAATCATACTGAGCAGCGACCAGCCTTACATACTGAACTGCGTAATCCAGAAACAAATAACCAGTCAATTTTACGTGTTTTAGACCAAATGGAGTCTTTTGTTATTAAGGCAGTTAATCAATATACTGATGTCATTGTACTAGGCATTGGGGGCTCAGATTTGGGTCCACACTTGGTTTGTGAAGCACTCAGCAATTATGCTGTTAATACAATAAAGTTACATTTTGTTGCTAATGTTGACCCAGACACATTGGCACCCTTACTGCAGCAGCTTGATCCTAAGAAGACTCTCTGTATTATTAACTCTAAAACGTTTACTACAATAGAAACCTTAACTAATGCTAAGTATGTACGGGAGTGGTTAAAAAATGATCAATTAGTAGGGGTAACGGCTAATAAAGATGCTGCCATTACTTGGGGTATACAACCAGATAATATTTTTGAGTTTTGGGACTGGGTTGGTGGCAGATTTTCTGTTTGGTCAGCTGTTGGATTGCCAATAGCTCTAAGTATAGGTATGGATAATTTTAGAAGGTTTCTAAGTGGCGCCCATGCAATGGACAAACATTTTAATACGGCATCATTTGCTGAGAATATGCCAGTATTAATGGCTTTGCTTGGTATATGGAATATAAATTATTTAAATCATAAAACACTAGCAATAATTCCGTATGCGGATGGCTTGCAATTATTAGCGCCATATTTACAACAGCTAGAAATGGAGAGTAATGGTAAGGCTAGTAATCAACAAACTGCGCCAATCATATGGGGGGGAGTTGGGTGTAATGCCCAGCACGCTTATATGCAATTGTTACATCAAGGTACACAAGTGGTACCGATAGATTTTTTGGTTGCAGCAAAAAGCTCTAATGATATGCAAGAATTGCAGGATTTATTAGTAGCGAGTTGTATTGGACAATCACAAGCATTAATGCAAGGACGTAGTACCTTTGAAGAGTATAAAAATTGTCCTGGTAACCGTCCTAGTACTACTTTAATGTTTGCAGAGATGACCCCAGAAATTTTAGGTAATATTATTGCGTTATACGAACATAAGGTATATGTACAGGGCATTCTATGGGGGATCGAGTCTTTTGATCAATGGGGTGTACAACTTGGTAAAGAATTAATTAAATCGACTTTGCAAGTAATGCAGACCGATGATTATGCAGAGCTCGATAGTTCAACAGTCGGATTGTTAAAAAGTTATAAGGACTTTTTGTCTGTTAGTGATGCTACAAAGTCTTGATACAGCTTTTGTAGAATGTGATCTTGTGGGTAGTTTTCTAAGCTGAGTTTAAAATATTGAACTAACTCTTGTTCGCGTTTTAATTTTGGAGCTATAAGAGCCATGTACTTAAAGGCCAGGTGATGATTTGGTACACAACATAATATATATGCCAAGTCTCCCCAGGCATGTGCAAATTGCTGTTTACTAATTTTTTCTTCTGCTTGGCGGATATGAAAATTTTGCATTCTGTCCAGATTGTTAATTTTCTCTGGCACGGCGCAGGCGATTGTGCTCATCCCAAGCAAAACGGTATATCTAACAATCCATAAAAGATGTCTCTTCATCATCCTTAAATTCTAGCAGAACACCTGAAGATTAGTCATTACACTATTATTAGTCGTATGACTAATTTTTTTGTTAAAGCTCTTGCACAACCAGCTTCTGCATGGTAGTTTGTCCAAATTATTCATTTAAATGGAATAGTGTGCGTAATCGTTTTTTGGCTTAAAGCTCGCATGGAGAACAACCGGGAATTATGGCTATCAGCTCGTTGATGAATCTCATGAGACCTGCTCCTTACACCGAGCAGATGACCGATAATGACGCTATTAAGAAGGCGTATAGGTACTGGCGCATACGTATTTTTTACTCTATTTATGTCGGCTATGTATTCTTCTATTTCACCCGCAAGAGCTTCACCTTCATTATGCCTGAGATGGTCGAAGATCTGGGGTTTTCCTACAGCAAATTGGGCATTTTAGCCACAGTTCTATATGTTACCTATGGTATAAGCAAATTTGTCAGTGGCATATTATCGGATAGATCCAACCCACGCTACTTTATGTCTGTTGGCTTAATTTTAACTGGTGTAGCTAATATTATTTTTGGCTTCTCATCTTCGATTTGGGTTTTGGCGCTGCTCTGTTGCTTAAATGGATTGTTTCAAGGATGGGGATGGCCGCCAGTTACCAAGCAGTTAACCTACTGGTATAGCAAAAAAGAGCGCGGTAAATGGTGGAGTGCGTGTAGTACCTCGCATAGTGTTGGTGGTTTATTGATACCAGTTATTATGGCATATGCAGTTTCCTATCTAAGTAATTGGCGTTATGCGATGTTATTGCCAGGGTTGACTTGTATAGGAGTAGGAGCATTTTTGCTTAACAGATTGCGAGATGTTCCTCAGTCTCTAGGCTTACCGCCTATAGAGCTATATCGAGGTGAGAGGGATGAGACCAGAGAATACAAAAGAGAAAAAGCGAGTGATAATCGACTTTCTCCTCGCCAGATCTTATTTGATTGTGTATTAAATAATAAGTTTGTATGGATAATGGCTTTAAGCTGTTTCTTTGTGTATGTAGTGCGTACAGCAGTGAACGATTGGACAATTCCGTATTTAATTGAGCTAGGTTATGATCGTTTGTTAGCCAGTGCTAGTGTTATGTGGTTTGAAGTCGGTGGCTTTGCTGGCATGTTAATAGCTGGATGGGCCTCTGATTACCTCTTTCAGGGCAAACGTGTTCCTTTTATGTTGCTGTGTGCTATCGGTATGGGCGTGACTTTGTATACCTTTGCGGGTCTGCACGAGGGGCATGATATTCGTTATTGTTATTCCTTAATGGCTTGTATAGGCTTTTTTGTGTTTGGGCCGCAGATGTTAATTGGACTTGCTGCTGCTGAATATGTTGATAAGAAAGCAGTTGGTACAGCCAATGGTTTTGTTGGTTGTTGGGCTTATGCCGGAGCGGCTGCTACTGGGTATCCGCTTGGGCTGGTAATTGATTATTCATGGTCGATGTACTTTTGGATTCTGGTAGCTTGTTGTGTTATCACGTTTATAATTATGTTGCCACTGTCTTTGAAGTCCAGTGCTCCACAACCCCATCCATCCTGGTCTGAGGCGTAAAGCACTAGTTCTTTAGATATTATGTGCTAGATATCCATGTTTCTATAGTCTTATGCACTGCAGCGTTTAATGCAGGGCTTAAATTTTCATCACTATCAACTACTTCTAAAATATGTTCAGCAAAAGTGACTTTATTTGCAAGTATTTTTACATTAGCATCCTTTTTTGTATCGTATTTTGCAAAAGATATGGTTTCACCTTCACCCAGGTAAAATTTACCGGTTTGTAAGTACAGTGTCATACTATCTACTCGCCCAATGTACGTGTTGTCTGATATTCTTTCAAATGCTGCTTCAGCTTTACTTACTTCGGGTGAAGCATCTAGTGCTACCATATAACCTAATTTGCTTTTGCGGTGAGCTAGTGCTTTTTCTCTTGCTGCTTTGTCAGCAAAGAAAAAGTGTAAATGTCTTTCGTAACCCTGATTTTTTAAAGTATCTAAAATTGTTTGAGTCCTGATATTAGTAGATGTGCTGTCATGTATAATATTGACACCATCTACCATTGCTTTAACTAACATGAAATTAGCTATATAGTTACTAGCTGCGCGCCATTTTTTGTATGCATACTCGGGTCCTGTTTGTGGGTTATGCCAATCATCCAAGTATGCTTGCATTTGAGTAAGAACCACAGAGTCTGGGCCGATATATATAGCATTTGCTGGAAATTGACCTGCTGTTACATCTATTTTATACATTTTCTCTAAGGCATAAGTTTTACCACACCCAGGAGCACCTCCTGAGGCAGTATAACTTTTGCTAGATGCTGGTTTCACTTTTCTAAATTGTTGTTGCACCAGTTGTCTAAGGGTTGCATAAATTTTTTGTTTGTCTTCTATAGAGTAAGGTGTATCAGATAATTCCTGTCCATGCCAAAATGGGTCTAAAGTGATATTTGCTTGTTCCGCAATAGCCATAAACTTTTGTGTATAGCCTTTATTTCTTTTGCCATGCAAATGTTGCAAAATCTCTACCGTTGAGTCTGGGTTAGTTGAATTATCTTTTGCTATAGCTGGTTGCCACGTGCAAAAGACAACCAATAGAGCCAAAGTGCTTCTTAACAAACGCATTGCTGCTCCTATTAATATATTGAAAATACTATTAGTCTTATATCATACCAATAGTGCACGATCTATTAGAATTTATTGTTAGTTATATCTAAGTTCGCTTATCTATAGGAACAAATGGTCGTTGTGTGTGGCCTGTGTATAATTGGCGTGGTCTAGTGATTCTTAATGGTGGTTGGCCTAGCATTTCTAGCCAATTGGCAACCCATCCAGCTGTACGTGAAGTGGCAAATACTGCTGTGTACATGCTTTTAGGAATTTTAAGAGCGCGCAATACTATACCCGAATAGAAATCTACGTTTGGATATAATTTCTTTTCTACAAAGTACTCATCTTGTAATGCAATTTTTTCTAACTTCATCGCAAGTTTAAATAAAGGATCATCTAGTAAATCTAGATGATTTAAGACTTCATAACATGTCTCTTGCATTAACTTAGCACGTGGATCAAAGTTTTTGTAAACTCTGTGGCCAAATCCCATAAGTCTAAAAGGATCGCTTTTGTCTTTAGCTCGTGCAATATACTTAGGTATATTATTTTCACTACCAATTTCTTCTAGCATATTTAGTACAGCTTCATTTGCACCTCCATGTGCCGGTCCCCATAGAGCTGCAATTCCTGCAGCTATACAAGCAAATGGGTTTGCTGCAGAAGAGCCAGCCGTACGTACAGTAGAAGTAGAAGCATTTTGCTCATGATCTGCATGTAATATCAAAATTCTATCCATCGCATTTACCAAGATAGGGTCAGGACGCTCTTCAGGTTCAGCAGGCACCGAAAATAACATATGCAGAAAATTTTCAGCATAAGACATATTATTTTGTGGGTATACGAAAGGTTGGCCTATTGAGTACTTATAAGCCATTGCCGCAATTGTTGGCATTTTTGCAATGAGACGCATAGCGGCAATATGACGATGTTCTGGGTTGTCAATATTTAGTGAGTCATGATAAAAGGCAGATAAACCACCAACAACACCACATAAAATTGCCATCGGATGTGAGCTTCTTGGGAAGCCACTATAAAAGTTGCGCAGTTGTTCATGCACTAGAGTGTGTTGTCTTATTTCTGAAGAAAAGTTATCTGATTGTGTTTGGTCTGGTAATTCACCATTCATTAATAAATAACATAATTCTAAGTATGAAGAATTTTGCACAAGATCTGCAATAGTATATCCACGATGCAGTAGTATTCCATTATCTCCATCAATAAATGTTATAGCCGATTTGCAAGAAGCAGTAGACATAAAACCAGGGTCGAACGTAAAGTATCCTTGATGACCCAACTGTTGAATATCAATGACTGGCTGACCTAAAGTACCGTGCTTTATAGCCAACTCCACAGCCTCTTTGTTTGGCAGCTCTAACTTGGCATCATCTTTTTGCATAACCTATCCTTAATGATAACTTTGGCACTATTAGACAGAGGGTTTTTATATACTTAAATAAATATAATCTATCTGTGTAAAAAAAACTTTTCTTCTCATCATTGGTATGCTTGGTTACCAGATCTCTCTGTATATACTGCTACATAGTTCTCACAATAACTACATTGCCTAATAAGATGGTTGGTGCTAATTTTAAAGTGCATACCATGGATCTACTTAGGGACAAGTACATGCAAGAAAGGCCTGTCTATCTTAACTTAATTCAATTTAAGTTTCCTATAACCGCCATTGTATCTATATTACATCGCATATCTGGCGTTATATTACTGTTTGTAATACCATTTTTTTTAAGTCAGCTAGACACGTTGATGCATTATCCACAACATTATAGTGGGATAAGAGATGCGCTATTAAATAGACCAGAGAAAAAAGTAATATTGCTCTGCGGATTAATTTCATTTGTATACCATTTTTATGCAGGACTTCGTCATGTAATTATGGATATTGGCTTCGGTGAAGGTAAGTGTGCGGCCACCATATCAAGCTATGTGGTTTTTGCATTAACTATTATTACTGCAATTATCATGGGGATTTCAATATGGTAGGCGTGGCGACTGCCCTAGGCAAGAATGGTTTACAAGATTGGCTTATACAACGTGTTTCTGCAGTCATAATGGCTTTATATACCGTAACACTGGTAGCATGCTGGTTCGTAATTAAGGACGGAGATATACAAGGGTGGAAAACTTTATTTTCCACTATATATATGCGCACATTTACACTTCTAGCATTATTGGCTTTGGTAGCACATGCCTGGATAGGTTTTTGGACTGTGTCTACTGATTACATAAAAGATATGTGGATGCGTCTGACTGCACAAGTAATAATCTATATAGTCATATTTTTATATTTAGTCTGGGGTATACAAATTCTATGGGGTTGGTAAGGCGTTCTTTTGATGTAGTGATTGTCGGTGCAGGTGGCTCTGGTATGCGAGCTGCGCTTGAACTCTCTGCCCGTGGCAAGAAAGTAGCTGTAGTTTCTAAAGTATTTCCCACACGCTCACATACGGTATCTGCCCAAGGTGGCATTAATGCTGCACTAGGGAATGTCTCCGAAGATCAATGGCAATGGCATATGTTTGATACTATCAAAGGATCTGATTACTTGGGAGATCAAGATAGCATTGAATTTATGTGCAAGAATGGCCCTGAGGTAGTGTATGAACTTGAGCATATGGGATTGCCGTTTTCACGTCTACCAAATGGAAAAATGTATCAGCGAAAATTTGGTGGGCAGACTCAGAAATTTGGCGAAGGTGGTATGGCAGTACGTACAACTGCAGCTGCAGATAGAACAGGGCATGCTTTATTACATACTCTATATCAGCAAAACCTACAAACAGGTACAGTATTTTTTGATGAATGGTATGCGTTAGATTTAGTAAAAGCGACCGACGATAGCATTGCAGGTGTAGTAGCAATGTGTATGGAAACTAGTGAATTATTATATCTACATGCACCAGCTGCTATTCTTGCAACAGGCGGTGCAGGACAAATTTTCAACTCTACTACCAATGCGATTACCAATACAAGTGATGGGTTAGGTATGGCGTTGCGTGCTGGGTTTCCAGTACAAGATATGGAAATGTGGCAATTTCACCCTACAGGTATAGCTGGAGCTGGAGTATTAGTATCTGAGGGATGTCGAGGTGAGGGCGGATACTTGCTCAATAGTAAGGGCGAACGTTTTATGGAGAAATATGCTCCACACGCTAAGGACTTAGCATCTAGAGATGTAGTATCACGGGCAATTGCCTTAGAAATTCGTGAAGGGCGTGGTTGTGGGAGGGAATTCCCCCATGCATTGTTAAAGCTCGATCACTTAGGTGCCGATATAATTAAGACTCGACTACCAGGGATTCGTGAGCTAGCTATGACTTTTGCAAATGTTGATCCAGTAAAAGACCCAATTCCTGTCACACCTACATGCCACTATATGATGGGTGGTATTCCAACTAATAAAAACAGTCAAGCGATAACCGTTGATAGTAAAGGTAAAGATCAAGTAATCACTGGTTTATATGCAGTTGGTGAATGTGCCTGCGTGTCAGTACACGGTGCTAATAGATTGGGTGGTAATTCACTACTAGATTTAGTTGTCTTTGGTAAAGCAGCAGGTGATCACTGTGCAGACCAACTAGATGCTGGTTTACAGGTGCAACCAGTAAATGAAGAAAGTATTAATAAAGCAGCAGAGCGTGTAAATATATGGAATACCCGTCAGGGAAAATATAGTGTTAATTCGGTACGTAAAGAACTCAAAGTAGCAATGCAGGAGCACTTTGGAGTATTTAGAACTGGGGAGGTGATGCGCGAAGGGATAGCGAAACTTAAACAGGTAAGAGATAAACTGCATAATACTTACTTAGGAGATACAAGTCAGGTATTTAATACTGCACGTATTGAAGCATTAGAGTTAGATAATTTGGTAGCCATTGCCATAGCTACTGCGGTATCTGCAGAAGCACGTGAGGAGAGTAGGGGTGCGCATGCGCGTGAAGATTATCCTAAGCGTGATGATAAGAACTGGATAAAGCATACTTTAGCGTTTATAGATGATCAATTAAAATATCGAGCTGTAAATATGAAGCCAGAAACAATGGAGCCATTTCCACCGAAAGAGAGGGTATATTAATGTTAAATATTTCTATTTATCGATATGACCCACATGTGGATAGTAAGCCGTATATGCGTGATTATCAAGTTGATCCAGATAAATGTGAGGGGGTGATGCTACTAGATGCGTTAGCTTGTATTAAGAATACTCAAGATGCTACTTTATCGTATCGTCGCTCTTGTGGGGAGGGAGTGTGCGGTTCTGATGGTATGAATATTAACGGTAAAAATGGATTAGCATGTGTTACTCCTCTTAAAGACCTAGCTGGGAAAAAGATTATTTTACGTCCATTGCCTGGGATGCCAATAGTGCGCGACTTGGTGGTAGATTTGACGAACTTCTTTAAACAATATAAACGCGTAAAACCTTTTCTAAAGAACTCTGGTGCTGTACCAGCGCGTGAACACTTACAGTCACCTGCTGAGCGTGAAAAGCTTGATGGTCTATATGAATGTATTTTGTGTGCTTGTTGTTCTAGCGCATGCCCATCATTCTGGTGGAATCCTGATAAGTTTGTTGGACCTGCAGCAGCGCTACAAGCAGCAAGATTTATACAGGATAGTAGAGATGATGATACTGCAAATCGTCTTGAAGAATTAGAAGATGCGTACAGTATATATAGATGTAGATCAATTTTGAACTGTGCTGATGTATGTCCAAAAGGACTTAATCCTGGTGAAGCAATAAGTTCTATACGGCGTAATATGCTTGATGATGGGGTATAGATGTCTAATGGAATGGACGCTGCATGGCAAGACTCATGGTTAGATGGTGGAAATCAAAGCTATCTAAATAGTCTATATGAGCAGTTTCTGAGTGATCCTAGTGGTCTTAATCCTGAATGGCAGAAATGTTTGCAGAATATAGTTGATAAGAATAATGACGTATCTATTGATGCAATAGAAAAATATTTTAAAGAGCTAGCGTATAAGCCACGATCAGTTACTTCTACTGCTTCTTCAAATAATTTACCGCATAGTTCTGTGCAAGATTTGATTTTTTCTTATCGTTTGCTTGGCCATATGCGTAGTAATATCAACCCTATACAAGATAAACCAATGGTGCTAATTCCAGAACTGGAGCTTAAAAAACATGGGTTATCTGATCAGCAACTAGAGCAAGAGTTTTCTACTGGAGATTTGCCAGGAGCACCACGCAGAAAGCTATCACAAATTATAAATGATCTACAGAAAATATATTGTGGAACTGTTGCATCTGAGTACCTGCATATTAATGATTCACGTGAACGATTATGGATTCAAGCAAATTTAGAAAACACTATGCTTAATTTATCGATGGCACATGATGAAAAATTACGTATTTTTGATATGGTTACTCGTGCTGAGGGCATGGAAAAATATTTGGGGGCTAAATATCCCGGTGCAAAGCGTTTTAGTCTCGAAGGTTGTGAAACTCTTATTGTAGCTTTGGATGAAATTGTTACCCATGGGGGTATGGATGGATTACAAGAAATTGTCATTGCTATGGCTCATAGAGGAAGATTAAATGTTCTGGTTAACCTTTTAGGTAAGATGCCAGGAGAATTATTTGATTTGTTTGAAGAAAAAACAACACTTCAAGAGCAATCTGGTGATGTTAAGTACCATCAAGGATTTGCATCTGACGTTACTACTCCCGGCGGAAATTTACATTTGTCTTTGGCCTTTAATCCATCACATCTAGAAATTGTTACTCCAGTAGCGTGTGGCTCAGTACGTGCACGGCAAGAGCGTCGTCCACAAAATGGTGTTGATCAAGTATTAAGTGTTGCAATACATGGTGATGCATCTTTTGCCGGACAAGGAGTAGTAATGGAAATTCTTAATATGTCAGCTACTCGTGGCTTTAGCATTGGTGGGACTGTACACATTATCGTAAATAACCAAATTGGATTTACTACCAGTAATCCACATGATGCTAGATCAACTTTATATTGTTCTGATATTGGTAAGATGCTTAATGCTCCAGTATTTCATGTTAATGCTGATGATCCAGAAGCTGTGGCAGCCGTTGCTAGATTAGCACTTGCTTATAGAATGAAATTTAATAAAGATGTAATTATTGATTTAATAGGGTATAGAAGATGGGGGCATAATGAAGCTGATGAACCATCAGCCACACAACCATTAATGTATAAGATAATTAAACAGCACCCTTCTGTTCTTAAGATATATCAACAACAGCTTGTAAATCAAAATGTTATTAGCGACGAAGCTGCTAAAAATTTGATGGATAATTATCGACAAACATTAGATCAAAGTGACAAAGCTGTAGTAAAACGCTTAGCAGAAAGTGGATGGAAGAGTCAATTTGCTTCTGATTGGTCTATTTACAATACACGAGATTGGCGTTTCCCAACTAATACTAAGTTGGATGTTGAGGAGATTCAAAAGATTGCTACAGCAAGAGACAGGATTCCAGATGGTTTTAGTTTAGACAATAGGGTAGCTAAAATTATTGAGGCCCGCGCAAAAATGACTGCTGGAGAGATTAAAGCTGATTGGGGTTATGGTGAGACATTGGCTTATGCTACTTTATTGAGTGAAGGATATGGAGTAAGGTTGTCCGGCCAAGACTGTGGTCGAGGTACTTTTTTTCATCGTCATGCAGAGTGGCATGATCAGGCCAATGGCGAGGTGTATCGTTCATTATGCCATTTACAGCGTGATCAAGGTCATTTTCAAGTTTATAACTCACTTTTGTCAGAAGCTGCTGTACTTGGCTTTGAATATGGGTATAGTACTAGCGAGCCCCGCACATTGACTTTATGGGAAGCACAGTTTGGTGATTTTGCGAATAGTGCACAAGTTGTAATTGATCAATTTATTAGCTCTGGAGAGCAAAAGTGGGGGCGCCTCAGTGGTTTAGTAATGCTCTTGCCACATGGATATGAGGGGCAGGGTCCTGAGCATTCTTCAGCACGTATTGAAAGATATTTACAGCTGAGTGCTCAACATAATATGCAAGTATGTATCCCAAGTACACCAGCCCAGATGTATCATATGTTGCGTCGTCAAATGTTACGCCCTATGCGTAAACCGCTTGTGGCCATTACACCAAAAAGTCTATTACGACATAAAGATGCAGTTTCTTCACTTAATGACTTTGCAGAAGGTGGATTTCAGCCGATCATTCCTGATGAACAACAGAATTTTGATGCTATAGATAGAGTGATCTTGTGTAGTGGCAAGGTTTATTATGAATTAGCATCTCTACGTCAAGAGCAAGGAAAAAATAACGTTGCAATTATACGTATGGAACAATTATATCCTTTTCCAGAGCTTGAGATGGAGGCAGAACTTAAAAAGTATAAGAATGCACAAGATATTATTTGGTGTCAGGAAGAACCAATGAATCAAGGATCATGGTATAGCTTGCAACATCACGTACGTAATGTACTCTCTACAGAGCAAAAGTTAGTGTATGTAGGCAGACAGGACAGTGCATCTCCTGCTGTAGGCTATCATAAGTTACATGCTGAACAGCAGCATAATTTAGTTTATCAGGCGGTAGGTATAAGTGAGAATGAATAATGGCAATAGATATTAAAGTACCAGTATTACCAGAATCAGTGACCGATGCAACAGTAGCAACTTGGCATAAACAGCCGGGTGAACAGGTAATGCGTGACGAACCTTTAGTGGATATTGAAACAGATAAAGTTGTTTTGGAAGTTGTAGCTCCTGCAGATGGTGCTATAGAAAAAATTTCAGCAGATACTGGCGCTACTGTTACCGCTGAACAAGTAATTGGTAGTTTTATAGAGGGTGCAGCTAGTCAATCGGCAGCAGATAAACCTGCTGCTTCTACAGCAGCATCTGAACCTTTACCTCAGGCTGCTCCACAAAAGCAGTCTGAGTCTCAAGATAATCCAACACTCTCTCCTGCAGTGCGTAGGGCTGTTGCAGAGCAAGCTTTGGACCCTACTAAAATTCAGGGTACAGGTAAAGATCATAGAATAACAATGCAGGATGTGGCAAGTGCTAGTTCAGAAGTAAGCCCATCCTCTAGTACAACTAATTCAGTTGCTACCGAGGCTGTTGGTGGTAGAGAAGAAAAGCGTGTGCCTATGACAAGGTTGCGTGCAAAGATAGCTGAGCGATTACTCTCCGCTCAGCATAATGCGGCTATTTTAACTACATTTAATGAAATTGACATGGCGCCAGTAATGTCTTTACGCAGTAAATATAAGGATGAATTTCAACAAAAGTATGGGGTTAAGCTAGGCTTTATGTCATTTTTTGTTAATGCAGCTGTTGCTGCACTTAAAAAGTTCCCGGCAGTAAATGCTTCAATTGATGGCAACGATCTAGTTTATCATGGGTTTTATGATGTTGGTATTGCTGTATCTACAGAACGTGGTTTAGTTGTTCCGATAGTTAGAGATGCAGATAGCATGAGTATGGCAGATATTGAAAGAAAAATAATTGAATATAGTAGTGCAGCACGCAGTGGTAAGATTGCAATGGAAGACTTAACTGGTGGGACATTTACCATTACTAATGGCGGTGTTTTTGGATCACTTATGGCAACTCCAATTATTAACCCCCCACAGAGTGCTATTCTTGGAATGCACAAGATAATGGAACGTCCGGTTGTAGTTGATAAGCAAGTAGTGATAAGACCTATGATGTATGTGGCTTTATCTTACGATCATAGGATAATTGATGGTGCTGAGTCAGTGCAGTTTTTAGTGACTATAAAAGAGATGTTAGAAGATCCGGCTAGGTTATTAATGAGTATCTAAGGCAAGTTATGAATTTACATGAATATCAAGCAAAGCAAATCTTTAATCAGTATGGTTTACCTGTTCCTAATGGGGTGGTGATAAGAAGTGCAGACGAAGTTGCAACCGAGATAGGTGAACTTAGTACCAAAACCACTGTAGTAAAAGCTCAGGTACATGCTGGTGGGCGTGGTAAAGCAGGTGGCGTAAAAATAGTAGAAGGACGAGATGCAGTAACAAGTGTTGCACAAGAATTATTACGCACTAACTTGGTTACTTATCAGACAGATTCTAAAGGGCAACCGATTAATGCGCTGCTACTCGAAGATACTTGTGATATAGCACGTGAACTTTATCTCGGTGCAGTAATTGATAGGTCTACAAAAAGAGTAACTTTTATGGCATCTACTGAAGGTGGTGTAGATATTGAGAAAGTTGCTACAGAAACACCAGAAAAGATAGTTAAGGTGAGCGTTGACCCTATGCTAGGAGTTATGTTGTACCAGTGTAGGAATATAGCCTTTGCTCTTGGATTACAGGATAAGCAAATTAAACAGTTTAGCAAAATCTTACAAGGTTTGGGACGTATGTTTATTGAAAAAGATTTTAGCTTATTAGAAATAAACCCATTGGTAGTTACTTCGGCAGGTGATTTGTTATGTTTAGATGCTAAGATCAATATTGATGATAATGCATTATATAGGCAACCAGAATTACGTGAAATGTGGGATCCTAGCCAAGTAGATCAACGTGAAATAGCGGCTAAAGAGTGGGATTTAAGTTACATTTCTCTTGATGGTAATATTGGGTGTATGGTAAATGGTGCCGGATTAGCAATGGCAACTATGGATTTAATTAAATTGTGTGGGGGTTTACCCGCAAACTTTTTAGACGTAGGAGGTGGTGCTACTAAAGAACGTGTGACAGAAGCGTTCAAAATTATTTTGTCAGATCAAAATGTTAGAGCAGTATTAGTTAATATATTCGGTGGTATTGTGCGTTGCGATTTAATAGCTGAAGGCATAATTGCAGCAGTAGGAGAGGTAGGGATTAAGGTTCCTGTTGTTGTGCGGCTAGAGGGAAATAACGCAGAGAAAGGTGCTAAGTTACTTGAAGAGAGTGACTTTAACATTACTCCGGCTCAAACATTTCAAGAGGCTGCGGAGAAAGTTGTACAAGTGGCAGGAGGTGCCAAATGAGCATTTTAGTTGATAAAAATACTAAAGTTATCTGCCAAGGGTTAACAGGACAACAGGGTACGTTTCACACTGAGCAAGCTTTGGAGTATGGCACTCGTATGGTAGGTGGGGTTACGCCTGGTAAAGGCGGGCAAAATCATCTGAATTTACCCGTATTTGATAGTGTCAAAGATGCGGTTCAAGAGACTAAAGCAGATGCTAGTGTAATATATGTGCCGGCGCCATATTGTAAAGATAGTATTATTGAAGCGGTAGATGCTGGTATCAAATTAGTAGTTTGTATTACTGAGGGCATCCCGACTTTAGACATGCTAGAAGTAAAATATTATTTACAAAATAAAAATACTAAACTAATTGGACCAAACTGTCCGGGTATAATAACTCCAGGTCAATGTAAAATTGGTATTATGCCGGGTAGTATTCATAAGCCTGGAAAAATTGGTATAGTTTCTAGATCAGGCACCTTAACTTATGAAACAGTTAAGCAAACTTCAGATTTGGGTTTAGGACAGACCTCTTGTGTAGGTATAGGTGGTGATCCTATTCCTGGAATGAATTTTATAGACGTAATAAAATTATTCCAAGCTGATCCTAGAACTGAAGGGATTATTATGGTTGGTGAAATAGGTGGTACTGCTGAAGAGGAAGCAGCAGAATATATTCGCGATCATGTGAACAAACCAGTGGTTGCGTATATTGCTGGGGTGACAGCTCCTCCAGGCAAGCGTATGGGGCATGCTGGGGCGATTATTGCAGGTGGAAAGGGGAGTGCAGCTGATAAGTTTGCTGCTCTAGAAGAGGCGGGAGTATTTACCGTAAAGTCACCTGCAGACATAGGTATCACTATGCAGAGAGCACTTTCTTAGTGTTTTGCTAGCAAGTCTTGGTAGATATCTAGCGTTTGGCTATCAAAGCAGCAAAAAATAACTTGTTCAATATTTTCTGCAGACTCAGTACATATTTTTACAGCAATTTGGGCTGCATCAGCCGCTGGGAAACCAAAAATTCCTGTGCTTATAGCTGGGAAAGCAATACTTGCTATAGTAGATTTTTTTGTTGCTATTGATAAACATTGCCGATAACAGCTAGCTAATAGTTGTGGTTCATTACTTGTTCCGCCATGCCATATAGGGCCAACTGTATGGATAATATATTTTGCTGGCAGGTTAAAGCCAGGCGTAAGCTTAGCTTGCCCAGTTTCGCATCCACCTAAGGTTTTGCAGTATGCTAGTAATTCTGGGCCAGCTGCTTGTTGTATTGCACCATTAACTCCAGCGCCAGCGTCTAGATTATTATTTGCTGCGTTAACTATTGCGTCAACTTGCAAGCAAGTTATGTCATTTCGCTGTGCACTTAGTATAATATCCAATAGTAGTATCCGAGATTCTGTTAATTATGTCTTGGTATTGGTGGTACAGGCTGTTTACCTCGCTTTAAATCTCTTTTGTATTCTTCTGATTTAGGAGCTCTATATGCCGATTGTGGTATCAGAGTATCGTGTAACCCTGTCGTAGAGATCTTATCTCTAGGCGAGATATGATTCTTAGGGATATATTTGTCATAGCCCGTGTGGTGCGGATATCTATTATCAGCTGTGATGCATCCATTGAGTAAACTCAATGCTATTAGCAATAAAAACATTTTTTTCATTATTCAAACCTTTCTTCTATATCAGTTAACCAATGTTTTATCTTTTGTGCAGTTTCTTTATTGTGTAATAGTGACAAGTGTGGCACAAACTTTATTATAAACTTACCTTCTGCTGTTGTATCAGGCAATAGTGCAGAATCCCAAGGAAATAACAAGTTTTCAAATTGTGTGGCTATTTGGTAATAAGTTTTGGATGAATTATGTATTTTGTGTCGTAAATGATTTAAAAAACTGCTGCCTGGACACATTTGTTTGGCATTCTCGCCGTAGCCCATGATAGATATCTTGGTGCCATGGAGAGGAGATGCTATGGTTATTATATGAGAGATTATATTGTTTGTATCTAGATACTCACTATAATAACTTGCTACTAACCCACCCATAGAATGTCCAATTAAAATTATTTTTTCACAACCTATTTTATGTTGTATTGTAGCTATAGCTTGTGGAATAGAGTTCTGTGTAATTTGTTCTATAGACGCAAAGCTTGGACTTAAGTTGACGGTAAAGATCGGTAATGTTCCAATTTGTTTGCGTAGCCATAACCAATCAGTTTTATTACGACCATACCCATGAATTAACAATACAGCCATTTTGTGTTTGCGGACATTACGGCTTAGTTTAAGAAATTTTAAAGGGAATAAATAAAATTTACCAAATTGGTAAAATAGTTCGGGCCAGTAATTGCTAAAATATACCCATGGGCTTATTGGGGGATAACGCTCTGGATCACGTAGGGTATGGAGACTTCTATCTATATATAAATATGTGAATAGAAAAGTATGTTGAGCGGTAATATACAAAACAAGCAAAGCACATACAGTTAGTATGACTATGAGTAATATATAGAAAATAATCATTCGGAGGTTTGTGAGGTAGATGCTTCTTCAGGTGTTTGTGCATTGATACTGAGCGCATGAATATCTGTACCCATGGCATCACCAAGTGCCATGTAAATCATACGATGGCGTTCTATAGCTGATTTATCAGTAAAATGATTAGACACAACTTGGATATTGTAATGGCCACCACCACTTTCTTTGGCGCCTTCGTGTCCTTCGTGTAAATGGCTGTCATCAACTATATTGAGCTCAGTAGGCTCTAATGCTTCTTGTAGTCTGGCTTTAATAAGTTCTACGCGTTGTTCGGTTTTAGATACTTCTGTCATGCTCTGTTCCTATTTTTTCACCAACTTGTAAATGCTTTGCCATAAACACAGACTGTAAGATAATGAATAGTATGGTTATCCCAAGTGTGCCAAACAACTTAAAGTTTACCCAAACGTTATCATCAAAATTATAAACCACGTAGAGGTTTAGAAAACCCATTATCAAAAAGAATCCAAACCAACTAAAATTTAAAAGCTGCCACACTCTAGTTGGCAGGCTTAGGTTGCTTTCACCTAGACGTTGCAACATTGGCTTTGTGCCAAATATCTGTGAAAATAGTAGCGTTGCGCTTAGCAACCAGTACACAGCTGTAGGCTTCCATTTAACATAGATCTCATCTTTGAGTAGTAGTGTAGCGCCGCCAAGAATAAGGATGCTGAAAAAAGAAATGACACTTACTTTCTCAAATCTACCCGACATGAGGCGTACGATAAGTAGTTGTACAAAAGATGCTGCAATGGCTACCCAAGTTGCAAACATTAAGTCGAATAACTTGTAGCCGATAAAAAACAACGCGATTGGCAGGAATTCTAACAAAACTTTTAACATGGGTTCTTTATGTACCTTAATTTAAGTAACTTCGATATAATGGTACACTTTAATTGATATGGTCGCCCAGAATCAATATATTTAAGGCTTTTACACTAATTTGGATTATTAAATGACTGAAAACACCCCGAACAACGCCGCAGACCGCATAGTATCAGCCATGCGTGTAACTGGACGTATGCATTTGGGTAACTATCATGGAGCACTCAAGAATTGGCTTGAATTGCAAAATAAGTATGAATGTTTCTTTTTTGCTGCTGATTGGCACGGGTTAACTACTAACTATGAAGAATCTGCAGGCATAGCAGATCAAAGTTTATTTATGGTGCAAGATTGGTTAGCAGCCGGTTTGGACCCTAAACTTGCAACAATATTTATTCAGTCTGGTGTCCCTGAACATGCGGAGCTACACTTATTATTATCGATGATAACCCCGCTCTCGTGGTTGGAGAGGGTGCCAACTTATAAAGACCAGCAGGATAAATTAAAAGATAAAGATCTTGCTACTTATGGTTTCTTGGGGTATCCGTTGTTGCAAAGTGCAGACATTTTGATTTACAAGGCTGGTTTGGTGCCAGTGGGAGAAGATCAAGTAGTGCATGTTGAATTAACCAGAGAAATTGCTCGTCGTTTTAATTATATTTATGGGCGTGGCAAAGATTTTATCCAGCGCGCTGAAGAGGCTCTACAGAAGATGGGTAAGAAACATGCTAATACTTTTAGGAAGTTGTTAAAGCGTTATCAAGAAGAGGGTGACAGGGAAGCTCTTTCAGAGGGCCATAATTTATTGCAAATGCAAAGTAATTTGAGTAGCAATGATAGTGATAGTTTGGCTGGATATCTAGAAGGACACGGGCGTTTGATTTTACATGAACCAGAAGCCATGCTGACTAAAGAGTCTAAGTTCCCGGGACTTGATGGACAAAAGATGTCTAAATCATATGATAATACTATTGCTTTGACAGAGGATCCTGCATCTGTAACACAAAAGATTAAACGTATGCAAACCGATCCTGCTAGGATAAAACGTACTGACCCAGGAGATCCAGAAAAGTGTCCAGTATGGGAATGGCATAAGATTTATTCTGACACTGAAGTGCAAAGTTGGGCTAGTAATGGTTGTAAGACTGCTGGTATAGGCTGTTTGGATTGTAAAAAACCTTTAATTGATGCAGTTATCAATGAGCAAAAGCCTATCATTGAACGAGCACAATATTTTGCGGAAAATCCACAGTTAGTTGAAAAAATACTGCGTGAGGGTGCGGAACAAGCACGTACAGTTGCGCAACAAACATTAAAAGAAGTACGAATTGCGATGGGGATAGCTTAATGAGTACAGTTGCAGCTAAAGTTGCTGGAGAACAATTTACTGACATTCCAGAAGATTTGTATATACCGCCTGAAGCTATGCAGGTGATTTTGGAAGTATTCGAAGGTCCTTTGGATTTATTGTTATATTTAATCCGTAAGCATAATTTAGATATTCTAGATATACCTGTTGCGCATATAACGCAACAATATGTTGAGTATGTAGAAATGCTAAAATATACCCATTTGGAGCTGGTCGGTGAGTATTTGGAAATGGCTGCCTTATTGGCAGAAATTAAATCTAGAATGCTATTGCCAAAACCCAAGACTGAGATTGAAGAAGAAGTCGACCCTCGTGCTGAGTTAGTACGTAGATTGCAAGAGTATGAGCAGATTAAGAATGTAGCGGAGAAATTAGCTGTTTTACCGCGTACGGGTGAGGATATGTATGTTTGTTCTGCTACACCACCACAAGTTGAAGAACAAAAGCCGCAACCAGAAATAGATTTTCGTGAATTATTATTAGCATTTAAAGATGTATTGCAGCGTGCTGATATTGATGCAGCGCATAATATTGAACGTGAAGTGCTTACGGTTAGAGAGCGCATGTCTTTAATTCTTAAGCAATTGGAAGCTGATAAATTTGTTAACTTTGTGCAGTTTTTTGATTATGGAGAAGGTCGTTTGGGCATGGTTGTTACATTTTTAGCGATCTTGGAGTTAACTAGAGAATGGGTGATTGAATTGGTGCAGAGTGAATCTTACGCACCAATCTATGTGAGGATTCGTGATGAGCACTAAAGAACAACTACCTTTAATTTTGGAGTCGCTATTATTTTCTGCAGGCAAGCCTTTGACAGAAAAACAGATTTTGAATCTTTTTGCTGAAGAAGAGCGTCCCAGCCTAAGTGATTTGCGCACAGCACTACATGAGCTGCAAGAGCTATATACTGACCGTGGGGTAGAGTTGGTGCACGTTGCCAGTGGCTATAGATTTCAGTCTAGACTTGAGTACGGATCATGTATTGGTCGCCTGTGGGAAGAAAAACCTAGTAAGTACTCGCGTGCATTGTTAGAGACCTTAGCTTTGATTGCCTATAAGCAGCCTATAACTAGAGGTGAGATTGAAGAAGTTAGAGGTGTGAGCATTAGTAGTTCAATATTTAAGACTTTGCATGAGGAGCGTGGCTGGATAAGGGTTGTAGGGCATAGAGATGTTCCTGGTCGACCTGGACTGTATGCTACTACCAAAGAATTTTTAGATTACTTTGGTCTTAAGAGTCTTGACCAATTACCGCCATTACCGGAAATATTGGCATTAGAAAATACTGATCTCGAAGCGCAGCAAATGGAATTACCAGAGTTAGAGACACAAACCCAAGAAAATTAATATGCAACGGGTACAAAAAATTTTAGCTGAGCGTGGATTAGGTTCTAGACGACAAATAGAAGCATGGATCAAAGCTGGTGAAGTATCGATAAATGGTGAGACTGCTGTACTTGGCAGTAAAGCTAGTAATAGTGACACCATCAAGGTACGTGGTAGAACTGTGCCGAGTGTTAAGGCAGAAGAGCAAGTAATTTTATATAATAAGCCTGAGGGTCAAATTTGTACTCGCCATGATCCAGAAGGCAGGCCAACTGTATTCTCCTCTTTACCCAAGCTTGCAAAGCAACGTTGGGTAGCTGTGGGGCGCTTAGATATCAATTCTTCAGGATTAATTATATTTACCACTGATGGCGAGTTAGCAAATAAATTAATGCACCCTAGTGCTAATCTACAACGAGTATATGCAGTGCGCGTCTTAGGTAATGTTACTACAGCTACTTTAGAAAAAATTCAGCGGGGAGTTACATTAGACGATGGCACCAAAGCAAAGTTTAATAATGTGAAGTTGGTACGCAAGAGTGGTGCAAATTCTTGGTATCATGTAACTCTTACCCAAGGACGCTATAGGGAAGTGCGTCGTATATGGTCAGCGGTTGGAATACAGGTGAGTAGGTTAATTCGTATAAGTTATGGTGATTTTGTATTGCCTAAAGACTTAGCCCCTGGTAAATATATTGCTATAGATTATGCAGAAGCTTCTAGAATAGGCTGCTCTAATAAGCGTAAGTAATTTTTTGCAACTTCATCAGGATCCAATAGTGTGCTCTTATCTTCGCTAGGATATGCTGCACTTCTTAGCGCAGTATTAGTTTTGCTTGGTGTTATAGTGTGTACTTTGATTTTTGTTAAAGTCGCACATTCCTGCTGTATAAGTTCAGCCAAGGTTTGTATCCCTGTATTTGCTACAGCATATGCTCCCCAGTTTGCCTTAGGATTATTTGCTATATCATTTATGGTAAATACTACTTGTCCTTGACTAGATTGTTTAAGTAGTTGCATGCATGTTTGAGTTAATATGAATGCGCTATTAAGATTTACTTGCATTACTTGGTACCAAGTTTTTATATCGTAGTGCTCTATTGGTGTAAGAGCTCCAAGGATCCCTGCACAATGAACAAGTACATCTATTTTTCCAAATTTATCTTTAATAGCGCGTCTTAAATCATCGTAATCTTCTAGGCTTGCACTACATAGATTAAATGGCATCAATATTGGGGGCTTGTAACCCGCGGTAACAATTTGATCATATAGCGATTCTAGATCTTGCACTGTGCGACTAATTGCTATAACTTGCATACCAACTGATGCAAGTTGTATAGCTACACTACGGCCAATACCACGTGATGCACCTGTGACTAGAGCTATTTTGTTTTCTGACACGTTAGGTATGCTCCTAGTGACATTTAGGTAAATTATGTTAACATGTGTGCGCTAATAATTCACTTTATACTTTAACTGAGGAAACATGGCTATCCCATCTGATACTAGTACTCCAATGCACCCACAAATTGCTATGCCATCAGTGCCAACACAAGATAGTAGTCTTGTGTCTAGTAATAAGAGTACTGGGGTTACTACAGTTGCAGGTGGCTCTGCATTTGCAGAGAGATTAGCTACAATGCGTAAACAGCACGAGCCATTAGGTAAATCCATGCTAACTGCTCGCAATAGCTTTCAAGCTCAGCAACCTATGATTGTTGGTGATACTGTTTTAACAAATCCAAGATGTGTAGAGAGATGGCTTGTTTCTTATCGTATAAAAGGTTTAGAACTATTGCGTAAATATGTTGCGGGCGATATTGCCGGTACTGCTGCTAGAGCAGATATTTTTAATGCCTTCCAGGAAGATAGACGTGCTATGTTTTGGACAGGTTTATGTCGCTTGATAGGGTTTGGGTGTTTGCAAAGACAAGCCAGTGGTTATAGCATCATATATACTGCTGCCGAGGTTACACAGTGCTTGGAATCTACAAATTATCTTGGTTTCTGTTATTTGTACACTGGTGATGTGCTTGGTGCTTTTATGTGCTTTTTGCGAACTCATTTGCGAGGCGATCCTTTAAGAAATTTTGAGGAGTTTCGCAGAAGATATGGGATATCTCGTGAAATATTTCAAAAGCTAACGATAGTTTAGATTGTTTTGCGATTTTAATTCGATTGTGGTTTTTTCTAATTAAAGTGGCTTCATTATAATCTTGTGCAAAGCCTTGACCGTTAGCTACGCTGTTGGCAACTATAATATCTAACCCCTTGTTTTGCATCTTTGTGGTGGCGTTGGTGACAAGCTGTTCTGTTTCAGCTGCAAAACCAATTAAAAATGGTTTGTTCGGAAGTTTTGCAACGGTTGCCAAAATATCTGTAGTTGGCTCTAACAATATATTAGTTTCGGCCATAGATTTCTTGATTTTATGCTTTGAGGGTGTTTTTGGCCGGTAATCTGTCACTGCAGCGCAAGAAATAAAAACATCCTGGTTCGTAATATTTTCTAATACTGCATTAAGCATCTCTTCTGCAGTTGTTAGCGAGATATTTTTAGCTTGGCGTGGGGGTGTTATATTTGTTGGGCCACTGATCAGGGTAACTTTTGCGCCGAGCTGGATAGCTGCTTGCGCTAATGCATAGCCCATTTTTCCGGTGCTATGGTTGCTAATAAACCGCACTGGATCAATTGCTTCTAGGGTAGGCCCAGCAGTAATCAGTATTCTTTTTCCCTCTAGTACTCGCGGCATAAATTGTTGGTTTAAATAATCGAGTATTTGGTTAGGCTCTATCATGCGTCCAGGCCCATATTCGCCACAGGCTTGGCTACCTATCGCAGGACCAATAATTTTACTGCTGTGTTCTTGTAGGTTCTTGATATTTTCCTGGGTGCCTAGATGCTCCCACATTTGTTGGTTCATAGCTGGTGCTATAAGTACAGGTGCATCAGTTGCTAGATATGTGCTGCTAAGGAGATCATCTGCCAAGCCATGGGCGGCCTTAGCGATAAAGTTGGCTGTTGCAGGTGCAACTAAAAATATATCTGCCCAGCGTGCTAGTTCTATATGCTGCATTGGATCGCTACGCACGGGCTCTCCTGACAAGGCATGTACAGATAATGGTGTAACAAATTGCTCTGCATTTGTAGTCAAAATAGTGCGGACCTCAGCGTTTTGCTCTCGTAAGCGCCGAATTAAGTCAAGTACTTTGTAGGCAGCAATGCCACCACAAATGCCGATTAGGACCTTTTTGTTTGCCAGATAGTTAGTCATGTTGCGACTATAGCATATCTTATTGGGCTGGCTCAAAGGATAGTGCTAAGGAATTAATACAGTAGCGTAACCCAGTTGGCTGTGGTCCGTCATCGAAAACATGACCTAGGTGTGCTCCACAACGCCAACAAACCACTTCTGTGCGGTCCGGTAGGAATAGGTTACCTTTGTCTAGTTTAGTCTCGATGCTATATTGGTTGGCGTAGTCGTAAAAGCTTGGCCAGCCAGAGCCAGAATCATACTTAGTTTTGGAGTCAAATAATTGATTTTTGCAGTTGCTACATATGTAAGTCCCTTGCTCAAAAAATTTGTCGTATTTGCCAGTAAAAGCACGCTCTGTACCAGACTCGCGCGTCACATGAAAGACGTCTTTAGGTAAGATTTCTTTCCACTCTTTTTTGCTTTTGTCAATTTTCATAGGCTGCTCCGACGGTTTAGCTTTTACGGATACTGCGCATGATACAATGGGTGTAAAAAAGATTACAGTTGCAGAACATAAAAGCATAAATTTTTTAAGTCTAGTAGACATTTTGACGTTTACCTTCTTAAAGATACCATTAACTTGATTATAGCTCACCAACTTTACTTGACTAATTGACAAATGCTCGCTACGATGAAAGCTATATCGCCTTGCTTGGTTTTTTTCCTCACCAGATTGAACTGTCAACAACATTGGTTAGAGCGAGGCGATATATTTTAAAATCTCTTCCCCAGTTTGCATGCCACTTATTACTGCTCCTTCCAAAGTACTAGGCAAATTAGTTTGTAAATAATCTCCACAAAGCCAAACATTGTTAATAGGAGTTTTTGCGGTTGGCCGGAGTGTCTGAATTTTGACATCACAGCTAAAGGCTGCACGCTTTTCTTTTATAATTAGACTTTCATATGAAGTTATTTTGCCCGGGAAAATATTGTTTATTTCTGCTGCTACCTGCTGAGCCAGATGCTGCTTATTTGTCTCTAAGTGTTGTCCAGAACCTGAAATTATTGCGCTAAGTATATTTGGTTGATCGGCAAATCGACGGTCAAAAACCCATTGTGTAGTCGTTCCTGTGAGTCCTATCATGGGATAGGGAAGTTTTACTTTATCAGAGGATTGTAAATATACAGTAGTAATGGGTTCAGGAACAAATAGATCTAATGTAGGCAAGGGTAATAAAGTTTTTGCTTGCCATGGAGGGACTGCAAGTACAATGTTGTCTGCTCGCCATTCCGTGGCTCGAGTCAAAACTTTTATACAATTATTTTGTGTGATTTCTAATTTTTTGACAGCAGTACCACACACAATTTCTGAGCCCATTGTGTATAAATATCTGGAGATATGTTCTGGCAATAATGATGTTAAATCTGTGCGTGGCAACAGCCAATTACTATCGGCGCTATTTAGGCTGAAGCACTGCGATAAGACTTTTATAAAAACACGTGCAGAAGCTCTTTCAATTGGGGTCGTCATTGCAGCTAAAGCAAGAGGTTCCCATAAACTCTTGATTAAATTGTCTGTTTGATTGTATGTCTTTAACAGCTCAGCCACGCTGCAGTCATTACTAAGGTTACCTTTAGTGCGTTGCACAAAATAACATAGACTAAGTGCTTTGCGTTTATCATGCCATGACAAATCTTTTGTCGATAGCAAAGACCATAGGACGTGATAGGGCGTCGGTAATTTTGGGAGTGATATATCTAAACTGCTTCTGCCTCGCATACAAATACGCATTGGTGTACGTAGTAATAGATCGTCAGGATTTAATCCTAGCTCTTTAATCAATTGTATCGTGCTATGATAGGCGCCGATTAATAAATGCTGTCCATTATCTACGATATTGCTATTAAATTTAATGCTGCGGGCTCTTCCGCCAATATTTGGGGATGCTTCTAATACAGTGACTTTATGGCCTGCTTTAGCGAGCCTATATGAACATGTAAGGCCGGCCCAACCAGAGCCAATAACTATTGTGCTAGGCATAGTTTGCGCTCTTTGCTCCAAGTGCGCCATGCAGTCCAAAGTTTTCTAAGTGGAGTAATCGATATTTTTTGATTAAGGACGTCGTACTCGCTGCGTTCTATTTCTGCCAAGATTTTGAAATATATTGCTGCCATAATCAAGCCACTACGTTGGGATGCTCTGTCTTCTTGTGCTAATTCTTCTGTAGCAGCTGTAAAATAGCTATGTGCTACCTGAGAGTATTTCTTTAGTAGTGACTGGAATCGGTCCTGATGTTTAATATCAAGCTGTAAAAGCTCTTGAGGCTGTATGCCAAAAGCTAATAGATCTTCTTCCGGGATATATATACGTCCGCGACGTGCATCTTCGCCAATATCACGAATTATATTGATTATTTGTAGTGCTATACCAAGTTTTTTTGCATATTCCATGGTGTTTTGATTTTTATAGCCTAGGACTGCTGCGACTAATATTCCAACTGTGCTCGCAACACAATGACAGTAAACTCGCAAATCTTCTATAGTTTTATACCCTTGATACTGTAAGTCCATTGCCATGCCTTGTAGTATTTCGTCAAAGCATACTTTGGGTAAATTAAATTTTTTAACGGCCGGCAATAATGCCTTACCAATTGGATGTTGTGGTGTGCCTTTGTATAACTGCTCTATTTCAGAATTCCACCAAATAATTTTTTGTTGAGCTATGCGTGGATCTTTGCACTCATCTACTATGTCATCTACTTCTCTGCAGAATGCATAGATAGCAATTATAGCATCACGCTTTTCTGGTGGTAGAAATATAAAGCTGTAATAAAAACTGCTGCCACTAGCAGCAACAAGTTTTTTACAGTATTGTTGTGGATTGCTCATAATTGTTCCAGTAATGGGTCAATAGCGGTAGGGCTAATAGGCTTTGTAAATAAAGTCGAGAAAAATAACCACACCAAATCAATCTTATGCATGCGTGGGCGTTGGTATATCTTCTTACGTTTTTTGAGTTTATGTATAACTCGTTGACCACAAGCAATTATATAGCGGATCTCAAATCCAAAAAAACCTGGTAAATTACTACTTAGATTTAGTCCTTGATTATAAATTGATTCTGCTCGTTTAATTTGTAAATCAATTAATTCCCGGTATTGTTCGGTTCTAAGGCGTGACTTTATATCATTAATGTTTATACCAAAATTTGTTAATTCATCTGTTGGTATATAGCAGCGATCTTTTGTGCAAACATCTATTTCTACGTCTTGGATAAAATTAATTAGTTGTAAGCCAGTGCAGATATAGTCTGATAGTTGTAAATTCTCCTGCGTAGCCTGTCCAGAAAGATGTAACAACAATCTTCCAACTGGGTTAGCCGAGTAATGGCAATAGTCATGCACTTCAGAAAAATTTTGGTATCTACTCTTGAGAATATCTTGTCTAAAAGCTGTTAATAGGTCATAAAATAACTGTATAGGTAAATTAAAGCTTTCTACAGTATGCTTTAGCGCCATGAATAAAGGTTCGCTTGGAGGTTTGCCATATTGAATATCGTATAAGTTGGACTCGAATCTAGTCATACGCTCTAGACGTTGTTCTCTAGTATATTCTCCTTCGTCAGCTATATCATCTGCCGTGCGGGCAAAGGTATAGATTGCAGCTACGGAGCGACGTAAATACTTTGGTAGTAAGCGCGATGCAACAGGAAAATTTTCATAATGGCTATGAGCCATTTTAACACAGGCACTATATGCTTCTTGGAGCTCTGGGGAAATATTATTTAATCTACTAGCCATGTCTCAATCCACGGTAAAATATCTGCAGGGCTGTTTACAATATAATCTGCCTGCCAACTATCAACTGGCTCTGTAGGGTTTATAAAACCAAAACCTGCGGCAACAGTTTGCATACCAGCAGCTTTGCCAGCATCAATGTCAGTTTTTGCGTCCCCTATGTATACACAATTCTCTGGTTGTTTATTAAGTAAGTTTGCCGCATGTAACAATGGCTTAGGATGTGGCTTAGATTTATCTGTAGTGTCACCACATACGATGCAATGCGGACGTTTTGCATAACCTTTACACTCAAGAATAGGCATGGTCATAGCTGTAGATCTATTTGTTACTATACCCCAGGGTATAGATTTCTTATCTAATGTACTTAACAATTCATCTATCCCAGGGAATGGTAAGCTTTTGGGGAAATTATGTTCTAAACAAATTTCTAATAAACGTGCGCGATGTTCTGCCGGTAATTCAGTAACTTTCTCTAAGATTGCCTTGCTACCTTGAGAAACTAATCCACGTACCAAAGCATAATCAATAGCAGGTTTGTTTTGCTCTTTTAATAATTGATTAACTGCGGCGTGTATATCATGTGATGTATCAAATAGAGTTCCATCAAAGTCAAATAAAATAGCCATAATATTACCCTTTGATAGCGTATGCTAAATAATTGATACTAGTGTTGTTGCACAGCTTTGCGTGTTTAGTAAATGGATTGTAATTCATTCCAGAGATATCTTCTAATTTTAGACCAGCTTCCTGCATTATCTTTTGCATTTCTGCCGGTTTTATAAATTTTTTATACTGGTGTGTATTTTTTGGCAGAATATTTAATACATACTCTGCGCCAATTATCGCAAACAAATATGCCTTAGGAGTGCGATTAATAGTTGATAAAAAAAACTGCCCTCCAGGTTTTAGTATGCTTGCACAATTTTTTAGGAGTTGGATAGGGGAAGGTACATGCTCGATTAATTCCATACATGTAATAATATCAAACTGTTGTTCAGAGCGAGTTAAATATTCTTCAATTGTACCGTGGAAGTAGTCTATAGTTAATTCATTAACCTTAGCTCTTTCCATAGCTACATTTAATACTTTCTCGCTGGCATCGATACCTGAAGTTTTTGCCCCTGCAGCGTAAAGACTTTCAGTTAGTATTCCTGCACCACAGCCTACATCAAGTATCGTCTTGCCATCTAGTTTAGTGTGTTTTTTAATAAAATGTAATCTAGGTGGATTAATTGCATGTAGTGGCGCAAATGGTCCTGTGGGATCCCACCAAACTTTTGCATATGAGCTAAACTTCTCAATTTCTTGTAGGTCAACATTAGTATTTTGTTTCACAGAACTTATTTTACTTTTAGTGCGGTCGAGAATAAACCCCTAACTAGGATAAATAGCTATTTAATTTGCAAATAATTTAGCTAACCGCTATGAGCCTACATGCTACATCTTTTCTAATGGCTTGAGCCCAAGTAGTTGCATACCTTTTGCTAGAACTGTTGCTACAACTTCGCAAAGTAGTAGGCGGCTATTTTGTTGATCTGTGCCACCAACCCTACAATTATGAAAAAATGCGTGAAATTGTTCGGCTACGTTGTATAAATATTCTGTCAAACGATTTGGTAGTAAATCGTCAGTAAAACCTGTAATAACGTCAGGAAATTGTAGTAACAGTAAAGCCAACTCTATTTCTTCCGGAGTTTCTATTGTGATAGAGTCTTTAATGTCACTGATATTAACCCCAACCTTACGCTTAATACTTTGCACTCGCACATAAGCATAACATATAAAAGCTGCAGTATTGCCTTCAAATTGCAGCATCCGGTCAAAGCTAAAAGTGTAATCACTTATACGGTTACACGCCAGGTCTGCATATTTAACTGCGTTAATTCCTAGTGTTTTTGCCATGGACTCAAGATCATCTGTGCTAAGAGAATCATGCTCTCTTGCAGATAATTTTTCATAAGCTTTTTCCTGCGCAGTATGTAGCAAATCTATTAAACGAAAAGTTTCGCCATCGCGGGTTTTAAATTTTTTGCCATCGGTACGTAATACTAAACCAAAAGGAACATGATCAACCCTAGCGTCTGCAGGAGAATAGTATTTTGCTAGTTGGCAAGCAGCGAAAACCATAGAAAAGTGTTGACTTTGGCCAGAGTCGGTAACGTATATAAGCCAATTCGCGCCATTGCTTTCTGTAAATTGTTCTTGTTGCAGACGGTATTTTAATGCTGCGATATCTGTTGTTGCATAATTGTAGCCACCATCACCTTTTTGCACAATAAGAGGTAGCGGTTCACCTTCACGATTCGTAAATCCTGGTATGAAAATACACTTTGCACCATCAGATTCTTGTATTAAATTTTTAGTAGATAAATCCTCTATAACCTGTGGTAGTTTATCATTATAAAAAGACTCGCCACGCTCTTGTAAGTTTATATCTAATATTTTATAAACTTCTTCAAAGGCTATTCTTGAAATTTTACAGGTGGCTTCCCACATCTCGCGTATTTTAGGGTTGCCTGCTTGTAATTCAACTACCGCCTGTTGTGATTCTTGTTTGAATTCTGGATCATTATCAAATTGAATTTTTGACTGTTTATACGCTGTCACAAGATCGGGTAAATTCATACTTTGGATATCGGCACCTTGCTCTGTCAAGTATGTGATTAACATACCAAATTGTGTGCCCCAATCACCAACGTGATTTATGCGTTTTACTTCATGTCCACAGAACTCCAATACTCTTGCAATTGCATCACCGATTATAGTACTACGTAAATGCCCTACATGCATTTCTTTAGCAATATTAGGCGATGAGAAGTCGATGACTACTTTTTTTGCTTGTTCTGTTTTGCGGCAACCTAGTCGTTCGCTGTCAGTAGTGAGCTCATTTACTCCAGTGCTCAGATATACGTTACTTAGGGTGATATTTATAAAACCCGGGCCTGCAACCTCTACCTTGGCAAACATAGGCTCATCATTTAGTTGTTTACAGACTGCCTCTGCCACAGCACGCGGTGGAGCCTCTAGTAATTTAGTTAGCTTCATGGCGCTATTGCACTGATAATGGCCAAATTTACGATTGGTTGCTGGGGTGATTTCTATAGTGACTTCACCATTTGGAAAAGCTTCTGGGTACTTGTTTGGGTCAAATGCAGCTATAAAGGCTGCTGCGCAACGTTCTTTTACGTCTTTTAACAAAGTCATTAAGCTAATATTCCTCAAGGTGATGGTCTTAATTGGGCCTAAGTCTGCCATATTCTGACGAATTATGGTAGAATTATGAGCTTTCACTGCGTGTAATTTAATGGAGCATCACATGTCCGAGTTGGCCCAAGAAGTCAATCCCGTAAATATAGAGGACGAATTAAAGCAATCCTATCTCGACTATGCCATGAGCGTAATTGTCGGTCGAGCACTGCCGGATGTGCGTGATGGTCTTAAGCCTGTTCACCGGCGTGTTTTGTACGCTATGGAGGAGCTAGGCGTTGTTTATAATAAGGCATATAAAAAGTCGGCGCGTGTGGTTGGTGATGTGATTGGTAAATATCATCCACATGGTGATACAGCAGTTTACGATGCTTTAGTGCGTATGGCCCAGCCTTTTAGTATGCGTTATCTATTGATTGACGGTCAGGGTAACTTTGGTTCGGTAGACGGAGATCCACCCGCGGCAATGCGTTATACCGAGATCCGTATGACTAAAATTGCCAGTAGCTTACTAGCTGATTTAGACAAAGAGACCGTAGACTTTGTACCGAACTATGATGAGTCTGAATTGCAACCAGCAGTATTGCCAACACGCATACCTAATTTAATTATCAATGGCGGCTCCGGTATTGCTGTAGGCATGGCAACTAATATTCCACCGCATAATTTAACTGAAGTGGTTAATGGCTGTTTGGCAATGATTGATAATCCGCTGATTACAGTGGATGAACTAATGCAGCATATTCCCGGTCCAGATTTTCCAACTGCTGGGATCATTAGTGGTCGCGCAGGTATTGTATCAGCGTACAAGACTGGTCGTGGCAGAATTTATGTGCGTGCACGTACAGAAGTAGAAGTAGATGATAAATCTGGTAGACAAGCAATAGTAATTAATGAGTTGCCGTATCAGGTTAACAAGGCACGACTGTTAGAAAAGATTGCAGAATTAGTAAAAGACAAAAAAATTGAAGGGATCTCTGGATTACGCGATGAGTCTGATAAAGATGGTATGCGTGTAGTAATTGAGTTGAAGCGCGGTGAGATTGCTGATGTAATTCTAAATAATTTATTTGCACAAACACAGATGCAGACTGTGTTTGGTATTAATTTAGTAGCATTGGTTGATAATCAGCCTAAATTATTAAATTTACATCAAATTTTAGAATGCTTTATCAAGCATCGACGAGAAGTTGTTTCTAGACGTACAGAATATGAATTGCGTAAAGCACGTGAGCGCGCTCATGTTTTAGAAGGCTTGGGAATCGCGTTAGTAAATATTGATCCAGTTATTGCATTGATTAAAGCAGCTAAGACTCCACAAGAGGCTAAACAGCAGTTGGTAGATAAGGTATGGGGTGCGGGTCAGGTTGCAGATATGTTGCAACGAGCTGGTGCTGATCATTGTAGGCCGGCAGATTTGGAAGATGCTTTTGGCATGTTGCAAGATGGCTATCATTTATCTCCAGTACAGGCGCAAGCAATTTTAGATTTACGCTTACACAGGTTAACTGGTCTTGAGCAAGATAAAATCATTGAAGAGTTTAAGAAGATTATTGATGATATCCAAGAGTATCTTAATATCTTGGGTAATCGTGAGCGTCTCTTGCAGGTGATTCGTGAAGAATTAGAGCAAGTTAAACAAGAATTTGGTGATGATAGACGTACAGAGATCACTGGTAACTCGCATGATTTAACTATTGAAGATCTAATTAATGAAGAAGATATGGTAGTAACCTTGTCAAATACGGGGTACGTGAAATCTCAGCCATTGACTAGTTACCAGGCGCAAAGGCGTGGTGGTCGTGGTAAAAGTGCTACCTCTGTAAAAGACGAAGATTTTATTGCCAAGCTCAAGATAGCTAATACACATGATACTTTGTTGTGCTTCTCTAGTGAAGGAAAGGTGTATTGGCTTAAAGTGCACCAGATACCAGTGGGTAGCCGGACTTCTAAAGGTCGTCCAATTGTAAACTTGCTACCTTTGCAGGAAGGTGAGGTGATTAGTGCTATCTTGCCTATTCGTGAGTATGCAGAAGACAAGTCAGTCTTTATGGCTACGACTTATGGTACGGTCAAAAAGACAGCCTTAACAGAATTTTCACGTCCACGTGCGAGTGGTATTATTGCTATAGACTTAGAGCCCGGCGATCATTTAATCGGAGCTGGTTTAACTAATGGCCATGGTCCTGATCAAGTACTATTAGTTTCTAATGCTGGTAAAGCAATTAGATTCTCATGTGATGATGTACGTCGGATGGGGCGTTTAGCTAAAGGGGTACGTGGTATTAAGCTGAAGGAAGACCAACGCTTGATAGCATCTATAGTATTAGAAGAGGATGGAGCAATATTATTTGCTACACGTAATGGTTATGGTAAACGTACTTTAACCAGTGAGTTCCCAACTATTGGTCGTGGTGGTCAAGGGGTAATTGGCATCCAAGCTAGTGAGCGCAATGGTGAAGTAGTTGGAGCAGTGCAGGTGTGGGATAATGATGAGCTGATGCTTATCAGTGATCAGGGTACTTTGGTACGCACTAGGGTAGAAGAAGTATCTATAGTTGGCAGAAACACTCAGGGTGTACGTTTGATAAACCTAAGTGCCGACGAACACTTGGTCGGTGTTCAGCGCATAGAAGAAGTAGAAGACGAGCTGCAGGAATCTGAAGAGACTGAATCACCAGCTGAGTAGGTAGATAAAGATAAATCTAATACTTTTGTTAGAGATTCATGTATTCAGCGTTTTTAATATACTTATGAGTTGTCATGGAAGACGCTTAAGAAGCACGTAATAAAACTTCACATACTTATAATCAGCCGAAAGCAGAAAAATAGTTAAGACACAAAGTATACCTGTTTTTAATCATCTAAACCGAGACCAGCAAAGAAGTACCTTGGGTCAGGCTTGCGACCACGAAACTCCTTAAACAGCTGATGAGGACTTTGCATTCCACCTTGTTCAAAGAAGTATTGCATAAAGTCTTGGCCAACTCTTGAGCTAAAATAGCCTGCACTTGCAAAAGCTGCGTATGCATCAGCAGCTGCTACATCTAGCATTATTGTTTGATAGTACCCGCCTGCAAAACCAGTTACAAACAAGTGCTCAGTGCGATTGAGGGGCCTATCTTCTTCTAGGGCAGGCCCTGCGTGATATTTTTTACGCACTTGTTGTTGTATTTCAAACGGACTCTGGGTTATATCTGCATGTAATTTAAGATCAAGTATTGAACGTTCCACTTCATTAGCTAAATGTAAGCCCGCATTAAATTTACGTGCGCCTATTAGCTTTTCAACAATATCTAGGGGTAAATCTTTGGCAGTATTTATATTTTCAGATATATCCTGCAATACTTTAGGTTGCCAACCCCAATTTTGCATAAAACTGCCACAAAAAATTAAGTTTTCTTTTTGCCAAGCAGTAGGCCCCGATATGCTTGGGTAGTTATTAAGAGTGAGATTGTGTTGTAGCATCTCGCCAAATGCATAGAATAGCTGCAATACATCTTTGTGGGAGAGAAGCTCATTCTTAACTGGCATTATATTAGTGTTAACAAAAGTGACGGGCTGTAACAAAGTATTATCTCTATTTAAGAGGCGAGGGGTATATATCTCTGTCCAACTGCCAGGCGATTTGTTAGAACGACTATACAAATCTAAATAAAAATATCCTCGAGGATTGTTATCTTGGTCAGTTATACTATAAAGCTTTACTGTCGTATCCCAAACTTTAGCGTCTTTAACTTCCTCAATGTGTATGTTGTAGAGGATAGCAACCAGGCTAAATAATCCCTCCAAAACTTGTTTTGCAGGTAAATATGTTTGTAATTGTTGGTTTGGTATCCCATATAAGCCATTCTTTAGCCAATCCGAGTAATAGCTAATATCCCATGGTTGTAATTCATCTATACCATCTGCACTCATTGCAAAGGCTTGTAATCTGTCTAGATCTCTTTTTGCATCGATGCGTAGTGACTTGGCTAAAGATTCTAAAAACTCTAGCACTACTTCATATGAGGGTTCAGATTTATCTGCTAAGGAGTATGCGGCAAAATTTTTATATCCTAACAGTTGGGCTAGCTCTTGTCGTAACCGCAATACTTCTGAGATTTTGGAGGTGTTATCCCATTCTGGATTTTTACCATCCTGCTCAGAGGCTAATGTAGCATATGCAATGTAGACAATTTTACGTAATTCACGACTTTGTGCATAAGTTAATATACCATTAACCGTATTCAGATCTAGAGATATAATCCAGCCTTTGCGTTTTTGTTTTTTTGCTTTTTGCTCTGCCGAAGACTTTATAATATCTGGTACACCATCTAGCATATCCTTTTGCTCTAGATTTACATGATATTGCCAATTACTGATGGCATTTTTTAGATTATTGTTTAACTCCATGCTGAGTTTGCCTAATTGCTGTACAATTTCTCTATAACGCAATTTTTGTACAGTATCTAGTTCTGCGCCTGACAGATTGAATTCTCTTAGCATTTGTTCAATTGTGTTTTGTTGTTGAGCAGTGAGACTACTAAATTCTTCGCCATTTTTAATTGCTAGATATCTTTGATAGATCTCAGCATTGTGCATTAAGTCTGTACGAAAGTTAATCATTTTGGGTAAAGCTGTATCATATGCGGTTTGTAATTCTGCACTATTATCTACGGCATTTAAATGACGCAATAGATTCCATGTTTTGCGTACATTTGTATTATTTTGCTCTAGCGGTTGTATAGTATTGTCCCAAGAAGGAGGTTTCTCTAGGATCTGGTTTAGCTCTTGGTTGTAGTCATTAATTGCACTATCAAGAGTTAAAGATAACTTTTCTGCATGGATGGCAGCAAAGTTGGGCAGTTGTGTAGTTACAGGATTAGATGCTGCAGATGCGACTGCAGCATTTACTAACCAAGTATTGCCAAGCAATAATGCGTAACTTGCGATCCTTGCAAGTTTTAAAGACATAAATACACTCCTTATTTTTATTGCATTATGGGCCTTAATGATGATGGTCTGCTAATTCCTAATTGATTAGCTAGCACTTCTGTTTGTTGTTCTTGTGCCTCTGCTGCTATTTTGGCTTCAAGTGCTCCTCTTTTTGTAACATTAGCAGAAATTTGTTGTTGTAATTCGGCTAGTTTAACGTCAAATTTTGCTTGTAAGATATGTATTTCTATTTCAACTTCTGATGACTTTTGTTGTAAAGCCGTGGTATTACCTTGTTCTCTATCAATACTTTCTATCTCTGTTGCTCCAGTACTAGCATGTTGTTGCAGTTCAGTATTTTTTTCAGTTAATTCTTTTAATTTTTCTTGCATTGGTTCTATAACCTCGCTTGTTATAGCTTCCGGTTTTGAAGATGGCAACTCTGTCCATGCAGTGCATTCTTGTGCTACAGTATCGGTAATGCGAATACTTTTTTCTTCGGCCTCTTCAGCGATTTGCTGTATACGCTTCATTGTCGCAATAATTTCACGAAGGGATGGAGTGCAAAGAGTATATGCTTCTTGGATATATTGTTCACATAATACTTTTTCAGCAGATATAGACTCAAATATTGGCTGTAGCTCGCTACTACTTTTACTTTGCATGTGCGCGATACCATGTTCTTGGTTGTGAACCATATCGTTAAGTCTAGCTACATGAGAATCTATTTCTTTAAGTTTTGCACTTAACAATTCATAAGTGCTTGGCAGCCATTTTTTACACTCTTCTTGTAATTCAGTGCCCACCTGTTCTAGCAAGGTTTCTCGGCTTTGTTTCATTTGGGTTGCAATGTTTTTTGCCATATCTATAGTTGTGTTATTGGTTACAGGGTTAATTACCTCTTGTTTAACTACCTCTTCAACTTTTCTGGCTGCTTCAACTGCTTTTCTACCAGCTTTCTTAAGTTCTGTCCCAAACGGCATAAATTCAAATCTCCTATATAAAGTATTTACGATGATACTATCTACTTACCTCCATCTAGTCAATGAACTAATTGCGGGTTGCGAATGCGTATCAACAAAAGTTATGCTTAGAAAAATTCTAATACAACATTGATTAAAAGATGCAAAACTTACGTGGTATAATTCATATCCCAGGGGATAAATCTATAACGCATAGGGCGTTAATTTTTGGTGCTATCGCTGATGCTGGACGTACGATTTTTTTACGTAACTGTTTACAGAGTTATGATTGTTTGGCGACACGTGATGCGTTGGCTGCGTTAGGGGTCTCTTTTTCTACAGAATCTGCAAATACCCTTGTAATACATGCTGTTGGCATACATGGCTTGCAACAACCCTCTGATATTATTGATGTTGGCAATTCTGGCACTACAATAAGATTACTTACCGGTTTGTTAGCTGCACAGAGGTTTTCTAGCAGTATTACAGGTGATTTATCAATTCAGCGTAGGCCTATGCATCGCGTTATAGCGCCATTAAGACTTATGGGTGCAAAAATAACTGCAGCTAGAGAAGATAATTTTGCGCCACTTAATATCGAAGGGGGGCAAACATTGCATGCGATAAACTATTCATTATCTGTAGCAAGTGCTCAGGTGAAGTCGGCTATTACATTGGCAGACATTTATACTACTGGTACTAGTACGGTGACAACTCCGTATACTTGTCGCGACCATACAGAAATTTTATTGGATAACTTTAGTGACGATATAGTTATTCCTGGTGATATCTCAGCAGCAGCTTTTTTTATTGTTGCGGCAACTATTACACATCAGTCTGATATTTTTTTACCAGATATTGGGATCAATCCTACGCGCAATGCAGTTCTTGAAGTATTACAGAAGATGGGTGCCAATATCTCTCTTGTAAATGTAAAAGTAGTAAATGGTGAGCTGCGCGCTGATATTCGAGTCCGTGGTGTTAACAAGCTAGAACCATTTACCATAGATGCTGAAATAATACCGCGCCTTATAGATGAAATTCCTATTTTATGTTTGGCTGCAGCATGTGCCGATGGTGTTAGCATAATTCGTGGAGCAGGAGAGTTGCGATATAAAGAAAGCGATAGGATAAAGCAGATAGTGGCAGGCTTGCAGCAGCTAGGTATTAATGCGAAAGAGTTAGTAGATGGTTTGACGGTAGAAGGTGGTATTATACAGGGGGGGATGGTTAGCAGTGGTGGTGATCATCGTATAGCTATGATGTTTGCTATAGCAAGGTTAGTTGCCAAGCAAGAAATAATAATTCAAGATATGGAGTGTGTAGATACTTCATTTCCAAATTTTTTCACCTTACTAAGGGAGAGTACTCATGTCTGATCCGACGCCGGTATTAACTATTGATGGCCCAGGAGGCTCTGGCAAGGGTGTAGTGAGCCGTGAGGTGGCTTTGCAATTGCATTGGAATTTGCTAGACAGTGGGGCTTTGTATCGGGCCTTGGGTTACATGCTCTTAGAAAAAGATGTAGATAGGGCTGATATTGAGGCTGTGACGAAGATAGCTCATACTTTTCCAATAGTCTTTCTAAACGATCAGGTGTATCTTGAGGATGATAATATAACCGCAGAAATTCGCAGTGAGAGGGTTGGTGCTGTAGCATCTGAAATTGGCGTACACGAGCCTGTACGTGCAGCTCTGTTGGACGTACAACGCTCTTTTGCTAAGTCGCCTGGCTTGGTTGCCGATGGGCGAGATATGGGCACAGTTGTGTTCCCGCAGGCATTTTGCAAAATATATCTGGATGCAAGCCCCGCAGAACGGGCAAAACGGCGTTATTTGCAGTTGAAGGACAGTGGCTTTGATGTTAATCTTGCAGAGCTTGAGGCACAGATCGTGGCTCGAGATGAGAGGGATAAGACACGTGCTGTGGCGCCCCTGAAGCCAGCTGCAGATGCGGTGGTTATAGATACTACCGAGCTCAGAATCGATGAGGTGGTTGCCAAGGTGGTTGGTATTGCTAAAGAGCGATTACCTGCCGATTGAAGCGTGTTCTTATGTAAATTAATATCAGGCCTGCGTAACTTGTGCATTTATTGTCAAGATTATGCAGAGATTTGAGGTAAAAAAATGATGGCAGAGTCTTTCCAAGAGCTATTTGAAAATAGCATTTCCGAAAATAAAATGTACCCTGGAGCAATTGTGACTGGTAAGGTCCTAGATATTGCTAATGATTTGGTGACAATTAATGTTGGCCTAAAATCAGAGGGTTATGTTCCTGTTCAGCAATTTACTGATGCCGAAGGCAACGTTGAAGTAAATGTTGGTGACGAAGTAGAAGTAGCTCTAGAGGCATTAGAAAATGGTTGGGGTGAAACTCGACTATCAAGAGAAAAAGCTAAACGTGCTAAGGCATGGGTTGGTTTACGAGAAGCTTTTGAAAAGCAAGAGCCAGTTGTAGGTGTAATTAGCGGTAAGGTTAAAGGTGGTTTTACCGTAGAACTAGAATCTATACGCGCTTTCCTACCAGGCTCTTTGGTAGATGTGCGTCCGGTACGTGATTCAGTTAATTTAGAAGGTAAAGAGATGGAGTTTAAGGTCATTAAACTCGATCAAAAACGTAATAACGTTGTAGTATCACGCCGTTCAGTTATGGAAACTGAGGGCAGTGCTGAACGTGAAGAACTGCTTAACTCTTTACAAGAAGGCCAAGAAGTAAAAGGTGTGGTGAAGAACCTAACCGATTATGGTGCTTTTGTTGATTTAGGTGGTATTGATGGTCTATTACACATTACTGATATGGCATGGCGTAGAGTTAAACATCCAAGCGAAGTAGTATCAGTTGGCCAAGAACTAGATGTTAAAGTATTGAAGTTTGATCGTGAGAAGTCACGTGTATCTCTAGGATTGAAGCAACTAGGCTCAGATCCTTGGGCTGATATCAAGCAGCGTTATGTTGAAGGCACGAAGCTAGTTGGTAAGGTTACAAATATTACTGATTACGGTTGTTTCGTAGAGATTGAAGAAGGCGTTGAAGGTTTGGTACACGTGTCAGAGATGGACTGGACTAACAAAAATATCCACCCAAGCAAAGTTGTGCAATTAGGTGTTGAAGCGGAAGTGATGGTACTGGACATTGATGAAGAGCGCAGACGTATTTCATTAGGTCTTAAACAGTGCCAGGATAATCCATGGGATGCCTTTGCGCAGAACTACAACAAAGGTGACAAAGTTGAAGGTAAGATTAAATCTATCACTGACTTTGGTATCTTTATTGGCTTAGATGGCGGTATTGATGGTTTAATTCACTTGTCTGATTTATCTTGGAATGAAACTGGTGAAGAGCTAGTACGTCAGTACAAGAAGGGCCAAGATGTAGAAGCTATAGTATTAGCTGTGGATGCAGAGCGTGAGAGAATTTCTCTTGGTGTTAAGCAATTAATTCAAGATCCATTCTCTATGTATACTGCTGAAAATGGCAAAGGTTCTGTAGTTACAGGAACAGTTAAGGAAGTTGAACCTAAGACTGTGGTAGTTACTTTAGCTGAAGAAGTAGAAGGTACTATAAAAGCTTCTGAACTATCTAGAGACATGGTGGATGATGCCAATTCTGTAGTTAGTGTTGGTGATTCTATTGAAGCGAAAATCGTTAATGTGGATCGTAAAAATCGAACTTTAGCATTATCAGTTAAAGCTAAAGATATCGCTGATGAAGAAGAGACTCTGCGTGAGTTTAATCGCAGCGGTGAAGATGCAAGTGGTACGACACTTGGCGATGTGTGGAAGGATAAGATTGAAGGTCGCGAATAAGCGTCCACATCAATCATCTACTAAGGCAAACGGTGTTTGTTGTTGTTAACAATTACACCGTTTGCCTTTTTTAATCAGTAGCTTCACAAGAGAGCAAATATGGAAGTGTGGTTTTTTTTGTTGCTACCAGTAGCGGCTTACTCAGGCTGGCTGGTAGGGCGTCGTAGCTCTAATAAAACATTCAAGCCAAAATTTTTTTTCCGTGCAGATTTTGATATTAGTAAACAACCAGATCCAGCTATAGATACTTTGGTACGTATGCCTGAGGTAGACGAAGATTCAGTTGATACTCATCTTACACTTGGTAATGTATTTCGTAAACGTGGCGAGTTGGAAAGAGCAATTCGTTTACATCAAGGTTTGTTGTCACGTAATACCCTATCTTCTCAGCAAAAGTCACTTGCTCAGTTAGAGTTAGCTCGTGATTACCTAGCAGCAGGGGTTCTAGATAGGGCAGAAGCTTTGCTATTAGAATTGGTGGCTCATAAAATCCAATTAGAAGAGAGTTTACAGCATTTATTAGAACTGTATCAGCAAGGTAGCGAATGGTTATCGGCAATTAAAGTTGCAGAACAAATGCAGGAGCTAACAGGTTATGATTTACGGGCAGAGATTGCCCATTTCTATTGCGAGCTAGCTGAAGAGGCAATAGATATAAAAGATTTGCCTATAGCAAAAAAGAATGTAGGTAGAGCTTTGCGTGTTTGTAGGCAAAGCGTGCGGGCGTTAATATTGCGTGCAAAACTTGAGAAGTTATCTGGTAATTTTAATAAAGCTATTAAGATTTATAAACACATTGCAAGCAAAGACATAGATTACTTCTCATTGATTATTAATGATTTAATCGATTGTTACAAGTTAGCAGATGTAACAACTAGGGCTTTTGATTTTGTACAAGACGGTGCTAGTTATACTAGATATCGTTGTGATCAATGTGGCTTTACGGCGAGTAAGTTACAGTGGCACTGTCCTAGTTGCAGAAACTGGGATGTAATTAAACCAATACCGGCTAGTTAAATTATGCGTAGATTATTTTTTATATCACTTATTTTATTTTGTAGTGCATTGTCTGCTGCAGAGAAGATCTTAGTATACGCTGGTCCTGGAGTTGGTCCGCAGTCGTTAACTAATACTGTGTTGACTATTCGCGAGCTAGTATCTGATAAATACGAAGTGATCACCATCAGCCCAAAAACCTTATTAGGTAATAGTTGGCAGGAAGACACTGCATTATTAGTTATACCTGGAGGTGCAGATTTACCATATGTTGCGCAGCTGCATGGTTTGGGCACAGAGAATATTCGTAATTACGTCGCAAATGGTGGTAAATTTTTGGGTATTTGTGCTGGTGCTTACTTTTCTGCGGATGCAATAGAATTTGCCAAGGGTGACCCGGTACTAGAGGTGTCTGGGACTCGTGAGCTAAAGTTCTTTCCTGGCCTGGTAGAAGGGCCAACATTTTCAGGATTTGATCATCGAGACCCACAAAATGTTGCTGGCACTAGAGCAGCAAATATTTATTGGCAATTAGATATTCCTTTTTCAAAGAATACTCAGTTCACTGTTTATTATAATGGTGGTGGTCACTTTGTTGATGCAGACAAGTATAAAAATATTACAGTTTTGGCTAGTTATGATAGGCAAGCGGCAATAGTAGAAGCTATAGTTGGCGAAGGTTTGGCGATTTTAAGTGGTCCACATTTTGAACAACAGCCACAACTGTTAGATCCGTATGTGCCACAGCTAAAAAATATTAAGCTGCAGTTGGAAGCAACAAATGCACAGAGATTGGAATTGGCGAAGTATTTATTACAAAGATTAGGTGTTGAGTTGTCTAGTTAAATAATTTTTTACTGGTAAACCGTCCCATTACGGTAGCCAGACTCCGGAATTTACCGGTGTAAAGTTATTGAATACGTCGAGTTATAAGATTTGTATAAAATATATTTTAAGTGATATTATACTCTTGTTTTTGGAACTTTACTATTTTGTTCCACTCTCAACTTTGTGATTTAGTACGAGAATCCATTCTCGGTGCTCTCATTTGCAGGAGCTTTAGGCTCTGTTCTACTTTTTTTTGTTTCAGTTTGTTCAGATACCTCTAAAGGTTTATCTGCATTATTGCTGATCACTTGCTTAAATAGGTTTTTAGTGCGCGCAAAACGAGAATTGGCTTTTTCTATTTCTTGCTCTATGGGGGTTGTCTCAGCTTGTAGCTCGTCTATTGGATCAGTTGTTTCTTGTTTTATCTTTAGTTTTGCTGTTGCTATACGCTCTTTAGTAGCGTTAAGTAGCTCTTCCTCTGCTTTGAGTTTGTTGAGTATACTATTAAGTCTGTCTTTGGTAATCTTATGCTCAACGAATTCTTTTTTGAATAGCTTTTGCGAATTAGCTAATTCTTCAGTTAAACTAGCTATTTGCTGTTCTTGTGATTCACAAACAGTGTCAAATTGTTGCCGCTCTTGTTTATAAACTTCTAGCATTTGATCAATATCTGCTTGATATTCTGTTTGTAAGTCTTGTAGACGCTTTTCGTAGCTAGCTTCTAGGGCGTCTACCATAAGTAGGATATTTTTTATTTCACTTTTTGGTTCAGGCTCTATATTTATGTTTTGCTCTGAATTGGTATCTTGTTCTAGTGCCATTGTTATATCCATTATTATTAGTTGTATGACTTATTATGATAATAGTTAGGATTTTCGTACTCGTCAATAGCGTTCTATAACTAATGCAGTGGCTTCGCCGCCGCCAATACATAGTGAGGCTAATCCAGTAGTCTTGTTTTCACGCTCTAGTGCGTTTAGGAGGGTTGTGATAATGCGGGCTCCAGAAGCGCCTATAGGGTGTCCTAGGGCGCAGGCACCGCCTAGGATATTAACTTTGTTAATATCCAAATTTAATTCCTTAATTGCTGCAAGTGTTACTACCGCAAATGCTTCATTAATTTCAAACAAGTCAATATCATTGGTACTCATATTTAATTTGTTTAATAATGTTTGGATAGCTTTTATAGGAGCAGTTGTAAACCACTCAGGTGCTTGTGCTGCCTCTGCATGGCCTAATATTTTAGCTATTGGTTTAAGACTTAATTTTTTGGCAGTGCTTGCACGCATCATAGCTAATGCTGCAGCACCATCAGCAATAGAGCTAGAGTTCGCTGCAGTAACTGTGCCATTTTCTACAAATGCTGGTTTTAATTGAGGAATTTTACTTGCTTTTACTTTAGTCGGAATTTCGTCGGTAGTAACATCAAAGTTACCTTTTTTCTTATCAGTAATTGTTACTGGGCAAATCTCAGCGGCAAAAGCATTCGTCTCTATAGAACTTTGCGCCCGCTCTAAAGAGCGTATAGCAAAGTCATCTTGTTCATCGCGGGTTATATTAAATTCTTTTGCAGTGTCGTCAGCATAAATTCCCATAGATTTTTTACTATAAGCATCAGTTATACCATCTAATAGCAAATGATCTATCATTTCTGCATTACCCATTCTATAGCCAGATCGAGCATTGGTTAACATATATGGTGATCTTGTCATACTCTCCATGCCACCCGCGACATAAATTTGTCTGGTTGGATCATTAAGATAAAGTATATCTTGGGCATCCATTACTGCTTTCATGCCTGAGCCACAAACTTTATTTACTGTAACGCAAGTTACACTAGGGTTTAATTTTGCACCTAGGGCCACTTGTCTAGCTGGCGCTTGGCCTAGACTGGCAGGTAATACGCATCCCATGTTTAATGCATGGACCTGGCTGGGGTTGAGGTTAGCATTATTTATAGCAGCGGTAACGGCGCAGGCTCCAAGCTCTGTGGCGCTAATAGATGATAACACACCCTGAAAGGCCCCAAGCGGGGTACGTGCATATCCTACTATAACAACTGGATCTTCCATGAAATTCTGCATAACAGTACTTATAGCACAATATTAGTTGTTTGGCTCACAAGTTCTATCACCATAGTTTATAATTTAATTAGGACAACCGTAAAAAGGTGTAGTTATGCGTTGCATAAACAAAAGTACTATAAGTGGCGCCGTACCAGCATTCTCGCTAGTCGAGTTGATGGTAGTGGTAGCTATTATTAGTATGCTAGCAGTAGTAGCTACGCCATCGTATAGCAATTATGTAATGCGATCACGGGTTGCTTCCTTATTGCCATTAGTAGAATCAGTAAAAATTGAGGTTATGGAAGGACACAGTTTTGGTACGACATTTGGTGTAACTAGTGAAGTGCATATTGCTTCAGGGGCTTCAGATAAGCCAGAGTATCTAGATCAACTTGTACGTCATAATTATGGTTGTGTAATGGTAGATTATGATTTAACCCAGCTTGGCTTAGAAAGTGGCGGAGGCGAAGCTTTAGAATTAATGGTTTGTCCTTCTGCAGGCAGTAGTATAGTTACTTGGAATTGTGGTTATTCCGCAAGTACTACAGTTGCGTATGCCACTTACTTACCAGCACAATGTCAACAGGCAGTTGTAACTGATAATACGTTTTAGTTTGGCAATAATTTTTTTAGTACTAACTTGTCTTTGTCTGTTTGCCAGGCATACATTTTAAACTCGTGATCAGTAATATCACCATTAGTATCCCAAGATTTTTTTCCTAGCACTGTATCTACTGGATGATGATGTAACCAATTAGCCAAATCTTTACCTTCCAGTTTATTTGTGTTCTGCATTGCATTCGCAATTACCTGTACTGAGGCATAGGCATATAGTGCATAACCTGTAGTAGAAAAATTATTCTCCTGCATAGCTTGTAATAAGTTACGGCTAGATACTAGTTGGTTAGGATCTGTTGCAAAGGTTAACATTACATTATTAGCAGACTCTGTAGAATTAAGTTCTGCTGCAAATTGTTCTAAAGCTATAGCATCTGCAGAGATAAGAGGGATTTGCATTTGTAGAGTATTTAAAGCATTTGCTAATGCTGCTACCTCTGGGTATAGACCTGCAAAATATATTGCATCAACATCTAGATTAGCCATCTTTTTAATTAAATTTGTAAAATTACGTGTCCCCCTAGCTACTGTCTGATACATAGCTGGAGTCGTCTCTAGATGAATTAGATGCTCTGCAACTAAGTCAGCTAATTCTTTGCTGTAAAGCTCATTATCATGCAACACAGCTATACGCTTGCTACCTAATTTCTTGGCGATAAACTCTGCTGCAGTTACACTTTGCTGCAAATCATTACCACTTATTCTGAAAAAAGTGTTTATATGATTTTGTGTTAGCTTAGGATTTGTGGCGGTGGGGCTTACTACTAATATGTTTTGCTGGGCATATACTTTTGCTGTAGCTAAACTTGCTGATGAGCAAACATGCCCTATTACTGCATGGTACTTGTTACTACGAATTATTTCATCTGCGCGAGCTATTGCCATATCTGGGTCACATTGATCATCAAGGGGCATTATTTCAATTTCTACATTGTTGATGCCTCCCTGGTTGTTAATATCTATTGCAGCTTGCATAGCCCCAGCAAGTAGCTGACTTCCATAGGCAGAATATGCGCCACTAAATGGACCGACTACAGCTATTTGTAGTGGGGCTGCTTCTGCGCAGCAGTTTGAACATAGCCACCCTGATCCAGTAAGATATAGTATGAGCGTGTAAATAAAGAATTTATGCATCTTTGCATTGTAACACTTATGGGATACTGATGCTGGCACTTGAGATACAAAAATTATGTAAAACCTACGCAAATGGTGTGGTTGCCGTGGATAATATCGACTTACAGGTAGAGCAGGGTGACTTCTTTGCTTTATTGGGCCCAAATGGTGCAGGTAAGTCTTCAACAATTGGTATTGTAAGTTCATTGGTTAACAAAACCTCAGGGAGCGTTAAGGTTTTTGGCTATGATTTAGATACAAATCTTATCGAGGCCAAAACATGTATGGGCTTAGTGCCTCAAGAGTTAAACTTTAATCAATTTGAGAAAGTAAAAGATATTGTGATTAACCAGGGTGGATTTTATGGTTTATCGCGTAGAGTTGCCAAACAACGGGCGGAGAAATATTTAACACAGCTTGGTTTGTGGGAAAAACGCAATGAAGTGTCGCGCTCTTTGTCTGGTGGCATGAAGCGCCGTTTAATGATTGCCAGAGCATTAATTCATGAACCAAAGATGCTTATCTTAGATGAGCCTACTGCAGGTGTTGATATAGAGTTGCGAAGAGCTACTTGGGATTTTTTACAAAATATCAACCAACAAGGCACTACAATTATTTTGACTACCCATTACTTGGAAGAAGCAGAGTATTTGTGTGATGGCATAGCAATTGTTGATAAAGGCACAATTGTAGAACGCACAAAAATAAAGCATTTAATTCAGCAATTGCAAAGCGAAAGTCTAGTCTTAGATCTGCAGCATGATACTGTTACTTGTGATTTGCCTGTATTAGAAAATGTTAGCATGTCTTTAATAGATTCACGCACATTAGAGGTTACTTTTCCAAAATCTATCACAGTGAATACAATTTTTGCACAATTATCAAATAAAGGTATACAGATAGTGAGTATGCGTAACAAATCTAACCGCTTAGAAGAATTGTTTTTAGCTAGAGTGGGGGTAAATCTTGAGGCTTAAAAAAAATTGGATAAGTTTTACCACTTTGTTTTATCGGGAAGTAGTACGAGTTCTAAGAATATGGCCACAGACTTTGTTGCCTTCAGCAATAACTATTAGTCTTTATTTTGTTATTTTTGGCGATATTATTGGTGCGCGTATTGGTGATATGAAAGGTGTACCATACATTAACTATATTGTACCTGGTTTAGTGATGATGGCGATAATAACTAATTCTTACTTAAATGTATGCTCTTCTGTTTTTGGTAATAAATTCCAAAAAAATATAGAAGAAATGCTAGTAGCCCCTATGCCACATTACGTGATTATTCTTGGGTATGTTGCTGGTGGTGTATTGCGTGGTGTTTTAGTCGGGATAATTGTAGCTGGGGTGTCATTATTTTTTGGAAAAATTACCGTATATAATTGGTGGTCTATTATAGCAGTTGGCTTATTAACTGCAATGTTGTTTGCCTTTGCAGGTTATATTAATGGTATGTTAGCAAAAAAATTTGATGATATATCTATAGTCCCTTTATTTGTGTTGACCCCACTGACTTATTTGGGGGGTGTATTTTATTCTATAGACTTATTACCACCTTTTTGGCAAGGGCTTAGTAGATTTAATCCAGTAATATATATGGTTAATGGATTTAGATGGGGCTTATTAGGCCAGTCAGATGTAAACATTAGTTTTGCCTTGAGTATTTTATTTCTGTCAATGGTTGGTTTTTTTGCTTGTTGTTGGTGGATGATGCATAAAGGTATAGGGATTAAGTCATAGATACAGTAGAAGTAGTTGTCGTTGGTGCTGGAGTTGTTGGGCTAGCGTGTGCTCGGGCTTTAGCCGCTCAAGGCAAAGAAGTTGTAATCTTAGAGGCACAGGATAGCTTTGGTAGTGAAACTAGCTCACGCAACAGTGAGGTTATTCATGCTGGTATTTATTACCCTAAGGACTCTAATAAAGCTAAACTATGTGTTGCTGGTAAGAAACTATTGTATGAGTATTGCGATAATAAGCATATTCCATATAGACAAACAGGTAAGCTAATAGTTGCGACTAATAAAGACGAAGTTGCAAAATTGAGTAATATAAAATCAAGTGCAGCTACAAATGGCGTAACTGATTTGCAAATGTTATCTAGAGAACAAGTACTAGAGCTAGAGCCAGAGTTATCAACAGAAGCTGCTTTATTTAGTCCTTCTACCGGTATCATAGACAGCCACAATTTAATGCTCTCTCTATTGGGTGATGCAGAATCATACGGAGCAATGTTAGCACTTAATAGTAAAGTGCTTAGTGGCGCTATAAAAGATAAGCATGTGCATCTTCGAGTAGAGTCGCAAGGTGAGACTATGGATTTGCATGCCGTAACGGTAATTAACTCTGCGGGGTTATATGCATCTAAAGTTGCATATAGTATAGATGGTATTGGCCCACAAGAGATATACGATACTTCTTATCGTAAAGGCAGCTACTTTACCTATTCCGCTGCTAATCCTTTTAAACATTTAATTTATCCAGTTCCAGTTACAGGTGGGTTAGGTATACATAGCACTGTAGATTTGGCAGGGCAGTTGCGATTCGGGCCCGACGTAGAATTGGTTCCAGAGATTGACTATACCGTAGATTCAGCTAAAAAAACTGTCTTTACTAAAGCGATTAAACGCTATTGGCCAAAAGTACAAGAGGATTTTCTGCAACCAGGATATGCTGGGGTAAGACCAGCATTAATAAATCAAAATGATAAACCTGGTGACTTTGAAATCATAACCCACTCTTTATTATCTGCACCGCCTTCAGTGATATCTTTGTTTGGTATAGAATCCCCAGGTTTAACAGCCTGTCTAGCAATTGCAGATAATGTTGTTTCTAAAGTCTGCATCAAGTAGGTTGGAGTAATTGTAATACCAATATTATGCATTAGATGGTGAAATGATAAATGATCGTAGAACCCATGCATAAGAGTACGAAGACTAATATATGCACAGTTTGTACGAAAAATATTATATGGGTAGTGATTTGGATTCTCTGCTACATGACGTATAAAATCTAGCATTCGTTCTAACTCATCATCTGTCAGTGGCAATGCAATTTTGTCTACTTCTGGGCTACCGTAGGTTACAAATGATTCAAATTCAGGTGCTGCTTGTTTTAGTAGCATTCTTACAAAAATTAAACATGTATTAACTGTGTTGGTGTATTTTTTAAAACAACTCATTTTATTTGCTGTAGGGGAATATATTATTTCTGCATTTTGTTCCGCTACAGTAGCCCTACGCCATTTATCGTAGAATTTTGCGTATAAACAAGCTAAGTTGTAGGCGCGAACCCCATATGTATGTTTCAAAGGAGTTAAATGTATAATTAATGCTGGTGGTAGTGTGACAACACTATATGACAACCTATCAAATAGTGGTAGATATGATCTTAGTATCTTACGCGGGGGATTTAAATATTTTTTAAAACTGGCGCAGTATTCAAAGGGACTATAATTTGCTGAAGTTTCACAGTCAAATTTATGGTCTTCTAGTTTGCTATGTTGCTCATGTGGCCAGAAACTTAAATATACTTCTTGGCCAAACTTGTTAATTGTCTTTGGTATTTCTTCCACATCACGAATATATTTGTCATATAGTGTAGGGTTGTTAAATTTAAAGCGCAAAGCAATATGACCGACGCTTGTGCCTGTTAGTAGCGCCTCAATCGGAAACCAGTACGGATGATCATTCCTGGTAGTCCTAAAAGTAATAACTTCTACTGTGTTGCCAGTCATTTGTTTCCTTATTATTAGATGGGGAATGTCCCTTTTTTATGCAGGATAATTACCCACATATTTTTATATTAGACAAAACATGTGAAAATTCTAGTAATTTCAAAGAAATTGTTTGCAGACGGTTTGCTTGCGATGTGCTAGCGTTGGGCAGATAGTCTAAATATATTTAATTGCACAAGATGTTGGCATATTAATATACATATAACTACTAGACCAACTTTGTATATGGCCGGTACTATAAAAGGGTATAGACCTAACTTTAGTGCTTGCGGCAAACCTAAAGACAAGCTTAAGCGCAATACACCACATGCGCATATCAACATGGTACCAATTATACAATTAGCAGCTATCAAAAAAATGTTTTTATCCATATTCCTTCTAAGTAAGCTCATAACTACCGTAGCAAACAAAAACCCCCACAAATATCCCCCACTGAATCCAGTTAAGGATTTAAGACCGTAACTAAAGTTAGCAAGAACTGGTAATCCTACCGCCCCACAAAATAAATAGATAATAACAGCTGAAATAGCTTGCAAAGGACTGAATGTTAAACTAATTAACATGACAGCAAAAGTTTGCATGGTAAACGGGATTGGTTTTACAGGAATTGTTATTTGTGAGCAGACAAAGAGTATAGTTACTGCAAGAGTTGTTGCTGCGAGATTACAAAATATTTTTTTGTCTGTCATGCTATTTTGGTATCGTATCTTAAAGGTTTATCTTAACATGGTAATGCCGAGTATGCATCTATGTAATTTTTTTTTACACGGAGCGAGTATTTTATATTATTTACATTTAGCGTGCTTAATCAGCTAATTTTTGCATAGCATCTAGGAGCTGGTATTTACCAATGACGTTACCTTCTCTAAGTTCTTGGATCATGCGACTATCATTAAGCATAACTCTGCTATTAGCATAATTGCCGTAATGGCCATCAGCCCAGCTATCTTTTCCAAGCAGCAAAGTATCTTTGTTTAATTGCACCATAGAATAATCCAGCGCTGAGCAACCCTACATAATAATCAGTCTGCAGATGTTGCATTATGATCGGCACTAGCTCTTCTGCAGGGATTAAACCGTAAGATTGATATTCAGGTCGGACGATGACATATAGTCCATTGACGGGGCTTATAAGCTTCTTATCTCTTTTTAATCTATACAAGCCAGATCTAGCAGAACTATCAGATAGCTGTAATTCTGCACGTATTTCTTCAGAGGTGAAATGCCGCCTACCGCTAGCTCTTAGTTGCTGAATATATTCTGAAAACATGGTATGTCCTAAAAGTGGCAAATATCATCACTTTTAGGACATATTATATTTATGCCTATTTTAGCAAGAGTGATCAAGCGTAAAACCTGGATTGACTATATTCTTGTAATTGTGAATGGGTAGACAAAGAATTATGGTTATTATGAGTTACAAAGAGCGCTTTAACAGAGTTATTGATTTCATAGGCAAGCATCTGTAAGTGCCCCCCTTAAAAACCGATTCACTATTTTCATCCTACTTTACGTAAAAATTGTCTTGGTAACAACATTTTTAATCCAAGCAGTAGTACCTAAATATGAAAAATTCTAAACTAGCTTTATCTCTAAGCTTTCCTATTTTGTCCATGTTTTATGTTCAGCGTGTCCTTAAAGTTAGGAAATCGCTAACTTTAGGGGCATGGAGATGCAATACATAATGTGCTTAGCGACACCTTTAAATCACGAAAAACGACATTTTAGTGCTACCTGGAGCACATAATTTCTACAGTTGGCCTTATTATCGAAATGTTCTATAATCGATAATATCGACAGCTATTAATTCTAAGAGCGGTGATAACTTTTATCCCTATTATCGATTTACATAAAATATGATAACATTCTTCAATCTTATTCTCACCTTTGGAATTAAAAACTTGACTTATTATCGAATATTAATTTTATCGAGAATAAAGGCTATACTTAAGTCTAGAAATCAAGAGGTTTAAAGCATGGATATACAACAATCATTATCAGGCAAAGTGATTAAATCACCCAAGGGTTATATTGCCTATGTGCCTAATCCACTACCTCCGGCAATAGAATGGACCAACCAATTGGTAAGAACACTATCGCGTGCTGATTACTTGCTGGGTAAGCTAGCTCGAGAAGGTAGCAAATTACCTAACCCTCATCTGCTAATGCGCCCATTCATTACTCGTGAGGCCGTGTTGTCCAGCAAGATAGAAGGCACCCACGCTACAATCGGTGAAATTTTAGCACACAATGCAGGCGTATCCGTTAATCAGAATCCAGATGATTTGCAGGAAGTACAGAACTACATTACTGCTTTATATTTTGGGTTGAAGCGCCTTGATGATCTACCGCTGTCATTACGGTTAATAAAAGAAATTCATGAGCAATTGATGCAAGGTGTTAGAGGCTCACATGCCACGCCTGGTGAATTTAGAAAAACACAAAACTGGATTGGCTCTCCTGGTTGCACATTAAATACAGCCAAGTTTGTGCCACCACCAACAGATAATTTAGCCGATTGTTTGGGTGATCTAGAAAAGTTTTTACACGATCGTCAATTACCAGCTCTAATTCATATAGCGCTGTGCCATTACCAATTTGAAACAATCCATCCATTTTTAGATGGCAATGGTAGAGTTGGGCGTTTGCTGATTACATTGCTTTTAATTGAGCAAAAGATATTGCCATCGCCACTGCTTTATTTAAGTGCATTTTTTGAGGCAACACGGGATGAATATTACAGGCAACTATTTAACGTAAGCAGCAACAACACTTGGCAGGACTGGTTAATTTATTTTCTAAATGGCGTCGCTGTGCAATCAGAAGATGCTCTATCGCGTGCTGAAAGGATTAATAACCTACTTAATAAATGGAAGCTGCAAGTTGCAAGCGGTTCATCTAGCGTTCCTGTAGACATTGTTGATCATTTTGCAGTTAATCCATACCTAACCATCAAAAAAATAGCTGAAGAGCTTGAGATTGCTTATAGCACGGCTGAACGTGGTGTTCGCAAACTGTTAGGCGAGAATATTATTAGCCAAGTCAATGATGGCAAGCGTGATAAAGTTTATTGCGCTACAGAAATATTATCCATATTAGAAGAACCAGCAAAAATTCATGCTGATGTTGAGGAAGAATAATATGAACCATTTAATAGCATTTTATAAGCATAATATCGGCATAGCACAAAGATGAACCAGTTAACTAAAAGACAGCAAACATACAGCAGGATATCTAGTGCATTAGCCTGCATGAGCAATAAACAGCTAGAACAAATGCTTGCTGATGGCAAAGCAATGCATAAAGGTATTGGTGGTACTTCATTACAGATAGAGGTAGATAAAACACCTATTTTTGTAAAGAAAGTACCAATCACAGACTTAGAATTACAGCCAGAAAATTATATGTCTACTGCCAATATTTTTAATCTACCAATGTGTTATCAATACGGTATTGGCTCAACTGGCTTTTGAGCCTGGCGGGAATTAGCTGCGCATGTCATGACAACCAATTGGGTGATAACTGGCCAATGTCCTAATTTTCCAATTATGTACCATTGGCGAATACTGCAAGATACTGACAGTGTAAAGCCCCCATTAGTGAACCCAGTTAAAAGTAGACACCTGTCATGTACATCACCAGCCAAAAACGAACCTCAAAATGCCTAAATTGCAAAAACCCAGTAAAATCAAGGGGTTGATAGATGCGTGCCTTCGGCACCGACGTTCGCATGTAACGTAGAAACGGAGAGTAAAATAGGAGAATTTGGGGTATTTTTGGTGATTTTGCGATTCTCTAAGTACGCATGTGTTGTGTAGCTTAAACTCTCTTTTCGAGAATGAAAAACTGGCGGAGGTTAGTTTCCCTCAATATAGTGCTCTCCAAACTGGGTGGGAAATATGAAATCCAATCCCAACTGGTTTAGGTATATTACACCGTTCGATGGCAAAATAGCTGGCCACATAGATGGTGTATTACTTAGTGGCCCTGATGGCTTTTCTTATCCTGCGCTTTGGGAATGTAAAACCATGAATAACAAATATTGGCGCGATTGTGTAAGCCGTGGCATTGCCTTATCACACCCTCATTATTTTGCCCAAGTCCAATTATACATGGCCTATATGCGCTTAGATGAAAATCCGGCACTAATTACAGTGTTAAACAAAGATAGCGCTGAGATGCATCATGAATGGATCGCATTTGATGCTCAAGTTGAGCAAAAATATTCTGATAGAGCCGTACATATTTTAAAGGCCAGTAACGCTAAAGAATTTTTACCGCGTCTTGCTAATGATCCAAATTATTTCATCTGCAAGATGTGCCGCTTTAATAAAACCTGTTGGGAGCAACAAAAATGACAGACAATATTATTGATTTTAAGGAGTGGTTTGATCTCAACAAAGCAGCACCACAATATGTATCTCAAATGATGGGTCATTCAGAATCTACCTCTGAAATAAAAGCACGTTTGATTAGCAATTTAAGTGGGGTACTATCTTATCTACTACCAGGCGGGGTTTTTAAAAACAACAAATTTTATGTAGGTGATATCAGAGGCAATATGGGCGAAAGCTTAGTCATTGATATCTCTGATGATAAGGCTGGTATGTGGCATGATTTTGCAACTGGCGAAGGTGGTGACATTATTGGACTTTGGGCAGCGGTTACCGGGCGTGATACCAAATATGATTTCCCTGAACTTATTAACGACATGTCGGATTGGCTTGGCATTAGAACGCGTACTTACCAAGAAGACAGAGAAATAAGAGAACGGCTGCAAGAATATGACAGCAATGATTTAAAAGATTTATGCCAAGATAATTTATTAGGACAACCAACAGCGCGCTGGGATTACTATGATGAAAATGAAAAGATTATAGCCTGCGTGTACCGCTATGAAACCAAACGAGGCAAACAATATCGCCCCTGGGATGTGAAAAGCTGTAGCCACCGCGCACCTGATATCAGGCCACTTTATAATATCCCCAATATCATCAAATCCAGAAACATCATGATTGTTGAAGGTGAAAAATCAGCAGATGCTTTAATTAAATCAGGCATTACTGCAAACACCGCAATGTTTGGTGCTAATGCGCCATTAGATAAAACCGATTGGCGGCCTCTTTATAAAAAGCATATAACCATCTGGCCTGATAATGATGAGCCTGGTATTGCTTACGCCAAACAATTAGCTGAATTTTTAAACCACATGTTGCATCAATTGCTATTATCCTGCCGCCTACCGATAAACCTAAAGGCTGGGATGCAGCTGATGCATTAGCTGAAAAATTAAATCTAAGAGAATTTATCCGCACCAGCAAAAAAGAGGTAATAAAACGATCTAACATTGAAGCGATCGATCTTTGTAACTGGCAAGCACTGCCGCCAGAGCGTAATTGGGTGATTAAAGAGTGGCTGCCTAAAGGTTATGTGACTGCCATTTATGGCGATGGTGGCGTTGGCAAATCTCTGCTATCACAACAACTAATGACAGCCGTTGCAACAGGTTCGCCTTGGCTTAATTTACCCATCCAAAAAGCAAAAGTTTATGCTCTGCTTTGTGAAGATGACGAGCAAGAATTATGGCGTAGGCAACATGCAATCAACAGCTATTTTGATGTGGAAATGTCAGATTTAACAGACAATTTACGTATGATCTCAAGAGTCGGTTCTGATAATTTATTGATGATTTTCGATGGCAAAGATGCAGGTCAGCTCACGATGTTTTATCAAGAATTACTAGAAGATATTAAATCTTTCAAACCAGATTTGGTGATTTTAGATACGGTTGCTGATTTATTTGGCGGCAATGAAAATAACCGCTCTCAAGTTCGCCAGTTTGTGCAAAATTGCTGTGCTCGTATTGCCCGCGCCATTAATGGTGCTGTTTTGCTTTGTGCTCATCCATCAGATTCTGGTATTCAGCGTAAAACCGGCACAGGTGGCTCTACCGCTTGGAATAATACAGTGAGATCGCGCTGGTATTTCTCCAGAGCCTCTAATCAGGAAAATGGCAACACTAGAATTTTAAGCCGTAAAAAATCAAACTATGGCCCTATGCAAGAAGATCTAAATCTAGAATGGCAAGATGGTGTTTTTGTTCCAACAGGTGGTTTTTCTCCTAACTATTTAAAGCAAACCTTGATTGAGGCGATTAAAGATGCTGCAAGTGATGGCGTACCATTTACGCATACAGGTGAGCCTGGGCTCTTTAAGCAGCGTGCACGCTTGCCGATAGAGTTACATACTTTGAGTCGTCATAAGATAGAGGCATTGGCTAATGAATTGCTTGCTGAAGGGTTGCTGATCAAAACAACCAGTAGTGATAGTAAAGAGCAAAAGTGGCTAGATGCTGCTTCACTTTCTAAAAAGTAAGGTATGCGGGTTTAAGCGATAACCAAATTCTTGTTTGTTATTACAGCCTGGCCAGCCGCGTATTTCAATGACATCATGACGCTGGATGGGCAAACCCAACTCTTTAGCCAACGTTTCTTGGATTACTTTTTGCATTTTATTTAATGGCCGTCTGATTTGTTGTTCTAAATCATTAACCATATCAACATGTGGCTCCATTAAATCTGATAGCTGATTCATGTTGAGAAAACTATGTTGCTCTGGCGGTTTAGCTACCTCAAAATCCTGCCAATATTGCTCTAGCAGCAAACGAAAAATCAATAATCGAGAACTGGCTTGCCTGCCAACAACCACAATATCGTTAATACTAACACCGGCATCATTAATCTTAATTTCCAGGTATTTTTCTTCTGATGCAGGCTTTGGCGCTGCCAAGTTAATCGCAGGAAATGGCAATATGCTGGCTGATTGGTTTGGTAGATTATCAGCAACGCCTTGTTTGCAAATTGCCATAATACTATCTGCTAAGATTTCTGGCATCACAACAAAATCAGCAACCGATAGACGTTGCACCTCTAGACCGGCTTTAGGCAATTTGTCTCGGATATTCAACAACAATGTTGGGCTAGCCTTTAGCTTATCCACTGTTAAATAGCGATAGTCATTGCATAGATCCATCACCACAATAGTTGCAAGACCATGCGTGCTCATAACAGCATAAATGCCTGTAGATAGCCTGTGAAAGGCTATTTCTTGTTGGCGCATACTATCTTCGATAAAATTCTCAAAAGCTTTGTAGTTGAGCTCTACGGAGGTTTCAATAAATCGCTGCTTTCTATGGGTATTGGGCAGAATATACCGGCCACAGCTATCACAAACCAAATCGTCACAATCCTCATCAAAATCAGGCTCAATATAAATTTGATTATGACAGTCATGGTTGCTGACAAATTTTAAATCCATTGCATCCCGCTGATTGTAGCATTTAACAAAGCAGCTAGAATGCGAGCTTACGAAATTATTTTCTTGCAAAAACATCAACGCATTTTGATATTCCTGATTTAAATCTACCCACGACCCTTGGTGCATAATTAATGCTTTAATAGCATCAGTAGCAGCACCTTGCTTTTGGTAATACTTTAAGCCCATATGTTGTCCTCATCCATGATTTAAAAGCTTCCCTAGCATTTTTATCCAGCACATGCTCTGAATAACAGATGCGGATATGATCGCATCCCTCATCCAAACACCTAAAATACAGAGTAATGCGCTTATTTTTATACAAGACTTTGATAGAATCCACCGCAGTAATATCCGCTAAAATATCACCAACCGCCGCTTGAATCGCTTGCAAATCCTCAGCAATAGAATCATGCGGGCAGGTGCTGATCACAATCTCGGTATTGTTGTGCAAATATTGCGATCGAAACCTGATTTCAAATAATTTAATTTCATTAGGCTGATGTGCTGCACTATGGCGAATGAAACGCTCAACCTGCTTGCTAAAATTCACATCACCAGTATCAACAAATCTTAGCTCTTTGCCAAAATAATCGCTGATGAGCGCATTGGCAATAAATACTGATTTTTGCGGACATTTAGCACAGATGTTAACCTGGTTACCATTGGATGCAAAATCGATAATAGTCCATTCCGGTTTGTGCCCATGCAATAGCTCCTAAAACTGAAGCTAGCCACAGCAAATAAAATTTTTTATCTTTTATAGTCGCAATCATAAGACTCCTAAATGTTTACTGATAATGTTCATATAGCTTGTTCCGCCTGTTTAATTTGATAAATAAGCTCACCTAGCGTTTGTTTAATTTCAGTCTCATGCCACTCTAACCACTGATCTTTAGTAATTGAAAATTCGCTAATTCTAGCAAGACCTAAGTATGTTTTTAATTTGGCTAGAATAAATTCAAGGCGAATATAAGTAAAATCAGCAGAATGTAGCCTCAGTTCTGCATAGATTTTCTTTTTCTGCTTTTCATAATTTTCTAACAAATGTTCCAGATTTGTATGAACAGGTTTTCTCTGCAAAACAAAGCCATCATCTGCTTTTGTAATGCTACATTTCTTGCTTAATTCAATTGATTCTCTTGCATATTCTTCAACACATGAAAGTGCATCCTGAATTTTTTTATTACTGATTTTATAGTTGTGGCTCAGTTCATTTGTTTCTGGATCTTTGAAATGCAAAGGCAGGCTATAACCAATACCTCTGGTATTACAAATCAACTGATCTAGACCAGGATGGAATTTTGCTAAAAAAACTCGTAATTCTGAAACTTTTCGATGTAATCTCGTTGCATCAGGACAGGCAAGTTGGTTATGTTTTAAAATATTGGTGATTTCTTCATAAGAAGCTGGCCCTGGGTGTCCTGAAAATAAGGCGGATAATATTTGTGCAAAATGTGGTTTTAACCTTGTTTCTTTGTTAACTTCATCAGAAGAAATTCTAAAGACAAGAGCTTTACTGTCTAAAAGGTAGTGGGTTCCTGTACTTGGATCATACAATTGCCTAAATGATATCATTTATTCAACCTCATAATATATCCTGGTCTTACCTTTTTTACTTTTGCATTTTTTTATTGCAAAAGAAGAAATATCTTCCAGTGTGTTTACATGGGTGCCTCCACAAGGAACAGGAGAAAAGCCTTCAATATGGCAAACTCTGAGAGATTTATTCTTTGGAAGTTCATAAGGTAAATCTTGAGCTATTATAGCTGTATCGTCTGCATTAAGCTCTTCTGTTCTTACGGTAGCTTTACTTGCAATACACTTTGACACTCGTGAATTGATTTGAGCCATAAAATTATCTGCATCACTAACAGTACTACCGAATTCAACATAGGCTTCTCTTGGAAATTGATGGCCTTTGATCGCTTTTAGCTCTGGATTTTCTTTTTCTACTACTGCAGCGATAAGGTGTCCTGCTGTATGATACTTAGAATTAAGTACGCGTCTTTCTTTATCAATTTTTATTGTTACAGCATCAACTGGATGAATAGGTGTATTGTTGCAGGTAATATAATGTCTGACCTCACCATCCACATTACGCACGTCAAATACTTCATAACATGCATTGGCTGCTATTATTTTTCCTTGATCTGCTGGCTGGCCACCGCCTTGAGGGTAAAAGAGGCTTTGATTTAAAACTAAATACATGCCTTTAGCATCGCTCCCATGCTGGGTTACCTGCGCTGATAATTTAAATAAATCTGGGTGTTCTGTATACATAAGCTCAGTCATTATAAAATCTCCTATCTTGGTTACATGCCTAATTTTACAAAGCAATGGATAGGATGAGTATTACTATCTTATCTCAATTATAGGATATATTCAAGTAAATATCCTGTTTATATCCTAAGTTTATCCTAAAGCATAGAGAATAGCTCTGTAAGAGAGTACTCCGCATACCACTTTTCAAAAACGAACCTCAAAACAGCAAAATCGAGAAAACCCAGTAAAATCAAGGGTTTGATAGATGCGTACCTTCGGCGCCGACGTTCGCATGTAACGGAGAAACGGAGAACAAAAAGGGAGAATTTGGGGTATTTTTGGTAATTTTGTGATTCTCTAGGTACGCATGTGTTGCGTAACTGAAACTCGCTAAAGCCCATGAATACTGAGGTTTGGAGGCGTCTTTAAAACTTCAGAAATTCCTGCGAAAACTTTTCGAGAATTAAGAACTGGCGGAGAGAGAGGGATTCGAACCCTCGATACGCGTTAACGTATACACACTTTCCAGGCGTGCGCCTTCAACCACTCGGCCACCTCTCCATTCGTTATATCAAGGCGCACGCAGTAGTTAACTAGGGCGCCAATCCATATCGAGAAGCAATATTAACAATACCTGGCATAAAAATGAAATAACAAATAAGGAAATTTCTTTTATTTATTTGTTAGTTGAATAATTGGGTAGTGATTTTTGTATTAATATACGCGTGTACCAAATACAAAATCCCAAATAAATATGCACTCATACCCTTGATCTTACTAAGTTGCTATTTGTTTGCTGCTAAGATATCCTGATTTAAATAGCTTACACCTTGGTAGGTTGTATGAATAAAAAGATGCTACCATTTGTTGCGTTTTTAGTCGTCATTTTTGTGCTGGTGGGCGCTTACACTGCGATTAAATGGCAACAGCATAGAGTCCAGCAATGGACTGATAATAATTTTGTAGTGCTGTTGACAATGACAATTGATCCGGCAGGGACTATTAAGACGCGTCGTTGTGACATTGATACGCGTATAAAAGATTATAGACAGAGCTTGGCTAGGTGGGCGGAGTTACCATACAGAGTAATTGCGATAGAGAGTTCAGGTTATGGCAATCCATTTGCTGATATCTTAGAAAATTCTGGTAATATTACTTACATTTCAAAAAAACTACCACATATTCCTGCACGTGGCAAAGGCTATGGTGAAGCACATATAATACGTTATGCAGTAGAGAATTTTCTGAATAATCAAGATGAGTATATTATGAAGGTTACTGGTAGATACGCGCCAGCTGCTGATTTAAGCAACATTGTGCAGTTATTACGCTCTAAGCACCCAGATGTAATGTTGCGAGATAGACGTCACCATGGGCATTGGTATGTGGCTAAAAGAGACTTTAACCTTGATTTTTCCGCCGTTTGCATCGAGAAATGTGATGAGAGCACAGGCTCGGAGTATGATTTTGATGAATATCTATATCAAACCAGTAATAGATATCCTGTAATGCGAGTAAACTTATCTATAGAAGTGCTGCCTACCTTTAGGGGTAGCGCAAATGATCCCGTATACAGCATGTAATGGCATTTTGTATAAGTAAATCAGATAAATTGAAATGAGTATTCTATAATCGAGTATATTGTCTCATAATTATGGGTGTATATGCGTGGATTTAGCTTGATTGAATTGATGGTTGTAATAGCTATAGTTGCAATATTGTCAGCTGTAGCAGTCCCGGCCTATAAAAACTACGTGCTTAGGACAAAGGTCCTGAATGCTATTCAGGTCCCGGACGCTTTAGCAAAGGCGTGGCCATTGAATATTCTAAGAATGGTGAATTTCCGGCAACAATAGAAATTAATGGTTCTAGTTACTCTGGTGGTGGCTGGAATAGAGTAGATGCTAGTCAAGATTACGGTTATGTTAAATCCATAGCTTTTTGGAGAGCGACTGATTCTAAAGGAATAGTTTTAGTTTTTGTGCTGAAAGGATTAACCGGTATTCCTAATTACGTTGAGCCATTAGAGACAGCTACAGCTCCCGTGACAGGGGGAGCTTATCAATCTTAAGCAGTAGGTGTCCGAGAAGATGATAATGGAATATTAGAGTATGTTTGTGGGCATGCCAATGGTGTTACTTTACCTACAAATAGTATTCCATTTGAGTATTTGCCAGCTAACTGTGATTGCGTAGATATCTTAGGAGGAGCAGCAGGTTGGTATCAGACTGGTGTTTGTGGCGCTACTTAATATAGTTTTTTTAATCTGTAAGCTAAACTTCTGCAACTGCAAGCTCTGGCACTAGTTGGTTTAGTATTTCATTCATTAAGTTGTTTTCATGTTGCTTACAAGCTAGATCTGCTTTTTGCAAAATAGGTGCTAAAGTATCCCAAGTTATTTGATGAGGATAGGCACGTAGAATTTTTGCATGATCAGTTTTTGATAATTCTTCTTGTTCGTAAAATAACTCTTCATATAATTTTTCTCCTGGGCGTAGGCCTGAGTAAATGATTTCTATATCACTCCCAGGGCGCTTACCAGCTAACTTTATCATATGTTCTGCCAGTGATTTGATTTTTACTGGCTCGCCCATATCGAGCACAAAAATCTCGCCACCAGTACTTATAGTCATTGCTTGTAAAATAAGCTGTGTTGCTTCGGGGATAGTCATGAAGTATCTAGTAATTTCTGGGTGGGTAACGGTCACTGGACCACCACGTTCAATTTGCTGCTTAAATGTTGGCACTACACTGCCAGCAGAGCCTAATACGTTGCCAAAACGTACCGTAATAAAAGCAGTCTTGCTTTGTCCATGTAGGCTTTGACAGATTACCTCTGCTGCACGCTTGCTAGCTCCCATAATATTGCAAGGGTTTACAGCCTTGTCAGTAGAAATTAATACAAATTTATCTGCTGCATAGCGCTTTGCTGCAGTAGCTACTATGTGTGTGCCAAGAATGTTATTACTCATGGCAGCTCGAATTTGATGTTGTAGTAGCGGCACATGCTTGTATGCAGCAGCATGGAACACTACCTGTGGTAAATGTTGCGCAAATAAACGCTCGATTGCAATTTGATCTCTGATATCTACTAGATACTTGTGTAGGATCAGGTTGGGAAAATCATTTTCTAATTCTTGCTCTAGGGTAAACAGATTAAACTCACAGTTATCGATAGCAATTAGTTCTTTGGGGTTGAGTTTACATATTTGTCGGCATAGTTCAGATCCAATTGACCCTCCAGCTCCAGTTACCAATACTGTTTGTGAATTTATCGATTTTTGTATACTGTGCCAATCTAGATTGACTGGGTCACGTCCAAGTAAGTCTTCCAATGATACTTTGCGCAACAAGTCAACTGTGACTTGGCCTGCAACTACTTGCTGAAGCGTTGGCAAAGTATGTACTACTAACCCAGTGCTTTCACATATTTGCATGATATCGCGTACTTCAGAGCTTTTTGCTGATGGGATTGCTAAGATAATAGATTCTATCCCCATAGATTTTACAATAAGGGGTATATCCTGAGTTGTACCCTTAACCGGTATGCCATGAATTTCTTGCCCTTGTTTACTATTCTGATCATCAACTAGTGCCAGTGGACGGTATATATTTCTGCGGAGCATGTCGCGAATTAATCCTTCAGCAGCTGTGCCAGCTCCAACTATTAAAACCCGTTCTGCACTTGCATGTTGTTGGCGTATTACCAAGTCTCTTAACCAGCGCATTGCAAGTCTTGATGTTGATAAACTGGCTACCAGCAAAATCATGTATAGAGGGATGATAGATCTAGGTAGGGTTTGGCTAACTGAACTAAAATACAAACTAATTAATAGAAACAGCCCGCCCAATACTACTGCCTTAATAATTTTAACTAAATCATGCATGGATGCAAAACCCCACATGCTGCGATACGAGCCTATAAAAAAGTAGCTAAGTCCCTGTGCGAATAATGCATAATTGAAGAATTGAAATGATTGATGCACAAACTCAGAAGGAATGCTTTCTAAATTAAAACGTAGCCAGTATGCCCCAAACCAAGCTAATGGAATGAGCAACAAGTCATGGGCGATCACCAATAGGCGGTTAAGTAGTAAACGTTGCATACTAGCAGCAGCTTAATACTTTTTGTGCATAAACGCTAGACTCTGATTTAGTCTGTTATTGGTTAATTTTAAAACTAAATCATATAAATGCTTACAATTAATACAAACTATATTTAAGTTTTGCAACTATAATATTGTCGGTAAATTTTGATCGTATAGTGAAGTCGTAGCTTAGAGATAAATCCAAACATTTAAACAGCACATAGGTAAAACTTGCTCCAGTTATAAATGCATAACGCTTGGCAGCACATGCTGGTAGTAGACCATATTGCGTAGCTACATAATTAGCATTTGTTACATCTGTGTTGCTAACTGCATCATAAGTAAATGCTATTCTAAGTTCACGCATACCTACGCAACGCCATGCATCTGTGGGCCAGTTTAAATTTGCGCCTATGCCTATAGTTAGGTAATTTTTAGTTAAATTATCTAGACGCCAAGCACTGTTATTGTTTATTAATTTGTATGTTGGTTGATCTAAGTGAACATATTGTAAATATGTTCTGGGTGTTATCACATAGTGATCTAGGAAATGGTAACCTTTGCCGCGTTCTAGGTTGGTAGCAACGGTATAGCCATGGTATTTGGTTGCGACCATAACTTCATCTCTATTAATAAAAATAGGTATATCTGCTGCTGTTTCGTTGTAACTGGCAGACAGCAACCATTTAAGGTAGTTATGGCATTCCCAGTTGTGCTTACCATATACCAGAGCATGGTACCTAAAAATACGGTTATTAAAGTCGCGGTTAGTGTATTCTATATTCCTGGTTTGTGTAGCCCCTAGGCCAAAGCCCAACTCGTCGCCACGACAAAATTTATCGATTCCGATTAAGACACCAGTAGTCTTACCGGTGTACCCTAGATAATCACTATTTCCTACTTGTTTTTGCTTAACCCAATCGTTAACGCTATACATCCAAGGAGAGCCACCTGTTTCTGCGGAGGCTTCTAGGGCAAAAAGGGTGAGGGCTAAGCACGAAAATAGTTTTACTAAATGCAAATTTTACCTCAACAAGTTATATTTAGGAGTTTAACTTTGTAATATCTGACTACCTATAGTATATTGTAGAAGTAGCTAAGAAATTTGCTGTATCGATATTAGGGCAGGGCATGCAAAAAAAGTATTTTCACTTATTCTTGTGGATTATTGGTATTGAGTTGATTGGTGTGGCTATTGGTCAACTTACCAGTACAGAACTATCCACTTGGTATAGACAATTGTCTAAATCCCCATTAACACCTCCTGGATATGTTTTTGGAATTGCTTGGACTGTATTATACGCCTTGATAGCAGTTGCTGGGTGGATTATTTGGAGTGCTCCGCAGACTAGAGACATCTTGTTAGCTAAAGTATTTTTCAGCATGCAATTAGTTTTAAATTTTGCTTGGAGCCCGGTATTCTTTAATTTACATCAAGTATTTCTCGGGTTTGTTTTAATTGTATTAATCGTCCTATTCACTTCCTTGACCATTTTAACCTGTAGTAAGCAATACAAAGCAGTAAGTGTATTACTAATGCCTTATTTGTATTGGCTTATATTTGCCGGCTATTTGAACTTCTATATCTTGTATTATTACTACGCAAAACCAGTAGTAGCACGTACATGTGGTGCATAATAACCAAATAATAGCTGTTTACGCATTTAAACATGAGTATACACTGAACTTGATTTAGTTGAATGTGGTAATTTATCAATTGATTGCTCTGCCAGCAAAAAACGTATCAAATAAAGTATCTTTAACTTGAAATCCACCTGGTTTGCTTATAAACTGCCTCTCCCAAAATTATAATATAGTAGTACAATTATGCCGAATCCAAGAAAAACATATAGAACTGGTAGTTCATCATCTGCATCCACTGCCAACTCTACAAATTCAGGAGGTACAATACGCAGGGATTCAACTCCTGACATTGACCCAAGAAGTATAATAAATTTTCTTAAATCACCTAGAGAATATTTGTCTAGAATCGAAGGCTCAAAACGGTATTTATTCGAGAAGCTTCAACTAAATAATAATATGGAATATAAGCATTTGTTAGCTGTGGTTATGCTTTTGAGGAACTTTACACCAACAGAATTGAATCTGGAAGAATATAATGTATTATACCGTTGCCCTGTATTAAACAAATTTGATGATCGAGAAGATATTTGGGCTTTATCACAATATGGTGTTGATGTGATTGAAATATTAACCTCTAATGCACAATGGCTAGCAGACAGATATTCCTTGTTAAATGAAAAAGATAAATTTGATAAGAGTTGCCCACTATTACTCAGAGTCATACAATTGCATGTATTTCATTTATGGAATTTAGTTTTAAATCTGGAAACTGAAGTAAGGGAGGCAAAAGATAAAAATATACTAGTTGATTTCTTTATAAATAAATTTCCGTCGCTAGCACGGCTTGTGTCAAATAGCGAACAGTATGCTAAGTTTATGCATGAACATCAGAGTGTAAAGGAAGACTTAATTAAGTCTGGTGTTTGGGAGCCATCAATAACAGATGTAAATAGTATGATACAAGAATTTGTAAACCCCTGGTCTAAAAATAATCTTTGTTTTTCAAAGCATGAATATGAACTTTTCAAATATTTCATGCAGAGTGGTGTAGGACAGAACGGTTCATGGAAGGAAACATTCGAAGGGTTAATGCTTTTGCAGCGTCAATCGTTATGGACTAGCGTGACTAGTACATTTTTATGGTATATGGGATGCTCTACCAATTCATTCATTGATAGAGTAATAAAAATGCTAACTAGTATTAAACATAATGCACGTATTTTGGATGCAGGCACACCCAGAGCTCGATTAGAAAATCAGTCAGTTGGTAACGGAAGCAATGAAATAAGAATGAGAAATGGATTAGGCTCTTATTAAATAAAATTTTGTAATTACAACTTGTAGTTATTATAATCATTTAATCTATTTCATTAATACAGGGAAGTAAATATGTCTGGAGAGTGGCTTAAGCCAAATGATGTTTTGGTATTTCCATATGATCATTTTTATGATGATGCTAGAATAGAAGTGCTGTCACGAGAAACATGCTTCGATTTCTATGGAGCTATGTCTGAGTTTTTACCACGTGATATAAGATGTGTAGTGATATCAGTAGAAGAAAATGGTGATTTTTATGCATATTGGTCTCACTCTGATAGTATGTATCATCGAGGACAACTGAGAATAAGTCAAAATGCGACAGTTAGTGCCAGTTTGTATCGAGATCAATCTAATTATGATCTTGAAAGTAAGGTAAAAGAAAAAAAGAACTTACTATATTACACTAGGCGACCCTTTATGTTTTTGTGGTCAGCTCCGCAAGTGTGTAACTTCGTGCCAATTTCTTTCAATCCGCTTGAGTTGCTACGGAGACCTATAGAAGAGCATAGCATGGATTTTGCATGTGTTTTTAGGGGAGACTTATCAGTTCATGCCCCTTCGACATCCACTCCGGCATAAATGCCGAAGATTCCCGCGAGTAACACTCTTGGAAGGTTCTTGCTTCATCGCCGCGATTGTTTGTTTTCGTGTTACCACAATTACAAACTACTCGCTTGCTCCACACGCCATCACGGCATGCCCTGCCGCTAAAATATTTTTTGCTGCATTAATGTCAGCATGCTCTTGATATTGACATGCCATACAACAAAAATTCTGCTGGGATTTACGGTTTCTAATGCTGGTGTAACCACAGCCTGAACATTTTTGACTAGTATATCGTGGGTTCACCTCAATTAACATGCCACCCCTCCATGCTAGCTTGTACTTAAGCTGTCGCTTAAACTCTCCCCATGCTTGGTCTAAGATGGATTTGTTCAACCCAGCTTTAGCCTTAACATTTCTACCAGGAGCATCAATAGTGCCTACTGCTGATTTCGACATGTTTTTAATCTTCAAAGCTTCTATCACTACCATTGCGTGGCTCTTGCTAAGAGTGGTGGTGAGCTTATGGAGGAAATCACGTCTAGTATAAGCAATCTTTTGATGCAACTTACGTATTTTAACTAGCACTTTTTTCCAATTATTAGAAAATTTAACTTTTTTAGCCAAGCGTCTTTGCAAGATAGCAAGACGCTTGGCATGCTCTCTGCCACTATTAATCGGGAGTACACGTTGTCCACTTGAAAAGCTTGCAAAATTAGCAATCCCTACATCTATCCCTATCGCTGATGTCGGTAATTCTTTAGGCAGCTTGATTACCTCGGTTACACAGATTGCGACATACCAGTGGTTACCCTCCCTGGTAATAGTGACGTTCTTGATTGTTCCTTCTACCTTTTGACTATGAAAGAAAGTAACCCAGCCAAGCTTGGGTAATTTAATCCTATTATGGTCTAACTTAATCTGCTTTGGCTCTGGAAATCTAAAACTATCGTGCAAGTTTTTTTTACGCTTGGTTGGTAATCTTTTGCCAGGTTGTTTTTTATCAAAACAATCTTTAAATGCACGCTCTAAATCACGTAGTTTCTGTTGTAGACAATGAGCTGGGCATTCTTTAAGAAATCCATATTCTTCAGAGCGTTTCCACAACTTACTAAAAAAATCCATTTCTTGGTAATACAGAATATGTTGTTTATTTTTTAATCGTTCAATATTCATATGCAAAACCTTGTTCCACAAAAATCGACAATGACCAGCATATGTCTCAAACTGTGCAACTTGCAGAGGTGTTGGCTTTAATCTGTATCGATAAGCTTTATTAATTAACATCTTTACAGTATACCCTTGGCATATAACAAAAATAACACAGATAAGAACAAGTAAAAAAGTAGTGTTTTCGCTATATATAGAACTGATCAAGAGGTGACAGAAGAGCTAACATCTATTTATTAGTCATTATTTGATCGTCATTTTAGTGCGCAAAGCAGCGTGTTAGGGCACTTATCTAATTTGTTTAATCATAATAGGGATGCAAATAGACAGGTAATTTACGCTTTGTCATTCTTAGACTTTATAACTGCAATGGATCAATTTTGTAAAAATAAACCTATAGATCCTACTACTCTACAATATGAATATCCCGTATTTGTAGAAGAATTAAAAAGGTACCAAAGAATTGTATTAAATGCAGAAGTTTTACTTGAAGATCCAGTATTGTTGACCTACCCCGGTATTTTCATACCATCATCAATTAGAGATAATGCCCCTCGCAGGAGGGCAAAAATGAAGAAGAGTCGTTACAACGAAGAGCAAATAGTCAGGATTTTACGCGAGACAGATAGAGATTCAGTCTCTACTGTGGCCAAGCGTCATGGGGTAACTGAGATCCTCTAGATCAAAATAGTTTTCCGGCTTAATTGCTTTGTGTTCGGCAAATCTTCTGGCAATGGTGGTCTTGCCACATTGGCGCGGACCCAAAATGGCAACAATTGGATGAACCTCGAAGCTGGCGCTAATTCTTTGGATAAAGTCTAGTCTTTCCATACAATAAGTAATCAAATTTACCCAATGCATGCAAATTAGGAGACAGAATACTAATTTGCACAGATTTTGATTTTATGCATATACACTGTTAGAACTATTTCTCATCTACATTGTCTTACATAGTAGGTAAAGCCCTGGGTATGCTGGGGTATTATCCAGGAGAATACTATGGGTTCAGAAGATGATAATACAGATGATCCGTTAGCAAGCCTAAATCTAGATAATTTTGGTGAAATAGAATTATCTGAGGAAAGGATTAAAGAGATAGAGCAGCAGGTTGCAGAAATTTGTAAAACAATTGTGGAGGTCGTAAATATCGATCAGAGTGTCGCAGTGCCTAAGGAAATTGCTAACTTAAACGAGGAACAATTAGAGAACAAAATTGATGAAACAGTTATCTTGTTCGCTGGACAAGTACAAGATCCGGAAAATGGCGCTGAAATAAATCAAACAGCGCAACAAATACACTTTCTTATAGAAGCAGCACATGCAAAGGGTGATTTGAGTAAGCATGCAGATTTAGAACTAAGTACTCAGGTGGCTAGTGAATTGCTCAAAGCCGATCCTGAAGCTGTGGAAATGTGCTGTATCAGCATGCCTGAATACGAAGAGATTATAAAACTATTACAGCAATTACCTAAAGAAGGTGGGGATCAATAGATGAGCGGAATATTCGGTGTTGCTACTCTTCTAGCACGGGCTGGGGAGATTGCTACGCAATGTGCTAAATTTAAAAAGGTACTAGATGAATTGGATACACTTCCTAATTGGGAATCTAAAGATATTTTAATAAAAAAAACTAAAGAACAAGCTAAAAACATACATACACAAGCTAAGGAAATAGAGCAAGAACTAACTAAAAGATATGACTCGATTGAACAAAATCAAACAATAGGCCAAGATCAAAAAGAAGCTGGAACCACAATATTTAATGCAAGAAAAAGTTTGATAGCTGCTGCAAACGAATTGGCTACACCATTAGGTCTTACTGAAATACAAACTCAGCCCTCAATCTCAAGTGCTGTAGACACTGTATCCACCCGACCAAAACCTGAAGAAGTGACGTCTCCTGCCGCACCAACACCACCTGAGGATGTGCAAGTCGGTCCACCTCGTTTAGCATCATCATCGGAAACAGTTGATGTCCATGATGCATCATCTCCGCCTACACAGCTAGATGTTATTCAAGAAGCAAAAGGTAAGGAACAACTAGTCTCCGATCGTATTAAACCATGGTATTTAAAAAGTAAGGAAGAAATTCAAGATCTAGATTTTAGTACAGTGCCCGATAAAACAGTTGGACGTTTAAGGGCTGAGCAAATTAGTTGGTTACAACCAGAACAAGTGCAACAGCTGAGTGCAGAGCAGGTAAATGCTTTATCACCTAAAACTGTTTTAAGTTCATATAGTCGCACACGTTATGGTCCACGGCAACTACGAGCTTTAGCTGTGGAACACCTCGGGCCTAGGGTTGTGGCACAAATACATGTAACTCAGTTACAGCGTATGAATACAGATCAAATAGGAAAATTAGACGCATCTGAAATGACAGCTGAGCAGGTAAATGGTTTATCACCAAAAACTACCTCTAGTCTTTATAGACGTTGGGTAAATCCACCAGAGTTGCGCGCTTTGAATGTCCAAAATTTACCTGGTGAAACAATAGCAGCAATTGAGCCAAAGCAAATACAGCGTATGAGTGCGCAACAAATTCAAAGTTTAGGTGGTAACAATAAAGTGCAGCATATGACAGCTGCGCAAGTGAATGCATTGTCGCCAATGAAGTGGCGTAATGTTAATAAGCGTTGGCGTGGTAAAGGCTCTACACAATTGCATGCTCTTAAGGTCGGACAGTTAGCCGATGGAGTAGCAGGACAAATAGAACTAAAGCAACTACGTAGGATGAAGCCAGAGCAAATTGGAGATTTTAGACCTGAGCAGGTAGCAGAAATGTCTGCTACGCAACTTCGAGGCCTGATGCCGTTACGCATGCAACTCCCTGGTGTTAAACAAAAAATGTTTGAGCGTGTGCAAGCCTTAGATATGTCCAAAGTATCTGCAGAAGTGATCCCACAACTTGGTGCAAGATTTGTGGAGCATTTAACAGTTGTTCAAATTAGAGGTATGAAAGCAAAGCAGTTCAGTGCTATGTATGGTGGCACGGTATTTTCTCAATTTGGTTCACTTAGAGAGAAAATATCAGAAATAGATCCTGAAGAGTTTGGAAAAATTGCAGGGCCTGCTATAGGTAAATTCCGCGGATGGCAAATACGGCTGGTGACAGAAGCGCAGACTAGAGAGATGACTGCAGAACAAGTTAATAGTTTGGCTCGCAGATGGACTGTACGTAACAGTAGCGTTAGAGATTTAAAATATGTTAGCTCTATACCAGCCGATCAAATGTCAGGTATCTCTAATAAAGCTATTCGTTGTTTTAGAGTAGATCAAATAGCAGACTTGACTCCTCAACAAATTGGACAGATGGAAGGAAGACAGTTCAACTATATGACCCGTGCGCAACTTTCGCAGGTAGACGTAAATCACATTGCTCCTAAAGAAGTTGCACAATTGAAAATTAACTCTAGACGTTTTAGTGGCCATAGAGTATATCATCGCGGTGGTCGTCAACGTTTTTCAAACGCGCAATTATCAACATTGCTGAATCAGAAAACTTCAGAATTATCTGCTACGCAACTAAGCTCTCTATCCAAGAAACAATGGGGTTTGATGAAACCAGAAAGTATAGGCAGAATATCTCCAGAGGAATTTGGTCGTCTATCATCTGGTTGGGTTAACAACGTTTTAGCTAAACTATCTGATCAGCAAATATGTGGCTTAAAATCAGATCAAATAGAGGCGATGCAATTTGGTAGTAGAAGAGGAAATAGCCTCACAAAAATAAAATGGTTAGAGAAGGCTGCAAAAGTTTTAGATAAGCAAATAAGCAATATTGAGAATCAACTCAGAAATCAAGGTATTAAACCAGAGAATAGAGCAAAACTAGAAGCAGAATTACAACGACTTAAAGCTCTACGCCAATCTATTGATAATAAACTTGCACAAAAACCTAAAACTCTATTGGGTCAGACTGCAGACAGAGCGAGGGCTGTTGCGCGCAGCATTGCCAAAGCCCCCACTGATCTTAAAGAAGTAGTAATGACAAGGGCACGAGGAGTAATGGTAAGTGGAAATGATCCTGATAAAGTTACAGATTCTAAAGGTCAAACTTTAACAGCTGCTTTACAAACTTTAGGAGATATAAAAACCCAGGATGCTTTTATTGATGCATTAGGATATAGCGACATAAGTCGTATGAGTAAGAGTGAGCAGCAGGCACTCATGCACAATTTAGAGCAGATGCAACCATTAATTGAGCTAAACAAAAAGCAAGGTAATGATCCCATGCACGCCATAACTGAAGCATTAGAAGAAAAACGTAAGTCTCTTGGCGCTAGTCGCTTAGGCATGAGTACTATGGAAAGAGTTATTAAAGATCAGGTTCGCGCGCACACTGAGCAGGCATTTCGAAATAATGGTTGTTCAGAACAAGATGCACGTGCTGCAACTAAAGTAGCGCTGGACGGAAAGATTTCTCCTGCAGATTTACAAGATGGGGAAAAGCGTGCAGAATGCATTGCTAAGACTCCTGCTTTGCAAGAGGTGCCACAAGAGCAACGGCATACAGTGGCACAGGCTTTAGCTATTGCAGGTCCTGAGCAAAATCCTTCTTATCGCAATGATTTGATAGCAGTTGCAAAAGCCGCTCCTGAGCCAGTTGAGAATGCTGCACATTTGCATCAAAGAGCGGTTGCGCATCGAGAACAATGTGATGAATTGATGCAGCCGGCAAATGGAGGTTTATCATCCTTACAGGCAGAAAAGGCTGCCATTGTTATGCAGTCACCTGCGGAGAAAGAGGCGCGGAAAGAAGAGGGTGGACCTACAGCTGTGGATTACGCTCAAGCCATTAAGACTAACGGTATTGGCGCGGCAAATGATACTGTGGCCAAGGCAGCGCAAGTTAGTGCTAATAATCGACTGCAAGAGGAGCAAGCAAAAGCTAAGGAACAGGCGAAGCATAATACTAATAAGCCTGGGATGGGCGGTCCAGGATAGACTTAGTATTTACCATTCATAATTTTCCTCTTGGCCATTTCTTGCTTATACTATGTAGTGCACATAGTAATAAACATAACAAATGGCTCGAACTATGAAGAAACTAGTATTACTGATATTGTTAGCGTTTCCGGCTTCTATGGTATTTGCAAATGCGAATTTGCCCGATGAAACCAATGTGAAGGCTCCCGATGACAGTGACTTAATAGTGTCCAGAATCAAGGAAGCTATACCACAAGGTGGTATGATTTCTATCGAGCAGGGTAGTGGACGCCTTTTATTTAATCCTAGCTTGGAGCGCCTATTTACTATGGCTCCAAAGCAGAAATTTTTGATGCCAGCAATTGTTATAGACCAGCACGAAGGATTAAAGTTGGTTAACGAAATGCCTTTCTCTTGTTTCTTAATGACTGGGGGTGAGTTGGCGAGTGATGAGTATGCATCATATCGACAACATGCCACTGTATTGTATATTCGCGATGTAAAAAATTTCCCCGTAGCACGAGCTTTAATTTGTCAGACGATGGGTATGAGCACTGCTAGCTGGCGCAAGACCCTCAATTTAGATCAAAACTCTGATCCATTTGTATTTGATGAGCATGTGAATCGTCAAGGCGAGCACTTCTATTACTACATAAACTCCGACGGCGCCTTCGAGATGTACATGTAGTTTTTGCCATGTATATAATGTCACTATATTGTAACTCGATATAATCTAGTGTATTATAACGCATTGCGTTATAGTAAGAAATAATATATGATTAAAAACACATGTCTATAAAATTTAGATGTAAGGAGACGCAAAAAATATGGGATGGCTTTGTCTCTAAAAAGTTGCCACGTAGTATTCAGCATATAGCTCGTAGAAAATTACGTATGCTAAATTCTGCAAACAATATAGATGATATGAGAATACCCCCTGGCAATAGGCTAGAAATTTTAAAGGGAAGTCGTAAGGGGCAGTATAGCATTAGGATTAATAGCCAATGGTGCATATGCTTTCTATGGCGTGATGAAGCCTTAGACGTTGAAATTGTAGACTATCATTGAGGTTAATAACTTGGGACTTAAAAATATACATCCAGGTGAAATATTATTAGAAGAATTCTTAATGCCAATGGAATTAAGTCAAAATAAGCTTGCGCGTGAAATTGGAGTTCCTCCACGTAGAATAAATGAAATAGTTCTTGAAAGGAGAGCTATAACTGCAGACACAGATCTACGCTTATCTAAGTATTTTGGCACTAGTCCAGGATTTTGGCTTGGCTTACAACAGGATTATGACTTAGAAGAGAAGAAGAAAGAGATTAAAGATGCTCTAAGGCATATCAGACCATATAGTTCTTCAGCTCCCGGGCCGCAAATCTCTGGTCGGGTGTGAGTAAATTCACGCCGACGGCGCCTTCGAGATGTACATTTAGTTTGTATGAAGCCATGTTTTCCATATTTTACATTACCTAATTTGCACTAGGTGTATGTAGTCTTTTATCACTTAATTCAGACCATTTCAGGGTGTATCCCAAAATAGTCTTGACTATTTTTGGGTGAGTGCTAAAATAGTCAGATGAATCGATATTTAACAAGCTATGTACAGCAGGACCTGGAGCATAAAATCATAATAATCACTGGAGCTCGGCAGTGTGGCAAAACAACTTTAGCCAAAGCTTTAGGGGCTGATGTAGAGTATCTGAATTTAGATTATGCAGAGGATGTGGTAACTATTAATCAGATGTCATGGGATAAGCGTAAGAAATTGTTAATTTTAGATGAATTTCATAAATATAAGGATTGGAAAAAGTATTTAAAGGGGTTATATGATAAACAAGGACTACAACAAAAAATAGTTGTTACTGGTAGCGCAAAATTAGATACTTATCGTAAAGTCGGAGACTCTTTAGCAGGTAGATATTTTCAATTTAGACTATTTCCGCTAGACATAGCAGAAATAGTAGAGTTACATGAACACGATGTAGACAAAGTTTTTAATACACTGATTGAGTGTGGAGGATTTCCTGAGCCATATTTGTCTGGCAGTAGAGAGTATTACCAGCGTTGGCGTAGAACCCACTTTGATATAATTTTACGACAAGACTTAATAGATGACAAATCAGTTGCAGATATAAAAAGTATTGAGGTATTGACAGAATTAATTAAAGGTCGGGTTGGCTCTGGTATTTCTTATAGCAATCTAGCAAGAGATTTGCATAAAGATCATAGTACAATTAAGCGCTGGTGTGAAATTCTAGAGAATATGTATGTTATTTTTAAGGTAATGCCTTATAGCAATAATATTGCAAGAAGTTTATTGAAAGAGCCTAAGTTTTATTGCTTTGATATTGCAGCGGTTAAGGACTCTGCTGCACAATTAGAAAATATTGTTGCCATATCAATTTTAAAAAGATTAAGTTTTTTAGAAGATATAGCAGGCAAAGAAACTAAATTTAACTACTGCCGTACTAAAGACGGTAGAGAAATAGATTTTTATATCGAAATCGATAGTAATATTTACTTAATAGAAGTAAAAACTAGCGATAGTACTATATCTAACAATTTTAATTACTTTAAAAAATTTGTCGCACCAAAAAAATGTATACAATTAGTATTAAATTTACACCAAGAGCAGTTTTATGATGGTGTAGAGGTGCGTTCACTAAAAAATTGGTTAGCAAATATCAATCAGGAACTTCTTTAAATAGTCAATTTTTTTCTTAAATAGCTCTCAACTTCAGTGTGCTGCTCGTATGGTTTATCAAGCTCACTAATATCTTTATTTGGAGCCCCCCATAGTTTCTTTAGAGATGATAAATCTGTAGAACTACTATAAAGAACTAAATACACTTCGGTAATTTGTAACTTGCAAAGCCAATTGATAATGATTGTAAAATTAGCTAAGGGTTGGTCAGCCTGCATAGCATCAATCATACCGTCTACATTCAAGCAATGTTTAGACTGTAAATAGTCCATAACAGAATCTACATTTCGCGCTAAGCCCTTAATTCTATCAATTATAGTAATTGCTCGTATTTTAATCACATGTAATGCAAGCTCAGAAAATGTAGTAAAAAAATGCTTTGCAAACTCTAAAAAATTGTGTTTTGGATAGTCATTTATGTATTGTTGGAGCATTTCTATTGTTTTCTGATCTGATATGTTTTTTTGCATGCCAGCGAAAAAGTGGCTGTCTAAGGCGGTGTCTATGTGTGCGCATCCTTCCCTATGGAAATACCATTTTCTGCTTAACAACATTGAAAAAGGGTATAAGAATTCTCGTAGCACTATAGCTAGTGCGTAGTGATCTAGCTGTGCATTAACTATAATTTTTACTTTATGCCTGCATGCATCTAGTAATTGTTGGCATGCGTATCTATTACTCGTTTTTGTTTCTTCAGCTAGTTGTATTGGATGGTCAGAGAAAAGGTGTGCACTTCCAAAGTCAATAAACTTAGCATAAAATCCGTCCAAGGTAAAATTTTCTGGCTTGACATCTAGTAATGCAAAGCCCATAGTATGTGCTTGCATGACTTCAAGAATCATCGAAATTGCATATTTAATATTTGGTGTAAGAGACTTAAGTTCGAGCAAATCAACGTTTTTACTAAGCCATTCATGAGCATCTTCTTGAGAGGTCAATCTTGAGATTATATAATCCTTAGCAAATGACTTGCTATGCCAACTATTACGTCTTTGTAACCCAATATGTATATCCGCAGCTTGAGTAAATATACTTTCCCGTGTGAAGCAGTTATTATCGTAAGTAGAAAAGGCACACTTTATAACCACTTCAATAGGTATATATTGGTTTGTAGCACCTTTAAATTGTGTAATACCCACTTTAATACTTACAGCATCATTCTTTGGCTCATACTTACCAAATGCGACTGTGGCTGTATTGCCGTGATCTTGCTTATATTCAGAAAACTTACGTGATAACATGTTTGTGCGTAGCAAAATTACCGGGTTACCGTCAGGGAGAATTAACACAGAGTATTGTGAGTTAACCGTCATTTCTGTTAGGGAATGTAATGTTTTGCTGGGATCTTTATTCGCACGGTGAAACTTTACTATATGTGGATATTGTTTTTGCCAATGTCTAGCTATGTCTAATAATTGATATGCATCTTTGGGCATAGATTGCATCTCAGCACTAATATACTGCTTTCCTGTAAAGCAATGATATTGCACATGTAGGTTGGTGCATGATTCCTTAATCTCTGCAATTTCTTCTGCTGACAGATCATTATCTTGTATATTAAGATAGCGTAATGAGGTGCATGTAGTTAGCGCATGGAGAAAATCTTGTTTCTTGCGATTTTGTGCTATATGTCTGTGTAAATCATTAAACGCAAGATGCAAATGTGTAACTTTTTTCTTTTCATCATCAGATAAAGCATATAAATCAAGTTTGTCTGTAACTACATATGGCATAACTTATCCTTGTTATTGCTATCACAAAAATTTGCTGTTGAATTTTCTGTCAAAATAAGCAACTTCATTTAATCAAAGTATAATGATTATCTTCTTTGCAGATAATCTCAATATTTTAAGTATATTATTTTATTAATCGCTGCACTAGTCTAACTTGATGTTCAAGTCTTCAATGTCAGTTGCTCAACGCGTATCCGTACTTAGGCAGATTTTTAAAGATTTTGGTATCCCTGTGGTAGAAGGCTCAATATTAGACCGTACTATTCGTAATGAGTTTGGGCCAGGTAAACGAAGCAAAATAAATCAATTAATTAGAGACTATAGCCAGCAGACAGACGCAGCTTATTTATCGGTATGTATTGGTGCAGAGCTAAGACGTGAATTTGCAGATCCTGAGTTAAGTGCCTTGGGCGACTTAATGTGTGAGCGATTGCCTAGTGTTTTAGAAATAGCTGATATTCGGCAGCAGACTGAGCGTCGTGAATTAGCTCTACAGGGTATTCTCACTCATATACGCAGTAAATTGCCTACAGATGGTAGCGAATATTTACAACGCACATTAGTTGCTGCTGAAGAACAGTTGCATGATAAGTTACAAGCTCAGATGTTTACTAGCATTGTAGAACATAGTGGAACCGTTTTCGCATGTGGTGAATTACAAAAAGCAGGGGTTATATTACGTGCAGTAGTGCCTGCATTATTGAGTCTAGAAAATCCAAACTTACATCCATCCCAGAGTATCAACTTAGTAGTAAACGCTATGCGCATCATGGCCTTAGAACTAAAGCAAACCAAACTAACATGCGCTGCAAACATTATTGATTATATACATTGGCTAGCTCAACTGCATTTGCCTAAATTACAGGTTAGTTGTTCTGTAGAGGACATATTAACCAATTTAGAGATCCCTTTTGCAAAAAGTACAGCGCGGTTGTTGCGCGACAAAAGTAGAAAAGTAGGATTATACGATGAAGAGTTGCTACAGATTGTACATAGTAATCAACGTTATGCTGCAACTTGTGGGATAATCGCAAAATTAGCAAAAGATATAGATTGTCCACCGCTAGAAAAAATAGCAGTTAGTGGTTTGTGTTTAATTACGCTAAAGCAGTCTTATGCGGAATTGAAGACAGGTAATCTACAAGCAGTTAACTTTAGTGAAGCAAGTGGTATTTTGCTAAGCAATCTGGGAAGCTTAACTAACAATGGTTTTTTGAGCAAATTAGGAACTGCAGTCACTAATGGTGTAAAAACTTATACTGGGTTATTGGCCGCACCCGGAGGAGCTAGTGTCGCATTACCATTAGCAATTTGTACAGCCCTAGGAAAGTTACTACTCAAGAATAAACAAAGAAATATTCCGCCTTCAAATACCACTGTCGACAAAACTTTACATGAAATAGTTTTGCTACAAAAAGTTATCCAATGGCATTTTGCTGAGTTGCACCGCAAAATAGAACTGCAACACCATGAATTGCTAGCTAAGTTACAACATGGATTTGCTAGTATTATAGAATTTGTAGCGCATTGGCAGCAATTTGATCAACGTAATTGGCAGCAGTTGTTGAATATTGAATACAGTATTCACTTGGAGTTTAGTGATTTATATATAGAGTATATTCGTGATCCCTTGGAGCAATTTGATTATGCAAATACTTATAATGATCAAGCCTCATTGAGTGTGCCAGATGTAAAATTTAAGCTGCAGATGTGGTTATTGTATAAAGCTAAACATCCTAAGGCAAATGGACGTACTCTTTGTGATGAGGCAATTTTGCGAGTTACACAACCAGATCCTATTTTGGGATTGCTGAATAAATATGCGAATCAACAGTTTAGTGTATCTCTTCCAGAAGATTTACCCCATATGCCAACTTGGCTGCTAGCTGCCACAGCGTTGGCAGATTTGCTTGATAGTAATATGGTTGTACCGGAATCCAAAATCTTGCACGGTATCTTAGAGCAAGGAGAAATAGTAAGCACATATATTGCTGACTTACGTCATAATACAGTTTTATTTAATAATATAAATCTTGCCATCCAGCAATTGCAGCATCGTGAGGCAGATATTATGCAACAATTAGCCCCACCGGCAGAATTACCAGTTTTATGCAAAATTGCCCAGCCTGCACCTTGGGAGCGGCAACTTGAGAGATTTACCGCTGTTGGTTGGGATTTAACTAGTTTGTGGGATAATTATGCTATACCAGATGAATATTCTATCGCTACATATTATCAAATCGGTAGCATAAGGGCAGAGTATACTGTGTTGCAGAGTAACACTTTTACGGAAGTACATATCTCATATACCGCCATTAATATGCCTCTGCATGCACAGCAGGTAAAAATGAAAGTAGATATAATATTTGATTATCAATCACGTAATTACGTGCTCGCTACCAGTGTGCATGTTTATTACTTGCCATCTGCTGCAGCGCGTTTTGAACAATACTACAGGCAGAAGTTTCAATATCCGCTAAAACATACTAATTTTGATTGGATTAGTATGGATGGTTGTAAAAATCAAGTTACAGGGCACCCTGTGACAACTTGTAATAAGGTTATTGATTACACAAAGCTTGGACTTCTTTATCAACGTTGGTTTAGTACAGCTGATGTACTACATACTGATTTACAAGCACATCCAGATTTGTTTACAGAGATCCAGAGAGAAATTCAAGCAAAGCGTCTACAGGCACAGACTACGAGTGCAATGGCTCGTAGTACACACGCGGAGTTAGCTAGTGTCCAACATAAACTAGCAGTATATCGCGCTTTAGAAAGTTCTTTTTATAAAATTGTAGAAGGGTCGTTAGCCTCTGAGTTAGGAGTTGTTCTTGGGCGCTTGAGGCTGTTATTACCAGAGTCTAATGATATAATGCCAGCTTTGGGCCTTGAATAGGTTGGTCAGTATGCTTATTAATGAGCAAGATATAAAAATTGCAGTGATTGGACTTGGGTATGTTGGTTTGCCTGTTGCTATGGCATTCGCAAAGCATTTTAATGTATTGGGCTTTGATGTTGATCAAGAGCGCGTGCAAACTTTAAACGACAAATTAGACTTAAACGGAGAGTTTAGTACAGAGCAACTCCAAGAAGTATCTAAACTGACTTTTAGTGATAAAGAGGAAGATCTCGGTGAATACAACGTTTATATAGTAACGGTACCAACACCTATTGATAGTAATCGCAATCCAGACTTAACTGCTATGCAGGGTGCTTCGCAACTTGTAGCAAAATATCTTAAACCTAAGCAAGTGGTTATTTATGAATCTACTGTTTACCCTGGGGCGTTGGAAGAAGAGTGTGTTCCTATTTTAGAGCAAGGTTCAAAATTACGTTGCAACGAAGATTTTTTTGTTGGTTATAGTCCAGAGCGTATGAATCCAGGAGACAAGAATAGAACAGTTGCCGATATTATAAAAGTTACTGCAGGCTCCACACCAGAAGCAACTGATTTTGTAGATGCTTTATACAAAAAAATTGTTCCGGCAGGCACCCATAAAGTTAGTTCTATTAAGGTTGCTGAGGCTGCTAAGGTGATAGAGAATACGCAGCGTGACTTGAATATTGCTTTAGTCAATGAGTTAGCAATTATTTTTAATAAGCTAAATTTAGATACTCAAGAAATATTAAATGCTGCAGCAACTAAATGGAATTTTATGCCATTTAATCCTGGCTTGGTAGGTGGTCATTGTATTGGGGTTGACCCTTATTACTTAACACATAAAGCTCAAGCGGTAGGATATCATCCAGAAATCATTCTTGCGGGACGTAGAATAAATGACAATATGGGTAAGTATGTAGCTGAGCAGGTAATAAAGATTATGTTGTCTAAAAAGATTCATGTACTAGATGCAGATATTTTAATTTTAGGATATACATTTAAAGAAAACTGCTCGGATGTGCGCAATACCAGAGTAGGTGATATTGTTGATGAGTTGACATATTGTGGTGCAAAAGTAAAAGTGTTTGATCCATATGTCCACGGAGAAGGTAATATACCGCAGGGTAAATACGATGCAGTTATTGTAGCAGTTGCGCATAATTTCTTTAAAGAAATGGGCATAAAACAGATACAAAATTTGGGCAAGGACAAGCACGTGGTATATGACGTTAAATATGCTTTTAGTGCACAGGAAACAGACGGTAGATTATGAAAATATTAGTTACAGGAGTAGCGGGATTTATAGGATTTCACACAGCTCAGCGTTTGCTTAGCGACGGGCATACAGTAGTTGGTATAGATAATCTAAATGACTATTATAGTGTCTATCTCAAAGAGGCGCGCTTGCGAGAGTTAAACAAACATACACATCGCGATAATTTTACATTTAGCAAAATTGATATAAGTGACCGTGTCGCAATGGAAAAGCTGTTCACTGATCAGATATTTGCCAAGGTTATACATCTAGCAGCTCAAGCTGGAGTTCGGTATTCAATTGATAATCCACATGCATACGTACAGAGTAACTTAGTCGGTTTTTTAAATATATTAGAAGGATGTCGTGCGCAACATGTAGAACATCTAGTTTATGCCTCTTCTAGCTCTGTATATGGCTTAAATGCAAGCTTGCCATTTTCTGAGAATGTACCAGTAAATCATCCATTATCTTTTTATGGCGCTACAAAAAGATCAAATGAGATTATGGCACATAGTTATAGTAGTTTATATAATTTGCCAACTACTGGATTGCGGTTCTTCACAGTATATGGTCCGTGGGGACGTCCTGATATGGCATTATTTAAATTTACTAAGGCAATTGCCTCTGGAGAACCAATTGAGGTATTTAATCACGGCGCTCATATGCGAGATTTTACTTATATAGACGATATTGTGACTGGTATTGTAAAAGTTTGTGATAAAACTGTTACAGCTAATCCCGATTTTAATCCGCATAAGCCAGATCCAGCAACTAGCTCGGCACCGTGGAGAGTTTATAACATAGGTAATAATAATCCTGTACAACTTATGACTTATATTCAATTGATTGAAGAATACCTAGGTAAAAAAGCTATAGTTAAACTATTGCCCCTACAAGCCGGGGATGTGCCAGATACTTTTGCTGATGTTAATAACTTGATTAAGTCTGTAGATTATCAACCATCTACGAGTGTCGAGATCGGTATCAGCAAGTTTATCACATGGTACCAAGAATGGGCTAAGGCAGAGGCTGCAAGTTTATGTGTGGAATAGCCGGGTTTTGGGATTTAGATCATAGAGCTGATGTTGAGTTACTTAAAGTAACGGTATCTCAGATGAGTGATACCCTTGTACACCGTGGTCCTGATGCATCTGGAACCTGGGTGGAACAAAATTCTGGTATTGCCTTGGGTCATAGAAGGTTGGCAGTAGTAGACTTATCACCTGAAGGAGCTCAGCCAATGTATAACGATCGTTATGCAATGGTATTTAACGGTGAAGTATATAACTATGGAGAGTTGCGTCAAGAATTATCTTATACTGACTGGCGTGGACACTCTGATACCGAAGTAATATTACAAGCATTTACTGCCTGGGGTATTGAGAATACTCTACAAAAAATGATTGGTATGTTTGCAATTGCATTGTGGGATAAGCAAGAGCATTGTCTACATTTGATGCGTGACCGTATGGGTGAGAAGCCGCTGTATTATGGCTCATTAGGTAAGCATTTTATTTTTGGATCAGAAATTAAGGCGCTTAAACAGCATTATGCTTGGCAAAATACTATAAGCCCAGATTCTGTAAATTTATTTCTACAATACAACTGTATTCCTGCGCCATATAGTATTTATTCGGATATCTATAAGCTGCAACCTGGACATTATTTGACGGTAAATGCTAGTGGTGCGGTGCAGGAACAATGCTACTGGCAGATTAACCCACATGTAGCAAAGGTTCACTGTTCACCTGAAGAAGCGGTCACTGGCTTGCAACAAAAGTTGCGTGAATCTATAAGTTTACAAATGGTTGCTGATGTTCCGGTCGGGGCATTTCTTTCAGGCGGCATTGACTCATCGACCGTGGTAGCATTGATGCAAGAGCAAAGCAGAAGCCCGGTGCAAACATTTACTATAGGTTTTGATGACCGTGCATATAATGAGGCAGAACAGGCAAAAGCAATAGCACAACACTTGGGTACTGCACATACAGAATTGTACTGTACTGCTTCTGAGACGCAAAGTTTAATTCCGCATATATCTAACTATTATGATGAGCCTTTCGCTGACTCTTCACAAGTACCAACATTTATGGTCTCACAATTAACTAGGCAAAAAGTTACAGTTAGTTTGTCAGGTGATGGCGGAGATGAACTATTTGCTGGCTATAACAGATATAAGTTTTTGCCGATGTTATGGCGCAAGGTCTCTCTCTTGCCATTGCCCCTACGCAGACTGGCAGCAAAATTATTAATTATGTTCCCGCCTTGGTTGTGGGATAAAGTGCTTTTTAGTTTGCGGAATCCAGGAGATAAGATTCATAAATTAGCTGGAATTCTTGATGCCAGTTCAGCTGAAGAAATGTATCAGAGATTAATTTCACATTGGCATTGTGTAGACTTAAAGCACCTTGACCATAAGCTACCATTAGTAGAAGCTATGATGTATATCGATAGCAAGCGTTATTTACCGGATGATATCTTGGTTAAAGTAGACAGAGCTGCTATGGCTGTTAGCTTAGAAACTAGGGTGCCTATGTTAGATCATAGGGTAGTTGAGTATGCTTGGACTTTGCCTCTGGAATATAAAATTCGTAATGGTCAGACAAAATGGGTTTTGCAGCAAGTATTAGAAAAATATGTGCCAAGGAATTTATTCGATCGACCCAAGATGGGTTTTGGAGTTCCAATTGACCAGTGGTTGCGTGGACCATTGCGCAGTTGGGCAGGTGATTTATTAGGAGGAAGTATGTTAGCCAAGCATGGATTGTTGAACGCAAAGGCGGTTAATAAAAAATGGCAAGAACATCAAAGTGGCGGTCGCAATTGGCAGTATCACTTGTGGGATATTTTAATGTTTCAAGCGTGGTATGAGGTAAATCATGGCTAGAATATTAGTTATAGGTTCACACCCGGATTCATTTGTAAATTTTCGCTATGATATGTTAAGGACAATGGTTAACAATAACCAAGTTTTTGCGTGTGCGCCAGATGCACCAAAATCTGTGATAGAAGCACTAAATGAGATTAATGTACAGTATGTTAATGTGAATATGGCCCGTACTGGCCTTAATCCAATAGTGGACTTAAAAACATTGCTATCATTATATAAAATTTGTAAAGAAATCAAGCCAGATAAAGTAATTTCTTACACAGCTAAGCCAGTCATGTATGGCTCAATTGCTGCAGAGTTTGCGGGAGTGCCGGAGGTGTATTCTATGATTACTGGTGTAGGATCATTTTTCATACATAATGACCTCAAGTCTTTAGTGATAAGAAAAATAATGTCACTTTTATATAAAATGTCATTGTCGGGTAACAAGAAGGTTTTTTTTCAAAATTCAGATGATGTTGCAGACTTTGCTAAAAATAAAATTTTTCGTGATCCATCACGTACAGTTTTTATAAATGGGTCAGGGGTAAATGTGCAACATTTTCATCCTCAACCATTACCGAAATCTCCAAGCTTTTTGATGATTGCCCGCTTTATCAAAGCCAAAGGCTTGTTAGAGTACTTAGATGCTGCTCGAGCAATTAAAAATAAATATCCTCAAGTGCGTTGCCTATTAGTCGGATGGTTTGAAGATAAAGAAGAGGCATTGGGACCAGAGATATTACAGCAGTATATAGATGAGAAATGTATAGAGTATTTAGGTAAGCTTGACGATGTGCGTCCAGCTTTAGCTAAGAGCAGTGTATATGTATTGCCATCTTATCGCGAGGGAACACCAAAGAGTGTGCTAGAAGCTATGGCTTGTGGTCGAGCTATTATTACTACGGATGTACCCGGTTGCAGGGAAACAGTTGAAGACAATGGTCTGTTAGTGCCAGCACGTAACGCAAATGAATTAATGTTAGCAATGGAAAAATTTATTCTACAGCCTCATTTGGTAGTAGAAATGGGGCGTCGTAGTCGAGCAATTGCAGAAGATAAGTTCGCAGTAGAAAAGGTTAATAAAGTAATAATAAATACTATGGGGTTAGAAGAGTATGCCTAGATGGTTAGATATTTTTTGCGCATTAATGATACTGTTCTGTGCCGCACCAGTTATATTGATAGTTGCTTTGCTAGTGTATTTGAAACTTGGTAGCCCCATTTTCTTTACTCAACAACGTCCAGGTTGGCATGCTAAGCCTTTTACTATCTATAAGTTTAGAACTATGCATATGGTAGATAAGCCAGGTACTGAAGTGCTAGGTGATACATCGCGTGCTACTAAATTTGGCGATTGGTTGCGACGTCTAAGTTTAGATGAATTGCCTCAGTTATTTAATATTATCAAGGGTGATGTGGGGTTTGTTGGTCCCAGACCTTTGTTGATGGAGCATTTGTCGTTATATACTCCAGAGCAAATGAAGCGTCATAATGTACGTCCTGGAGTAACAGGATGGGCACAAGTTAATGGACGTAACTCAATATCATGGGAAGAAAAACTTAAGCTAGACGTATGGTATGTAGAGCATAAGAGTTTTTGGTTAGACATTAAAATTTTATTTATGACCTTGCTAGTAGTAATTGGTGGTAAAGGGATTGCCTATCAGGCTCATACAACAGGATTGAAATAATGCGCTTAGTAGCTGCTGCAGAGCGAGGGATTGCTCAACAAATTACCTTAGAACGTATTGCTTTGGTTTTTGCATTAGGGTTGGCGATAGGTTTACCTTTATCTACGTCGGTAGTTAGTGTCATGGGGGCATTGTTAGCCGTTTGTGGCCTGTTGGTTTTTAGGTATAGTTTATTTAGCAATATCATTGGTTATAGCTTACTATTTTTTGTTATGTGGTATGGGTTTCGTGCAATTGACTCATATGGAGAAATACAAGAAGCTCGGCAGTACATGCATAAAATTGCACGCTTACTCCTTATTCCACTATTAGCCAGTTTTTTTACCGATTACAATTGGCGACGTTACATAATGCTAGGATTCACTTTTGCAGTAGTATTCTCGGTCTTGGTAGCAATGCAGAGGGGAGTAGTATTATTTAAAGATAATATTATTACTAGCTTATTTGTAAGTTTTAGTATTTTTATATTAGCTCACTTGGCTGTAGAACAAAAGCGTTGGCGTTGGATAGCTGCTAGCATAGCAGCATTATTAATTTACTACTTATTATTTATTGGTACTGGGCGGAGTGGGCAGTTGTTGTTTATTATGTTGTCATTTTTATTTTGTTGGCAGCGTTTTGCAAATAATAGAAAAATACAGCTACTAATGCTTGTGGCGATAGGAGCAATTATTTTAGCCTGTATGTTGCTACCAAGTAGTTTTATGCAACGACAGCAGCTAGCGTTACAAGAGATGCGAAACTATTCTGTTTTGCATGAAGATAAAGTTCCGCATACTTCTTCTATGGGAGTTCGTTTGTTGCTACTACATAATACATGGGAACTAATTAAACAGCGACCGCTATTAGGTTGGGGAACAGGTGGTTATAGAAATGCATATTCTAGACATGCTCCTGAAGCGGCATTTGCTAGTGAGCAGAGGAGCAATCCGCATAATCAATATTTATCTGCTTGGGTTGAGGCTGGTATATTTGGATTGTTTGGGCTAATAGTGTTTTTTAGCGCAGCATTATATGTATTTATCCGTCAACGTAGTACAGAGGGATATTTAGGAGTAGGCTTGGTACTTACCTATGCTATAGGTTGTCTTGCAAATTCCTGGCTACATGATTGTGCACCATCCTATTTCTTTATTTTATTCACTTCTTTATGCTTAGGGGCCGCTTCTTCTAAATATGCTAGCGAATCATCTATATAATGCTAGATATTAAGCGTATTTTTTATCAAACACGGGGTGTAGCAAATGAGTCACACTCAATAGAGCGCACATTACTGTTGGTAAAAGAACTAGATGCATACCTAGATATATATGTGATATATGATAAGCTGCCAGGAGAAATTGAAGACTTTAAAGTAAAATATAAAAACTCGGTAATTGAGAATGAACAAACCCAAGTGGAATTAGCTCTTGCAGGTTTAGGCCTCAATGCGACAGAATTTCATAATCATATTGGTTACAGAGTAGAAGAGGTATTAAACCCTTATGAACGAATAGTAGATGTTACTGCAGATAACAATTATGACATAATGATCAAAGTGGCAGATAAGCATGAACACACTACTGGTTTCAGTGCCTTAGATATTCATTTGATTCGTCAATCAGCAGTTCCTATTTGGTTTACGTATAATAATATTTCTATAAAAGATATTAAAAACATCATGATCGCAATTGATCCGGAAACTATTGGTCATGAGGTTGGCGCCGCGTTAACCAATGCGCTAGCAAGTTTTGGTGGCTTTTTAAGCCAAAATATTGGTGCAAGATTACAGTTTGTATCATGTTGGCATATGGATTCTGATCTTGTGTCTAATGACATGTCTTTTGAATTACAAAAGACTAAGCTATTAGGGATGATTAAAAACACAAAAATAGACTTACCTTATGATATTGTGCATTTATATGGAGAGCCTATTAAGACCCTTATTGATTATATTCAGTCTAAGAATATTGATGTGTTAGTACTTGGTACAAGTAATGTTTTAAATGATCCGAATAAAGAGATTGGGCATACTGCGGGAGCTATTATTGATCAAGTATATTGCGATATGATAGTTGCAAAACCAATTAAGTAGAGTCGTATCTTACACATTTTATGCTGGTGGTGTTGCACTAGGTTTCTGATTCGGTTGTGCTCTAAGCTGCTGTATAATTTCTTGTCCTGTAGCAATAGTTTCCTCAGCAACGCTCTTTAATTCTGTGTCACCGTTGCCAGTCAACATAAGAGATAAGCCAGCCATAACAGTCAGTGGTCCTAATGGTTCAGTTGCTGAATCTTCAGGCACAATTTGCTTCATGAGATTTAAACTATCGTATAATGGCTCTGCAACATCTTCTATTCTTGATTGCGGCATATATGATTCTGCAGCTTCCGCTTGACCTGCGATCATAGTGTAAGCTGAGCTTACAAATGATTGTACTGCGAGATGAATTTGTTTTGGAGTTTCTGAGGTGCGAATAAGCTCAAGTAAGGATGTTGCAGAAGATAAAAATGCAGAAGCAACAGGATTATTGCCTAGTTGAGAAATTGCTTTCACATTTTTTACAATATTCTTAACACATGCGCCCATTTTTTTTACAAACTCATAGCGGGTCATGTTTCCGGACATGTTTTCGCTTAGAATTTTACGGGCCTCGCTTAAATTATCAAGTAGATCATTTACACGCTCTCTCAATTCTTTTACTTTTGCTTTAACTCCGTATTGTATCATGCGTTTTGCATGCTCTTTTATACCCATGCTAAATAAATTATTTTGCTCTTGTGTAGATAAGGATTGGGCATATTTATCTAGTGATTCAAATAACATGCTGTGACCTTTTAGTTCTTTATGTCTACGTAGCCCCATTTTGCATAGGTAAGAGCCTTCTCTGATCAGGCCAGCACATACTGTGCTTAGTGACATTGCTAAAGATGCTGGCACGGCTCCTGGTGCGAGTATTGGAGCCATGGTAAGTGCTCCAGCTATGGCAATCATAGCTATACCTATCTGACATGCTTTCTTTTCTGCTGGAGTCAGATAATCCTTGAATTCAGCGTATGACTGTATGCATGATAATATATCTGCAATAAACTGCACATTCTTTTTGATGGCCTCAATATAAGGAACAATTTCTGCTGCAGTATCAAGTTTTTCCATAGCATAAGAGAGTACACCCTTTATATCCTTGAAGTATTCTTCACTCATGCCTTGAAATTCTTTAATCAAGTAATCAAAATGTAAGTCTTCAATAAATGTTTGTGAGCCATATTGTGCATATGGCGCTATTGCATCTAATCCTGATACAAATTTTTTGATATGCGGAGATGCTTGTCTATATACTTTGAGAAACTCGATTCCTTGCACTGCTATATTTTTTATGCTTAGTATATTGTGGCTCTTAAAATTGAGCATTTCATATATATTTTGTCGTCCGGTTTCATCTTGATTGTCTAAAACTTTAAAGCTAAAAAGGGTGCCAACATCAAACTCTCTACCAGCAAATTTTGTCCTATGTGGTTCTATAGGGTTACGTTTAGTCTTTTTTAAGTCACATCTAAATACTAGAGTGTGTACGTGTTCTGAATTTGCTTCAGCAAATAATGTTTTATCACCAGTAGTTTGTACACCATCACCACCTACATGAATAATAGACTGTGTAACCTCAATAGGTGTTTTTCCACTCTTTTTACTTAAATCTATTAGTGCTTGTAAACTTTTTTCTGCCTGATCATGTGTTGCTTGGCTGATACCGGCGGAGTTAGCATGCATGACGTTTAATTTACCAATTTTCGCCATCTCTTTATCAGTAGGATTTTCCGCCATGTGCTTTAGTACCATGCTTGCAAATCTTTGTGAATCTGCACCACCTAGACTATGACCAGCTGTTGTCATTTCAACTTTTTTACATTTATGCTTTACTTTATATTTAACTACTTGCTTTACAGCTTTCATTACTTCTTTTTCGTGTCTTTTAAAGCTCAGGCCACCTGGATCTGAGCCTAATTCTTCGAAGTCTCTAACGGCAGACTCTATATCGCCGGTACCTCTAAATAGTACTCTTACCCGGGGATTATCTGCATGTGAAGAGAAGAGTATAAAACAGTTTAGGCCAGCATCTGTTTTTACTTTTTTAATATAGTATCTTCTGGTTACACCATCTTCGTCCTTAATTTCTTTATCACCGACAATACCATCTAGACCTTCAGTAGTTAAACGGCGTACGTTAACCGGTGTGAGCCCTTTATAAGTTAATTCGTAGGGTAAAACGTGCGTTAATGACTCTGTCAGGCTAAATTCATCTTCCCAATCAAGGTAAGTTTCTAGATCAGGATTGGTAGATGTATTTCCACTGATGTCAATACCAGAGTCAGCGCTTTGTTGAGCTTTGAGTCTTCTTCTAGCATCACGTAAAAGCTTGATGCGCTTTTGCTCTCTAATTTGTCGTGGATGTACCATATACTGTAAACCTAAACTTTTTAATACATAAAGTTAAGTTTAGTCGCTAGTACACAAGTTTTGTGGATATTAATTCCTGATTTGATATACAGATAGTATATTATACCAGTTATTTTATTCCTGTATTTGAGTAGCGACAAAGTAGCCTGGATGCTGAATAAATTGGGTAAATTTCTTTAGGCGTGCTCGCCATATTTTTGCTGTTAGTCGAGGATTGAATTTACCAAGTAACGGAAATTTTTTATGGTCGAAATAGAATTTATGATCATTAGCATGTGATATAGCCTCTTCTCTTATATGGCCTTGGTAGGTGGCGTTAATATAAGATATTGGTTCATTGGTATCTACAGTAAAAATAGTTCGTGGATAGCCATGACTGCGTAAAGTACCAGCTAGTTCAAATTCCCAAGGGTTTTCTCCTGGGCGCAGTAAATCCAATAATGCTTGTTTATCCCATATTGCTAGTTGTAGGCTAAGTTTGTAGTGTGCATACTTATTTCTATACATTACACCCGGCACTACTGAGTGTTTTTCACCATTTTGGTAGCGTAGGTCATTGTAGCTAACTTGTAACATTGCTGCATCGGAGCTGCGTATTAGCTTCATTAACTCTGCTAAGCGGGCTTCGTTTACAGGTGTATTCAACCAATAATCATCTAAGGCCAATAATACATATTTAGAGTCCACTCGTTCTAAAGCATGAAGTATATTATCAGTCCAGCTAGTTTCTAAGCGGATATTAACCATAGTTACGCGTGGGTGCTGATATTGTGCAGAATTAGCAACTAATAATATCTCAGTATTTTTATGTGTTGTATTAAGTGTTGGCCAATACTTAAAAAGTGAGCCGAAGAATGGTTCCCATAATGCTGAGTATTTATCACACGAAGAAACTATTATGGTCACATCAGACAGATCAAGTGTCTCATCTGCCCCAGCAAAATTTGGTATAAAGCCTACAGCTAGCATTAGAGTGATAAAAAGTTTCTTCATAAAGTTAACTTCCAAAGTGATTGGGTGATGCTTTTGTGACTCACTTTACTTTATTTGTGGTTGTCTGTCATGCAGCAAGTATGTAAAATAGCCACTTATGGTGATCTTGCCGGTTCCCGCGCAATGTAATTTTGTAAACCCCGCCAGGCCCGGAAGGGAGCAACGGTAGCAGAGGCGCATGTGCCGTGGTGTAGCTGGTGAGATTGCCTCCAATTTTTAGTTGTAAGCGTAAATTATGGATTACAAGGTCTTAGCTCGTTCATGGCGTCCACGAAGTTTTGCAGAGGTAGTGGGGCAAGAAGCCACCCTCAAAGCTTTACAACATTCGTTGCATAGTCAGAAGCTGCATCATGCATATTTATTTACCGGTACCCGTGGGGTGGGTAAGACTAGTATCGCACGTATTTTAGCTAAGAGTATCAATTGTGCCACAGGCATAGTGGATGAGCCATGTGGTGTATGCGACATTTGTATGGCTATAGATAACGGCTCATGTGTAGATGTTATAGAGGTGGATGCTGCTTCACGGACTAAGGTAGAGGATACTCGTGAACTTTTAGACAATGTTCCGTATGCACCGGTGCAGGCTAGATTTAAAGTCTATATAATCGATGAAGTACATATGTTATCTAAGCATAGCTTTAATGCATTGCTTAAGACTTTAGAAGAGCCCCCAGAGCATGTGAAGTTTATTTTGGCAACTACTGATCCACAAAAGTTACCAGATACTATCTTATCACGTTGTTTACAGTTTCATTTGCGTAGCTTAGCTCCAGCACAAGTGGCTAAGCACTTACAGAATATTTTACAGCAAGAAGAGATACCTTGCGTCGAAGAGGCATTGCTTGCTATAGGTGAAGCTGCAAATGGTAGTATGCGCGATGCATTGAGTATCTTGGAACAAGTTATCGCGTTTGGTGAGCGCAATGTTACCTTACAAGCAGCTCAAACCATTCTGGGTACTGCTTTGCAGGCGCAGACTTTAGATTTATTACGCCGTATTGTCGCAGGTGAAATTAAACCTGCATTAGCAGTAGTGCGCGAATTAGTTGCACATAATGCTGACTTTAATGTAGTGCTTAAAGAGCTACAAACCTTAATATACCGATTAGCAGTAGCACATTTAGTGCCAGATGATACACCATCTGAGTTAGTGGAGTTGGCACAGCAGATAGAGGCTGCAGAGATTCAATTGTTATATCAGATTTCTTTATTGGGGGTACGTGATTTACCTTATGCACCTAATATGCTGATAGGTTTTGAGATGATAGTTTTGCGCATGCTATCATTTGTCCCAGTATTAGATTCAAGCAATCCCCCAGTACCAGAGAGACAGAATGACTCTGCCCCTAAAGCAGCTAACAAGGCTCCAGTTATGCCGCGGCCATCTGCACCAGTAAAATCTCAAACTGCAGTGGCTACACCGACAAAGCAAATTAGGCCTGCTGCAACCCATGCTAAGCAGAGCTTAACGCAAGCTAGTGATTGGGCTAAGGTTGTAAAGCAACTTAATTTACAAGGGATCAGCAAAATGATTGCTGAACATTGCACAGTACACTCTTTGCAAGATAACGCCTTAGTATTAACTTTAGATGAGACACAAAAACCACTATTAAGCGATAAACATATAGCAAAGATTCAGGCAGCACTACAGGGTTATATGGGGAATAAGGTACAAGTTAGCGTAAAGGTAGGTACTTTAGATACTATTGCTCCAGCACAAGAGAGGCAGGACAAAGCGCAAAAGTCTATAGAGACTGATGCAAACATTAAACAAATTATGCACACATTTGACGCAAAGATTTCAAACATTACAGCTAAAGAGGAATAAATATAGTTATGGTCAATCCATTTGGTAATATTACGAATTTAATGAAACAAGCTAAAGAAATGCAGTCTAAAATGAAGAAAACCCAAGAGCAGCTTGCTGTAGAAGAGATTGAAGGGGTAGCAGGTGCTGGTATGGTAAACTTAGTTATAAATGGTAATGGTGAAGCTTTAAGACTTGAAATAGATGATTCTGTATTACAGGAAGGCAAACAAGTTTTGCAGGGCTTAATTCTTGCTGCGGTAAATGATGCCAATACCAAACGTGATGTTAGGAAAAAAGAAGCTATGAGTGGATTTATGTCCGGCATGGGTTTGCCTGAGGGCTTTGAATTTCCTGGAGATGATACGGCTTGAGCTTTAGCCCATTAATTGATCAATTAATATCTACATTAAAATACTTGCCGGGTGTGGGTAATAAATCTGCACAACGCATGGCTTTTCATTTGCTACAACGTAATAAAGAGGGAGGACGTCAATTAGCACAAACTCTTAGTCAAGCTTTGCAAGAGGTGAGTAATTGTAAGCGTTGTCGTACTTTGTGTGAATTAGAAGTGTGTACTATATGTAGTCATCCCAAGCGTGATCCGCGGGTATTATGTATAGTAGAGACTCCGGCAGATATAGTGGCAGTGGAGCAAACAGCAAATTATCGAGGTTTGTATTTTGTATTGATGGGACACTTATCACCTATTGAGGGTATTGGTCCAGAGCAGATTGGCATAGAGCAGTTACGCCAACGGTTGGATGAAGGTGAAATTGCTGAGGTGATATTGGCTACTAGTACTACGGTAGAAGGCGAGACTACGGCCTATTATATTGCAGAGATTACTAAGAGTTATCCAGAGATATCTACTACCCGTCTTGCTTTAGGTATGCCGCTAGGTGGAGAGCTAGAGCATCTAGATGGCAGTACCCTAGCGCGTGCTTTAGATCAGCGTTCTAAAGTTATTACCTAATATTAACCATTTAAAGACATTCTGGCACTTTGTTGCTCCATAACTTGATTATAATTGTATGCAGCCCAACTGCCTAAAGCTCCTATTGTAGCGAAAATGCTATACTTGTTACGTTGCATGAAAGTGCTAAAACTAAGCAAAAGACTATCTGCTGGAGCTTCTCTAACGTATTGGTTAGGATTAAGTATAAAATGTAGAGGGCCTTTTACTTCATCAATAAAATTTTCAGTTTGAGTAACTGTTCTTGCGAATTGCTGTATGGCCCGTTGATGCTGTAATGAACTGTGTTGCCCGAGTAGTTCTTTTGCTCTTTTGCTTGCATTACAAAGACTATATATAGTTTCCTGCAACCTTCTAGCGCATTGGGTAAATTCTTTTTTGCCCTCTTCTGTCTCTTGCCTAAGTTGATTTAGACTCTTAATTTGCATTTTAGCTAGTAACCCTATAGAACACATATGATGTATACAAATTTCTATAATCAAAGGGGAATCTTGGTTTGCAATTTTATTATAAATTTCTATGGCAGAACAAACTTGATCCATAGATGGCTTGCGTTGCGAATAGAGTAACATTGCCAAGTTATGGCTTATAGCTGGGCATTGATGCCAAAGCTTAAAAGCACGTTGTTGTAGTGCATTCTTTTGTGCAAATTTTAGGTCTTTAGATGCGCTGCTGACGGCGATTGAATCACATAAGCATGCTACTGATATCTTTTGTTGCTTGTCTAATGTAGATTCGTCAATATGTTCTATAAAACCAGATAATTCAGTAGTTATATCTGGAATATCATCTGATTGTAAATTGGATCCGATTAGTAGCAGAATATTTGCACTAATTACCTTTTCAGCGAAGCTATTTGTAGGGGCATGTTCATAAGCTTTATCAAACATAGCTTCAGCATATTGTAATTGTGTAGAAGAATCCGCCACTTGCACTTTAGCTTTGACGGCTAATATTCCATGTAGATTGTATATAGCTGATACAGTACTGCTAAAAAATTGTTGTAACTTAGGGTGTTCTGGTTTATTGCCCGGCTTGATAGGTTTTAATTGTATTACAGCTATATTATGACTGAAGTTACTGTATCCTAAAAATAAGGGTAATAACTTTAGATGGTGCCTGGCTAATCCCAATAGCTCTTTTAGTGCTTCAATATCTTGTATAAGGGTTTGTGATGCAGTGGATGTTGCCTCTGCCTGCATAGCTCTCTCAAGTTCATCGATTAGCAGCTCGGCATCTATTATATGTTCGGTATTTAGTTGAAATCTATACACTAAGAAAGGAATCGGGTTTAAAGCAATATTTTCTAGCAAATCATCTACTATTGCATCTATAGTTCGCATATCTCCCTCACAGCTTACAAAATCCTTATTTGGATAGTACCACAAGTTCAATAAGCTGGAAAATATAGAGTTTTATACATACATTCAAAGAAAAAAATTTTAATTAGATGTTTCTTGCAGATGAACGGCTTGATCTTCCCATAATGGGTAGGTATGTAAACTTATATTCGCTTGGAAAAATTTTGTGGCTAGTTCATAAAAGAAGCTACTGTCAGCACTAACAAAAAATTCTTGCTGAGGGCCATTTAAGTTGTTTAATAAATCTCTGTCTTGTAGCTCGGCAGCTAATAAATTAGCCACTGTTGCCGCGGAATCGATAATTTGTACTCGGTGCTTAAAATATAAATTCATCTGCTCTTTAATAAGAGGGTAGTGGGTACAACCTAATACCAATGCTGCAATATCTTTAAATCTAGGGTTACTCATGTAATATTCTACAAAGTCTTTTGCGTACTTGGTATTTCCAAGCCCTTCCTCAATTAGCGGCACGAAAATTGGTGTTGCCAGGCATTGCAATTCGATGCTCTGGGTCTGCGCTGCTAGTTTATTAGCATAAGTATTTGATTGTACAGTTTGTTTAGTACCAATAAGACCAACTTTGCTCTTCTGATAATGCGTTTTGAGATAAGAAATTACTGGATCGATGACGTTGTATACTAGTGCTTTACCACTAGCTACTGCTTCTACCTGTTGCAGTGCAGCAGCTGAGGCCGAATTACAAGCTACTACAATGACCTTGCAATTGCGATCTAGGAGGTACTTAGTAATTCTAGTGGCATAATTCTGAATAGATGCTTGAGATTGTGTACCCCATGGGGTATGTGCAGTATCGCCAAAATATATAAGCTGCTCCTGCGGCAAGAGCTTATTGATAGCACTAGCTACCGTCAAGCCGCCAACTCCACTATCGAATATACCTATTGGTTGCTGAGCACTTAAGCGCATGCAAGAAATTCCTAAATATTTAACACAAAATCTATATAATTGTGCCTGCAACCGAGTATGATTGTCAATTTTTGGTATCTAACTTTCAAAAATGCCTTGGTTACCTAGGATGTACTTGAAAAACTATCATAGATCCCCATATCAGGTGTATAGTAGTTTAATAAATCCTGACAGTACAAAGGGGAGAAATATAAATGAGTGCCGCGCAAGCTAAAGAAACCATGGGTTTTCAGACCGAAACTAAACAGTTGTTGCATTTGATGGTGCATAGTCTGTATAGCAATAAAGAGATCTTCTTGCGAGAGCTCATTTCTAATTCCTCAGATGCGGCGGATAAATTACGCTTTAGTGTATTATCACAGCCTGACTTATATGAGAATGACTCAGAATTAAAAATCTGGATAACATTTGATAAAGATGCCGGTACTTTGACAATTAAAGACAATGGCATAGGCATGAGCCGCGATGAAGTGATCAAACATCTAGGTACTATAGCAAAATCCGGTACGGCTGACTTTTTAAAAACCTTAACTGGCGATAAAGCTAAGGATTCTAAGTTAATTGGTCAATTTGGAGTTGGCTTTTACTCTTCCTTTATTGTTGCTGATAGAGTGGTGGTACGTACGCGTAAAGCAGGTTTAGCAGCAGATCAAGCGGTACGCTGGTCATCTACTGGGGAAGGTGAGTTTGATATAGAAAATATTTCTAAAGAGCAGCGCGGTACAGAAATAGAATTACACCTTAAGGAAGAAGATAAAGATTTACTAAATGATTGGCAACTACGTCATATTATTAGCAAGTACTCTGATCATATTACATTGCCAGTAGTAATGTTTAATGATGAACAGGAAGAAGAGACTGTAAACAGAGCAACAGCTCTTTGGACATTGCCAAAACAAGATATTAGCGAAGAGCAGTATAATGAGTTGTACAAGCATATTGCCCATGATGCTGAGAATCCACTAGCATGGAGTCATAATAAGGTAGAGGGTAAGTTAGAATATACTACTTTGCTATATATTCCGGCTCGCGCACCGTTTGACTTATGGTCGACTACTAAGCAACATGGCTTGAAGCTATATGTACAACGTGTATTTATTATGGATGATTCTGAGCAGTTCATTCCACATTATTTGCGCTTTGTTCGCGGTATTATTGATTCCAATGATCTACCCCTGAATGTATCGCGTGAAATTTTACAGAATAATAAGACAATTGACACTATGCGTAGTGCTGTCATAAAGCGTATCTTGAGTACTTTGGAAGATTTAGCCAAAGATGAAGATAAGTATGGTAAGTTCTGGAATGAGTTTGGGCAGGTGCTTAAGGAAGGACCAGCAGAAGATTTTGCTAATAAAGAACAAATCGCTAAATTGTTACGTTTTGCATCTACTCATAATGATACCGACACACAAAATGTTACCCTTGAACAATACGTATCAAGAATGCCAGAAGGGCAAGATAAAATTTATTATGTGGCGGCTGATAGCTTTACAGCTGCACAACATAGCCCGCACCTAGAGATTTTTCGTAAGAAAGGTGTAGAGGTGTTATTGCTAAGTGATCGTATTGATGAATGGCTGATGGCGCATCTTACTGAGTTTGATGGCAAGAAGTTTCAATCAGTATCTAAGGGCGGATTGGAGCTTGGTGACTTAGACGATAAGCAAGAGTCTGAGAAGCTGGAAGAAGCTACTAAAGACAAGCAGTCCGTATTAGATCAAATTAAGACAATATTGTCAGATAAGATTAAAGAAGTTAGATTTACTCGCAGATTAACCAGCTCACCTGCGTGTATAGTTGCAGATCAGGATGATATGTCACCTCAAATGCAAAGAATCATGCGTGCTGCAGGCCAGAATGTACCTGAGAATAAGCCAATTTTGGAATTAAATCCTGAGCATATGATGGTGCAGAAGTTGGAGCAGGAACAGGATGAGCAACGTTTCGCTGATTGGACATGGATTTTATTTGATCAAGCAGTGCTTGCTGAGGGCGGTCAATTAGATGATCCCGCTTCGTTTGTAACAAGGTTTAATAAACTTTTAATTGAGTTAAGTAATTAAGTGTAAATTTTGGATACACACGCAATAATAACAGCTGTAGTAGTTGCATGTTGCCTAGGTGGTTGGTATGTAGTACTCGCTAAATATATTGAGGCACGTACTATGTTACGCGAACGAGAGCGCAAGTATAATAAACAGAATCATCCGGAAGGATATGCATTTGATGCAGAGTATGAGAAAGCAATTGATCATACCTTGGCAACAACTACAGCTGATAAGAAACGCTCGTATAATAAACGGGAAATATGCAATTGGGCGGCAATAATTCATTTAAGTGGTTTTTCTATAATCTTTGGGATCCCGCTGTTGAATATAGTGCTGCCAGCTGTATTATGGCTATGTAGCCGACAACAGCATATTTATCTAGCCAAACAAGCACGGCAAGTGATTAATTTCCAAATTATGCTTAGCATTTTATATGTAGTATTTTTAGGGGCAGGCGCCTTTATCGTTTGGTATTTGCCAGAACATGCTGCCAAAATGTTTGCAGTTACTAAGTCCCTTCGAGTTGTATTCTCATCTAGTATGCACTTGCCATTTAATATGTTTACTATTTGGCCCTTTATTTGGGGATGTACTATGAGTTTACAGGGTACATTGGCTGCATATCGTGGTTTGGCGTTTGCATACCCACTTACTCCAGAGTTTATGCCAGCACCTGTCAAGGTTAAGCCAAAGCTGTCACGTAATGCGGTTGTTGAGGAAGAACATGATGATGACTCAGACGATAGTGATGATCAAGATACTTCTGATGATGCACAGCATGGGCAAGTAAAATATAGTTTTGGGTAGAATATTGCAAGCTAAATTACATATACACTAATCGTGAAATAATTATATTGTATGTAACTTATAAGAAGGAGGAGTGTGTGTTTAATAAGTTTATTAAAAAATTTTGTTGTCTCGTATTAGTATTTTTTGCTCCTATAGTATCTGCTCAAAGTCTAGAAATAGAGGTGCGTGAAACTTTAGGCAAATACTCTGATTTCCCCAAACAAGGTGTAGATTTTTTTGATATCTCACCAGTTTTACAAGACCCAATTCTGTTTAGTCGGATCATTGACAATTATGCAGAGCGCTATGGAAATCGCAATGTAGACGTTATAATGGGGCTTGATGCAAGGGGCTTTATATTTGGATCTGCTCTTGCATATAGATTAAAGCTGCCATTTATGATGGCGCGTAAGCCTGGCAAGCTCCCTGGTAGCACTGTATCAGCTGATTTTACTAAAGAATATGGTAAAGACTCATTATCTATCCAACAAGGTACTATAAAGCCAGGAGATAGAGTACTAATTGTTGATGATCTAATTGCTACCGGCGGGACTGCTACTGCTGCTAAGGAGCTTATTGTTGCAGCAGGAGGCGTGCCAGTTGAATTATGTTCCTTAGTTGAGCTTAAATCAGTCCTGGCGGCAAATAAATCTTTTGATCTGCCAATCTATTCTTTACTGCAGGATTAAACCTATTCTCATAGAGTAGCGGAGTCGAGTTGACCTTGGCTCCGTATACTATAATCTAAAACAAGTACTGTTAATCGCTGCAGGATGCAATGCATATTCTGAACTTTATTATAGCTATGATTCTGCCTTATATTGGCATATTCAGTAAATTAGCACCTCCAGATGCAGTTCCTTGGTATTTTTTTTCTGAAGAGACAGCATTTATTGCTGGAGAATTTTACGCCATTGTTTTTTATTGGGCGGGATTTTTACGTAATTATGTTGATGCTACAGGACTGACAGAGCGTAAGTATTTTGCTTTGGCAACTGTTGTGCTCTTATATATAATTCTTTCAAAAATAATTTATGTGCTGCCCTTTACCTGGGTTACAAGCATGTTTGCTTTTGGGCTTGGGGTTTTATCTGCTTCACGTGGTCAGACAATTGGCAAGTGGTCTTTAAGGATCATGATATTTATATCTGTGTTTATCGTATGCTTTAGTAGTTTTATTCTTATTGGTATGGGTTGGTTTGGATTCACTACTGCTGACTATTACTATTACAGAAAACTATTAACTAGCTGGATTTAGTTGTTGCAACTGAACTGTCAGTTGCGTATTAATTTGATTCTTTATCCCAAGTTGTGGGAAAGAGCGCCTATTCTTGCCAGCCAATAATCTTTTTACAATCTAATATATCTGCCATTATATAGCTTGAGTATAGCACAGGTGGCGATGATGCCTGATAATATTGGTAAGAATATAGCTAAGGTTGTGTTGTATTGCACTAAAGAGCCACATAACCAAAAGCTTGCACCAGTGACTACTATACCTGGAGTTGCATACTGTAATTGGCTATAGATGTGACACTTTAAATTGGCGCGAGTGCTTAAAGAAGACATAATGGTTGTGTCTGCGATGGGTGATATATGGTTGCCAGCCAAACATCCTGATAATGCAGCTCCTAAAACCGGAAATAGCATAGGTACTTCTTGTAAGGTAGGAGTTGATACGTTGCTAGTCATTGATAGTACCAATGGTATTACAATGGGAAATAACATTGCTGCACTGCCCCAAGAGCTCCCAGTGGCGCATGTTACAACGCAACCTGCAAAGAATACAATCATAGGCAAGGTGGTAACTTCTACACTACCCAACATTAATGATGCTAGATATTCTCCAGTAAACAGCTGATTACGCAAAAAGTCGCCTAAGGTCCATGCTAAGAGTAAGACTATAATACAGCCATACATTAATTTTACACCTTCACGAATAACTTCTGGAATTTGTTTTAGTTCTATTCTTGTGCGTGCAAGAAAGAATGCTAGACACGTAATCACAGTGATCAACCCGCCAAGCATCAGGCCAGTTGCAGCTGAGCCAGAAAATCCTACGCCTAAAATAAAACTCGCTAGCATAATACCAATGGGCACAAAAAATTCTAAAAGAGTCGTATGATGTGGATTATGTGTTCGCTCACGAATTTTTAAATTGCATTTTTTGACTCCACCATACAAATCTCCAGTTTCACTTGCAATCCTCTCGTGGCGGTGCATAATTCCAAAGCTAATTTTATAACGCACTATAAACCAGGTTGTAGCTACTGCTAAAAAGCTATAAAAAACATACGGTAAAATATGCACATAAGCTTGAAATGGTGTGCCAATAACCATAGTGGTTTCAGCATATTTTGGGCTTATACCATTTTCATGTAAAAACCCCAATATAGCTGCTACCCAGCCTGAGAATGGGCAAAAAACTGGCAATGGGCTAGCCATAGAATCTACTAAAAATGCGGCTTTAGCTTTTGGTATACGCTTAGAATCTGTTAAAGGATGCATTACCGAGCCAACTGTCAATGAGCTCAAATAATCATCTAAAAATAGCCCTAAAGACAAAATTAATGAGGCGGTCTCAGCTCCTCTTTTAGTGCGTACACGTTTTTTTACAAATTCTGTGTATGCATAAGCACCACCGGAATATTGCAGCATTACAATTATGATCCCTAAAAACAGCAAAAATATAAATATATGCAGGTTGCTCGGGGTAATAAGGTTGGTCCATAGCATTTGTAATGTATCTTGACCTGCTACGACTACGCTAAAGTTATGTGCTAGGAGTGCAGCAAGAATAATGCCGCATGATAATGAAAATATAACCCTGTGAGTTAAATAACCTAGAAAAAGCACCAATAAAGGTGGCAAAATTGATACAATTGATAAATCACTGCCCATGTTTCCGCACCAATACGCTATATTTGTTAATATAACTTGATATTATGCCGTAATGAGGCAGGGAGTGCAATTATGGAAGCAATATGGCTACGTAGTTATCAGGAGGGGATACCTACTACTATTGATCCGGATCAGTATTCGGATATGAATGCTTTTTTTGCAGAAGTATTAACTAAGTATAAAGAGCTTCCAGCTTATACCAATATGGGTAAAGTGATAACCTATGCTGAGCTCGATGCCTACTCTAAAGCTTTTGCTGCGTATTTGCAGCATGAGTTTAAGATAAAAAAAGGCGATCGCTTTGCGATTATGTTACCTAATATAATTCAATATCCTATAGCCTTGCTCGGGGCGCTGCGTGCTGGGGCTACAGTAGTAAACATTAATCCTTTATATACGGCCAAAGAAGTAGAGTTTTTGCTACAAGATGCAGAGCCGGTAGTAGTGCTAATTTTAGAAAACTTTGCGCATACACTGCAAGAAGCTATTAAGACTGCTTCTGTGCCAAATATAATGATTACAAGAATTGCTGATGTATTCTCGGGATTAAAATATTGTTTAGTAGACTCCATAGTAAAGTATGTAAAGCGTATGGTGCCTAAGTGGCAGATAAAAAATGTGCACTGGTATAAAGAAGTATTAAACAAAGGTGCTACATTGCAATACCAGGCACCACAAATGAACAGCAGTGATTTAGCCTTTTTACAATATACTGGTGGTACTACTGGGCGAGCTAAAGGTGCGATGTTAACTCATCGTAATATGATAGCTAATATTCTACAAGGTGGTACATGGATAAGTGAGATGGCAGTTGCTGGTAAAGAAATAGTTGTTACTCCTTTGCCGCTGTATCATATATTTTCTCTTACAGCTAACTGTTTTATCATGTTGAGTTTTGGTGCATTAAATGTATTAATTACTAATCCGCGAGATACTAAGAGTTTTATTAAGGATCTAAAGAAATTTCCTTTTACTATCATAACTGGTGTTAATACTTTATTTAATTTATTACTTAATCAAGATGAGTTTGCCAAAGTAGATTTTAGTGCCATTAAGTTAGTACTGGGTAGTGGTATGGCGGTACAAAAAGCTGTCGCCGATAGATGGCAAGCAATAACTGGTACTCCAATAATTGAAGCATATGGTTTGACTGAAGCATCTCCAGCAGTATGTGTTAACCCACTTAGTCTTAAAAGATACAATGGGACTGTAGGTTTGCCAATATGCTCCACAGAAGTGTCAGTCAGGGATGAAAATGGTAATGAGCTAAATGTGGATGATGTGGGTGAGTTATGGATCCGTGGTCCACAGGTAATGCAAGGTTATTGGCAAAATGAGACTGACACTGCAAAAGCCTTGACCGATGATGGGTGGTTACGTAGTGGAGATATAGTCAGCATCGACAAAGAAGGTTTTATTCATGTGGTAGATAGACTTAAAGATATGATTATTGTTTCAGGGTTTAATGTTTATCCAAATGAAATTGAAGATGTCATTGCTACACATCCTGGTGTGAGCGAAGTGGCAGTAATTGGTGTATCAGATCCAGTCGCTGGGGAAATAGTTAAAGCATTTGTAGTGCGTAGAGATATAAAATTGAGCAGCGAAGATTTACGACAATTCTGCGCAGAAAAATTAACTGCTTACAAAGTACCCAAACAAGTAGAGTTTCGTGAAGAATTGCCTAAATCTAATGTAGGTAAGATCCTGCGTCGAGCGTTACGTTAAATCTGCTGTACTAGGTAAAGTAATATTTAGCTCTAATACAGAGAAGTCACCTTCGTTTTGTAGCTCTACCTGGATTTGCTCTTTGTCTATATCAGTGTATTTGCTTACCACCTCGACTAGTTCTTTATGTAGATGCGGCAAGAAATCAGGCTGCTGATTTTGTTCTGAGCGCTGATGTGACACGACTATCTGCAACCGCTCTTTGGCAGTGGTTGCAGAATTCTTGTTTTTGAAACGAATCAGATCAAATATGCTCATACCGTTTCACCTTTGAATAGTCGAATATTCTTTAAAAATCCCCAACCCTTGCTAGTGCCAGGAATTTGTACGTCAGAAGCTTCGCCTAATAGTTTGCTCACCGCATTACGGTAAGAAACACGTGCATCACTTTCATCATTTAAAGTAACTGGCACACCTTGATTAGATGCACTAAGTACAGCTTGTGACTCTGGAATAATACCTAATAGCTCTGTTGCTAAAATTTCTTGAATATCATCAATACTTAACATCTCACCACGCTTAACACGGTCGGGCGAGTATCTAGTAATAAGTAGATGCTTCTTAACCTCTTTACCTTCTTTAGCTAATTTCGATTCGCTATTAAGCACACCGATGATTCTATCTGAATCACGCACTGAAGATACTTCTGGATTAGTAACAATGATGGCTTCTTCAGCAAAATACAATGCCATCAAAGCACCACGCTCAATTCCAGCAGGAGAGTCACAGATAATAAATTTAAACTCAGCTTTAAGTGCATCGATAATACGCTCTACACCCTCTTGAGTTAGGGCATCTTTATTACGTGTCTGGGAGGCCGGGAGTATATATAGATTTGGTTCACGCTTATCTTTAATCAAGGCCTGACTCAAAGTTGCTTCGTCATTCACAACATTGATGAAGTCATAAATAACTCTACGCTCACAACCCATGACTAAGTCTAGGTTACGCAAGCCTACATCAAAATCTACTACTACAGTTTTATGACCACGACGAGCCAATTCAGCGCCAATAGCAGCAGTGGAAGTAGTTTTACCTACGCCGCCTTTCCCTGAAGTTACTACAATTACTTTTGCATTATTCATTTTCTTGTCCTCGCTACTATCCGTAAGTATACCTATTAACCTTAAAGCTCGCAAATTTGCAAGCGTTCATCCTTAATAAAAGTTTGAGTAGCAATTTTCCAAGCAGTGCGTTCTATATCTTCGCTAATTTTATAATTACCGGCGATTGATATAAGTTCAGCCTCTAAACTTTGACAAAAGATCCTAGCTTCCTGGTTACCATTAACACCAGCTAAAGCCCGACCACGTAAAGCTCCATAGATATGTATATTACCATCTGCAAGCAACTCAGCTCCTGGACTAACATGATTGATAACGATTAAATCACCATCTGGTGCATATATTTGTTGGCCGGAACGCACAGGCTCAGTAATCACTTTTGAACTAACGGGTTTGGCTGTGACTTGTGGTGCGGTAGAAAGTTTTTCTGGTTCGCGTGGGTTAGGAGCATCACGCAGAATAGCTAAACCACAACTTTGCGCCATTTTGCTTTGATCGGCAGTGGCATTTTTTATGCCGACAGGGATCAAATGTAATTCCTGTAATAAGCTCTTTAACTTGGAAAAATCTAATTCATTATTTTGCTGGGTAGCTATTTTGATATCTATCACTAATGGCGCATAATTGAAGAAGTTCGGCGCTTGGCGTATTTTTTCTTCAAGTTCTACTTTTAATTGCTCTAGGTCAGTGCTAAAAACCTGAAGGGTAGTTAGTGGAAACAAACCGCCTTTAAGTTGAAAAGCTATGTTGGCGATTGTTGCTGTAGACATTTTTTACCCCTTGTGGCCAAATAACATGCAAACATTGTACAGGTATGGTGATGAGCGAAGCAATAAACTATAAAATTTTTTTCGACCAAGTAAATAAACATTTACTTAAAATAGTATGTACTATTCAGCAGCCGGATAGTGCTGGGCAAGAGATAGCTTTGCCTGCCTGGGTGCCAGGCAGTTATGTGATTCGCAACTTTGCTAAGCATGTTGTCTCTATAGAGGCAGAGTGTAATGGTCAAGCGGTTGCTATGCAAAAGATAGATAAGCAGACTTGGCAATGTGAACCTTGTAATGGGCCTTTACAAATTACCTATCATACATATTGCTTTGATACTGCGCCTCGTGGCGCTTATGTTGACAATGAGCGTGTATTCTTTGATGGCTGCAGGTTGTTCTTAGTGGTTGCAGGTGAAGAAGAGCAAACTCGCAGTGTAGAAATCGTTAAACCAGATTTTACCACCTCCAAATCTTGGAAGTGTGCTACGAGCATGCAACCAGTAAAGATAGATCAGGATGGTTTTGGGATTTATAGTGCAGAAAATCATTTAGAGCTAATTGATCATCCTTTTATAATTAGTGACTTCCAAGCAGTGAAGTTTGATTGTGCGGGAGTAGAGCATAATTTTGTGCTCCAGGGCGGATGTAATGTAGATATGGACCGTCTAAAGAATGATGTAACAAAGATTTGCAATGGGCATATTGAGTATTTTGGAGAGCTGCCACAAATGGATAAGTATGTTTTTATATGTCATGCATCTCCTAATGGCTATGGCGGTATAGAACATCGGTCTTCTTGTGCCTTAGCTTGTGAATACGCGCACTTGCCGATTCTAGGCGCAGATCAAGATCATGACAAATATTCAGAATTTTTAGGTTTAGTAAGCCATGAATATTTTCATTTATGGAATGTAAAACGTATTAAACCAGAAGTATTGGTAAACCCTGATCTTTATTCAGAAGTATATACGCGTCAATTATGGATTTTTGAAGGTATTACTTCATATTTAGATAATTTGAACTTAGTGCGCACAGGATTAATATCCATAGATGAGTATTTAGAAATACTTGCAAAAGATATTACTAGATTACACAAAAATCCAGGTGCATATGTGCAAAACCTAGTTGATGCAAGCTTTGATAGTTGGATTAAATTTTATTTGCCAGATGAAAACAGTATAAACTCAGCTGTAAGTTATTATCTTAAAGGTTCTCTGGTTGCCCTGGCGCTTGATTTGCAAATTATTAATAGTAGTGATTGTAAGCAAAGCTTGGCAGATGTAATGCAAGTATTGTGGCAACAACACGGCAAAACAGGCCTGGGCTTGCCAGAAGACTATTTTGCTCGCATAGTTTTTGAAGTAACCGGTGATGATTATAGTGAATTTTTTGCTAAATATTTGCACGATACAATCCCATTGCCGCTTCCTGAATTGTTTTTGCAGGTGGGGGTGGTTTTAAAAAATACGCCTGCACCACATACTGATAAATTAGGTTGGAATGTAACGGCGAGTAGAGATAGAGTGCTAGTGCGTAGTGTGTTAAGTGATTCTGCAGCAGAGCGCGCTGGGATTGCACCTTTTGATCAAATAGTAGCTGTGAATAGACATGACGTGAACATGAGTAATCTTGCCGATGTGTTGCAGTTTTATGTTGCAGAAGAAACTCTTACTGTACATTATTTTCGTGATGGTCGTCTGTTCGAAACTAACGTAGATAACCGCGATATAGTTGAGAATATTTGTAATTTAGAGTTAGTCGCAGATACTAATTCACAACAAGAACTGCAGCGTACAAAGTGGCTGGGAAATTTAGGTTAAATCTATTAGCAGTTTATTTTAAGTGCTCTACATCAAGGATAGATAATTTTATCTATCCTTGATGTAGAAAGATATTTAGCCTATTACAAGACGAACACGGGGCTGATTATATATATTATGATTTACATCACGCGGCACCTTTCCATAAAACTACCGGGACGTCTCGTGCTAAAATATTTAAGTTCTACACCTATAATTTTGGTAAGCCCATCTAAATCATTTTGGGTATAATTATCAGGTAACTTTAAGCAAAAATTTTCACCGTGTTTTTCATAAAGGTCAAAGAATTTTTCGAATTCTATGACAGTTTCTCCGCTTGGCTCAAATGTTGCTAATCCAGAAGTTATTATAATATTCCACCACATATTATCTTGAAACTTACTCATTATATTTGTTTTATTCTTTTGATCGCGAAAAAAAAGCTCGTAATCATTTATTTTGAAATAGTGAGGCATTGTAAAATCCTAGAGAGTTATTTGTATGGTTAGAAGTATCTCAAAAGTTACTAAATCTACAACTGTAAAATTTTTAGAGCTCTTTTTTACATATTATTTGATTTTGTGAAAGGATAGCGCTTTACTTAGTAATTTACTTGATGAATAAAAAACGGAATTTGTGTCTAATTCGTTGACAATATGTAAAAAATATTATGATTGTTAAGGAGAGCCTTCTTCTTCAGTACCAGCTAGCCATGCGCCAACTCCATTGTAGTCGCATCCGACCGGCAAATCAGTAATTTTAGTAAATCCCACATCAGCAATTGCACTGGCGTTGGTGGTAAAATTTCCACATTTAAAATCTAATTCTTTGCCTCTAGATTGTATTCCTAATGAAATAGTGCGGTTGTTTGTTGTTTCTAAAGCAAATGCAGGAGCGTTGATAACGATACTAATTAGTTTACCGTTGCCGGAATCGCTGAGCGTTATGCTTTCTATGCTGTTTGGTAAATATTCAGTCACTGTGGTGTCAAAGGGTAAATCTGCTGGAGTACTGATCAAAGTATCACCAGTTCCAGGCAAGCGTCCTTCAGTACTCCAAAATACCCCAATTGCAGTTTTATAGTCACCGAGCACTGAGACTGATTCTGCAAGGGAAGCTCGACGCAGATAATTCAGGTAGCTAGGTATTCCTGAGGCGGCAAGGAAAGCCAATATGGTCAATACGACCATAAGCTCCATCAAACTGAAGCCCGCTTTACGGGTAGTTACTCTTTTCAACATATCTATATAAATATAAACCTAAATTTGGTATATTTCAGAGCATGATTAGAGTACCTACGCATATTTGGACCAGGATCCTCGCTTTGGCGGTAATTTCTGCCATGCTGGGAGCAGTTTTTTATCGTCAGCACCTATTGGGATATTTTGTTCCTAAGAAAGATGACGTTACTAAGGTGCTCGTGTACTGGGACCGTGGTATCGGTGAGCAAGAAATTACCGAGCGCCTGCAAATAGTAGGTGAGCGCTTAGGGATAGAGATACGAGCGGTATCTAACAGACCACGTTATTACCAGCGCTGGGTGGCACCTAAGCTGCACGAAAAAGCTTTAGCAATTTTTCAGCCAGATTTTGTACTAACTATCGAGGATTGGATCCCGCGTCTGGATAATATACCTAATTACATGGCATTAACCTTGGGAACCGAGCGTTATTTAGCAAATGATAAGCTGCTCAATCCAGAGCATGAACGGTTTGATGCGCTATTGCCATCATTTCAAGACATTCCGCAGCTAACTAGAGCTTTTGAAAGTACTGGCAAAAAATTCCATGGGTTTGCGTGGTATCCTACCTCGCATGTAACTGACTATCCAGCTGCAGAGCCAACAAAATTATTTTATGCGGGTGGGTTCTTATGGGACAACACGCGCAATAGCGCAAAATATAAGCAAGTATTTTCTATGCTAGATAAGACAGGCTACTTTGCTGTCTGCGGCCCCAAGCGCAAATGGGCCAAAACTACACCTAACTCTTCGGTCGGGTTTATTCCTGTAGATGGGGTAAAGCTACTAGATACACATCACAAGTATGGAGTATCCTTACTTTTGCATCATAAGTTACACTTAGATGGGGGAGCTCCTACTGGCAGGATATTTGAAGCAGCAGCAGCCAATACTGTAATTATTTCTGATAGACACCCATTTATAATGCAACATTTTGGTGACAATGTTTTATACATTGATATAGACACCGATGCTGATCAAATGTTTAAACAAATTGATCAACATATGCAATGGATTTTTAACAATCCGGAGCAGGCACGACAGTTAGCAGATAATTGCCATAAAGTTTTTTTACAAAAGTTTACTCTAGAGCAGCAGGTGCAGCGTTTACTGCAGATGCATAATTCATTGCATATGGCTGACAATAGTTATTAATAATTTGCTGTTGGATTATAAGTTCTGCATATATTTCTACCACCATTACACTACATATAGCAGATAGCACGATTAAGTAGGCAGCCAATGATTTATCTCCAAGGTATTCTGATCTAAAAATACAATAAGCACCTGCAGCCTATTGTTATCTATTAGCAGGTGCCAATTAGTAATTCCTTCTACTATAGCCTCTGCGCGTCTGTCTTGCTCGATACGGTATAAAGCATAGGCATGCATTGGGTGGCTTGTAGGTAATACGCTGTTACGCAATTCGTACCTGATACAATGTAAATTACATAGTTCCAATGTCTGCAGTGTTATATTTACCTTCTGTGCCCGAGACAAGTCATCTAGTAAATGAAATCTAGTGCGCATGCGGGCAGTGCTATAAGCAAATTGCTTACGGTGTTTAATTACAAATTTATTTAAGCTGATTAAATAATGCATACAGATACTGATAATAACCACTGTAATAAGGCTAGTAACTATTAGCTCTACCATTGCATAGGCGCTGTACTTTCTCCTGCAATGCATTATTTATCTGCACTGCACGAAATAACAGCCTGGCGTTGGCAGTTAAAATTAGAGAAATGATACATAAACTTAACAAAACCTCGGTAAGTGAAGATCCACGCTTGCTTGCCGTTCTATACTTCATAGGTATTTCATGGTAATTCATCCGGAGAGCTCTTGCATGCTGAAATTCGTTAAGACTTTTATAAATTTCAGTATCCTTTTTTTAGTGGCATGCTTCATGCTGGCTGGCAGTTTGTTTTAATTTCACATAGTATTAATTAGTAGGTGTATCCAAAAGTATATGTGATGCATAGATTTCTGGTTTGTCTGCGCCTGCGACCTATTTCAATTAATGCAAGGGAGCTTCTCGTGAACGTAAGCAGATATGTGTTAGCCGTATTAGTAGTGTTTGCAGTAATGTTTGGATTTGATTATTTTGTCCATGGCGTACTGATGATGGATCAGTATCAGGCAACTGTAAAACTATGGCGTGCTAAGTCACCAGAATTTTTGGTGGTAATGGCTGCAAGCCAATTTCTATATGCTATTATGTTTGTCTTTATTTTTACCCGTAACTACGAAAGTCTAGGTATCAGTGAAGGTTTACGCTACGGTTTATACATTGGGTTATTATTGGCTGCATTAGATTTAGGCACATATTCATATTTGCCAATACCATTTATGATTGCTGCGAGTTGGATGCTAGCTAATGTGGTCAAAGGAATGTTGTTAGGTGCTGTGACCGCTGCAGTTTATAGACAATAGGTTTGCTGACTTGATACTTTATATATTCGCAGACAATATATTAATAGAGGTTTACTAAATGTTTCTCCGTGTCCGTTTGGCGGTAGTTGTGTCTTTGGGGTTAGTCTGTTCTGGGGCTGCTTTTGCAGATCCCCAGAATGATCCCCTAGAGAGGGTAAATAGAGTCACATATTATGTAACTAATGCAGTAGATAAGCTATATCTTAAGCCGGCAATGATTGCGTACGACACAATACTACCTATGCCAGCAAAGGCTTCTGTAGAAAATTTTTATAGCAATATCGGAACTGTATTAACTATTGTAAATGATCTATTACAATTGCGTTTTAGACAGTTTTTTCATGATTCTGCGCGCTTTGCAGTTAATTCTACACTTGGATTGGCAGGGATATTTGATGTCGCAACCCCGATGGGTTTAGAATTTTCACGCAATGATTTAGGCCAAACTTTATATAAATGGGGATGGAAGGAGTCCAGCTACCTGATTATACCTCTTATAGGCCCAAGTACTATTCGTGATGGAATAGGTTTATTTGGTGAACTGTGGTTATGGCCTCCTTCATATTTAGAGCCAAAATGGCGTAATATTTCTTATGTAACAGCGCTGATAAATCGTCGTTATGTCGCAAGAGATTTAGAGACTCTCATAGGTGCTGCAGGTGTTGCAAATTATGAATTAGTAAGGAGTGGCTACCTACAAAATCGTACGTATGTACTAACTGGAGAAATGCCAACTGAGAGTTTACAAGGACATGATATGTTGGGCGAACCACCTGATTGAGTGCGCCCAACATATCATTAAACCTACATTACCTTAGCGTTTAACATGATCCATACACGTCTAGTATTTACTGCGACATTGTTTTTAGGCACATAGTGTGCATAAGCCCCAGTTAGGGTTATTTGTTCGCTCAATGCAATTTCTGCAGTTATATCTATTTCTTTACCTGCGCGCTTGGCTCCAGGACCACGGTCGAGGCGGAAATAATGATATATTGCAGCTATTGTGAAATCGCAGTTACTAAAACACAATTTTGCATAGTAATCCTGTAAACCTCTACCAGGAGTGGTATTAAACACCTCGGCAATTCCATTAAAGTCATCTACGCTGCCCATGGGAGTTATAAATGCTCGATTACCAGTTTGATGTCCTCCAAGCTTCTCTATGCCCACAAGACCTGTTATACATGAAATAGTCTTAGATACAGAAAAGTTTGCATACCAAGATACATAAGAGTTGGGGTTATTAAAGCGAGCTTGTTGACGGGCTACCTCTGCTGTATAACCAAACTCACCAAATTCAGCATACTCGGAAGGATTATGAAATCTAACACCAACAGTAATATTAGAATTAGTGTTTACTGTATGATCTTTATTTATATATCCGTAACCTGTGATATGTCCATACTTATATCCTTCCCACTCAATATGAATTAAATGTGTGCTGAGGCTACGCCTGCCTTCAACGCCACGCCCATTAGCAAAATTAGTATTAACATGCGATATAAAAGTATAATAAAAATCAAAATCATCAATCATCTGGTTACGAATACCATAAGCATCAAAGCTCTGCGGGTATTGTCTAAAATTATTCATACCAATAAAACGTTGATTATCTAGATTAATATATTGACGCCCAAGTATTATTTCATTGTTGGCAAAGCCACTATAAATAAATTTTGCTTCGGTAACACCTGCACCACGTGGATCTTTTATCAGCGCATAATTAGGTTTTCGTAAATCACTGACTCCAGGATTAAAATGTGTGCCAAAAAAATTTGATACATCAACCAACTCTACTCTCATTCTAGATTGACAAAAGTCTGCAGTTTCATAGCCTAATCTAGAGCGTAAAGTAGTCGCGCGTGCCTCATCTAGACCTTCTTGTCGAGCGTTTTCATAACGTAAACGAAATTCCAAATTGGTAGTGCCATTCTTCCATGCCTCTATAAATTCTCTAGGGACTATTTTATCATGTGCATAGCCATTGGTTGCAGCTAGTAGTCCAGAGATAATCAATAAAATATTCTTATGCCAGTTCATGCAAAAAGCTCTCTATATATACAAAAAAATGCTCTTGAGTATAACTTTTGACACTATGTCTTGGAACATTGTTTTGAGGTAGGTCAAAATTACAGTGCTATGTTTAAGGAATGGATAAAATTCTAATAATTGATGATGCAGATACTTTACTCGCCACCCTTGAAGCATATCTAGAAGACTGCGGTTATGAAATCTATACCGCAAAGAGTGGTAAGGATGGGTTACAACTATATAGGGATAAAAAACCTGACGTAGTTTTGACAGATCTGCACATGCCTGGCATATCTGGCTTGGAGGTATTGCAAGAAATACATAGCGAAGACCCAGATATTCCAGTCATGGTAATCTCAGGCGCTGGTGAGATGCAAGACGCGATTCAAGCTTTACGTCTTGGCGCCTGGGATTTTATCACCAAACCTATTGTTGACTTACAGGTTTTAGAGCATACAGTCATTAATGCTTTAGAGACTAAACATCTTGCTGAAGAAAATAAAGCCTATGCGGAAAAGAATGCATATAATCTACAGATGTTGAAAGAAGATCAGGTTGCTGGTAGGCATTTGCAATTTAGTTTATTGCCGGCAGAGCATTTTGCAGATAAAGATTTTCATATAGATTATAAGATAATTCCTTCGTTAGAGTTAAGTGGTGACTTTGTAGAGTATTTTAAAATAACTAAGCATCAGTATGGAGTATATTTAGCAGATGTATCTGGACATGGAGCGGCATCAGCTTTTATCACCATTTTGCTAAAAAGTATTATCAACCAATATCTAACACGTTATCAGGTTAACCGTGATAAAACCATCTTAAGTCCATCACAAATTATGCAGGCAATTAATGCTGAGCTATATGCAGCACAATCACATAAGTACATCACAATAAACTATGGCATTCTAAATATAAATACTGGAACTTTTACGTATGGGGTTGGTGGTCATTACCCAAGTCCTATTCTACTAAAAAGTACTGGTGAAGCTGAATACTTGCCTGGAGAAGGTTTTCCAATAGGAATTTCCGCTAAGGTATATTATCAAGAACAAAAAGTAACTATAGAGCCGGGAGATACTATCGTAATGTTAAGCGATGGTGTGCTTGAGGTATATATGCCAGAAAAAGATTTATCCACCAAAGAGATAGAACTACTAAACTTTGTGCAACAAAAGAAAGGGGTCATAACACATATGACCCCTGAGTTAGCCTTGGATATGCATGATAATACAGCGACAGTGCCAGATGATATCACTGTTTTGACTATTAAACGTACTAAGTAACATATAGTGTTTTATACCGCTCATACTAAGCTAACTGGCACTATATCTACGTATCTGGTTAAAGGTAAAAATTCTTGGCTTAAGCATATTAAAGCACCATGTACATCTTTTTTGTTAAATTTGTTAAGCAAACTAAAATTTGATGTTGCTTTAATGCTAGGTGAAGCGGTTTTTTTAATTTCTACTGGATACAAGATACCATCTTTTTCAATGATTAGATCTATTTCTTTTTTATCTTTATCGCGATAGTAAAATAAATGTTCTTTTTTTCCATTATGCCAGTAAGACTTAATGATTTCAGATATCACGTAAGTCTCTAGCATTGCCCCAGACATAGCTCCCTTTTCTAGTACTGATGGAGTAGACCACCCTGATAAGAAACAGCATAATCCAGTATCAAGAAAGTAAAGCTTAGGTGTTTTTACTAAACGTTTTACTAAGTTATTATAGTAAGGTTGTAAAAAATAAATAATACCTGAGGTTTCTAATATAGAGAGCCATGATTTTACTGTATTTAATGAGATTCCAATTTCTTTGCTTAGATCACTATAATTAACCATTTTTCCGCTCAGCGAAGCTGTTACACGCAAAAACTTGACAAACGACGCCTCTTCACTGACTGTAATTAAGTCTTTTACATCTCTTTGTATGTATGATTGAGTGTATGAGTCATAGAAAATTTCCCAGTTCATTTCTGGTTTAGTAACCAATTCTGGATAGCCACCACGCCAGATTTTTTCAAATATACTTGGTGCTGGTAGCATAGATGTAGATTTTGACTTTTCTTTAAGTATACTGCGATCTGGGATGAATGGATTGTTGCTTAATTGTTGTTGCATTTGCTCTTGCAGAGACATTCCTAATAGTTTAAGTACTGCTATTCTTCCGGCAAGAGATTCAGTTACATTTTTCATTAAATGAAATTGTTGTGAGCCAGTAAGCCAATACATACCGGGTTTTCTATCTTTGTCTATGGAAATTTTGATATAGGTAAATAGGTTTGGAGCGTATTGGACCTCATCTATGAGCACAGGAGGGGGATATGTTTGCATAAATAGCTCTGGATCTTCTTGAGCCATTTGCCTTGCGCGAGGGCTATCTAGGCTAACGTAAGTCCTACTTTCATCAGATAATGACTTAAGTATGCTGGTCTTACCCACCTGTCTTGGTCCGGTCACCATTACTACGGGGAAGTTTTTGCTTGTATCGAGTATTACTTTTTCGAGATTACGGTGAATGTACATCTTTTTTCGTCCAATTTGCAATCCAATTGCAATATAGCCGATATTCGATTTAAATGCCATTCAAACATTCTCTCGGGTTTACAAAACCGTGTAACTGAGCTATAAAACTTACATAGATGGGAGAACTGTGCGATATGCATATGGAAATGCAGCAAATATATAAAAGGTTCATAGTAGGTATTAGCTTGTTCATAGCCATACCTGGTTTAGTATGGGCAGAGAAACTAGAGGATGTTGTTAAAGAGACCGTACCAACCAACCCAGAGATCTTGCGTCAGTCAGCACAACGTTTTGCAAGCAATAGTAATTTGCGCGAGTCTATTAGCGGATATTTTCCTTCTGTTGATTTATCTGCTAGTTTTGGAAGAGATCATAATGAAAATTATTTTACACGTTTGTCTGAGCCTGTTAATGGTGATCTAACTCTTACTAAGCGTGAGGCTGGTATGAGTATCAAACAAATGTTGTTTGATGGCTTTGCGGTGCGCTCTACCGTAGAGGCTGATACTGCCAGAGTACAGAGTGCAACTTTTAATGTGCTTGCTACCTTGGAAGACGTAATTTTAGATCTTTCTGGATCATACATAGATAATATAATGTTGCGGTCTGTATTTATGCATGCCAAAGATAATATGTTATATCTGCAAGATCTAGTAGATCAAATGGTGCGTGATAAGATATCTAATGTAAAAGAAGGTGATTTAGATTTAGCTAAGAGTAGATTGTCTCGTGCCCATACCTCGATGTTAGATGTACAACGACAGGTGCGTGATGTACAAGCAGATTACATTAAAGTTGTAGGTAAAAAGCCTGGGGTTATGTATAGGCCAGACTCACCAGAAAATATGTTGCCTACTGGAGAAGAGGCTGCTGTTGCAGTGGCTTTAAATAATCATCCAAGAGTGTATAAGGCTAATGCAGAGATCAGGGCAGCTCGTGCTGATAAATGCTATGCAAAATCAAATTACTTCCCTCGCTTAGAGTTAGAAATAGCTGGTACCAGTAATAAAAATGTTGATGGATATAATCAATCTACTAATAGTCTTAGTGCAATGCTACAAATGCGCTATAACTTATTCCGTGGTGGGGCGGATGTTGCCAAAGAGCAAAAAGCAGGATGGATGATTGAGGCTAACAAAGAGACACTTAGTGAGACTATGCGCTTGGTAGAACAACATATGCGCCATACTTGGAGCGGATATGTAAACTATAAGGGCAAGTTAGTTTTTCTTAAAGATCGGGTTGATACTCTACAAAATACAAGAGATGTATATTACAAAGAATATGCTGATGGTAAGCGCGATATACTAGACTTGCTAGATGCTGCTGATGAGCTTTATTTAGCGAAAGTAGAGTTTATTAGGGCTCAGTATAGAGAATTACTGAGTAGATTTATGATTTTGCATGGCATGGGTAAAATACATGCCTACTTTAATGTTTCAACTCCTGCAGCACAGCCTTGTGCGCCCAGCAAATGGTTTGCTGGTTACTAAAGAATTAAATATTTTGCTTACTTGTTGGTCCTTGCGCAACATATGATGCAACTCAATTTCTTGTAACGTGGCAGTAGCCGAATGCTCTGCTTTAAAAACAAGTGTTAATCTTACAGTTTTTTTGATAAAGCGATGGTCTTACTCAATAATATTGTTCAAATATTTATCTAAATCTAGATGAAGCTAAAAAAACTATTATCGATTACATCGAAGTATTTTATAAGTTCTCTTCGCTCTAGCAATTACCGTTTGTCCAGAAATTAGTTGCGGCAGCACAATCACAACCTATTGGTGTTAGGTACTCGGTGGGAATAAACTGAGAAGTATATGCTCCCCAAGGCCCGCATTCGGTTAAAAGTATTCCATTATTATCTCTTATTACATATACCAAAGCGGAATAGTATCTTTCCCCTCCTCCAGAAGGATCTACATAACCATCAATTCCATCTAAACCAGATATAGATATAGTTAACCTTACTGCGTCATTATTACTCTCGTAATTGATTTGCGCTAAATCACCTAAATTTACTAGATGCCATGCAGTATGACTATTCGTAACTGTAACACCATTTATGCTTAGGGTTGTAGGAAAGTCTCCATTCAATTCTCTGTAAGTAATTGCATCCCTAGCTATTCGGTCTATTATAGGTAATTGCTTAGATATATTTGTTCTAATAACATAACTTTTGTACACTGGCGAAGCCACGGCGGCTAAGATCCCAATAATTGCAACTACAACTAATAATTCGATTAAACTAAATGCCTTAGACACCGCTAACCTCGAAACGTAAAATATTCTTTACATTATAGCATAGTTTATTGTTTCTTTTTGAACCTTTACTTTTGCGAACATTTTTTATTGGGGCGTTTGCATTAGTCGAAACTATGCTGCTAATGGATAAAGTCGTTTAAAATAGACTGTTTGTTAGCTCGTGCGCAAATTTTAATTTTTGCAAAAAACCAGATTTAACTTGACACTTCCGCGTAAGTCAGACAGTTTCTTCCGGATATATTGAGTTGTCTGATGGTTCCAACATATTATCAATATTTTTATCAATTGCAAGATGTTTGGATTCTTCGAACGTCTGCATCGGGGTTTTGCCGTAGCAATAGCGCCCAGAATGCGGACGTAAATTATTGTAATTCTGCAACCATGCATCAATGTCCACTTGTAATTCCTCTAATGAACTGTAAATATTCTTACAGAATTTTATATTGTAAAAATCTTCCTTCATTGTATGATGCAAACGCTCAACTATACCGTGCATAACTCATAAAATTGCATGCTTGTGAGACATTGCCTAACTATTTTACCAGCTCCATTAATCCAAGCTTGGGTTTTATTACTTTTTACTATGTCTTCTATCGATGCTTTTGAGCTAGGAGCATAAGGGAACCAATAATAGCAGATTTCTTTTGGCAGTTAAGCTTAGTTTTTATGGAGTTTAAGTGCATTTCTACTGTACGTTTGGAAATATTGAGCAACTCTGCAATATCTGTTGCAGTTTTACCTTCAAATAAGTAACAAACACATTTTATTTCTTGCATGCTCAATTTGGGAAAAATATACTCATTTAACTTAAGCAGCTCTTCTTTTACTTTTTGTAAATAGAGATGCAGGTTAATATCTTTATCAGTTCTCTTAGAATCTAAACCTCTGATGTTAGGTTGCATAGCAGTAGTAAGCGTGAATCTGTCTTGATCAACTGAAGTAATAAGTTCATCTGCTGATTCTCTAAAAATTTGGCAATATTGCTCGAGCTGTTCTTTCATATTGATAAATTTACTTGCTGCAACAGAGCATTCCTCTTTATGCCAAAAGCTATACATTTCATAGAAACCGAAGTAACGGCGAATATAGTTTACAAACGTATTAGAGCTAGAGATTTCACTAATTTCACGTAAAGCGCGTACATAAGGACCATCTGAGTCTGGCAAATACCAAAACTCATCTTCAATAAGTTTTTCTGGCACATGGGCAGTTATATGTAATTGCTTTTCAATTACATAATGCGCAATATCATGGTGTGAGTAGAGAATACTAGCAGTGCCGTCGTCATACACACGGGCGTACTCAAACGCAGTCATTTCAAGTCTACGAGGGGCACTATTGAAAAGCTCATTCATGCTGCTAAAAGTTTGAGCAGAAAAGCTTTTCTTAGATAAAATTTGTTCCATACCTTGGGTAACTTTACTCACTCGTACACAGCATCTTGTCTAAAAAACATAAAGCGAGTTAAGGTTAACTCAATTTATATCTTAAAGGCAAGTTAATTAGTTTTAATGTGGAGATTGAGTTCTATGGCTTCCATCTGCTAGGTAATGGAAAAATTTGCCAGACTCTAATATATCAATATCGTATGTTTCATTTTCATGGTATGAACGATTTTTTAAAATTGATAGTTTTTTTGATAGTAGCCACTTGGTAATATAAATTATATATAACATTGTCATTGACCCGACTTGCTCATCTAGTCTAGTCCAGTCACCTTGTATGACAATTGCGTCATGATTTAATATCTGTGAATATAACTCAGTATTGTCCGCAATAAAGTTTGCTAATGTATCTTTATCGTAAAAACCCATATAAGAGCTTGGCAAGCTTTTAGGGAAGCCTTGCTCTGTTATGTTCCACATATTAAATTCTGCAAATTTCTTAGGAGAATCACTAAAATGAGAGTCTTCTTGTTTTGAGTAGTCAAGTCTACTAAGTTCTGTTGAGAAATTAATCACTAATACTTTCATTGATACTTCCTAAGGCTCAATCTAAAAATTCTATATCAGGTATTTAACCAGTTTTGTTGTCATCTAAGATATGACCATGTATTTCCTGACCACTTTTATCTTTTATGCCGGCAACAAGTTGCTTGATCATCTCTTGTAAATCTATGGCAATCTCTACACGCTCTTCATATCTTAAGGCTTGAATTTGGCTCTCTATCTTATAGTTGTTTAAAAAAAGTCTAGTTAGAAACTTTTCGCCGTAACTACTTATCATAATAACTCCCTAATCCATTTCGAGTATAATTTTAATGTCAGGTATACATTATAAGTGTTTTGTTAGTTTCACTACCGTATAAAATACCTAGGCTATTATTATTGGTTCTAATGAAAATAAGGAGATATATCAGTTGATTACATATATTTTATGTGTTTAAAATGCGAGTGCGGCTGAAATTGAATGTTTATTAAAATTTTTTCTTACAAGAAGTACATCTATGTCAGGAAGATCGTCTACAGGCAGCGTGAAAGAAAAGGAAAAATATTGGCGGGTCACTAATAACCAAATTCCACGTAATGAAAAAGTGGCAATTTTACCTATTTGTCTTGGGCAGCCTTCGCATGAGGGAGAAAAATTACATGCCTTGCTCCACGACTTGGATAGTCGTGTTGGCAAAGTTTTTGTTTTATTAACTGGTATTTTATATAGATACAGTTATGAGTTAGCCGATAGTACTCTTGATAGTTATAGTGCAACAAAAAAAGCATACGATGTAGCTGATGAATGGATAAAGAATAATAAAGAAATACTCCTGCGTTTTTTTAGTAAAGCTGAAATTATGCAGTGGTATTCTATTTTGGAAACTCCAGAGTATACGAAAGCTAGGGAAGAACTAGCAAGATGGCTTTTGTGCTCTCCATACGTGGATTACACAGATGCAAATGAAGTTTTTGCAAAGGAAACCGATGCCTTTTTAAGCCGTGTTTACAAACAGAAATATGAGCCAGATACACTCGATAATACATTAACATATGACCAAAAGGTACTTGATAATTGTCAACTACATTTGCGTGAGGAAAGCGCATTAGTAGTAGCTGCCTATAGATTATTAGCTAAGCAAGGTATAAATGCTGAATATTTTGTATATACCGGCACATGTAGTTCAATTGAATGTACAGTCGCTAAATTTTTAGGCGACAAAGTAAAATTTGTACATCCAAAATTTGAGCATGCTGTAGTGCCAACTACTGTAAAATACTGGGCAAAAGAAAAAACAATGGCACAGGTATGGAATGTACTACAGCGTAAGGTTGAGCCGCAATTACAATTTTTTAAGGATCTCGAAGCTGTACATGCTAATGGATTAGTATTTTCTTTGCGTGGTGGTAGTCAATATTTAAGAGATGGTTTACAGGAACAAATTACCGCTTATCTTGCAACTGATAGACCTGAGGTGGAATTGATTGAGGCGCAAGATAAAAAGAAAAAAGAAGCTTTGCTTTTCTTTATGCCTAAAGGTAAGTATTCAGCCGATAAGTTTAGTGGTAGTAATGCTAAGCAGTATGTTCTAGAGGGTATTACATATAGCTATGATGGTACTCCTGTTAAGCAAATAGCAAGGTTTAGCTGTGTTATAAATTTGTCAGAGTTTGAAAAAAAACAGCTTGCAAACATGCATCGCTTTTATAACTTGCTGGGTGTGGATAGTATTTCTTTAGAGACGCTATGTAGAGATATACAATTTACTTATTCTATCTTAGTTGCAAGGAGAAAGCTCCCAAGGTTGTGTTTCTTTGTATCTTGTTATCCTGATAATAGGCAGATAAAAGCTACTTTTGTTGCATTGGATGACATAGAAGAAAATATAAAAAATTTGCAATTATTATTCGAGACATTTAGTTCATCCATATGTACTTTAGACTCAGGTAGAGAAGGGGAAGAGTTGCATGTTCTGGACGCAAAAGCTTTTCAGGTTATGTTATGTCGCATCTTACAGGAGACAAATAGCCAATTATCTGCACATAGTAGTAACGAGGAAGCTAGTTCAGCTGCTACCAGCAGAAATACATCGCCAGCTTATACAAGTACGGACAGTTATTTAGTAGACGGTATGCCTTGTTTGAGCTTGAGCTCTGGAAATAGTGGTGCTGAACTGCCAGAAAGATCTGATATGGCAGGTCGTAGAGTGACTAAGTGGGCACCGCGTGCAGTACTACCGCAGAATTCTCCTTCAGTAGGCAGTTATAGCAGCGCTTCATGTTTTGGTAGCAATGAATCAAGTCCCGCAGCAAGTCGTGAAACAAGTCCAGCAACAAGCCCAATGCAGAAGCCAAATGCCTGTATTTTACCACAGGCAAGACTTCATTCTTTGCAATTAAACAGTACAACTGATAGTGATATGCAGTCAGGTGAAGATGGTGCAAATGATACTCGTGATTTTAACAGTCATTGTAAAATGTAATACCAGCATATATCTTAAAATCTTGCAGAGGGACTGCTGGTGTTAAGAAAGGCACAGGTTTTAGCCAAACAGAGTAAACAATCTTGTGATTACTAATATATAAATCAGCTGTTAGTGCCACTGTATAAACTATATAATGATAATCAAATTGCCGATACCCTTGCTGAGGAAGACTGGTGTTGGTAATAGCAGATTGTTTTTAGGCATCTAGGAGAGCACAAACCACCCTTGCGAATGCTTGGTTAAGTTGTGATATACTACCCGCTCTTTACTAGCGGGGCGTAGCGCAGTCTGGTAGCGTACATGCATGGGGTGCATGTGGTCGCAGGTTCAAATCCTGCCGTCCCGACCAGTTAAAAGCCTTGTAGTTATTGGGTTTTATGTGTTACTAGAGTTTAGCGGGGAAAGCATAAAATCAACACAGGGACCGTATGGGGACCATATTATTTTCTACGGAACTTCCCTTCTGTGCTGTCTAAAAGCCATTGCCATTTAGCTTTATGGTGATGCACTGTAGAAGCTTCAAGTCCAGACTCAATGATTTTTTTAACAGCTTCTCCATTCTGGCCAGTAATCAAATGTTCCTGATCCAAAAAGTATAATTCTTCGTACCTATTAAAAAATCCTTTATTATCGTTTTCAATAAAATTTTTATCCTGTTCCCTCTCTAGAATTTTTGGGTGTATGAATACAGCAGGCATTCTTACATGATCTTGTTCAAATCTATATGCTTCAATTATGCCTGGACCGAAAATTATAGGGGGTTTAATATATGTATCTGCATAATGAATGCATCCTCTTACCATTAGCCCTAAGTCTAATAAGGCTTTAGAAGAGATATCTGCTATGAAAGAATAAAAAGTGTTAAATATTGATTGTAAAGTGTGTGGTTCTTCATATCTGAACTTCTCTGGTATTCGCTTGTTTGTTTGCACATTTCTAGTTTTATGTAGGCTATAGGGGTATCCAATTACTATGGCATCTGACAGTATAGTGCCAGCGAAAGTAGTCGAATAAGTTTGCTCGTTGATTTCCTCTACCTCAGCATTATGGAAGTATGACTCTTTTATATATTCGAAAAATGATATGAGACTCTGTTCCTTTGAGGGGTTGCTGCTAACATCCTGTAGGTATTCTTTAAAACCTATTATATCCAGGTAGATTATATACTGCTTTTCAATCGCGCTATCTGTAACAGTTTCCTTAGTTGTCGTTCTTAGATGGCGCTGTAAAGTACTACGTAGGTAGTTTACTATATTGCTTAATAGGGCCATTCTTTCCTCGAATACAAGTCAATTTATATTATGTCATAATAGCTCAAACTGTATACTTACGGGGTATCTTCATGCCAAACAGCAGCCTAACCCATCCAGTAAAAAACTATATACCTTTTACATTTTTGCCTGTGATTCCTTTGTCAGATGATGATATCGAATTAATAAATAACCTTGAGATCAAGTCAAACATGAAACAAAATTTTGATCTCCTATGCGCGATACGGAAAGTATGGAATAAGCAGCAAAGCATGAGAAGCCTTAAATGCAAACCAAGAGGGGAGGAGTTAAAGGCTAATCTAATTTTGGTCTTTGAAGCCTCAAATGAATTTGTAACATATCTCAGCCCACTAAGCTCTATGGGGTCATCAATATTTGATCAAGCATCTGAAATAATTGAAATTATCAAAAAATATAATTTGGCCGTTGACATGATTGTTTCAGACATTCTTTATAAAATCTCAGGCCTTGATGGGACAATTGCATACGAAGCGAATTGGCTAGAAAAAATAAAGGAACTAAAAAGCTCTTTAGGTTCTATAATTAGGCTGCTTGTGACTAAACCAAAACAAGGTGAATTATACATCAAAGATTACCTGATGGTTGCGACAGATGTAGCAAGCCTCATAGCCCATCGTGCTGAGCATGCTGCAGAAAATATGTTGCCTGCAAGATCTGGCCCTATCGGTGATGCTGAATTTAATGCCCTAATAAGGGAGTTATCAATTGTATTTACTCAAGCTACAGGGCTTAAAGCAACCTGCTATTACAGTAATATACATTCCACTCGAGGTAAGTTTTTTACGTTTATTATGGAGTGCTGCATGTTATTCGATATTTCATTCCATTCAGAGCTTGCTTTAGCAAAGCGTGTCCAAAGAGTTATTAGAGCATGTAACTATCGGCTTTAATTATAGCTCTTCCTATTGCCCCTATTTAAGCTGGCAAGTCTACTTTTCGGTATGCTTTCTAATGTCAATTATGTCCTTATTTTATCTATTCAGAATATTCTATGTTGTTGCATATGAGATCACGTTTTGGAGATGTAATGGCTAAGAAATGTATTAAGCGCAACGATGTAGTGAAAATGGTAGCAATGTCATCTGCAACTATTTATCGGTTAGAGAAAGAAGGGTTATTTCCATCTAGGAGAAGAGTAGGCAAAAGAGCCGTTGTATGGTTTGAGAGTGAAATACTCGACTGGCTTGAGTCTAGGGAGGAATCTTTAAATAAAGGAAAAAAGTAATATTCATATCCTGTTGCCCCGATTTCAGGGGCAGCCAGATTTAATTATTGAACCATGTACAAAACCTTCGTCATAAGCAATGTACAGAGAAGATACAAAGGAATTATATAGTGAAACAATGTAATAGTACATATAGTAAAGTAATAGTAGATGCGGTACCAATGAGCATGTTGAACCCTGAAAAGATTAATTGGCTATGGCATGAATATATACCTTTAGGAAAATTGATAATTTTAGCTGGGACTGCGGGCACAGGTAAAACTACATTAAGTCTTAAAATCGCCGCAACTGTATCAGCTGGTAAGAATTGGCCTGATGATACTCAATCACCTATTGGTAGTGTACTTATTTGGTCAGGTGAAGATGACTGTAGAGATACCTTGTTACCTAGGCTCATTGCGATGGGAGCGATTAAAGATAAAATCTATTTTATAAGCGGTGTATGCGAGGACGGCAAAACTAGAAGCTTTAACCCTTCCAGTGATATCCATACGTTGTTGAGGAAAATTGAAGAAATAGGTGATGTTAAATTGATCATTATCGACCCCATAGCTAACGTGGTAAGTAGAGATAGTCATAAAAATACAGACGTGAGATTAGCTCTCCAGCCACTAGTGGATTTAGGTAAAAACTATGGAATTGCAATTATAGGGATCACTCATTTTACAAAGGGAACTGCTGGTAGCAACCCACTAGAGCGTGTTACAGGTTCTCTTGCTTTTGGAGCTATGGCTAGAATGGTTTTAGTTACTTCTAAACAACATGGTGCTGACGGCGAGGTTACGTATGTCATGGCAAGAGCTAAATCTAATATCTCAGAAGATGGGGGTGGCTATTTTTATAATATTTCTCAAGTAGAGATTCCAGGATATGATGGACTATTTGCTTCAAAAATAACATGGGGTGATAAAACAACTGGTCCTGCAATAGCATTATTAAATCATGAATTACATAGCGATACTGGAAAGTCTGCCCTGGATGAGGCTAAAGATTTTTTAAAAGGTTTATTAGCTAATGGCCCAATGCATGCAGAAGAAGTGTTTGATAATGCTATGGGAGCTGGAATTTCTAAATCGACCCTTAATAGAGCTAAGAGGCCGTTAGGAATTAATCCATACAGAAGGAATGGTAAGTGGTGGTGGGAGTTACCAAGGTGTTCAATATCTTAAGATACTCAAATATAGCTTGAGTACCTTGGGTATCTTGGTCCTGATTCTAGATTTTATTGTTATTATCAATAGGAGAACAATGACTATGGCATTTACCAAGGGGAGAAGTGGTAATCCTAAAGGGAGGCCCAAAGGAGTGAAAGATCGTAGGACCATATATAGAGATTTAATTGAGCCAGTAAGCGATCAACTAATAGGAAAGGCTATAGATATGGCGATGGATGGAAATGAGCCTATGTTGAGATTAATTTTAGAGAGAGTACTTCCAGCAAAGCCTAGAGATGAACCGATAGATATTAATATTAATTCTGGTACCCAAGTTGCAAAGGCAAAACAAATATTAAAACTGCTTTCAAACGGGGGGATAGCTCCTACAGTTGCAAAATGCCTTATGGATACATTGGCGACTGAGGTAAGAATAATAGAGTTTGAAAACTTAGAAAAAAGAGTAAAAGAGATAGAGGAGACTATCAAATATGGAATTCGTGAAAATGAGTTTGTCTCTGAATGATTAGTTGTGTAGTAGATTTCAAGTTAATACCAAAAGCATTGACAAGCACTCTTTGGTTACGTTACCTTTACGTAAAGTAACGTAATTACAGGTTGGTTATATGGAACAGAATTCAAATGCTGAAAAGCAAGCACGTTACAGAAAGAAGGAAAAGCTTAGGCGCCAGGCAGATAATATTTTGCGTAAGTGGCGGGGAGAACCTTGGAAGCATCATCTTAAGAGCGTGGAGGAATTACAACACCTCATTGACGCAGCTATTAAACTACCATACGCCTGGACTGAAGAGGATTATCTAGATGCAAAAAATCGGCTTTGCCACGTTTATTCTGAAGTGGTTTCACCTGTCAATCATATTACAAATGACGTGAATGAAAGTAGAGATGCCCATAATGCATTTTCTAGTGCAGCTGACCCTTCTAAATTTAATTCTGACTTAATGAAAGCTGTAGAAAACACAAATGCACTCGCCTCTCATATTATCTCTGCACTGAAAATATCAGGTTGCAGTGAAGCAGATCAAGCCTCTGCATTAATGGAGGCAATGCGTTTTGTGGGTAGAACATTAACAAATAGTCATAAAGTCCCTTGCTCCCAGGCAACAGCTATGTGCCTAGCGACAATTAGTCCTATATATGGCCGACCAGATTGGTTTTATGAAAAAATATCCTACACTATTTCTCAACAACATCCTGAGATTGCATATAAAATTTCGAATAACTTAAATAAGTACACTGGGAAATGTCATGCTAAAAGTTGATGTAGATGATTATACAGAACAATCAGAATGTATTTATGGAGACGAGACGTATTCTGTCCGTGATAATGGAGCGGTGCTAAGACATCATAGAATTGGAAAGCGTGTGCGCCCAAGTGATAATGTTTGGACATTTGGAAAAATAAATTCATCAAACCCTTACTTACTCCTAGCAGGTGTACGCATCCACAGAATTGTAGCCACTGCTTTCCATGGCGCCCCTATAAACCCTCAATATGTCGTAGATCATATAGATACAAACGCCAGGAATAATCGCCCTGAAAACCTTAGATGGGTAACAAAGCTAGAGAATGCTCTTATGAATCCTATAACTAGAAAAAGAATTGAATATACTTGCGGTAGCATTGAGGCATTTCTTGAGAACCCTTCATTGCTAAGCGTTTATGATGTTGATAAAAACACTGCATGGATGCGGACAGTTACACCTGAAGAAGCTAAGAACTGTATGGAGCGTATGCATCTTTGGGCAAATTCTGATAGAAAACCGCAAGGAGGTTCTTTAGGTGAGTGGGTGTATAAGCCAGTTAAACAAAGAGTAGCGTCTAATGAAGACAGCATATTAGATAAGGCTATAGCAAGAAGAATACAAAATAATAAACTTAAGCAGCGTACATCTCTCTACAACTTGTCGGACAAAAAACCGATAGAGGCTCCTTTAAATGAAGCGCTCGGTGAAGCTGATACAGAGCAAACATATATTCAAGATTCTGATTTGGTGATGGCTTTAACAAAGAGGTGTGCACAGCGTAACTGGAGAGTGCCGTCATATTTTCCATGTTGTCCATCAGATATATCAATTAATTTTCTTGATGGATATTTCCACAACCTTAAAGTCGGCGCACAATTTGCATATAATGATGCATACCCTGTATCAAATATTGTTGAATTTACTAAGAGTAATAATGATAAATCAATTTTAGTAATGTGTGAGAGAGAGGGTATTAAACCGTGGTCAATAGCAGAAGTTACATTTGAGGATGGTCTTTTTGTTCATTCTAACCTTGGATCATATTTTGATAAGGAAGGAGCTGATAAAAAATTTTGTATCGCTCAAGGATTGGAATGGAACGGTGGTGATACATTTGACGATTTCTGCTGAAAAACATTTCCAGTAATATCTATTATACAATGTCTTACTGTCAGCAGCTGGCATTATCAATATTATAAAATTATTACTTAAATTGACTATCCCTTCTGGAATTCTCTTGAGGGTTGCGAGCTGCCTTAATTATATAGCTTGCTGCTATAGAAAATAATGCTGCAAGAATTGTAGCAGAAATTGTAGAGGTTACTATATAGGATGCATCTTTAGTAAAGCTAGTGCTGACTATTATAGAGTTTTCAATAATTTTGATAATTAAATAAGTAGGAGCTAACCAATGCAATTCGCTCTTTAGAGAAAGAAGCACATCTTCTGATTTGGAAGCTCGTATTATAGGGTTCCAGAGTGCTATTATACCGAAACTTATAATTACTTGAGCTAGTGTAAATCCCAATAAGTTGGCTAGAATATTTGAAGTATGCATAAAGTAATACCCTTATTTATTATCATAGTACGTAGGATCAAGAAGAATATTAACTCTTTCGAGTGATTCATCTATATTTTTTTTGTGCTCAATTAAATACTCCATAGATATTGGAATTGGCCCTAATATTGAATTATTCCAAACAGAGTGTTTAGAAGAAGCAATCAATAAATTTTCAGAGTCCTTAATACCTCTATCGATAGCTTTTAAAAAACTATCATATGCAGGTGTGCCATTTTTGGATTCATACGCATTTAGTGCCTGTTGCTTTGCGCTGTCTCTCAATTGGATTAATAATTCTGTTTTTACTACAGTCCGTTTTTGGTATGACTGCATTGCGCACGAAAGTAGTTCTTTTTGATATGCCGGGCTGGAATTATTAACGAATTGCCTCATTTTTACCATAAGTGGATCCTTTAGATCACGGCTTCTTTCTGGCATGTATCTCCAAAATTCCTTGTGAATAGTCGCGTTCATGATGCCATCACCAGACATAGCCTGTACAAGTATCTCGTTCGCACGAGCTACCTTTGCAGAATGGTTGCTAGAAGGCGTAGTAGCATGGTCATTATCATTACTGGCATAAGATGTAGAGAACAAGAACGTTGTTATGGTTATTGTTATCAGCAGCCTTATATACTTCATAAGATCACCGTAGGTAATAAACTAACTATAATACTAAGGATTCCTTAGTACCTTGTCAAGACAAAAACTAAGATTCTCTTAGCTAATGAATGTACTTATCATGGATAAGATAGTTGGCTAAAGTTAGAAATCCAATACCAAAGAGGCTCAAGGAAGCCAGGCTGCAGAAAGGTATTTCTCAAAAGAGTCTTGGCATTGCTGCTGGGATAGATGAATTCTCAGCCAGCGCTAGAATGAACCAGTACGAGACTGGCAAACATATTCCTGATTACGTAACGTTAAAACGAATAGCATCTGTACTAGAGGTTCCAGTTCCATTTTTTTATTCTGAGGATGATCAGCTATCGGAGGTAATTTTACTTTTTGCAGTCATGCAATCTAATAAAAGAATGAGCAGCAAAGCTATTAAACTCTTGAAAAACCTGGCATGATCTGTATAACACTAAAAATGAATGAGTTGTATTGATGATAAAATTTATAAGAATATCTGTGGATCTTGCTGCCATAATAAAATTTAAGTCTTTGCTCAGCAAGTTTAAAGCGATAGAAGATAGTGTGTTTAAAGCCCCAAATCCTGGTTCAATGATGAGAGACACTTATGTAGATCTATGTATATTACATGAAAGGTGTTTTGAAAATTTTGGTGAGGAGTATAAGACTTTGCGCACTAAAATTGCTGAGAGTATTCCCAATGTTCGTCGAATCGCTTACTCTGTGGGGATATTTACTAATCGGCAATCAGTGGGCTACAATAGTACTATCAATGTAGACTTATTTAATACCATTCTCGAAGATCATGGGCATATAAAGACTAAGCATTTCTCAAGATTTGATGCCTTAAATAAAATAATTGGTAGTTTAAGACAAGCGAGAAGATATGCATTTCTAAATCTATTTAATCCTATACATTGGCTATCATGCTGTTTAGGTTTGCCGCTGTTAATATTAAAAGCAGTAGGATTTGATACAGATAATGAAGCATATCAAATACGTTATAGTATAATAAAGTTAGTAACATTCTTTTTATACCTATCGATAGCAACATATTTTGGCATAAGCAGTGAGCATTTAGCTTCTATGGCTGGGAAAGTTATTCATTAAACCTATGAAACTTTATGTTATGGGTACCCGACACGATTAGTAGTTATACACTACTTCTTTTCTACCTTGATAGTTTCAACTATCGCAGTAGATTTACGCCGTTCGGCAACTTCAACAGGTATAAATTGACCTGTTTTAGCGTCCCGCCCAACTTTAAAAGTATAGTAATTCATACTAAACTCCTATTGCTTACTCCTGGTATAAGCCAGGCCTCAACAACGCACTATGCAGTTGTCAGTTCCCACCAACTTTATAGTGTTTTCGGATAAAGTATCAGGCACCCGTACAATTATAAGACCAGAAGGGTAATAAGAAGTGTGCACTTTTATACAGTGATTATTTGAGTCTACGCAATAGTGTGCATATACGATTTTAGATCAATGATATTTTCACCAATCATCCGTCTCAAATAATTATCCCAGTGCTGCAATGCAGTTTTCATCTCATCAATATAATTATGATGATTATATACACGAGCTATTCCCTGTAGACTATGGTTTAAAATTCTTTCTGCTACTACATCATTAATGCTAAGTTCAGCGAATTTAGTTCTAGCAGTTCTCCGTAAATCATGTGGTACAAACTTCTGAATTCCAAGTAGATAATATTTTCTGGATATTGATTTACTCAAAGTCCTAACCTCTATTGGTTTCTTTGACTGAATTTGCGCAGGGCTAGAAAATACATAAGTGCCTTTAACAGTATATTTATTGGCCTCACTGAGCAATTCCACGCTCATGCTATTTAATGGAACAGTATGTGCTCGCCCATTCTTAGACTTTTCTGCTGGTATCGTCCACAGCCTCGCATCTAGATCAATCTCGTTCCAGCACATATTAGATACTTCTCCAGGACGTTGCGCCGTAGTTAATATTAATCGCAATGCTATGGAAGTAAGGGGGTGTAACCCGACCGTTGTTATTCTGGTCCAAAAGTTTTTAATCTCATCATCATTCAACACACGCTCTCTTGGTTGTTCGGGTGTTTTCCTAAGCCTAACTATCGGCGATGCATCTAATATCCCACGCTCGCAAGCAAAGTTAAACATTCTAGAAAGCCTACCATGTAGCCTATTCGCTGTAATAGGAGAACCACGGTCACGTATTTTATCCAAAAGCTTAACAACATCACGCCTTGTAATACTGGAGACCTTTCTGTTTCCAAGCTCAGGTACTAGTTCTCTAGATAATAAGCGATACATTTCAGCTCCAGATTTTTTGCTAGCTAATTCTCTATCGTAAAATTCTTGGACTAAATCTTTGACTAGCGGCTCTTTCTTTAGCTTTCTAATTTGGTTAGATGGATCAATGTTCTTTCTTATATCTGCCATGATCTCGATGGCTTTGTCCCTAGCATCCTTTATTGACACTGCTGGGTAGGTCCCTATTTGTACCCTTTGCTTGGTTTTATTGCCTGGCATTCGGTACGCAAATGAAAATGTCTTCTTCCCGGCAGGAGTAACCCTAAGGGTAAGGCCAGGTATTTTGGTATCGGTAACCTCTAGCCTTTTGTCAGCAGGTGCTTTTAGGTTCTTAACAAATAATTCGCTTAGCTCTTGTTTCACAAATACTCTCCCATATACGTGCTACTTCTGGGGACCATCCAGGGACCATAAAAGATGAAATTGTATGATCAAACGTGACTTGATTTAACCACTAAATTCTTTATAAAATCAAGTGATTACAAGGGATGTAGGCAGATAGTTTGTTGCAAGAGTGATCAAGACAACTCATGTCCACTTGCATGGGGTGCATGTGGTCGCAGGTTCAAATCCTGCCGTCCCGATCATAAAAGCCATAAAAAACGTTCCAAATCTCATATGGCAGAGTTTTCCTGTCATTTTTTACAGCAAAGAGAAAAATAAACCGTGAACCCTGGGTAGATCACAGGTAATTATTGACATAGCTAACTTATAAATGGTATATTTAATTGATAGTGTGATAAAACCTCGGGGGAGGTTTTAGTGTTTATACACTAAAAAGGGGGAGTGGATGTCTGGTAATAGTTTGGAAGCTCTTAAGAAAGTGATGGATGAATTAGATGGAGAATTACCGCAAGGAGGAAATAGCACAATGGGCCTTTTACAAAGGCAGCTTACAGAAAAGTTCGCTAATGTGAATGAAGAGGATCCGACTTGGGAGCAATATGAGCGATTGTTAGGGATAATCAAGAAAGATGTAGAAGCAAAAGAGGAACTTAAGACTGTTCAGACTGAATTGAATAATGCAATAGCAGTTTTCAAAGAAGAGAATGATGGTGGGTTTGATGGTAATTTAGAAGATGAAAGTGAGATTTTAACCGATGGTGCAGTACGCGCTGCAGCAATAAATCTATTTAATGCTTATAGTAAGCTTTTAAAGAAGAGGAAGGAAGCTGCACTGGGAGCAGAGCCCAATGCTGCAAGGGATGGTTCTTTTCTACAATCATTATCTTCTAAGCTTTTGAGGGAAGATAGCGTCAGAACTAGCGAAAAGCGAATAGAGGAGATTGACCCTCCTCAAGATAAAGCTAAAAAAAAAGCTACGCTCGAAGCCTTTTTTGCAAGGCGTGGCTCTCAGAATGAGATAAGTAAAGAAGCCTCCCCCCCTGCAGCTCAAGGCCCTCAAGAGCCAATAACTTCTCCTGAAGTATCAGCTTTATTAAGTGAGTTGCCGAAAGCTTTCCCGAATGTTACTTCAGAGCCTTCAGATGCTTTTAGAGCAGCAGCTCAAGCATACATAAATGATATTCGCGATAGTATAGATCATGGTGGCTTAAATCCTGATAAGTTTACAGAGGCTGTCGAAGCACTTATTAAATTAAGATTAGGCAGAGAAGAAGGTACTGAAATCCGAACTGATTATGCAAATGATTCAGATAATTTTAAACTAGTAGCAGAAGCTTTATTAGCTGGTATTAATCAGGGTAGAGAGGAAAGTAAAGAGGTAACAATTGAAGCAGCGCTAAATTTACCGCCTGCTCAGGATGAACCCATTTTCCAAGAAGTTGCTTCTGTAGCTAGTGGAGCTGTAGTTGGTGAAACAGCGCCTGTAGATATTGCAATGTCTTTAATGCCAGGTACCATACAAAATGCCAGTGATGAGGTAAAAGCTATTGTAGCGAATGCAATACACGAGTTATCGAAGAAAGATATAATTACCTTAGAAGAATTGTATGAAAAGGTAGATCTAATTTTAGATGTTGCATTAGTTGTTCCAAAGACAGACACAACTGCTTCACGACTAGAGGTTGCGCAGGCTTTATTTGATGGAATTACTTATGCCAGACAAACTCCTGTACAATTAAATTCAGCGGCACTTACGTATGCAAAAGGACCAGAACAAGAAAGAGGGTTTCCTGGATATGATATCCGCGAGGATTCTAGAGTTGCATATACAGGTTGGAATTGTTTTGATTATGCTATAGGAGTAGGCACTTCGGATCGTGCAACGGCAGTCCAAAATAGAGCAGAACTTGTTAGAGACGCTATGGATTTAGTGTCAGGCGGTGGTGATGATGCTAAAGCTGGTCGAGAATTATTAGCTCAAGAAATAATGGCAGCATGCAGACTGCTCGCAATTGCACGAAATAGCCCAGATGTGTTTCCACCAGATCCTCCTGAAAATAAATTACTGAATGAATTGCTTCAAATTCAAGGAAGTAGAGATGAAAAACGACTATTAGAATTTTGTAATAGAAAGGATGTGTGCCAACATTATTTACAAAATTTCTATGGAAGAGGTCAATGGTTTACTTGTGCAGCTAATACAACAGGTATGATTGATTTAGTAGCTAAGATGTATGGGATGCAAATTACGGTGCGTACTCCCCAGGGTGAAGTACACGCGACTGAAGATTATAGAACAGATCCTAAAGATCCTTCTAAACAACACGTCGTAGGACTAGTAAATGGTAACCATTATGTTGCATTACAGACTCGACCTGCAGCTGAAGAGTCTAATGCAGCAAGTAGTACTGCGGCCCCTAGTGCTGTTGGAGCTCCTAAAGCATATGATGAAATGACAAGTGAAGAGTTAGGCCAAGAATTAGCAAGTAAGGAAGAAGCACGTCGCATGTTAATTTTAGACTATGGTCGTATTGTTGGTTTAAATTTTAAAGTTGATACTACAGAGCTTGTTGATATATCGCAGCAGGTTCTTTTGGATGAAATTCAGAAGATTCCAGTAATAGTAGACTTAGATAAAGAAATTGAGGCTATTAAAGTAAAACAAGCAAGTAATTCTGCAAAAGAGGGTGGTGGGGAGCTAGGTGTGCCACCTGCTTTGCCTTCTGGTAAAGCAAAAGCCCAAGCCAAAATAAGAGCTTCATCTAAAACATTAGAAGGTGAAGATATTCCTCAACCCGAACAGCTAGGTAGTACACTGCCACCCCAAACTGCAAGAAGGAAACCTCTAGATGTACCTGTACAACAACAATCCGGCACAGACCTTATTGGAAAATACATAGAAGCGTATGAAGCTAAGCAAGCACAGCAAGCAAATGGTGAGGGTATAGATATAGAAGAGTTTATAACAGAAAAAAAAATTCCAGAAGGACTAAAGCCTAAATTTCGAAATTATGTAGAAGACAAGAAAAGTAAGTCTGCAGCACAGGAGCCTGGTTTAGTACCTGAAAATACAGTAGATGTTAGGTTAGCAAAATTTGGCGTATTACTGAACAAGCTATATGATTATTCAGACATGGATGATAAAGATCCTGAGAAAATAACTAAACTCCCTAAACGTTTAACAGGCTGGACACTTAAAAATTATCGTGAAGCAATTGTATATATGGATAAAGCTATAGTTCCGGGAAAAAGCTTAAATATAATGCAAATAAATCAAGTATTCTCGGAATTTTTGCAAGTGGTAGAGTTGCATGAAAAAAAAGGAGTTCCTAGTCTTTATAATTTACAGGATAAATATAATAATTTAAGTCCTGAAGAAAAAAAATATTTGCAGGACATGTTAATTGAGTTTGCAGGGCATGATGCTGCGAATTTATTCACCAACTTGATGGCACTTGAGGTTAAACAAAACGTTCGACGTGAGGATGCGCAGAGGTTTTTACAAGATGAGGGTAAGCATTCTTCTGAACGTAAGCGTATCAGTGAGGGGGGATATTTTATCTTTGTCGATGGTGATAAAAAAGTAGAGTTACGTGAGAATAATACCGTAGATGGAATTGTAAGGAAAAAGTTTACAGACGATATATGTGATGTATCAGACGTATACACGCAATCGGGATTGGGATTTACACAGCGTCCTCAGCCTGATGCATCGCAATTACTTGAGGCAGCAAGGCTCGGTAAAAAAAGTATACATATGAATTACGTTCCAGGGGCGACTAATAAGTGGGAGTTGTCGGATGCACCTCCATCATTAGCTTCTCCACCTAAAGCACCAACACCACCTTCATCTACAAATACGTCAGTCGCACCACCACGAAGACTTAGTACTCGCCCCCCATCTGGATCACGTGTTGCTGCAATGATAGCTAAGGCTAGACAAGCTCAATCTACAGGAAGAAAACCTGCTGATCAAATCTTTGCAGAATTACAGGTTAGAATTGACGCAAAAGAGGCGGCGGATGGCACTCCTCTAACGCAGCCAAAGATGCCCTCAAGCACTCCTCCTCCTTCATCACCTCCAGCACCAAGTCCCTCTGCTTTGCCTGCTACATCAACACCTTTCACTACTGAGCAGCAAACGGTATTAACTGCTTTTTCAGCAATAGTATCTGGCAGTGGAACTCCTGCTTCAACGATGATATCTCAATTGCCAGTTTTACCTCCAACCACGCAACAAGCTGCGAATATAGTTAGAAAAGGGTATGCAGGTTTATTAGAAGTAGAAATGGATGGTAATAATTGTGTAGGTATTGTGATTCGTGGTAAACAGTTTGGTAAGCAGATTGCAGATATGGATGATATTAGACTGGAGCTTTATAGGCTACATGCAGAAATAGAGATGGCTCTGAATAAAGATAGCCAAAGAATGACTTCAAAAATTGATCCTAAAGTAAGACAAGATATGGCTGCATTAAAAAGTCTATTAAGTGAAGCTCATAATCCTCGACAAAGTTTAAAAATATATGCACGAGACCAAAGTCATCCACCAAAAAGAAAACCAGAGCACATGCGTCCCTTAGTAATAGGTTTTCAGGCTACCAATATTGTAGCACTTGCTTTAGTGCATCATGCGGAAGCACAAGGTGTAAAATTAGACTCTAATTCTCCAGGCATTAGAGTTGAATTAGAAAATAATGGTCAAACAGCAAGAATCTTTGTAATTGACAAAAGAGGAGCATATGTTCCTTTAGATGTGGAGCCTAGAAAGGCTATGGAACAACTATGTATTGCACGTGCTTGGCTAAATGAAGAAATTTTTATGCCAGATTCAAAATCAGTGCGTGCAGACAGAGCTGAGAAATATGATGAAGCGACAAGAGATCTTGTGACGAATTTGATAGGCGCTACTATGGAACAGGCGCAAAGATTTGGTGCATGTAGTGCTAAACAAATGCAGCAATATGAAGATCAATTAGATAAAGGTAGAGCTAAGGGTATTGTGCGTATTCCCAGAGGGGTTATTAAAACTGATACTTCATATGGTGGCCATGTAAATACTGTTATGGGGCGTGCACCTAAAGGCAGTGAAGTTGCAAATGATATGGGATGGTACGCTTCAACAAGGTATATGCCACGATGGGATACAAAACTTTATACCGCGCCGCTCATTTTGCGCGATAAAGCTAGTGGCGACAGATTGGTAACATGTAAAAAAGCCAATGGTGCTGTATGTAAGGATGTGTTTAAGGGGACCCAGAAATCATTTGAGGTAGGTTTGGAGAAAGCTAATATCCATATGCAAACTACTCCTGGTGGTGGGACATATACAGTACAAAATCTCAAAAAAGGTAATGTAGCGGCTTTCGTTAATGCTTTCAATGAAATATTTTCTGCTCCCGTACCAAATGATAATAAATTTATTCGAGTTGCATTTGATCAGAGTTCAAGAGCTTTAATTGAGGGACATTTTGCGAATGATCCAGCAGGGCTAAAAGACTTCATGGATAGGTGCGAAGATTTTAATAGTGGATTGAGGGCACGTAATATACAATCACCTGTACAGCCAGGCCATGCGACATTTGTGCCTAATCAACAAGCTCAGCAGGCAGCTGTTGCAAAATCTACTTTTGTACCGCCAGCACAACCAAGTACTCCTAAGCCTGCAGATGATAGTAAGCCTTCACCGCCTACGCCTGGTACTCCGAAATTAGGGCAACATTAATAAGTAGCATTAGCTTAGCTTTACTCAATCGCGTTGGAGTAGTGCCATTGCTTCTACGTGTTGCGTGTGAGGAAACATATCCATAACCCCAACATTTACTAGTTTATAGCCATAGTTATTAACGAGTTCTCCGCAATCGCGCGCTAAGGTTGCCGGATTGCAAGATACATAGACTATTCTGCTTGGGGCTATTTGTGCTAACCAAGGTAATACAGCAAGTGCTCCGGAGCGTGGTGGATCTAATAGTACTTTATTATACTTAACTTTTGCCCACGGGATGTTGCTTTGATCTTTCGTCAAGTCTGCTGGATAAAAATCTACATTATTAATTCCATTAGCACTAGCATTTTCGTAAGCACGCTTTACCATGCTTTGTGCACCTTCAATACCAGTGACTTTTGATGTTCGTTGTGCCATTGGCAAACTAAAGTTTCCTAAACCACAAAATAAGTCTAGTACTTTATCAGTCTTTTGTAGATCTAATAAATCCAATGCTTGCGCGATCATCTTTCGATTAATGGTTGTATTTACTTGCGTGAAGTCTGTGGGATGAAAAGCAAATTTTAAATTATGATCTGGTAATTGGTAGTACAGTCGCTCGTTATTGTCTGCTGGCCATATTTTTGTGATGCTATCAGGTCCAGCTGGTTGTAGGTAACACGCAAATCTATGCTGTACTGCAAAATCTAACCACGCTTGGCGATCACTTGCTGATAAGGGTTGTAGATGTCTTACAATAATTGCTAACTCTTGCTCGCCTACTGCCACTTCTAATTGTGGGATATCCCTATATGCATCTAGTTCGCGGATAAAGTTTTGTAATGGAGTAATTAAATTTGCTACTAGTGGGTGCAAAATAGTACAACTTTGTAGCTCGGCAATAAAATTACTATGCTTCTCTCTAAATCCTACTAATACTTTGTCTTTTTTGTGCACATAGCGTACACCTAATCTTGCTTTGGTGCGATAACCCCATTGCGGACCGGTAATCGGTGATAGTATATTTTGCGGCTTAGTTTGTCCAAAGTGCTCTAACTGCTCTAATAAAGTATTTTGCTTAGCGCTAATTTGTGCTTGCTCTGATAAGTGTTGATTAGAGCAACCGCCGCACATTAAAAAATGTTCGCATTGAGGTATAACTCTGTCCTCTGCTGGGCTGTCTATAGAGACTGCACGTGCAACATTGAAGCGGCGTTTCTTGTGGGTGATTTCACAAGTTACGTGTTCTCCTGGGAGTGCGCCATCAATAAAAACCGTTTTACCTTGCAAATCGCGACCAATGCCACGACCATCATGGCTGAGCGCGGTGATTTCTGTTTTTAGTAGTTCTGCTTCTTTCATATATACCATTAATTTTTTTGTAAAGGTTCCGGAATGTTTTTTATTCTGATATCACTCGCTGGTACCTTTGCCACTGTGCCATCTCTTAAAACATATATTGGCAGACCAGCTGCATAATGTTCTTGTAAAGCTTCTACAATACCTTTTTTTATTCCGTAGTCTATCCTTGCAGCTAGGTCTAGTTGTTTATTTAGGGTCATACAATTTCACCGTATTTTTTATTTCATTCCATACGCAATTATCGCAGATTTCTGTATTTTGTGCTGTATATTGACGTGCAACTAAACTTGGAAAGTCAGTGGAATTATCATATATAAACCAGTTATGACAAATTTTTGAGTAGTAAGTCATAAAATTATACAAGCTTCTGTGATACCTGCGTAGAATAGTTTCTCGAGGTACGTTATGACCACCTTGTAAAACACGATCATCGACTCTTTTATATGCTATGTCAACATTACGTAACCAAAAATAAATTATATTTATTTCGTATCCTATTATTTTAGTATCGTTCAAAAACTTAATAAATATTCTTGATGCTAGAGTGGATTCAAAAGCAAAATCTTTACCTATACTAGATAATTTTTTTATTCTTTGTAATAAAATTCTTCCTGCTGATATGGCAACTTGATCTGGATCGAATGGGGAGAGGGCAGCTGCTACAGAATCGGCATTTACATATTCTCTACACTCAAGCAGGTTCGGAAGTAACGCTTTTGTTGCTGTTGTTTTGCCGGCGCCATTTGGCCCGCCGAGTACATAGATTTTTTTTTGTTTGTCATTTGACATGCTGAAATATCTTTTAAGTTTTCATAGACTAACTATACACACCACTAGCACATCTTTCTAGATCATTATACAATCTACCAGCATATATTAAGGAGTTGCTGTGGATGTTGTTAGTAAGTTGACTACGGGTATGCGTCGTGTTCGTAGAATTCACTTTGTAGGTATAGGTGGTGTCGGTATGAGTGGCATCGCTGAAGTTATGCATAACTTGGGGTATCAGGTAAGTGGCTCTGATTTACATAAGAACGCTGCAACCGAGCGCCTTAGCAAATTAGGCGTTACACTTTGTTATTCACACATTGCACCAAATGTTGCTGAATGCGATGCGCTAGTGGTCTCTAGTGCTGTATCATCTGATAATGTAGAAGTGCAGACTGCTCGTAAGCGTCGTATACCTATAGTGCCTAGAGCTGTCATGCTGGCAGAATTGATGCGTTTTAAACAGGGTATCGCCGTTGCTGGGACTCATGGTAAGACTACAACTACTAGCTTATTAGCAACTATTTTTGCGACAGCTGGGTTGGACCCAACTTTTGTGGTTGGAGGGCAGATTAATAGTTTTGGCTATAACGCGAAGCTTGGGCAAGGTGAATATTTTATTGCCGAAGCAGATGAAAGTGATGCCTCATTATTACACCTTAATCCGACTATTAGCGTGGTAACAAATATTGATCGTGATCATATGGAAACTTATGATGATGATTTTGATAAGCTATGCGGCACTTTTATGCAATTTATCGAGCGCTTGCCATTTTATGGTTTGGGAGTTTTTTGTCTAGATGATCCAGCATTACGTAACTTATTGCCGAACATAACTCGTCCATATATTACCTATGGTTTTGCTGCAGATGCAGATGTACGTGCTTTGGACTGGCAAGTTAAGGGGCGACAAACAACTTTTACTTTGCAAACTCCTGGGATGACAGAGCCTACAGAAATGCAAGTTAACCTTGCGGGTCGACATAACGTACTTAATTCACTAGCTGCAATAGCTGTTGGCTTGGACGCGGGGATTAAACTACCAATTATTCAAGACGCACTGCGTAATTTTAAGGGTGTTGGCAGACGTCTTCAGGTACTGGGAGAGTATAAAATTAATGGTAAACAAGTTACTTTAGTTGACGACTATGGACACCATCCGCGTGAAGTGCAAGCAGTTATAAGCGCCTTACGTGGCAGTTGGCCAGGTAAGCGCATCGTTATGATTTATCAACCGCATCGTTATAGCCGTACCAAAGCTTTGTTTGAAGACTTTGCGGTTACCTTGTCTGCAGTTGATGTCTTACTTATGTTAGATGTATATGCTGCCGGTGAGAAAGTTATTCCTGGTGCTGATAGTAGAACGTTGTGTGGGACTATTCGTGGTCGTGGAAAATTAGATCCCATCTTTGTACCTGAAGCTGAAGATTTATTTACAACCTTACAAGGTGTAATTAAAGATCAAGATATAATTATCACTCAAGGTGCAGGTACCATTGGCAAAATAGCCCGTGAGATTGCTAGAGGGTTAGTTGAGGTTGAAGCATGATGCCCTTAATTCGTTGTATAATTATTTGCTGTTTGACTATTGGTTATGCATTTGCTGCTGATGATATCAACGGAACTATCACTAATATGATTAACACCGAATTACCTGATGCAACTGTAGGTGTTACAGTGCAAGATGTTGTTACCGGTAAGATTGTTTATGATTATCAAGGTACTAAGCTTTTTTTGCCAGCCAGTACTGCTAAGTTGTTTACGGCAGCTGCTGCTCTCAAGCAGCTTGGTCCTGACTATTGTTTTGAGACTGCTTTATATTATGACCATGATTATCTAGTTAGTGATGGTGTCTATGGTAGGGATTTAGCGCTTAAATTTACTGGTGATCCTAGTTTTAAAATTGTAAACCTCTATAGCTTACTTGGTAAACTTTCAGAGTTAAAGATTAAAAAAATCACTGGCGACATTATTCTCGATGATAGTTTGTTTGATGGACCCTTGTTGGGCTTTGGTTGGACATTAGACTCTACAGCTTGGTATTACTCCGCGCCAGTATCGGCGATCATTATAGATCGCAATCAGTTTGGGATTACATTATATCCTGTACCAGAAATTGGTGCTGAAGTGCATGCTAAGATAGATAATATTTATCCTGGATCAAAAAATCGTACCCTTACTACTAATATACGTGGTGTAACATATGAAGAAAGCGAAGCATTTTGTCAGCTAGAGGTTGATATAGATGATGATAATAATGTTGAGCTTGCAGGTTGCTGGCCGGTAGGGACTGAGCCAGTACATTTACGTCTGGCAGTAAAAGATCCAGCCTTACAGGCAGAGGGTTTAATTCGTGAGACTTTTGATAAGCTTGGTATAGAGTTTAGTGGTAATTTTAAATATTCTAAGGTACCAAACAACTTGCATAAGCTTGCACATCATAAATCCGAATCTTTATCAGTTTTGCTGAATGCAATTTTAGGGGACTCTAATAATCTCTATGCGGAAAGTTTAACTAAAACCCTGGGCGCTGAATTATATGGTATCGGATCGTTTAAGACTGGTTCATTAGCGGTGCGACAAATCCTGTCTTCTATTACTGGGATTGATTTTAGTCAAACAAGATTATTAGATGGGTCAGGGGCTTCTCGTTACAATTTGTTAACTCCGCAGCACTTGTCTCGTCTTTTATATACTATGCATCATGAGCCAAGCTTAGGTACACATTTTCGGGAAGCACTATCTATATCTGGGGTTAATGGTACCTTAAAGACACGTTTTGCTTCTTTTGATACTAAGGCAAGTATTAAGGCAAAGACAGGTTCTTTGAATGGCGTTTCTGCTTTGTCAGGCTATTTGACTACCCGTAGTGGACGTGAATTGATTGTTACTATTATGATTAATCATGCATTGGATAAAGGTAGTATCTTAAAACAGTTTGAAAATGAATTGTGCTACTTCCTGGTTAACGAATTATAAAATGGCAGAATATCGCGGTACATTGCTACATCAAGAACCACTTGCTAAATATACATCTTGGCGTATTGGTGGTCCTGCTAAAAGTTACTATCGCCCAATTGATAATCAAGACTTGGTTAGCTTTTTACGTGGTTTACCAGCTGATGAGCCATTATTATGGTTAGGTCTTGGTAGTAATTTGTTGATTAATGATAGCGGTTTTAATGGTACTGTTATCCATACTCAAAAAATGGCTGCAGAGGTTAAATTACTTGATCAGGTTACTGTGTATGTTGATGCGGGTGTACCGTGCGCCAAGGTTGCAAAATTTGCTGGTAAAAATTATTTGGTAGGTGCTGAGTGGTTTGCTGGTATCCCAGGTACTATGGGTGGAGCATTAGCAATGAATGCAGGGGCCTTTGGTGGTGAGACTTGGCAACATGTAGAGGTTGTAGGTGTGGTAGACCGCTATGGCAAAGTAACCGAGCGTTCTCCTGATGAGTATACTATATCTTATCGCAGTACTGTGGGTCCCAGTCTAGATGAATGGTTTTTGTATGCGCATTTGCGCTTTACCCCGGTGCGAGATGCTGACCCCCAATACACTAAAACAGTTAAGCAACTACTTAATAGAAGAAATACTACGCAACCGATTGGTTTGCCTAGTTGTGGCTCAGTATTTCGTAATCCGCCTGGCAAATATGCTGCAGAATTGATTGAAGCTTCTAAACTAAAAGGTATGCGAGTTGGTGATGCAGAGGTTTCTAGTAAGCACGCGAACTTTATAATAAACGTTGGTGATGCGAAAGCGGTAGAGGTTAAAGAATTGATAGATGCAATACAGCGAAGGGTTATGGATGATCATGGTGTTGCATTACAACCAGAAGTAAAATTTATAGGTTTCTGAAGGAGAGCATAGGTTAATGTTTGGAAAAGTCGCAGTACTAATGGGTGGTAACTCGGCTGAGCGTGAGATTTCGTTACAGTCGGGAGAGGCTGTGCATGCTGCTTTGTTGCGTAAAGGTGTTGAGGCAGAAAAAATTGATACCCAACAGCAAGATTTTCTTGAAAAGCTACAAAATGGTAGTTTTAGCTGTGCGTTTGTAGTTTTGCATGGTCGTGGGGGTGAAGATGGCACCATGCAAGGTTTGTTAGAGCTCTTGAATATTCCCTACACTGGCAGTAAAGTGCTCGGTTCTGCATTAAGCATGGATAAGGTTCGCAGTAAGCGAGTTTGGTTGGGCTTAGGGTTGGCAACAGCCCCTTTTAAGCTTTGGAAACATGGTACTAATGCTGAGGAGTATATTAAAGCATTTGGCTTGCCACTATGTGTGAAACCTGTGTATGAAGGTTCCAGTGTTGGTGTTTCCAGAGTAAACGCAGCAGGAGAGTTTGAACGCGCATGTTTGCTGGCGGGTAAATATGGTGAGGTAATGATTGAGCCATGGATTATTGGCGATGAGTATTCGGTAGCTATTTTGGGTAACCAAGCTTTACCGTCAGTACAGATTACCGCAAATGCGACCTTTTATGATTATAATGCTAAGTATATTGCCGAGGATACGCAATATTTATGTCCAAGTCCGTTAACTGCTATGGAAGAAGAGAATTTGCAGAAACTAGCTAAGCAGGCGTATCAAGCGGTAGGCGCATCTGGTTGGGGGCGTGTGGACTTTATTCGTGATTTGAATGGCGATTTTTGGATTTTAGAGGTGAATACCGTACCAGGTATGACTACACATAGCTTGGTACCAATGTCTGCTAAGGCGGCTGGTTTATCATTTGATGAACTGGTGTTGGAAATTTTGTCTGTAACTATAGGGATTGAGAGTAGTATTGATTATGCAAAAGGGACTAAAGCTTAGCCTAGCTACAGGATTGCTATGCTTATCACTAGCATGTTGTGGGCTAGTTGCATATAGAGCTATTACTAAAGTTGGTTTTATACCTATAGAGGTGGTAGCCTTTACTGAGAGTTTACATTATGAAGATCCTGATTTAATTCGGCGAGCGGTTAGCCCTTTAATTCAGCAAGGCTTTTTTGCTTGCGATGTGCAAGAGGTGAAACAACGTTTGGAGACTTTGCCATGGATTGCGCGGGCGGATGTACAGCGCAAATGGCCTAATCGTTTACAGATAAGTTTAATTGAACACAAACCCTTAGCGCTATGGGAAGAGCGGGGAATCATAGATGTTAATGGTCGCTTATTTTTTCCCCAAACTGTGGCTAATATCACAAATCTACCGCAGTTTATAGGTGACAGGGAGCGGGTATCGGAGATGGTGGATATATATTCTTTAGCCAATAAGCATTTACAGTCTTTAGAATTAGTAATTGAGGAGTTAAGTTTACTATCAGATCAGGGCTGGAGATTGGTCTTGGATAATGGCTTAGTGGTGATTTTGGGACAAAAAGAGCTAGTAGAACGCTTGCAACGCTTCGTTTTAGCTTATACTAGTAAGTTAAGAAATGAACATGAACACATCCGTGTAGTGGATTTACGATATACAAATGGATTAGCAGTAGGATAGGTGGCACGTGGATAATAATTTAATTGTAGGATTAGACATCGGAACTTCCAAAGTAGTGGCAGTAGTTGCTGAGGTTAATGCGGAGGGAGTATTAGATATCATTGGGATAGGTACCAATCCTTCACGTGGTTTGAAGAAGGGAGTGGTAGTTAATATCGATGCTACGGTTCAATCAGTGCAAACCGCCATTGAGGAAGCAGAATTGATGGCAGGGTGCCAGGTGCATTCTGTATTTACTGGCATAGCCGGTGGCCACATAAAAAGTCAAAACTCACATGGTTTTGTGGCAATTAAAAATGGTGAAGTGACAGAAGATGATATAGAGAGGGTAATTGAAGCGGCTAAGGCGGTAGCCATCCCTGCAGATCATAAAATTCTGCATGTATTGCCGCAAGAATATAAAGTTGATCATCAAGAAGGAATTGTAGATCCACTAGGCATGGCTGGAGTGCGTCTAGAAGGACAAGTACATATCGTTACCGGTGCTATTGGTGCTGCCCAAAATATTGTTAATTGTATTCGTCGTTGCGGTATAGAAGTAGATGATATGCTGTTGCAACAGTTAGCTTCTAGCAAAGCAGTTTTAACTGAAGATGAGAAAAATCTCGGGGTTTGTTTGATTGATATTGGTAGCGGTACTACAGATGTCGCAGTGTTCGTAGATGATGCGATTAGACATACTGCAGTATTACCGGTAGCAGGGGATTTGGTAACAAATGATTTAGCAATAGCCTTACGCATGGGACATGCAGATGCTGAAAGCTTAAAAATATCAAAGGGTTGTGCATTTAAAGGATTAGCAGAACCAGAACAAGAAGAAATAGTTCAAGTAATGGAGCCGCGTTTTGAGGAGTTGTTTGCTTTAATTGCGGCTGATTTGCGTGAAAAGGGCTGGGATGGTTTACTCGGTGCTGGTGTGGTCTTGACTGGTGGTAGCGCCAAAACATATGGTTTGGTAGAACTTGCTGAGTCTATATTCCAGACGCACGTACGTGTTGGGGTACCTCGGTATGTAACTGGTATGCCAGAAGTAGTAGAGAACCCTGCATTTGCAACTGCAGTTGGCTTGGTTTTGCATGGCCATCAAGTAATTGATGCTACACCACGCAAAGTTAGCATGCAGCAGGGTATTGGTAATGTTTTAAACAAAGTGAAACACTGGTTTCAGGGCAATTTCTAAGGAATAAATTATGTTTGAATTAGTCGACAACTTTCCAGAAAATGCAGTCATTAAAGTGATTGGCGTTGGTGGTGGTGGTGGTAATGCCGTGGCTTATATGGCTGAGGCTAACATCGAGGGTGTGGAATTTATTGCGGCTAATACTGATGCGCAAGCCCTGAAAAATATGCAAGTGAGATCTATTTTGCAGCTTGGAAATGAAATTACCAAGGGCTTAGGTGCTGGCGCAAATCCTGAAATTGGTCGTCAGAGTGCCTTAGAAGATAGAGATAGGATTCGTGATCTTTTAGAAGGTGCTGATATGGTATTTATCACTGCAGGTATGGGCGGTGGTACAGGTACGGGTGCTGCACCAATTATTGCTGAGATTGCCAAGGAGTTAGGTATTTTAACTGTGGCGGTTGTGACTAAACCTTTCCCATTTGAAGGTCGTAAACGCGTGGCTATAGCAGAGGCTGGTATAGAGAGTTTAAGTCAAGCTGTAGATTCTTTGATTACTATACCGAATGAAAAATTATTATCGGTATTAGGTAAAGATGTGTCTTTATTAGATGCTTTTAAAGCGGCTAATAATGTATTGCTTGGTGCGGTACAGGGTATAGCAGAGCTAATCACTCGACCTGGCTTAATTAATGTTGATTTTGCCGATGTGCGAACAGTTATGTCGCAGATGGGTATTTCTATGATGGGTACTGGTAAGGCGCGAGGTGAGAATCGTGCAGTGGAAGCTGCGAGAGCGGCGATTGCTAGCCCATTACTTGATGATATTAACTTGTCGGGCGCAAAAGGTGTCTTGGTAAATATTACTGCCGGCATGAACATGGCAATTTCAGAGTTCGAAGCTGTTGGTGACGCTGTGAAGAACTTTACTTCTGAAGATGCAACAGTGATTGTTGGTACTGTTATTGATCCTGAGATGACAGATGAGTTGCGAGTTACGCTAGTTGCTACTGGTCTAGGTAAGGTAGAGAACAAAGCGTTGAGCTCTAAGCGCTCTGAGGTGCGAGAAGACTTAAGCGCCAAATTTGATCGCACAGTATTGACGCGTAATACATCAACTGAGTCGCAGACAAGCACTCAAACTAACAATAAACTTGAAAATTCTGATTCAAACGAGCACAATATGGACTATTTGGATATCCCGGCGTTTTTGCGTCGTCAATCAGATTAGTAAGTTTAATGAGCGACAAACAATATATTTTGCAGCGCACGCTGCGCCATGACATTCGTGCTATGGGTGTTGGTTTACACACCGGCGAAAAAGTTTACTTAACTTTAAAGCCAGCTCCAGTTGATACCGGCATTGTGTTTAGAAGGGTAGACTTAGATCCAGTTGTGGAGTGGTTAGCAAGCGCGGAGAATGTTGGTGATACGCGTTTATCTACGTCTTTAGGTCATGGAGCTTCACAAGTCTCAACGGTTGAGCATTTATTATCTGCGTTAGCCGGCTTAGGTATTGATAATGCTTATGTAGAGGTTACAGCACCAGAAGTACCCATCATGGACGGAAGTGCGAGTCCTTTTGTATTTCTACTACAATCCGCTGGCATTAAAGAGCAAAATGCGCCGAAGAAGTTTATTCGTATAAAAAAGATGGTGCGTGTAGAAGATAAGGACAAATGGGCTTGTTTACAACCTTTTGAAGGTTTTAAGGTTTCTTTAGAATTAGATTACAAACATCCATTGCTGCAGAGTGGGATCCAGAAAGCAACCTTAGATTTTTCTAGTACTTCTTACGTAAAAGAAGTATCTCGAGCCCGTACTTTTGGATTTATGTCAGATTACGAATGGCTGCGTGCTAATAATCTAGCCCTTGGCGGTAGTTTGGATAACGCTGTTGTGTTAGATGAATATAAAATTATCAATGAAGATGGTTTGCGTTATCAAGATGAATTTGTAAAACACAAAATCCTTGATGCGGTAGGTGATTTATCATTGCTTGGCAGAAGCTTGATAGGTGAGTTTTCCGGTTTTAAATCTGGACATGCCCTTAACAACGCTTTGCTGCGCACGCTATTAGCTGAGCAAAGTGCGTGGGAAGAGGTTACTTTTACCCAAGAAGAAGCGCCAATTGCTTATCAGAATCCTCAAATGGTGGCAAATCCTGCTGGTGCATAATGTGTCATGCAATTCACTTTTTTCTGGACAGCTGCAAAACTGCAGCTGCTAGGCGCTGATCTTTGATTCCCTGAGCTGCTATGGCAAGTGAATCAGCTGCTTGTTGGCTGATTGGCTTAGGTTTTTCTAAAGTTTTTGTAGTATCATCTGAATGTACAGGTAAGTAGTCCACCTTTACTTCAATGCTGGACAGACCGGCCCAACGGGGGTCTTTGCGCAGCGAGCTAAGTAGATCTAGGCTGCAAAAGCGCAGTTTATGGTTCCATGTTGGACTGGTGGTTGTTAAAATAAGTTTGCCGTTGCGTAAATTGGCGACTCGGCAGTGGGGTTGTAAGCTGGTCTCTAGCTGGCTGGCGACTAGTTTGTTAAGTTCTTGCAGCTGTTCTAACTTACTAGTAAATCCGCCAAGGCTGGGGCTGGAATATAACAAGTCGGAAAGTGTTTGGTTTGGCTTGTAGTGCATATAGTTAAGGTAGCATAAAATAATGTTTAATACTTTTTTAAAAAAAATATTTGGTAGCAGAAATGAGCGTTTACTCAAGCAGTACAGAAAAACTGTGGAAGAGGTTAATGCTTTAGAGACAAAATTTCAAGCACTTAATGACGAGCAGCTTACCCAAGCATATTCTGAACTAAAGCAACGCCCTCAAAATGGCACTACATTAGATGACTTATTACCGGAATGTTTTGCGATTGTACGTGAAGTTGCTAAGCGTACGATGGGAATGCGCCATTTTGATGTGCAGCTCATAGGTGGCATGGCTTTGCATCATGGCCAGATAGCGGAGATGGGTACTGGTGAAGGTAAAACCTTAATGGCAACTTTGCCAGCATGTCTCAATGCTCTTACAGGTGATGGGGTGCATATAGTCACGGTTAATGACTATTTGGCTAAGCGTGATGCTGAATGGATGTCTCCTATTTACAAAGCACTAGGTTTGCGAGTCGGTGTTGTTATTCATGATCTTAAGAATAATGAAAAACAAGCTGCTTATGCTGCAGATATTATTTATGGTACCAATAATGAATTTGGTTTTGATTATTTACGCGACAACATGGCATTTACTGCTGCCGAGCGCATGCAACGCAAATTATCTTATGCCATTGTGGATGAAGTTGATTCTATTTTAATTGATGAGGCGCGTACGCCATTAATCATCTCTGGGGCAGATCAAGATAGCTCTGAACTATATATGAAAATTGATCTGATAGTACCTAGTCTTAAGCTAGAAGAAGATTTCACAGTAGATGAAAAGAACAAACAAGCATTCTTAACTGAGGATGGACACCAAAAAGTCGAAGAAATGCTGGTCGAAAAAGGTTTGTTAAAACCAGGCGCTAGTTTATATGATGCACAAAATATAAGTATTGTGCATCACGTATATGCGGCGTTGCGTGCTCACAGTATGTATAAGCGAGATGTAGATTATATTGTTAAAGATGGCGAAGTTATTATCGTTGATGAGCATACTGGACGTACTATGCAAGGCAGACGTTGGTCAGAAGGATTGCACCAAGCGGTAGAAGCTAAAGAAAAAGTAAAAATACAAAATGAAAATCAGACGCTGGCTTCGATTACTTTTCAGAATTATTTTCGTCTTTATGACAAAATTGCCGGTATGACGGGTACCGCTGATACTGAAGCCTATGAGTTTCAGCAAATTTATGGTTTAGAAGTAGTAGTTATTCCGACGAATAAACCAAGAGCACGCCAAGATATGGCAGACTTAATTTACCTTACACAGGAAGAGAAGTTTGCAGCAATTGTCGATGATATTAAATCATGTGTGGAGCGTAAACAGCCAGTTTTAGTAGGTACTATCTCTATAGAAACTTCTGAATTTCTATCGAATTTACTTAGAAAGCATAAAATTGAGCATAAAGTTTTAAATGCTAAGTTCCATGAGCAAGAGGCACAAATTATTGCTGAGGCGGGTAGACCTGGCAAAGTAACTATTGCTACTAATATGGCTGGTCGTGGTACTGATATTGTATTGGGTGGTCATTTAGATGAAGGTGAGGATAAGTCAGACTGGCAAAAACGCCATGACGAAGTGTTAGCTGTTGGTGGCTTACATATCATAGGTACTGAGAGACATGAGTCTAGAAGGATAGATAACCAGTTGCGTGGTCGTGCAGGTAGGCAAGGTGACCCTGGTTCTACACGTTTTTATCTTTCTGTACGTGATAATCTAATGCGTATTTTCATTTCTGATAGTTTGTCAGGCTTTTTAAATAAACTAGGTATGCAAAAGGGCGAGGCTATTACAGCTTCTTTGGTAACTCGAGCTGTAGAAAATGCACAGCGCAAAGTAGAAGGGCATAACTTTGATATACGTAAGCAGTTGCTAGACTATGATAATGTGGCAAATGATCAACGTAAAGTTATTTATCGTCAACGTAATGAACTAATGGAAACAGATGATGTGTCTGATTCTATAGAAGAAATGCAACATGATGTATTGACTGATTTGCTTAATATTTATATGCCGCCTAATAGCTTAGAAGAGCAATGGCAAGTAGAAGAGCTACAACAGATCTTGGAGTCAGAGTTTGGTCAAAAGTTGCCTATAAATGACTGGTTGGCTGAAGATAAGACTTTACAGCCTGAACAGGTATTACAAAAACTAATTCAACACTTTGATGAGTTGCATGCTACAAAAATAGCCGCCGGTGGTACTGCAAATATAAAGCATTTAGAAAAAGTAATTATGCTCAATGTGTTGGATACTCATTGGAAAGAACATTTGGCAACGATGGATTATGTGCGTCAGAGTATTCACTTGCGTGGGTACGCGCAGAAAGACCCTAAGCAGGAGTACAAGCGTGAGGCATTCACATTGTTCACAGATATGCTAGATAGTATTAAACGTGAGGTTATTGCGATTATATCTAAAGTAGAAGTGCGCCCTGATACGGATGTACAAGCCGTAGATGATAGTATGCGTAAAGATGCGCCAGTTTTAGAGTATCATCATGATGCGGCACAAAGTGTAGTTACGCCGCCACAACCATCGGCACAGCAAAAGGCAGATGTGGTAGAGGCAGAGCCATATGTGCGTCAGCAACCCAAGGTAGGGCGAAATGATCCATGTCCTTGTGGCTCAGGTAAGAAATATAAACAGTGTCATGGCAATATTACAACGGTGAGCTAATGCATAATCAAAGTAAATGGGTAGAACATACTAAACTACAAAAAGCACAGTCAGCTTTATCCCGTCATTCTTATGATAAGATTAATTATGGTGAGCAAGTATACTGCTCACCAGCAGTTAACGATGTTAGTTGGGTGGTGTCAAAATATCAAGATGAATACAACGTTTTTACTGATAGTGCAGCTCATGGAAAAAAGCATAATAGAGCATGGGTTGCTTGCTTCAGAGGAGAACAAGTAGCGTTAGATTTTGCGTTACGCATGGTGTTAATTTGTAGTGGCAAGATGAGAAGAAAGGATTTACAAACGATATGACTAAAAAACAACTGATAACATATATTGTTATAGGAATAGTTGCAGTAGTATTTTATTGGTTGTTTTTTTCTGGTAGTGAGAAGCAAAAAAACGAGAAGGCAACTCAGGCAGAAGTTGTTAAAGAAATACTAGAGTCACAAGAGACTCCTGAGCAACAGAGCATACGCCTATCTAATTCTAAGAAAGATAAATTTATTCTTGAGCAAGAATCTTTAATTAAACAATATGATGCTGCTATTAAAGCAGGCAAGGATGTAGAGAATAATTATTTTCAACGCGGGCTGGCTAATGAGAAATTGCAGCGTTATCGTGGTGCAATCAATGATTATACAAATGCAATTAAATTAAATGATGAAGCAGTGCTTAGTTATTATAGCCGTGGCTTAGTACAGCAAAAGATAGGTATGAATACAGAAGCACTTAATGATCTGAACAAATCTATAGAGTTAAGACCAAATGACCATAACTTTTATAACACTAGGGCTTTGATGCTGGTTGAACAAGGGCAGTTACAGCAAGCTATGGATGATTATAATAAGGCTTTAGAATTAAATCCAGAATATGCAGAAGCCTATTTTAATCGTGGGACGCTATTTGAACGTCAAAAAGAGTTACAGCTAGCGCATGATGATTATTCTAAAGCAATTGCACTACATGCATCACCACCAGCTAGTGTTGACCCTGAGGTCGCAAAAGAAAATTTAGCTGAATCCTATTATAGACGCTCAGTCATTTATTATTTGACGACAGATTATGAAAAAGCACTTGAGGATATTAACAAAGTAATTGCGTTAGATAGCAAAAGCATAAAAGCATATCAATTACGAGCAAATATCTACGACAATACTGGTAATGTTGCTGCAGCTGCTGCAGACGAAGCAACGGCACAAACCTTAAGCTTAGAGAGTTTATTACCTGGTGGATAAGCAAATTAAAGAAGTAAATTGCCCTACGTGTAAGAAAATTGTTAAGTGGGATGCGGATAATCCGTACAAGCCATTTTGTTGTGAGCGCTGCAAACTGATAGATTTTGGTGCTTGGGCAGATGATTCTTATTCAGTTCCAGAACAAAACCCTGATTTGCCACAAGATTAGTTGAATATCTTGTGATTTTGCTTTAATGGATAAGGTGAAGTATAGTTCCTTACATATACTTTAAATGATTTGATCAGACCATAATAGTTGAAGAAAGTCTTGCCAATAGTATATTTTATACCCTTCTAATTCATTAATAGTATTATCTAAAGATACGATACAATAATTTTTGCATATATCCTCTTCCTTTAGCAGTTTTAAACCTTTAAGATGCTTTTTAGTTATTCTGTCAGTAGATTTTATTTCAATCGCAAGCTCCGTTCCAATTATAAAATCTACTTCTTGATGGTTTATTGTTGTCCAAAAAAACATCTCCATATGTTTCTGGTGTGCAGCGTGTTTAGTAGACACTGAATTTTGATATAATTATCAAGAAGAGGTGTTAATAATGAGTAAGTACGATAAATCTTTTAAGGAAGAGGCAGTTAGATTGGCCTTAA
>JAUIIV010000029.1 GCA_030431675.1 Gammaproteobacteria bacterium | reverse complement strand
GCTACATTGTTCATAATGACAATCCTCTTATTTAAGTTTTAACCATTGGTTGTACTGACATACTTCACTATAGTTAAAACGCTTTTAAATTCCAGGATTGTCAGATCTTGTCTGAACTCTTACACATAATGCTACTACTTTGGCTTCTGGAGTACTGTAGCCTAACATTGCTCCCTCTACGCGCTCTTTAGCTACTAACGAATGGTCAGGTTTTGATTGGTCTAGTTTATCCTCCTTTGACCGTGGGTCAGGCGTTAGACCATCACTAAAAAATAATGATTTTTGTCTATTGCGTTTCCTGGGCTCTACTAGTTTGCCTAATCTTCTAAATGCAGTAGTTACTATATCCCATATACTACTTTTAGTTTTCTCATCAACCGCTCTTGATGCATCACTTGTGAGTCTATTTATTTGTGCTAGGACCTCTGGCTCCAATTTTTTATATATTAATTCTGCAGAAGCTCCTTCTCCTAGCTCCACTTTGCTAAACCCACAGTCACTTACCCACTCTAGTAATTCTGTAGAGCTAGGGGGTGCATATATATCAGTTACAACAGGTGGGGTGTATTCTTCCCCAGCACGTAAGGCTTCCTTCTCACGTAAGTCGGCAATCCTCTCGCGGAAATCTTTAATAGGCTCAACAGCAGCTCTTTTGGCAATTATTTCATCAGCTCTGCTGGCAATTTGGCTACATGCTACAGCTATTGTTATTCTTGCTTGTTGTTTTGTCTCAGCAGGGCTCATATCTTCATCTAAACTATAGACAGTCTGAATGGGATCTTCTTGTTCACGTAAGTTTATTTCATGTATAGTGAATTGCCCCATCAAATTCTCAGAGAACTTACGGGCAGTATCTGATGCTGTAGGATCATCTTGTATTAGCGCAATTGCGTTAATTAACTCTTCAGCATGCATTTTTTCAGCAGAACCCTTGTCGCTTTCGTCTGGGGTGTTATTAAGTGCGCGTGCATAACTTGCAAGGAACGGAATAATATTTTGTAGAGAATCATCTTCACATGCGCGGATTTTTTTAATAGTGTCATTTACCCATTCAATGATTTCTGCAGTATTAGGAGAATCTCCTGGATGTTCTTCGTTTGCACGCTCAGGAGTTGCTAAGCTCTGGCGCACGAGAACATATGCTAAATGAAACTCATCTTCTGGTTCATCTTGCGTTCCACCCACAACTACTCTCCTAACATATACCTATATATGTGTAAGTATAGTGCTGCATAGTAAAGTGCATATGCAAACTGGAGTGCTTTTGCATGGCTAGATCATATTACACTGTATATAGGTAGACCATTTTTATATGGTGGATATGCTTCACCAGAGATTAGAGGCAATAAATACTCTTTGCATTGCTGAGTAATGCCCCAACCATCTGCGCTGATATACTCTATAGGCAGGAACTTTTCTACGTTGGCTATTTTTTCTAACTCTACTGAGCCTATTTCCCACTCATATGGATTATTAGAGGTGCGCACAATGGTTGTCATTAAGGCATTTTTACCTGCAAGAGCAAATTCAACGGCAGCTTTGCCAGTAGCATAGGCTTGTTCAACATCTGTTTGTGATGCAATATGACGCGCCGCACGTTGCAGGTAGTCGCAGACAGCCCAGTGTGTTTTTGCTTGTAGTCGTTCAGTTACAAGTGATGCAAGTTTGGGTGCTACGCCACCAAGTTGTGCATGACCAAATGCATCTTTATTATTACTCTTGGCAACAAATTTGCCATTGGTATCTTTTACACCTTCTGATGCCACTACTACGCAATAACCATGCTTGTCTATTGTTTGTTGTACTTTTGCACAGAATTTATCTGCTTCAAATGCTACCTCGGGAAATAAAATTATGTGTGGGTTTGCCAATCCGCTAGCTGCAGCAATCCAACCAGCGTGTCTACCCATAACTTCCATGATAAAGACTTTAGTAGAGCTAGCACACATTGATGCCACATCCAAACTTGCCTCAAGGGTAGAAATGGCAACATATTTTGCTACAGAGCCAAATCCAGGGCTATTGTCTGTAACAGGTAGATCGTTATCTATAGTCTTGGGTATTCCAATGCAGGTAATGGGGGCGCCCATCTTTTTGCTAATTTGAGTGATTTTATTACTTGTATCCTGTGAGTCACCGCCACCATTATAGAAAAAGTATCCTATATCATGGCGCTGTAAAATCTCAATCACCTTTTTTATTTCATCCTCATCTTGCAGTTTGTAACGGCAAGAGCCGAAAGCGCCGGAAGGTGTGTGCATAAGCCCACTTAATACCTGTTTGTCTATAGTACTAGTATCTATGAAGTTTTCATCTAATACTCCCATAATACCATTGCGCGCTGCAAAAATTTTGCCTATATCTTGAGATAGGGCAGCAGTTTCAATTACCCCGTAGGCTTGAGCATTGATAACCGGAGTAACTCCGCCAGATTGCGCGTAAAGTAGATTTTTGCCCATAAATACATCTCCTAAGGAAAATTGTGGTGTGGTACACACTAGTTATTTTATCAAAATTATTCTGTCTGAGAGCAAGCCCTGGGGACATACCGTATTCTAGAGTATTGCTAGCCATTTTGGCAATTTTGTTTCTTGGATTAGACAGTATAACGGATGTTTGGTTTGTTGACATAGTAAATAACTACGATTTACAAACCACAGTCTATCTTAGTTGGCACTATTCCTTATTAATGTCCCTAGTTTGGGTTTTAATTCTATATGCCTCCACAAGAAGTACACTAACTTACTATAAGCTAACAGATCGCTTGGTGCAGGTAATGAGCGCATTTTTATGGGTTGATACTATGTTAGCGGTAATCTACCTAGGTGGCATTGCCGTGTTGTCTAGAGTAACCTTGCCAATAGAAGACAGTTCATTTACCGCTATTAGTTTGCTATTAGCCTTTGTATTATACTTGTACTGGCAGTTTATGCTTTATATGCATATCATCTTTAATAGTCTAAACATCTCTGTATTTAAGGCAGGACTATTTACTTTATTATATATTCTGTTGCAATATAATGTCTCAGAAATTCTGATTAACTTTATGGTAGTGGAAAAAATCATTTAATGAAAATACATATTTTAGGTATTTGCGGCACCTTTATGGGTAGTTTGGCCGCTTTAGCAGTTAAAGCAGGCATGCAGGTTACTGGACAAGATCAAAATGTCTACCCGCCTATGAGCACTCAATTATCGAGCATTGGTGTCGGATTAATTGATGGCTATGATGTTACAGATATTCCAGATGATGTTGATTTGTTGATAATTGGCAATGTCATGAAGCGTGGTATGCCTATTATAGAATATATTCTTAATAGTAAAATGCCGTTTACTTCTGGCCCAGAGTTTTTATCTCGCCATATTTTACAAAATCAACATGTATTAGTCGTTGCAGGTACGCATGGTAAAACCACTACTACCAGTATGTTGGCCTGGATTTTAGAGTATGCAGGTCTGCACCCTGGGTACCTGATTGGTGGTGTTGCTAATAATTTCTCACAGTCTGCAGATTTAGGTGCGGGTAAATATTTTGTAATTGAGGGTGATGAATATGACTGTGCATTCTTTGATAAGCGCTCAAAATTCCTGCATTACAAACCGCAAACATTGATTGTTAATAATCTTGAGTATGATCATGCAGATATTTTTGCTGACTTAAATGCAATTACTACACAGTTTCACCATCTTCTACGTATATTACCAAGTGAAGGTCTTTTAGTGTACCCAGATAATGATCAAAATGTACAGATACTATTGGAATTGGGATGTTGGACTAACAAGCAGGCATTTAATCTAAGCAAGGTGGAAGTCCCTATAAATATCGTTGGAACACATAATATTGTTAATGCGAGGGCTGCCATTGCCGCTGCTGCTAATGTAGGTGTGAGCTCTAATGTCGCAACAATGGCCTTAGCTGAATTTAAGGGGGTGCAGCGTCGGATGGAGCTTAAAGGCGAATCAAACTCGATAAAAGTATATAGTGATTTTGCGCATCATCCTACTGCTATTCGTACTACAATAGAGAGTCTCGCCGGTAATAGAGTAATTGCAATCGTGGATTTATGCTCTAATACCATGCGTGCAGGTATTCATAAGGATGTATTAGTTTCTGCAACAGAACAAGCAGCAGAAACTTTTTTCTATAGTAAAGAAAATTTGGATTGGACAAAAAACCTGACTAATATATTTTATGATAAGGATGCTCTTGCCAAGCAATTATTAGCAAAATTACGAAAGGGGGATGTGGTGTTGCTAATGAGCAATGGTGCTTTTGCAAGTTTTTGTGAGCAGATATTGCATCTAATTCACAAAAGCACATTGACTGTAGATATTTGATAGGGAGCACAAATGCCAACCTCAGGAAGAGGGCAACCACCAGAGTGCGTGGATTATGACATTAAGAATACACAGTCAGAGACGGATGACTTATATTCTATTCGTAGTGCATTTCTGCATGTCGAAGTCACAGAACAACAACTTGTAACTGCTGAAGCCCTGCTACAAAATCATAGAGCTCAATATATGAACTTTCGTGATCCAGTGCTGGCGCGCAAGCATGCTAATTATATTGACTTAGGCATTCGCGGGATAGTTTGGATTTTGCATCATCGGGAATATACTGCCCAACTACATAGACAAGTAATTGGTATGGTTGGTAGTTTACGTAGCTTGTTGTTTGATTTGGAGTTGTTCCTATATAGCGATGCTTTTTTGGGAGGTATTGCTAAAGAGCTTGAACATGACAATCCTAAAGTTGCCAACTTGTCAGATGCAGAACAGAATTTTATTGCTAAAAATATAGGTGTTGCATCTGATGCTAGGCAGAGTGTTTTTGACTTAACCTATAAAGAACTAAATGATAAAGAAAAAGATTACGTATTGAGAGTCCGTGCTTATAATGCTTTGCATGGATGCTTAGATGTAAGGACTTTAGATTATAGTTTAACAAATGAACACACTTTTAGCCAAAAAAAGATAGCTGTCAAAATGGTTGTTATGCATGCAATGCTTGATTATCTTGGTAATAATATACATGATAATACTTTTGATAACATCAAAAATTTAATACAATTTGGCGACTCTAGATATAAAGGCTATGATTATAGTTTTGCATATTACGAGCAAGCTTTGCTTAGTCTTGCTTTAATGGTTGGTGCTTATTATAAAATCAAAAGATCACTCACTAGCGATGGCTCAGAATTCGACAAACGTATTCAGACCTTATCTAGTTTGGTTTATGCCCAGTTAAACCACAAATTTGCTATTATTGATTCACGTAGTGAGCTTACAGAAATATTATCTGCCACTGACGTCGCTACATATTCACATATTGCACACAATTTATTACGGCAGGCAGTCAATTATTTGCTAAATGCTAAACCGTTTGAAAATAAAGAAGTAATGCGAGTGCTTAGATTTTTGAGGTGTTTTAACGAATTAAATAATAACCAACGATTTCAAGAGGTTATGCGTCATAGTGAAGAAGTTGGTAATGTAGTTGCTACAGCTGATTTGGTTGTCTATGAAACCAAAACTATATCGTCTGGTAGTCAAGAATCGGTTCAAAGATTACCAACTATGGTAGAATTGCCGGTGCCAGTTGAAAAGGCAACAGTATGTGATCGTGGTGTTGAACTTGTAATGTTTACACCCGAATTTGGAGCGACGGTGCAAGAATTACCTACAACAAGATGTTGTTTGCCTAGAAGTAGCCGCCTTGGATGTACTATTTGTTAGCCGTCGCACGTGCCACTGTTATTATAGAAATTTACTACGTGATTACAGTTACACTCGGCAGGAAGATATTCAATTGGTACATAGTATGGTCCGAATGAAGTCATATTCCATGGACCGCAAGCTATTTGAATAGTCCCATCATCTAGCTCACGTGCAGCTATAGCAAATTGATTACGAGCGTTACCAGTAGGTGGATCTGAGTATCCAGGTATTCCATCTAATCCATAGAGGCTAATAACAAAGCCACTAGCGCGGCCATCAGCATGTTGAAAATTAACTATTTGATGTATATCTTCAAAGTTAACTGTCTCCCATGCACCAACACCTACATTAACATTATTAATATCTATGCTTGTTGGCAGAACCCCATCTACTTGATGAGTTAACATTTGTGCGTCAAGTACTGCTGAAATTATATTAAGACTGTTAATCATTTTTGAGCGAATGACATAGTTTTTGTATGCTGGCACTGCAGCAGCAGCTAATATTGCAACTATTGCAATTACAACAATTAGTTCAATCAATGAGAAGCCTTTTGATCCCATTACATAACTCCAAATACATACAATATAAATTATTATAGAGCCTGAAATTAAATTGGCTATACACATATAATTGCTGGATGTAAAGAATTTGTAGATTAATCCCTTTGTAAATAATTAACCTATAATAAATTGTATAAATAAAAAATTGTTATAATAATTATAAAGTAAAGTGCTGTGCCAGGAAATAAAGAACAGATTGCCCCAGTAACTCCCGAAGAATTTAATATTGCCCGTGAATGGCTAGAAGTAAATTTGTTGAAACATAAAATTATGCAACTTCCATGTAAAATATCTAGAAAGAAAATCAAGAATGGAAAAGTGGTTGGTGATATAGATACTAGACATTCATTTGTTGCATATCCTAGCAAAGATGGCAAGGGTTTTATGTTAGGTGCACTTCCGCGAAAAGGAGAGCCAGGCGTGTTAGGTGCAGGTGATAGCTCTGTCATTAAGGAAATACAATGGGAGTCAGGTAATAGTATTCACCCAAGCAAGGTTAGTATCTTAGAGAAAAGGGCAGAGGCACAACGTATAAAGAAAACCACCGATATGTTATTTAAAGTCTATAAAGAGTTCCCCAATTTAGAACGTCATAAAAGCACAACTGATGGTCTTGTTTACAGTAAATATTATGTGGTGCAGCCGATGGTCGGTGGGGTAACGCTAAACAATTATTTGTTAAAACACAAAGTTTTATCGGTTAAAGAATCTGTCAACCTAGCACTTGCATGTGTTGATGCTATAAGTGAATTTCATAATAATGGCCTTGTTCATGGAGATGTTCATGCTGGCAATATGATATTACATGAAACAAAGGGTGGCATTAAAGTTAATATGATTGACTTTGGTAGTACAGAAGAAATCGGTAAATCACATGATGACAATTTTGAATCAAATCTAGATAAAGATATTCATTGTTTGGCAAGCATACTAGAGCGGCTTCCATCTCGATGTGCCATGCTTGATTTGAGTCAGCCCTTTCAGAGACTGTTGAATGATATGCTACAAACGCCCCTCAAAAAGGGTCTTACAATGAATCTTGTATCTAGTACGCTTTTGGATATATCAGCGAAGTCTTCTCATAGACGAAGCAAACTATAATGGTAATCCTCCCTTAAACTGATCCCAAGAAAAAGTAGAATTTTTATGGCAAAATAGAGCTAATAGGAGTTCTAACTTATGAGAAAATCAAAATTTACAGAGTCATAGATATTTAACATACTTAAAC
>JAUIIV010000009.1 GCA_030431675.1 Gammaproteobacteria bacterium | reverse complement strand
GCTACATTGTTCATAATGACAATCCTCTTATTTAAGTTTTAACCATTGGTTGTACTGACATACTTCACTATAGTTAAAACGCTTTTAAATTCCAGGATTGTCAGATCTTGTCTGAACTCTTACACATTAGCCCTTCTGTTAAAGGGCATACATAACCACTGTATTTACTTTTCGAATTACTTTCCAAATTACTTGTTAAATCTGCAAAAAACCTTTCAAAAAACGTTTCAATAACCTCTGCTGAGAATGATAAAATAGCTTTAATGATATCGGTTGAGGCGAACCCTTCTTCTAGGCAATTGATATCTGCACCAAGTTCTAATAGCTCTTTAGCTCTACGCCAATTTCTGTCATAGACTGCGTGAATAAGGCTTATATCAAGCATTCTTTGCTTAACAAGAGGTGACAAATCATGTACGTCTGTTTGCACAGTGTCTGCTATAACTTGTAGAAACTTTATAAGTCTATCTATGGAATGTGATTTTAATTCGTAGGGGGGGAATAGTTTAAGTGAACATTCTTTCGGTTTAACGTCAATACGTGCGTTATGTAGTGCCTCGAGTATCTTTCGCATATCCACTTCACTATTTGCAAACGAAAGAAAAATGACGAATTCACCTTCTTTTGTAAAAGCTAGTATAGCTCCCATAATTCCCTCTGGCTTTGTATTTTGAAATACTTGCTCATATAGATGTAAATGTCCTGGGTTTAATTCCTGATACATATTCCAAGGCGGAATGATAGGATTTTCAACAAAATCTACATGTAATAGTTTGCTTAGCGGTCCTGCAAGTTCGGCCACATCTTGCTGGAATAGACTTAATCCTTTTAGAAATACACCAATTAGTTGTCGGTTCATCGTTGAAAAAGTTATTTGTTGTGGTGTGTCATGAATCTGAAATAGTTGCTGAGGCAAACCAACCTCAGCAAGTTTTTCCTTTAATGATTTAAACTCAAGGTAATATTTACACTCTGCCCCAACCTTAATTACACCGTCGTTAAAGAATATAAAATCGATTCTAGGTAACCACGAGTTTGGATCTTTATTATTGTAGGCGATTGTTTTTGCTGCTCTTATTCGCGGATCACGTATGCCCGTCGTGCTCCCTAAAAAATTGACAGTGGTATCGTCAACGGTTACTTTATCGTTTGGTAGTACTTCCCAACCCATATACACCCCTTTTTACAACTTGTAATGATAATAGGCCGCGGATTCTAGTTCTTACCCAGCATTGGGTCAAGTTTTTTTGCTGCATCATAGATAAGCTTAGCTAGCTGCTGTATACTTAGCTTCTTGAATAAATTTTAATAAAAGTCAGTTTTTTAGGCTTTGTTTTGATAAATTTAATGTGTAGGTACTATAAATGCGTATTGCGCTAGGCATAGAATATTGCGGTAAAAACTATAGTGGTTGGCAACAACAGCTGCAGGTGGCAAATTCTGTGCAGGCTGAGGTGGAGAAGGCGCTTACACAGATTGCAAACCACCCTGTGAGCACTATTTGTGCTGGGCGCACTGATGCTGGGGTGAATGCTAGCGGTCAGGTAATACACTGTGATGTAACAGCGGTGCGCAGTGAGCGTGAATGGGTATTTGGCTGTAACAGGGTGTTACCGGACGATGTGCGTGTGTTATGGGCCAAGGGGGTCGATGAGGATTTTCATGCTCGCTGGTCTGCTAGGCACCGATATTACAAATATATAATTTATAATGACTCAATCCGCCCAAGTTTGTTAAGCGACTTTGTAGCTTGGCATTATTACCCATTAGAGGTAAAATTGATGGATGAGGCAGCACAGGCTTGGGTTGGTGAGCATGACTTCACTAGCTTTAGGGCAGCTGGTTGCCAGAGTAAGAGTGCAGTGCGTAGTATAAGCAAGATTCGGGCAGAGCGTCAGGGGCAGATGATTATCCTTGATGTGGCAGGTAACGCTTTTTTATACCATATGGTGCGCAATATGGTAGGAGTATTACTGGAGATTGGTGCTGGTAAAAAACCAGTGAGCTGGGCAGCCGATGTTTTGCAAGCAAGAGATAGAAGGGTGGCTGGAGTAACTGCTCCTGCCGAAGGTTTATATTTGACGAGGATTGATTATCCGCAGCATATGCAAATTCCGTGCAGCAGCGGCAATTTGTGGTTTTTAAAACAGGAATTGATTTATGACATGGTTTAAAAAGCTTATTCCTTCGCGGATTAGCTCTACAGAAAAAAGCAAAAATATACCAGAAGGGCTATGGTCTAAGTGTGATGCATGTGGTTCTTTTCTATTTATTAGTGAACTAGAGCGTAATCTTGAAGTATGCCCAAAATGTAATTTTCATAATAGGATTGGGGCACGCAAAAGAATTGAGATGTTTTTAGATCCGATTTTGCAGATGGAAATTGCGCCTGAGTTAGAGCCTGTAGACAGGCTTAAATTTAAAGATAGTAAGCGCTATAAAGACAGAATAGCCGCTGCTCAGAAAGCCACTAAAGAAAAAGACTCTTTGATTGCGGTGCGCGGACAGCTATTTGGTAAACCGGTTGTAGTCTGTGCTTTTGAGTTTTCTTTTATTGGCGGCTCTATGGGAACTGTGGTAGGTGAGAAGTTTGTGCAAGCAGTTAATAGCGCCATTGCTAATCGTGCCCCCTTAGTATGTTTTGCGTGTAGTGGTGGTGTGCGTATGCAGGAGTCATTGCTAGGACTTATGCAAATGGCCAAAACCTCGGCAGCGTTGGCGAAGCTAGCACGTTTATCTGTGCCTTACATATCAGTTATGGTTGACCCTTGTACTGGGGGGGTATCAGCAAGTTTGGCGATGCTAGGTGATATTAATTTGGCTGAGCCACAGGCTTTAATTGGTTTTGCTGGTCGACGTGTGATTGAGCAAACAGTGCGTGAAACACTGCCTGAAGGATTTCAGCGTAGTGAATTTTTATTAGAGCATGGCTTTATTGACAAAATCGTTGATAGACGAAAAATGCGCGAAACAATTAGCAGAATATTACAAAAACTTACATAAAGGATTTTTTTACATGGAAGCAAGTGCCTACGCTGATATAGCAATCGGAGTGCTAATTGGTCTATCAACAATAATCGGCGTCTATCGCGGATTATTGCGTGAAGTCTTGACTTTGTTGATATGGATTTTTGGTGGCTATTTTGCATTAGTTTATGGACAAGAAGCTGGAGATATCTTATCACTAGCAACTTCTGATAAATTAAATTATTGGCTTGGCGCAGCAGTAATATTCTTTGCAGTTATAATCGTCGGTTTTGTTTTTAAAGCTATAGTTTGCAATTTGTTTAAATTTACTGGCGCCAAGCCATTTGATCGCTTAGCTGGTGGTATATTTGGTGCTATGCGTGGCGCTCTGGTAGTAGTATTTGTTTTAGTTGCCGGCTCTACCATGATGGAAAAACAAACATGGTATAAAGATTCGGTATTAATTCCATACTTTAAAGTTTTTGCGGATATTGTTTTAGCAAACATGCCTAAAGATTGGCGGGCAGAGTTAGACAAAGATGTAAAAATTCTAGAAGAAGCGGTAAATCCTGACCAAGTAAAAAGTAAAGATGCGGAAAATAACAAGCCAGTAGTTGAGCCAACAGAAGGAAATACGGTGCCGACTACAGAGCAGTAACTTTGTGCTCTATTTTAAGTAGAAGTTATTTTCTCTTTAGCTTTGACAGCATCCCATAGCTCTAGCATATAATCAGTAGATTTGCCCTTAAGGGTATCTAAGCCACGCTCTTTGGCCAATTCTTTTAGCCCTTGCATGCGCTTAGCAAATTTACTATTAATAACCCTTATAGTGTCTTCTACATCAAAGCCAGCAAAAACACATAATGATACCGCGGTATGCAGTAGATCACCAATTTCTTCCTGCATCCTCTCTCTAGGCTCTTTGTCACTTATAGTAGCTGCTATTTCTTCACATTCGCTTACTGCTTGCTTGAGTAAAGCATCAATATCAGGCCAATCAAAGCCAAATTCACGAGCATCTTTTTCTAAGGTGATTAGGGTTTGCAAAGCTGTTTTTTGCATGTTCATGCTTCTTTAACTAAGGATTTGTCTCATTTTCGCATGCAGATATATTTTAAGTCAATTTTTAGCTGTGCTAGTGATCATAGCCTTTTATCATCAGTACTGTAAGCCTACCGCATTTCGGGCGCTTGTTTATCTAAAGTCAGGTAGCTTGACCTAGAGCTATAGCTACAGTATAGTCTGCTCTATAAGAATTGATCGATGTTCATAAAGGTTGGTGGATGATGTACTATTTGAGAGAACAAATGTCCAATGTGACTAGCGGTGTTGTAGAGCTTTGGAGTAAGTTTACAGATGTGGCTTATAAAACCCGAGAGTCGGCTGCTGCAGCAGGTACTTCTGCAGCTAGCAATTTTGCGATAGGAGCGACCGGTATTGCACGTTTTTTATCTAGAAATGCCCGTGCTGCTTATGAAGACACAACTAAAGCTATTACCAATAGGGCTACAAGCATTGTAGTTGCCCAAACGATGCAAGCAATTGTTAGCAATCTACAAAAGTATCTGCAAGATAATCCAACGTGGATACCCAAACAACGAGAATCTTTTCTTAAAATTCTACAACAACCTGTATATGACCCTTATACGCAAGAGGTTGATTATGATGCTTTAAATCAGGTAATTGAAATTCTACCTGAGGCGGTACCGCAAGAGGTTTTTGATGCAATATGTAATGCACTATTTTCTGAATTACCAATGGGGTATGTAAAGCGCACATGGCAAGGCATCGCTGCGAGTGCAATTTCACAAGCATATGATTTTGTAAAAGGTCGTATTGGAGATATGCTATCAATAGGCGTATCTTTAGGTTACTTCTCATCGCTGAAATCAATAAAACAAAAATACCCTAAATCTAGTTTTGTCCTAAGTGCAGCAATTGGTGGGGTTGCAAAATATATATACCATAGACCACCAATTTTTGTAAGCCAGTTTATGAGTTCGATTAATTCCAGAATAAAGCGTTTATGGCAAAATACCTACCCGTACCGTGTAATTAAAGGAGAGTTTAGCAGAGAAAATAATCTTGCAGCGATGCGGGCAATGTTAAGGATGGGTGTATATCGCTTGTTAAATCCTCAGGAGGCATCATCTATAAGAGAAGACTGCAGGCAGTCTTCTTCGGGGAGTCTTACCGACGAAATACTTTCAGGAGTAGAAGATGAAGAAGATGATGATGAATTCGCGCTAATTTCACCCAGTAGTAGTCAATCAGGGGAGGGTACCTCTACTGCTACTGATAGCTCTGAGCCGTGGGGTGTTGAGGAAGAAGGTTACTTGCTGGTTAATGATAATAAGACATGGCGCCCTAGCCTAGATGCAAATGGAGAGTCAAGGGATGTGTCACAAAACCTGCAAGAAGCACTGCAACAGCTTTTTTATCATAAAGCTATTGTTGCCAATGCAGAGCGTGAGGCTGAGTGCTTAAGGGCTAAATTGCAAGCAGCCTTACGAGGTTTACATGTTGCACCTCCTGGTGACAAAGCATCTCTAACCTTTGAAACATTTATCTTAGCACTTATTGAAGGAATACCAGCTATGATAAAAGATAATATGATTGGTAATTCTGCAACGGAGATAGAGGCTATATTGCGCTATATTGAGTCTGTTAGAGAGATTGGTATTGAAGTTCCTAGTACAGTTCCTACTCTTTTGGAAGAGGTGCAAGCAGCGTGGAGCTTAAGTCGCCCAGAAACTACTGCTATGAATCATATGTTTGAGGGATTTAGAAATAAAGCTATGGCATTGATGTATGGCACAAAAGAACAACCTGATTCAGCCGTACCTCCCAAGGTACCACAACAGAATAGAAGATTGACTCTATAATAAGAGCTGATTAGGGGCTACTATCTTTAATAAGCTCGAAGAAGCGATTAGTTAATGCTCATTCGCGGCGACCTATAATGGGGGCTGTATACGGCTATTTGCTTATCTAACAGCTCTCTAATTGCTACATCTATATACACGACTTCGCCAGTAGGCCAATGGGTATCGTCGATATGTAAGGCATTAAAACTATTAGCATTGTCGTCTATGTACTTTGCTACTTTTTGTAAAGATTCTAGTGAGGTGCAGCGTTCAATAATTTCGATAATTTTTACACCTAAAGATAAATAGTCCATTCGATGAGCTTCAGGTGTCTCAGATAGGGACACTTTCTTGTTAAGCGCATCAAAAATAGATGCTAATTCTTCTTCCATGAATACAGTTCCTTTAATATAAGATTTATAGTATCTGAAATACAGGGCTAAATTGTAGCGCCGACCCAGATCTTACCGCTAACTTTACCTAATCTTTAAGTAAAAATCTAGAGATGGATGTTGTGCATTAGAATTTTTTTGCGTAAAGTGTTTTTATATGTATTGATAATTTTAGTGCTTTGCCAGGTAAGTTAATTGGAGGAACTTGTAGTGCCCAAGAAAACAAAGATAGCAATATTTACTCAAGACGTTAATGCCCCGAGTGAAGAACACCTGGTAGCCTATTGTAAGAAAAAGGGCATCACAGTAGATTTGTTTCCATTAGATGGTAGTGTATCTATACAGAGTAACTTTATAGTTCAAGGTTACAGTAGAGTGTGTTCTATTGGCGAGTATGCTTTTTGTTATGGGCGTACATGGGGAGACCTAGAAGCTCGGCAATTGATGTGCAACTTGGTGCAAAGGTGTATTGAAAGAGGGCTGCCTAGTTTAGACAGCATGCAAGGTATAGAATTAAATCATTCTAAGAGTGCGGCCATGAATTTTTTCGCAGAGCATTCTATTCCTACGCCAAACTTTTTCTTATTGTTAAAAGGAGAATCTTTTGTAGAAGAAGCAATTGCTACAAAACTGTCAGCAATGGGAGTTACTAATCAGGATGAATATATAGTTGTAAAGCAAGATGGCTCTGGTGGTGCTGGCGTACATTTCTTGCCAATAAAGGATGACTCTATTACTGCTGCACTACAACATGGGCTAGAAGAGCAAGGGTTGATTACTGGTGGTGCGTGTGTAAGTGATTTGGTAATACAAGCTTATCTTCCTGCAAAGGATGAATATAATCGCTCTTTTCATTACAGGGCAATTACCGTCGGACCTAATATAGCAACTGTACTAAAATTTACTGCCCCAGACGCTGAAACTCTTGCCTTTAATATTAGTAATGGAGCTAGTGCAAGTATACCTATAGAGTTAGAATTATCAGTGAATGATCAAGCCGAGATTATGCGGGTAGTATCTTTGTTTCGCCTAGGGATTTCTGGAGTGGATTTTGTATTTGATAGAGATGGTAAGCTACAAATTTTTGAGGTTAATAATGGCCCAGGCCTAGCTACTGCCAGAGAACAATTTGGTATTGAAGAACATTACCGACAAATAGTCGAATATTTTACAAGATATATGGGGTTAAATTTAGATATCCCGCCTGATTGTATTGCTGATGTGCATCCAGAGATGTTTGTGGAGTTGGGGGTCGGTGAGAATAGATTTTATGTCCCAAAGTATGGCGCATTTACAACCAGAAGACAGGAGGTAGACTCATCAGATGATAAACATGCACGGAGGAGTTGTTGCTATCCATTTTTTTAGTAATTAAAGCAGCATCTTGAAGTTGAGGTACAAGTAGTATCCAGAGTAATGATTGCCTGCCTCACCATCTATAGCAAATTTAAGCTGGGCTCTATCAAATATCCCTATAGTTAAGGCTGCACCATAGCGCACAAGGGAGCGAGAAGGGGTAAATCGACCAATTGTTTGATCTGCACCCTCAACAAAATTAAAAGTGGTTTTTTGTTTGCCTTCTACAGGGTTGTAGTAATAGAAAGCGTTTACCTCAGGTATAATTACAGATGGGATCACAGATATAGGAGTGCTTAGTTTGGTGCCAAAACCCATTTGCACTAGATTGGAATCCTGACGATTGACTATTAGATTAGCTGCTCCGGCATTTGTTTCTTGATAAGTGTATTGCTTAGAATAGGTATAAAGTAGTGATGCCTCAGGGTTCACCTGCAGAAAATCAAACGCAGCAAAGTTGGTGCCCCAAATCCCTTTGGTGGTAAAATGCTGGCTAGATGATTTGTGCGCAGCTTCTGCAATAAATGAATTTATTTGCATAACCCGCTTACCGGTATAGTTATTTGCGGTTATACTAGCGAACCAATCCATATATCGGCTTTTAGTAAATTTATAAGTCCCGTATAAAATACCTTGGTAGCTTTTAACTTGGGTGCTAGATAGGGGCATTAGTTTTTCTTTTACATTTGAGGTAGAGTAGGCTAGTGATACGCCAAGGTTATAATGCACATCTAGGGAGCGGTCAAAGCCAATTGCTATACCGCCGGTAGTGGCATAGTAACCAAACAAATCCTCGGTTGGATCTTGATTAGTATACGCTGCATATGGACGGATCCACATATAGTTCTCGCGCATTAATTCACCAAGAATAAATTGGTCATAATCGCTAGTTTCACCAGCTGAATACACACCGTTACGTAATGCTGCCAAACGCATTTCCGTTTGCCGAATAGTAACGTTTTCTACATGGTATGCGTATACAGGAGCAGTAGAAAGTGGTGCTAACTGTTTAAGAGAATTTTCTACACAGCCGCGGTTGCCACACGCCTCAATTCCATTAAGCAGATTTAAAGTACCGTTGGTTGGACTATTGTTACCTAATCCTTCTGCCATAATACCTATGTTTGTGGTAAATGGATTGTCTGCGAATGTGCTAAAAGGTGTTCTTGTTACCTGCATAGTAATGTTAGTGCCATTTGAGGTTGGTGTACCAAAGTTCAAAAAAAGTGTATTAGAGGGTGCATTAATTGTTGTTGGTCCGCTATCAATACCGCTAGTTGCTGTAAATAAAGTATAGGTACCAGTAGTTAAATACCCCCCAGTATATTGGGCAGTAAATGTCGCTAAATTTACTGTAGTCGCTGAGCTTAAGGTAAGGTGTCCTATATTGTTTAAATCCTGGATTACAGCGGTATGTGTTGCACTATTATCGTATGTTGGTACAGTAGAAGAGACTGACTGTAGTATCCTTGTATTACCTGAGCCATTGGTAATTAAACTGCCAGTTTTATTTATATCGGCACTCATGTTAATTGTTCCTGCATTGGTAATATTACCAGTGCTGCCGCTTAGTGTTGCATTAACATTGTATGTTGCACCAGCTGCAATTCCCATACCCCCAATTTCTGTAAAGGTATGGTTTTGAGTTAAAGAGCCACTGGCAATGCTAATAAATGTCATGCCATCATATGTGCCACCAGTAGTAAAATCAGTATTGATAGTAATTTGTCTGGTGGTACCGCCAGACATATTTACACCACCCTGTATAGTGGCATTGCCAGTCAAGTTTAGATTTACTGTCTGTAAGTTGTTGGTCATAATGCCGCCAACTATAGTAGCACTATTATTGATGGTTAATGTGCCGGTATTGGCTGTAGCATTTTGTGCAAATATACCAAATAGTCCAGTGCCGGAACTAATGGTGCCATTATTTGTAACTGTGGTTGCGACAGAGTTTGCGGTGTTCATGGTGCCGTTAATGGTTTTACCCAGTGAGTTTGTACCGGCATAACTTAAAGTTGCGCCTGCATCAACAGTTATACCAATCGTTCCAGCCCCAGATGGTGAACTAAAATCAACAGTGTACTCAGTGGCGACACCGGATGTTTGCATCGTGCCGCTATTTACATCTAGGGTGTCACTAGTGGCTGCATCCATCACCAATGGTGGGTTATTCCCAGGGAAATTATACGCGACAGCGTATGCTACATTATTAATAGGTAGCAAACAAACTATTGAGAGCGTCCATGCGCGTGCGGCGTTTTTGATAAAACTATCCATATCTAAAGTATTGCAGAGAACTGCAAAAACTCCATCTTTTGTTATTTAGACAGCTTGTTTTTTTGTTGTGCAGCTTGGGCTGCAGTGTTTGCTGTGGTATATTCCGCTGCAAATCTGCAGTTTAAGAGGTAGGAAATGGCTGGTACACATATGAACCCAAATCCTCATGGTGATATTTTTGTTGAAGACGAAGAGTGGGAACGAGTTCAGCAATATATTGTTCAAAATGGTATTAACAACAGCCCTGAAAACCGTGTAATAAAAATTTCGCGTAAAGCTTTATACACATATTTTTACGATGAGCCTGATATAAATACAAAAATATTTAATCATTCCTTTGACGGTGACGGTATTACTTTAGTTGATAACGAAGAAACTATAGCGCCATTTTCTGCTTTTTCTTCTAACGCTGGAAACACTATTGCTGCAAAGTTAACAGAGATAGAGGGATATAGTAAGTCAGAAGTAGCACAAGTAGTTGCAAATTTGCTACCTGCTAGACCTAGACTAAAACCTGGAGTGTGATATGGGATTTAACCTCTTTTTAGTTAAAAAGATGTTAGGTATTCTTATCTATAGAATATTTTTTTTATTCGGTGGTTTAAAGGGTAGGGTAATCCCAGGTGTACATATAGAAGAAAATCCAAATGCACAGATCTTTGATATAGAAGTAGAGTGGAAAGTCGCGTGGGAATTTCTTCGTCAACAGGGTGTTACGTTACAAGATGAAGATGGTGTAGGTGAAGTAAAGAAAATCTCACGTAAAGACTTAAAAGCATTTCTTTATAACAATCCAGAAATTGGAGATAAATATAGAGTTGATAGTAGTATGCTTAATCATTCCTTTCTTTATTTTAGACGAGGAGGCGAAAAAGAGCTGGCAGTAAAAGCCCGGGGAAAATCCTATTTAAATTCCTATGGGGAGCCCCTTAAAGAGGGTAAATTAGGAAGTGGTAGGCATAGTGAGGTTTACCCTGTCCGTACGCAAGGAGGTGATACTGTTGCTATTAAGGAATTAGAATTAATTAGCGAATCTCCACTAAGGGAGTTTACAGAAGAAGTAATCCGATTGAATAAGGCGGGTAGAAATGCACAATTTTTATTTGACTATGGGAAGCATAGAAGCTTGATAGCTCAGGAATTTATTAGCGGGGTTACTTTAAATAAATATTTGAAAGAAAATGAAATGCTGTTAAACCCAAAGATAATACTTGCGCTAGCTTTAGAATTTCTTGAGCAAGTTCAAGATCTCAGAAGACGAGGAATTTTCCATCCCGATTTGAATTGTTTTAATTCAATCGTTGATGTTAACGATAGCTATTCCCGTGGAGTTAAGGTTTCAATAATTGATTTTGGTCTCTTGACTTATCCCTCTTGCGATATATTAAGATTAATAAAAATAATTAAGTCCAACCTAAAAGTATATGGATTAGCTCCTATAATAAACGGTGGCCATCATTATGGTTTGTTGCATGATCTACAGTTGCAGCGTGCAGATGCCCTTGAGGAGATCAAGACTGCAGAAGTTAAAGGTATGACTATAGAAGCACAGCTTGATTATTGGCAGACAGACGATGGTGACAGAAGGTTGGTGTATATTGAGGTAATTCTTAATAGGGTTTATTTGGCGAGACTTACTGAGGTGTTAGAGAAGATGTATTTACGAGCTACAGAGTATAGTAAAGCAATTGCGTATACTCCCGATGATATACAAGAGTTGTCTGCCTACTCTTGTAATTCTGAGAACACCATTGTAATCGAGGTGCAGTGCATATTAAGGGAAGAGTGTGAGCAATCAGCAAATCATACTCCAAGATTGATGTAATTTGTAAATTTCTGATACGGTTTTCTTATACCCAAGCAAAATTGAAATTTTAAGGAAGCATCAGCTTGCTACCATCTTTAGAGTTTGTGTCTGTTTAAGTGATGTTTTTCGCTTTATGGTTGGAATACTTTCAAGTAGTTGTATCCATTCTAAGAATTTATCACTGCCTTTAGTACAGGAGGCAGCACTAGTACACCTCGAATTAAAACTGAAGGCAATAGTGTTCTTGGAGCTCTTCCTAAGAGGATGCCTCGTTGTATTAGACAACTGCTTAATGTGTCTTTGAATTTCTTTACGCCGTGGGTAAGTATCTAGCAAACGGCCTAGAATAAGAACCCCCAAATCTCCTTCCTCATCACCTACATCAAAAGTTGGATTGTCATGTTGGTTTGAAGAAATAAATTCTCGTTTGCGTAGTTGTAAACTTTGCATATACTTTGGAATAAATTGATGAGATATAAAGCTAGGTCCACTAAATCTAAAGGGATCTTGAGATACAACCATTTCGAAAACATATGGGAATTCCAGCAATTTACACGACATGCTGCTATTTGCAACGGCATTGGCACTCAACCACATCTGTATGGCATTTTGCTTAAAAATATCTCTAGTAATACACCAAATTATTTCTGGTAATAAATCTACCATATGCTCATGAACATTACCTCCCAGTGCTGGCAAATATTTATCCGCTTTCATTTTTAATATAGTAACAAAGGTATCTATTTCCAGCAGCCTACGAATAAAATCAGGTGAAGCGTTTAAACAAGCAGTTGAAAAGAAAGTATCGAAGGTATCTGGGTTGCAAATAAATTCTTCTGATTGAGGAATATCTAAGACTCTGTTTAAAATACACAGGTGACCAAATGTTGCGACTGTAAAGTAATGTTTATCTTCTAACCGTAATCTGACTCCTTGTAAGTCTTCATTGCAGAATTTCTCAAACTTAACAATGTCACCGTCACGAATTGTAGTTTCAAATTCCTGTTCATCAAAACTCATTTTGCACTCCTCTTTGAAAACATTGTCCTATAGTCTAGCATGGGTAAGTCTAATCCTGGAGTTATCTCGATTAGCTAGAGATAAACTAAAAAATCCAGAATATCGAACTAACTATGTGCATAATGTAATATCATTGTTTTATTCTCTTTGCACAATGAATTTACTGGAGTCTGATACTTTTGAGTATTTAGTAAAAATCATAAGCGGTTTTTCTATGCATGAGTTGAATCCAACTCAAGAAAATATGGTATGTCAGGCTGTGTATTTGTATTTACAGAGAAACAGTTCTGTAGATGAGAAAGAGGTGTTTAATCAGTTAGAAGGACTTATTACCCGTGCACAAGACACATTGCTAAGACAAGCGCGACCAAGCAACCCACAGAAAGAGCTATTCGATATTCTTAAGCAAATATCAAGTGAATATGAGGGGGGCGGTGTTTCCCAAGAGTATTTAATACATTGGTGCGTTGTTGATAGCTATCTAGAGATAGATGGCCGTAAATTTGTAATAGAGTATAGTGGGCGAGTGCATAATACCTTTTCAGGTGAGGATAATGTAGCAGCTAGACGCAAAGCTGAATACTTAAAGAGAGAAGGTTATGAAGTATTTACTATAAGGCATGAGGATTTTGATGAGCTAAAAACTCATAAAGAGAAATACGAATATTTAATGGGTGTTCTTAATCTTGCCCCTTGTCAAGCTCATCAGGTTAAGAGACCAAGACCTACTTTTTAAGCTAAAATTGCTAAGATAATAAGACTACAAATTACAAGGACCTGGTGGGAAGGTCATGGGCTCACATACTTTGTCGGCGCCTTTAGGGTTAACATCAAGACTAAAAGTTAACCCAAAGCGCCAGACAACGTTGCCAGATAGCGGAGTACCCTGTAGAAACCCAGATGTTTTGTAACCTAGCTCACCAAAGGCGGCAGTGTACTTATTAACCTGGACAGTCGCACGCAGGAATTCACCAAAACCATACTTATTACCCGCATCAATAGAGGTTGTATTCTTTAAGATATGCGGCTGATACCATGCAGATACAATATTGCTCAAGGTAAAACACATAAAGGTACTTAATGGATTTACATGTAAGTCTACCCCATAAGAATTAATACCCCCAGTGCGCCCATAGCGTAAATAAATACCGTAGTAACGCTCACTTGGAGAGTATAAGTTCAATTTAAGCTGAAACTCTGGACCCCAAGGCGATAGCAGGGTTCGTGTTGTTGGCATAAAGCGCAGCTTGCCTATATGCCAGGTAGTAAAGGTAATGTAGGGATCCCCATACCATAGGTAATTGAATAAAGAGCAAGCAGATAAGTAAATCATCGGATTCGCCCAATCCCAAGCTACTTTAAGTTTTAAGTCTTTTTTAGATAATGGATCAGTTGCATCAGTATACCAACCATTTACCTCGTTTATATATAACTGCGAATCATTGTCTGGGTGAAACCAATTAGTTTCGAGACTAAAAGCAAATACACTTTGATCTAAAGAATTTACTAAATACATCATGGCATCGCGGCGGTCAATTTTGCGCTCAGCTAACATAGTCTGCTCAACTTTTTGTGCTAGGACTGAGGTGCCCTCAACGCCCGCAGATGCAATAGATGCACGCCTATTTATATTTAATGCATCATAACCAACACTGGAATATTTAGTATGTCCACTAAAAACATTTATTTTATAGCCAACATTTGATAGGTGGTTTTCACGCACTCTAAAACCATGTCCAAATACTTCGTGCTGTATAACACCTGCAAGACTCGAGAAACTAAAATCTAGCGCCATCTTAGCAGCACGCAGATAAGTATCTCGTGGACACAATTGTCCATATGTGCCAGAGAAGAGAATATCATCCATTGCCTGATAACCACGTAAGCCAGCTATCATCCAGTCCGCGCCCATAAAAGGCGAGTAGTATTTATCAATGCTTAGGGTGAACTCTTCTGCATAGCTAGTAGATGCTAAGACAATGCCGCCTATGGCACAGAAGCGCTTAATCGCTGAACTGTTTATAATATTCTTCAGCACCACGTTGCAATCCTTTTGGAAGTTTCTTTATCATCACCCTGTTGGCAGAAATTGTGCCAGCAGATAAGGGCTTGCCATAAATGCTAGATAGCCAATGCTCTCTATCAGCATTTACTGCATGAAAAAATTGTTTTTGTATGTCTAATAGCGCTTGCGGGTCATATCCCGCAAATGCAATGTACTTGGCTGATTCGCGATCAAGGTTTATAAAATCTGCCAGTCTTCCAATAGCTAGGGCTAAGGTTGCAGCTAACTCTGCCTCGTCTCTTAACTGCCCCAATAAGCCATAACTAATTTCTATTAACCCTTGCTCTTTACTTAAGTGGACGTAGGGATCATTATCTTTTGAGACTACAAAACTATAGTCTAGGTTAGGTCGGTCGGCAACAATCTCTATTAATTTGCCAACTCGGCTGACATATGTCTCTAGCGAGTTAATATCAGTAGCAGTAACTTGTGTGCTAATAACTATCAGTAGGCATGCAATAATCCGTTGCACAATAATTTCCCTATAATTTCTCTATTTACCTAACCACCTTAATTATAAGTTATATACTTTATATTATAAAGTAAAAAGGCAATCTGACTTATGTCGCTAAACATAGAAGATAGTAGGACAGATCTGATAATCAAACTGCAAAAGATTATCGACGAAAAACTTAAAGCTGATGAAGCTTTCCTAGTAAAAGAATTTCTAGAACAATTCTATCTAGGGGTGTCCCCCTATGATCTGCGCGAAAAGGGTATGATTGACCTATATGGTGCTCTTCTATCTGTCTGGCATTTTATTAATAAACGCCAACCAGGTGAATTAAAACTACAAGTATATAATCCACAGCTAGAGCAAAATGGCTGGCAGTCTCCACATACAGTTATAGAAATCGTTTATGACAATAAGCCCTTTATCTTAGACTCTATAAGACTTGCCCTTAATAGACTAGATATCAATATTCACCTTATGATTAACGCTGAAGGGATTAAGCTAATACGTGATCAAGCCGGGCAAATTTTAGAAATACTACCGCTTAATTATCACTCCGATAGCTCTGATAAAGAATACAGTGCCGAAGCTCCCATCTACATTGAAATTGATAAACAAACCGATGCCGAAGCACTAGAGAAGATAGAAGCTACCCTAAAACTAGCCTTGGAAGATGTTGACTTAGTGGTTAAAGACTGGCGGGAGATGCTAGATAGGCTTCTGCAAATTACCAGTAGCCTAGAACCAATAGTAAGTAGCACAACTACCAAAGAGGTTATAGAGTTCTTACGTTGGTTAGCAGCCGATCATTTTACTTTTATTGGCTATGCCGAGTACAACTATGAAAATGACGATCAAGGGCAGCGCCTGGAGTATGTAAAGGGTAGTGGTCTGGGGGTGCTAGCTGATAGTAAGCATAAGAAGTTAACCCGTAATTTTGATTCGATGTACCCAGATGCGCGAGAAGCTATATTAGGTCCAGATATATTACTATTTGGTAAAACCGACACACTCTCTTCAGTACATCGACCAGTATATACAGATTTTGTTGGGATAAAGATTTTTGATGAGCAGGGCAGATTACTACGCTTAAAAAGATTTATAGGCTTATATACAGCTACAGTCTATAATGAGCCAGCATCACATATTCCGTATATACGCGACAAAATTGATCGAATATTCTCTATGGCAGGATTTCCGCGGGATAATCATGATGGCCGCTCTTTGTTGCACATTATAGAGAATCTACCGCGTGATGAGCTTATCCAAGCTTATAATCAAGATTTATTTAATGTTGCTATAGGAATTTTACACTTACAGGAGCGACAGCGTATTAGATTGTTTATGCGCCGTGATATCTATGGCAGATATTTCTCTTGTCTAGTATTTGTACCGCGTGAAATGTTCAATTCAGAATTGCGATGCAAAATAAGCGATATATTATGTGAGCAGCTGCAAGGGCAAACTGTAACTTTTGACACAAAATTTTCAGAGTCAATTCTAGCTCGTATTCAGTTTATGATCCGCGTCGATCCGCATGTACAGATTGAATATGACCCAGCATACATAGAAGGCCTATTAGTAGAGGCTGGCAGAGGGTGGAAAGACGATTTATATGACGCACTAATAGATCATTTAGGAGAAGAAAAGACCAGCACCCTATATCGAAACTATGAGAATGCCTTCCCAGTAAGCTACAGAGAGATATTTGATGCACGCACTGCAGTTATAGACATTGAGCATATGGAAAAGCTACGCGAGCATGATGAGGATCACCTAGAAATGAGTCTTTATCGTCCAATTGAGGATAGTGAAGATAGTTTTAGGTTCAAGTTATTCCGTAACAGTAAAACTATACCATTATCAGATGTTGTACCTATCTTAGAGCATATGGGGCTGAGAATAATAAGTGAGCGCCCACATGAGATTAGACTTAATAATGGCAGTTTGATTTGGATCAATGACTATAGGATGATCCATCCTCGTGGTACAACATTATCTCCAGAGCTAGTTAAAGATATCTTTCAAGGTGCATTTGCAGCTGCTTGGCATTCTACTACTGAGAATGATGGATTTAATAAATTGGTACTAGGAGCGCAATTAGATTGGCGTGATATTAGTATACTTCGCATGTATTATCGTTACTTGTGGCAAACTGGCATGGTATTTAGTCAAGCTTCAGTTGAGGAAGCATTATATAACAATAGTGACTTGGCAAAATTACTGCTTAAGTTCTTTTATACAAAATTTGATTTGTCAATTGAAGATAATAACCGTGCTAAATCTGTCGCTGAAATTAAGAAAGATATTCTTGCAAAGCTAGAGGATGTATCCAATCTTAATGAGGATAGAATAATAAATTATTACTTAGGTACAATGATTGCTACAGTACGGACCAACTATTTTCAATCTAATGATCGGGGTCATCATAAGAATTATATTTCAATAAAACTAGATAGTGCAAAAGTTCCTGATTTGCCTCTACCAAAACCTGTGTATGAAATTTTTGTTTACAGTACGGAGGTTGAAGGTATTCACTTACGTGCTGATAAGGTTGCACGTGGTGGCCTTCGTTGGTCAGATAGACATGAAGACTTTAGGACAGAAGTTTTGGGATTAATGAAAGCCCAACAAGTGAAAAATGCAGTAATCGTACCCTTAGGTGCTAAAGGTGGCTTTGTAGCAAAAATGGATGTGCAAGATATTGCAGATAGAGATAGAAGAATGCAGATTGGTACCGATTGTTATCGTACTTTTATTCGTGGCTTGCTAGATTTAACCGATAATCGCAAAGGTGATGAAGTAATGCAGCCCAAAGATACTATTTGTTGGGATAAAGAAGATACGTATTTGGTTGTGGCAGCAGATAAGGGCACTGCGACTTTCTCAGATATTGCTAATGCTATTGCAGAAGATTATGGTTTTTGGTTAGGAGATGCTTTTGCCTCCGGTGGCTCTGCTGGATATGATCACAAAAAAATGGGTATCACTGCGCGAGGGGCGTGGGAATCAGTACGTATGCACTTCAAACATCTAGGGATAGATGTACAAAAAGATCCAATCACTGTAATTGGGATCGGGGATATGTCAGGGGATGTCTTTGGTAATGGCATGTTGTTGTCAGAGACTATTAAATTAGTTGCAGCTTTTAATCACCTGAATATATTTATTGATCCAAAGCCAGATCCAACTACAAGTTTTCAAGAACGTAAGCGTCTTTTTGAGCTTCCCACCTCTACTTGGGAAGACTACAACACTAGTTTAATTTCTAAAGGTGGTGGTGTATTTTCTCGTTCGGCAAAAAGGATCCCCTTAAGTCCAGAGATGCAAGAACTACTTGATTGTAAAATGGAGCACATAGAGCCTAATCAATTGATTAGGGCAATTCTTATGCTGGATATAGATTTATATTTCAATGGTGGTATTGGCACATTTGTTAAAGCAACAGCAGAGCGCAACTCCGATGTTGGGGACAGAGCAAATGATAGTTTGCGAATAAATGGTAACCAACTAAATGTACGGGTTGTATGTGAAGGTGGTAATCTTGGTTTAACTCAGCTAGGAAGAATAGAGTTTGCCAAAAATGGAGGAATAATAAATACTGATGCCATAGATAATTCTGCTGGCGTTAACTGCTCTGATAATGAGGTTAATATCAAGATATTATTAAATGAGCTTGTACAAGCCGGAGATTTAACTGAGAAGCAGCGTAATCAATTGCTGGAGAGCATGACAAATGAAGTGGGTGAACTAGTGCTTGCTAATAACATAAAACAAAATGAGGCAATTACTGTTGCAAGCCATAATGCTACAGCTGATTTACAAATGCATAATCGTTTGCTTAAAGAGCTTGAAAAGAATGCTGGATTAGATCCAGAGGTAGAGTATTTACCAGACTCAGAAGAAGTTGCCAAACGTGCTTCTGCAGGGTATGGTTTTACACGTCCAGAGATTGCTGTGTTAATGGCATATGCAAAGATTCAGCTCAAGCGTGATTTGTTGGACTCAGATTTGCCGGAAGATCCCTATGTCATTAATGAATTGTCGACTTACTTTCCCAAACAATTGCATCAAAAAAAATATAAGAAATTTATCCAAGCACATAGGCTAAAACGTGCAATAATTGCAACCCAGGTGAGCAACTATGTTATTGATGAGATGGGAATTAACTTTGTACAGCGTTTACAAGAAGAAAGTGGTGCGACAAGTGCACAGATAGCAAAAGCATACATTATTGCACGTGAAGTTTTTAATGTATTTGATATACGTGCACAAATTAGAAATTTAAGTGTAGAAGTTGATGGAGCAGTGCGCATTGGCATGATGTCGGATCTAAATCGTTTAATTCGTAGAGCAACAAGATGGTATCTACGTAATTTATTATCAGATTGTAATGTAACTACAATTATTGAGCAGTATAAAGAGTTAGTAATGCATGTGCAGCAAAATATTGATCAGGTACTTAAGGGTGCATGGTTAGAGAAGATGGAACAAAAGCGCGAGGACTTAATTGAAGCTGGTGTGCCTAAAGACTTAAGCGCAAAAGCTGCCACATTTAGTGCTATGTTTACTGCATTAGATATTGTTACTGCCGCGCGTCAATATGACTATAGCTTGGAGGAAGTTACCAATGTATATTTTGAATTGGGTGCAAAGCTAAAAATGGGTTGGCTTGGAGAAATTATCAAAGAGCAGCCAGTGTTAGATAATTGGGATGCTTTAGCACGAGCAGCCCTGCGAGATGATCTAGACAAGCAGCAACGTCATCTTACCTTGGCTGTGATGCATGCAGATATTAAAGATGCAGAAGACATATCAAGTAAGATTGATAAGTGGTTTTCCGTGCATGATCATATTAGAGAGCGTTGGATGTATTTTATTAATGAGCTTAAAGCCACTACCACTAGAGATTTCACTATGTTTGCAGTTGCCTTGCGTGAGCTGCTAGATTTAACACAGAGTGTTTCTGTTTCAAACGATAGTCAAGCTGACTAGCGTAGATTATTCCTTAGTGATATATTATTTACATGCGTGTAATATATCAACGTCTTATAATATATACTCTAGCCATCTTGACTATCACCACAATTGTTTGGCAGATGACAAAGACACGTTTGGTTAGCCCGCATGGCAATATTTTAGCAACATATTTCTATTGTAAACAGGGATTATGTAAGCGTCACATTAAGAACTCTTGGATTAAGTTTATTAGTGAAGTCAAAGATCCAGAGCTGCAAAAGTTCTACGCCGCTTTAGACTGGGAAGATCACAACTTACCTGCAAAGTATAAATTTGATGAGCCAACTGCCGTATGGACTCCCTTTGATAAGAAGGGAGCTGAGGTTCCATATTTTCTTGAGTATTGGCAGACGATGCGTCCGATTATCAAAGCTTTTTATAAACAAAATTTGCCTATACAACAAGTAAATGTACCAGTAGTTCATTTTCGTTGTGCTGATGCCCCTTTTATAAGACATCCTTGTTATCACTTGACTAAAGCTTCAACTGTTGACTGGATGGCAGAAAAGATTATAGAGAGGGGATACGATGAAGTTATTCTGTTGTCTTGTAATAAGCATCAAAGTAAGTTAATTAATAATTGTGGTGCTTTTGCAGATTTTTATACTCAAGTATTTTCTGAACATGGCATTAAGGTTACACGTAAGTGTGGTAAGGTTTTACAAGATTTTGCGACTATGTATTATGCGCCAATCTTAATATCACTTAATAGTAGCAGTTACTCATTTATGGCTGGTATTGCCAAAGATCCTCACAACTATATTACAAGTAATATGGGTGTAGAAAGCGGTGGTATATACAAGAAACAAGTGCAAGCAGATTGGCTATTTGCGAGTGAACAGCCATTAATGCATTGTGAAGTAAATGATTACTCTAATACTACGGAAGTAACAACCAAACTTAAGAGTTAATTAAATACTGTTAAGCCTGAGCTATCTACACGCTGTACACCATTCACTTCACTAGCAATCTTAACGGCACGCTCTTTATCAGCTTGTGTAGAAACTTTACCTTTAAGATATACAACTCCATTCAACGTACTGACAGTGACGCTAAAAGGGATATTCTCATCCATCACCAGTCGACTCTTAACATCTGTAGTTATGGTAGAATCTGCCACAAGCTGCACCGTATCTTCAGTTACTGCTTTTGAAGCATCAGTAGCTTTTTCTGTAGCATTAATAAGCCTATCTGCAGCATCTTCTAATGAATTTGCAATGACTAAATCTGTTGTTAGGACTAGCGGGATTATTAGGAATATATTTTGGTATTTTAGGGGCATATATTAAACCTTAATATCTAAATAATACGATCATTGTAACATTTGCTTCGAGTTTTTGATTATATAATCGCAAAAATATTCGTTCTCATTTGCATTGAAATATTGATGTAGATTAAAGTTAGGATCTGATAAATCTTTGTATCCCGGTGGCATTTTCATTTTTGATAGATCTTCTTGGGAGAGATATCCCATCGACCACTCACCAAGTCTGCGTGAATCTGTTTCTCGTTCGTATATCTTGGATATTTTTTCATGTCTTGGATCTCTGGAGATCTTATTGTAGAGATTGATAACTTCCTCTGGCTTACCTTCTAACAACTGCATAAAAGCACCGTTAGAGTATATTAGCATTCCAGTAACATTGTTCTGAGAATTATATGCTCTTGATTGCTCGAGAATTAATTTCAGCTCCTGATCAAGCATGATATGCTGAGCTGTACTGACATACAAAAGTTCCAATAAGTCCATATCGGCCTTTAAATCCATTTTTTTTACTATTTTAGCACATTATACGATTAAGATTTTTGTTTGGTTTAAAACTAAATTGTTGCGTTTATGATCAGATTAACTGAATGATGCACTCAACCTCGTTACCATTTCCATGATAAGTCATGTTTTGAAAAGCGAGATTCCTAGCTAATACTATCCCGCGTCCGTGAGTATTGTACACGCGATTTACTCCAAGTTTTTCATACTTATCCCATTCAAATCCTTTACCTTGATCGCGAATCTTAATCACAATAGTATCTTCCTTCTTCTCAAAATGTGCTGTTACGTATTTTTCACGGTTAGTCGGTAGAAGTAGTCTGCGCTCTATTTCTTCTAACCACTTCTTATTTTTGTATAATCTAGTTTTATCTTCAAAACTTATTCCAAGATTACCATGCTCTATGCCATTGATAAGTAATTCTGCTAAAGCAACTGCTGCCAAACGTGGATTAGGGCAAGTTTGCGCCATAATTGCCGCAGCTGATTGTGCTTCACTTAAGGTTTGAATTTTAAAAGTAGCTTCCACTAAACTACTACCAGTAGGTAAGGGGGGGATCTTTGCTGCAGTCTCCTGATAGCGTATATGATCTCTAACTGCAGATATTAAAATCTGATCTACCAATTCAGAATCTTTGTCTAAATAATAATGTGCTCCAGATTGAATGCAAGCAGTGATTTCTTCACTGCTACCTTGATTTGCTTCAATAATTATGGGAAGAATACGTAATGAGCTGCAGCAATTTATTTTATGTACTAGATATAAGGGTTGTACATCTTTTAGATGGGGACCAATCACCACAGCTTCGTAACTAGCTGGCTCTTTAAGCAACATTTTAAAACCATCTACACCACTTTTTGAAGTTACAGTATTGTAAAGGCTTTCATCTAGTAGTTCAGGGCTTACACCTAGTAGTAGCAAAGTTGGAGTTTTGTTCATTTTACTATTTACTCCCTCTAGGCTTGCCTGTAATAATTGGCATGTATTTACTTAATCTTGGTTTCTTGCCTAATAGCTGCTGATAAATCACAGTATATGTTAGTACATTCTGTACGTATTCACGGGTTTCTTTGAAAGGAATAGTCTCAATCCAGCAGTCTGTAGGAGTATCATATTCAGGTAACCAATTTGTTACCCTATGTGGACCTGCATTGTATGATGCAGCTGCAAGTGCCGGATTTTGTTGGTGCTTATCTAACATCATACGAACATACTTGCTACCTAAACGTATATTTTTATCAGGCTGCAATAATTCATTGTGGCTACGCAGTGATTCTTTACTATTGGTCGCTACCATCTTGCCTGTTTTGGGCATAATTTGCATTAAACCCAAAGCACCAGCAGGAGACTTAGCTGTGGATATAAACGCACTTTCTTGTCTAGTAATTGCAAACAATAATTCAGGGTCAAGCTTATTCTTTTCTGCTGCACGGTGAATATGATCGGCATATGTTTTTGGAAAACGTAATTCAAGATCATTTTTGTTTTGTGCCTTGGCAAGTGCAACAATGGACCAATTTGGCATATTCCATTTGTTAGCCAAATGAGCAGCTGCAACACGCTGATCTTCATTTAGTACCTTTAATGCTCTAGCCCACTCAGTTTTTCCGGTATTTGCTCTACCCAATAATAATAGCTCGTGTGCACGTGCAATAGGGGCAATTTGCATAGTTGTTTTTAAAAGTTCATTTGATACTTTAGATTTTTTATTATGAAATGCATATGGTTGCAAAATTCTTGAGCTAGCTAAGAATCCATAGTACGTTCTGGTTTGGGCTAATTCATATAGGATTTTCTGACTTTGATCTTTCTCACCCAACATTTCCAGTGCACGCGCGTACCAATAACGCCATTTGTCGCTTTGCTGCTCTTCTATACTGACAGTATTGTAAGTTTTTATAATAGACTCCCAGGCATTATGATGTATTGCAACTTTCAGTTTCGCGTCATTTACATCTGTACTTTGCATCTTGGATGGCACTGAATTGAGCCATTTGTCAGCATTTACATGTAGCCTTCTAGAGAGTGATAGTCCTATTTCCTTTACAACTTCACCCCAGTGGTGTTCTTTAAACTTGTGTCTCTTCTCCAGTTTTTTCCACATCTTTACTGCTTCTTCTGGATTTTTTTTGGCAATTTTACGCATCCCATGCGTTAGTATTTCGCTTACTGCAGCATGCTTGGCTGTAAAATGATGAGTCTTATCTATTAGATGTGGATCATTGTGTGTGCTTAACCATAAATCTACTAGCTTCTGTTCACTTACACTTAAATCTTGTGCCAAATATTTTGTAAGTTTATGATCACCTTTTTCTATAGTTAGCTTTATTCTTTGCCAGAGAAGATTCTTGCTTAGCTTGCCTGAAGACTTCCATTTGCTAAACACTGGATCGCATTCTTTAGGTAGGCTTTTGCTATTTAGCCAGATCTCAGGTACAAATTTGAATGCACCAGCGGCATCATTAGTTGCAATACGCGCATATAGATAATTACATTGCGATGCCAAGTCATTAGTGCCTGTCACGTCGTATGCTAGTAAGAAATCTTTCCATAGACCTTTTTTAGCCTTTGCAGACAACCACTCATTTCGCAATTTATCAGCCAACGGTGAATCGTGGTATGTCGTTATAAAGGCGCTTAGCTCAGAATGTTTTAATCCGTCAATATTTAGACGTAGTAATTGATACCTTAAGTAGGGGTATAGCGGGTAATTCTGCAAGGCTTGCTTATGCTTACGGTAAGAATTGATTTTTCCTTTCTTTAAATCAGCTTCTACTTCTAGAAACAATTTGCGTTGTAGGGTAAAATCTTTGACAGTCTGTGCGTGAGCATTAAAGCAGCAGATTGCAAAAGTAAGAGTTGTTATAATTAGTGTTTTTATATGTTTCATTTAAATAGATTAGGATATTATTGTCATGGCATACCAGAAAATTAATATACCGCCTAAGGGCGCAAAGATTCAAGTAGACCCAAATGGGTCTTTAGCTGTGCCAGACAATCCCATTATAGCGTATATCATGGGTGATGGCATTGGGATTGATATCACTCCAGTAATGCTTAAGGTAGTAGATGCCGCGGTTTCTAAGGCTTATGGCAATAAGCGCGAGATTAATTGGATGCGCATATATGCCGGTGGTGATAGTGTTGAAGAATACGGTGCAAATCAATATTTGCCTGCAGAGACAATAGAGGCTATTCGTGATTACAAAGTTGCTATAAAGGGGCCATTAACTACGCCTGTTGGTGGTGGTATTCGATCTATGAACGTACAGTTGCGTCAAGAACTTGACTTATTTGTGTGTATGCGTCCAGTTAGATATTTTGATGGTTGTCCTAGTCCCGTGAAACATCCAGAGTATACAGATATGGTTATCTTTAGAGAGAACTCTGAAGACATTTATGCGGGCATAGAATGGCCTGCTGACAGTCCTGAAGTTAAAAAAGTTTTAGACTTTTTGCAGCAAGACATGGGAGTCAAGAAGATACGTTTTCCAGAGCATTGCGGCATAGGTGTGAAGCCTGTATCTAAGCAAGGGTCTGAACGCTTAATTGATAGTGCAATTAAACATGCCATAGCAGACAATAGAGACTCAATTACTTTGGTGCATAAAGGTAATATTATGAAATTTACGGAAGGTGCATTTAAGGATTGGGGGTATAAGCTTGCACAAGAAAAGTATGGTGCGGAGTTGTTAGACGACGGCCCTTGGATGCAATTCAAAAACCCAAATACTGGTAAAAATATAGTCATTAAAGATGAAATTGCTGATGCATTTTTACAACATATAATTTTGCGTCCTAAAGACTACTCTGTGATTGCTACACTAAACTTAAATGGCGATTATATATCTGATGCATTGGCTGCACAGGTTGGAGGTATAGGTATGGCTCCGGGCGCTAATCTAGGAAGTACGGTTGCATTGTTTGAAGCAACACATGGGACAGCACCAAAGTATGCTGGAAAAAACAATGTAAATCCAAGTTCGTTGATTTTGTCTGCAGAAATGATGTTGCGGTATATGGGTTGGCAAGAGGCAGCAGATTTAATTATACAAAGTATGAATACCACGATTGCGAATAAACAAGTGACTTATGATTTGGCGCGCATGATTGAAGACGCTAGTGAGTTATCCTGTAGCGGGTTTGGAGACGCATTAATAGCTAACATGCAGTAAAATAATACCTAAATTACTCAGGTGCTTCTTCTGTTGCGCCTGCTGCTTGGATATTTAATGCATGTAAGCCTTTAGGCCCTTGATTGATTTCAAATTGGACTTCCTGGCCAGCTTTTAGGGTTTTATAGCCTTCCATGACTATTGAAGAAAAATGAGCAAAAACTTCTTCCTGGGTATCACTCGCACAAATAAAACCATATCCCTTTTGGTTATTGAACCACTTAACTGTCCCTGTAGCCATCTTGCTTCCCTTCCTTAAAAACTCAGAAATCCTCTCACATGTTCAATTTGATATAAAATGCGTGAATAGTCAAGCATCTGTGTGTTTAGTTCAAATTTATACCAACAGTTGAAATAGTGTTTTCTAGCCTTTTATCAGCGTAGGTCACTTGGGATGATTATTCTTGTTAGACAATCTCGGGCGCACCGAGTTAGTTCTTGAAGAATTACGGGTGGGTGGCATACCCCCAATTAGCTTTAATTTTGTGAGATTTCTTCGCTTTATTCATGGTGTGTCTACAGTTTTTTTGATCTAAGCCAGAAATTTAGTTATTTATTAGCTAAAATTTTTATATGGGTACGGAAAAACGCTCAGCTCCAGCAAGAGAGACAGCAGAACCGGTGGTTGAGCCAGCAGTTAAAGAGCCACCAATGTATAAGGTTTTTCTGATAAATGATGATTATACCCCTATGGATTTTGTTGTTGACGTTATTATGCAGTTTTTTGAGCTTAGTGAGCCTGAGGCAACGATGATTATGCTTCAGGTTCATAAGCGAGGCAGGGGGGACTGTGGGGTTTTTACCCGAGATGTTGCTGAGACCAAGGTGAACTTGGTCAACGGATACGCAAGAGCTAATGGACAACCATTACTCTGCCAGATGGAAAAAGTCTAATAAGGTAGAGTAAATAAAAGCTGGGAGAGCGACTATGTTGAGCAAAGAATTAGAATTAACTTTGAATCTTGCTTTTAAAGAGGCGCGAGATAAGCGCCATGAGTTTATGACAGTAGAGCATTTACTGTTAGCTTTATTAGACAATTCTTCTGCTGCCAGTGTACTACAAGCATGTGGTGCAGATTTAGATCATTTACGTAATGAATTAATAAGTTTTGTGGATGAAACCACTCCTTTGATTCCGATTAGTGAGCCTCATCGTGAAACACAGCCAACTTTAGGTTTTCAGCGTGTTTTGCAAAGAGCAGTATTCCATGTGCAATCTGCTGGCAAAGAAGAGGTTACTGGAGCTAATGTGCTAGCTGCTATCTTTAGTGAACAAGATAGCCAGTCAGTATATTTTTTAAAGAAAGAAAACATCACACGCTTAGATGTTGTTAACTATATTTCTCATGGTATATCGAAAATAGAAGATGAAACAGAATTACCAATTGCACATGATGATGAAATGGCGCATGAGTTAGGCAATAAAAGCCCTCTAGAAACTTATGCCATTAATTTAAATAATCAAGCAAAAATTGGGAAAATTGATGATTTAATTGGTCGTGATGAAGAAATCAAAAGAACAATTCAAATTTTATGCAGACGTAGAAAAAATAATCCCTTGTTTGTTGGTGAAGCAGGGGTGGGTAAAACTGCCATTGCTGAGGGGTTAGCTAAGCTAATTGTTGATGGTAAAACACCTGAGGCTATTGCACAAAGCACAATCTATGCTTTAGACTTAGGCTCTTTACTTGCCGGCACAAAATATCGTGGTGATTTTGAAAAACGTCTTAAGGCACTCTTAAATCAACTCAAACAAGAAGATAAAGCAATATTATTTATTGATGAAATTCATACAATCATAGGCGCAGGTGCAGCATCAGGCGGTGTTATGGATGCATCTAACCTTATAAAGCCAATGCTTGCTTCGGGTGACTTAAAATGTATAGGCTCAACTACTTTCCAAGAATATAGAGGGATTTTTGAAAAAGACCGAGCTTTAGCACGTCGCTTTCAAAAGATAGACGTAAAAGAACCAAATGTAGAAGAAACAATTGTTATTCTGCGTGGCGTCAAAGAACAGCTAGAAAAACACCATTCAGTTAAGTACTCAAATGCAGCTATTAAAGCTGCAGCAGAGCTGGCTGATAAATACATTTCTGATAGATATATGCCAGATAAAGCTATCGACGTATTAGATGAGTCTGGTGCATTCCAAAGATTATATCCAGAAGAAAAACGTAAAAAAGTTATAGGAATTAGCGATGTTGAGCGAGTGGTCGCAAAAATTGCACGTGTGCCACGTAAATCAGTATCTGCTTCTGATAAAAATCTACTTAAGAATCTAGAGCGTGACTTAAAGCTAGTTATTTTTGGGCAAGATCAAGCAATAGAAACGATTGCTGACGCAGTAAAAATGGGGCGCTCTGGACTAAGTGATGTTGACCGGCCAGTGGCGAGCTTCTTGTTTGCGGGTCCTACTGGGGTTGGTAAAACAGAAGTTACTAAGCAATTAGCTAAGCAATTAGGTATAGAATTTGTTCGCTTTGATATGTCTGAGTATATGGAAGCACACACTGTATCTCGCTTAATTGGTGCTCCTCCAGGTTATGTGGGATTTGATCAGTCAGGTTTGTTGACAGATGCGATTGTTAAAACGCCACACTGTGTGTTGCTGTTGGATGAATTAGAAAAAGCGCATCCTGATGTATTTAATTTGTTATTGCAGGTAATGGATCATGGTACTTTAACAGACAATAATGGACGTAAAGCAGATTTCAGACATGTTATTTTAATTATGACAACCAATGCTGGCGCAGAAGAGATGAGTCGTAGCAGTATGGGCTTTACTGAGCAAAATCATATGTCAGACGGAATGAAAGCACTAGAGCGCCGCTTTGCTCCAGAATTTAGAAATCGTCTAGATGCTATCGTACAATTTAATCCTTTAGCCAAAGAGGCTGTGTATCTAATTGTAGAGAAACTGCTTACTGAATTACAAGGTAAACTAGATCACAAGAAAGTGCATTTGGATGTGGATACCCCTGCACGTAGCTGGTTAGTAGAACATGGATATGATGTTAAAATGGGGGCGAGGCCCATGGATCGCTTAGTGAAAGATATGCTTAAAAAACCATTAGCAAATGAGATGCTGTTTGGGCAGCTTGCCCAAGGCGGTGGTAAAGTTACCGTTACAGTAAATGGTGATGAACTAAAACTTGATATAAGCACTAGTGAGAACGAAAAGGCGGTTTAGCACTGTAAGCCAATTAACCCTCCAATTTCTTAATGCTGATCATAGAAATTGGAGGATTAGCCAATAGAGGTATTACAAATATTATTCTCTAGGTTTAAAAAATTAATTTGCCACAGATTTCTATCTGCAAGCTATATTTAAGCTGTTAATTAAGAGCTTGCTGTTCCTGGAGCAGGGGTAGCAGCTCTGGATCCACCGTTATTATCTTTGTTACGAAAAACAATTCGACCCTTAGTTAGATCATATGGAGTTAACTGTACTGTTACTCTGTCACCAAGCAATATTCTGATATTGTGTTTGCGCATTCTTCCAGATATATGGGCACTAACAATATGTCCATTGTCTAACTGAACCTTGAAATTAGTATTTGGCAGGCTGTCGGTAACTACGCCTTCCATCTCAATCGCATCTTCTTTTGCCATAAATCTAAGTAATCCTACGCTAAAATCTCACGCGCATTATATATGAGAAGTAACCTATGTATCAAGAATATTACCAATTTGCCGCTAAACTATAAGAATTAGGGTTAGAAATGTGATTTTGGAGGTAATATGCCTGACTGGTTGGATAAGGCTAAAGAGGCAGCAAAAAAGGCTGCTGACGAGGCTAAGGTGTTGGCGGAAAAGGCTAAGACCGCTGATTATGGTTCAATGATCGAAAAGACTAAAAACATGGCGCAAAGTGCTGCCGATGAAGCTAAAAAAGCTGCAGAAAGCCTGTCTAAGAAAGAAGAGAGTGGCAGCGAAAGCACAGAAAGCCCTAGTATAGATGTTCAACCCGAAGCTGCAAGTACAACCACTCCAGAAGAGCAGCCAACAGCTACTGCAACACCAGGAGCCCCTGTGGCACAAGATAAATCCAGTGATCCAGATTACAAGTCCTGCCTACAAAAACTACAAGAGGTAGAGGCTATTTTGCAGGATATTAAGAAAAAATTGTAACTAAACCAGGGTAATGCCAAAACAATATAGCTACAGCTATTCCTGCTACTAGACCAATAAAGTGAGACTCCCATGATACGCTCTCAGATGTTGGGAGGATCCCGGCTAGAATAGAGCCAAAATAGTATAATGCTATTACTGCAAGTACTAAAGATATTATAGTGGGATGCAAATATGCCAAGCAAAGTACAAATCCAAAATATCCAGAAATAACCCCACTAGCGCCAATATGTAGATATTTACGCCCTATAAGCCATACGGATATGCCAGATATAAACATGATTAATATGCTACATGCAATGAATACTTCTTGCCCCATGCCTAGAATAAACATTCCTAGCACAAAAAGCGGAATACTGTTAAAGAACAAATGGTTAAAATCGGCATGTAAAAATGGCGAGCAAATGATTCCTGCTAACCCTGGTATAGAGCGTGGATATATGCCAAGAATGTTAAGTTTGGAACCAGTGATCCAGTTAATAATATTAAATATCCAAATGCCTAACAACAAGTGCAGCATAAAGGGTAATTGCTCTGCGGCTATTGCAAAATACTGTTGGTAATTAAGAGTTATGTTGTTCAGCATCGCTAGATTGTGCCACAACTTGTTCCTCAGTGGTAATAATAGTTTGGCTGAATCTATCTGCTAGTTTATTAAGAGCTTTAGCTAGACGTTGATTCGTTGCTTCACTGGCCAGCATTTCTTCGTGTAGTAGAGTATTTTTCTGGGCTAGTTCTGCTTTCAGCTTAGTGCTTTCTATTTGGCGAGCCTTAAGTAGGCGCTTAGCATTGCCGAGCATGTGTGTAGCTAAAGATAGCTTGGCGCGCAACATGTTATTTTCTAATTTTAACTGATGTTCTGTTTTATCCATATAAAACCACATGCAAGAATCGTGCCAACCCTAGAATGTTAACAATATCGTGCATAAGCCAAGCTGTAAGAAGTTAAAAAGTCAAAACATTGGCGCACAAGCTATAACCACCGCCATTATTCAGTCATAAAGATGAAACATGTTAAATTACATACTATTATTATATTAGGTTGGAAGGGATCCAGTATAGTTGAGCTATTAGAAAACATCTCTATAGGGAAATAGGGTGCATAAGAAAAAGGTAAAGCAAAAATTTATAGTTATATTAAGCTGTTTGCTGATCAGTAATTCTGCGTATGCTGTTGTTTTTCGCTGGATGACCCATCATCGTGGAGCACCAACCCCAAGTGGTGGTTTTAATTATGCGGGCTGGGATGGTCCTTGGATTAAACGTCAAAATCTACCTGCTACAGGTGGTGGTAATTCATATGAGCTTGGAATAGTCAATAGTGTTACTAAAAGAAGTACTACAAATTTTGGTACTGGTAGTATTATTCGAAACCGTTGGGCTGGATATCATAATACAGGCTTTAGCGTCTCTTGGAATGGTCACCCAACACTCGGTGGAGGGCTAATTGATAGTAGTGGCTATTGGGAAATAAAAACCAGGAATTTTACTTATGCCGGTGGCAGGATGAGGAGCTTTGGATCTGGAGTTGTCAATCTTTCTGCTGGTGGTGGATTTGTAAATAACTCTTTATTTGAGTTGGTTAATGGTAGCGCGATCAATGGAGATACAAGCCTTACTTTTACGAATAATGGCACTATTGGGATCTATAACTCGACTGCAACATGTCAAGTGCGACTACAGAATAATGGCAGTATAACGCTGTTTAGTGGAAATTTTACACTAGGCCCTGGATTTTCAACACAAAGTTCTGACGGGATAATCAATATACCAAATGGCAGAACCTTTACTCTCAATGCAAGGCTAGACAACAGTGGGGAAATTGATGTTCAAAGTGGCGGCACACTTGGTGGGACTGGTACTCTCGGAAATAATAGAATATTACGGAATTTAAGCGGTGGTTGCATAACCGTAAATGGTACCTTTAATCGTAATGGACCTTTGTACAACATTAGTGGTGCTAGCACTGCTCTAATTGAGGTTGGTAGTGGAGGTAGTATAACATTTCCTAATACTGCAAGTTTCTTATCAAATCAGGGTTATATTAGGATTAATGGTGGTACTGCAGCGTTTCCAACAGTGTCATATGGAAATACCGGATATATTGAACTTAATGGTGCTTTAGGTGGTGTAACTGGAACAATAAGAGGCACAGGTGCAGCTCAATTGCTATTGGGTCAAAGCTCTGCTTGCACAGGCACCCTTGCTGCTACCATTGATATTCCAGATATGTTTGTTAGAAACTCTAGTGGCAATCCAACATTTAGCGGCACTGTAACTGTTAGTGATCTCTTGCAAATCCAGAGCGGCTCTACTGCAACATTTAGCAATAATATTTCATTGGGCACAGCTTTAATTGTTGACTCTGGATGTACATTTAATCGAACAGGAGGAAGCTTAACCTCGAGTGGTACTGTTAATGTTACTAATAATGGTACAATTACTGACAGCGCTGGTGCATTCACTCCAACATTTTTTACTAATAGGGGGACTGCAACTTTTACCAACAGTAACTTTAACCCATCTCTTACAGCAAACTATGCAACTCTTCAAATTAATGGTACTACTCCGATAAATGGTAATATTATAACCTATGACAGTGGAGCTTTAAGACTAGGAGGCACAAGCCATGTAATTGGTGCGGGGTCTACTATCACTCATGGAGCAAATTATCTTACATGGTTAACTATCGCAGCTCCTACCACGTGTAATGGCTCTATAGTAAATAACTCAACGTTTAGAGTGCTAGCGGCATTAACAAATGGTGCCATAACTAATAACAACTATACAAATCTATCTGCAAATCTAGCTGGTACTGGTACTTTTACTAACACTAGTACAGTAGAACAGTTTTCCGGTAATGTTAGCAAGGCGGTCAGTAATCAGGGTGCGTGGCATTTACGAGATAGCTCTTCGCCTGAAATATCTTCAACTAGTTTTGTAAATGAGAGCGCCGGTCAGTTGTTCATATATCCAAATACAACCGTGTCTGGCACAATCACAAATTATGGTGGTATTACATTTATAACCGGTGGTAGTTCATTTACTGGTACTATTAGTGCCCAAACTGGCAGTGTTATTACTATTGAAGCGCCTTTATCTTTAACACTAGGTACAATTACTGGTGCAGCTAGCAATACAAGCAACTCACTCTTTATAAACTCACAAACATCTGGTGAGCAGAGCACTGGTGCTTTAATTACAGATGTACGTACTATTGGTGTTTATAACGGTGTTTTTAATATAAATAATAATATTACAGGGGTGAGCGATCAATTAAGAATTGATAACAGCGCTGTAACTGTAAATGTGGCTGCACAGTTAGGTGGTGGTAGTGGGCGCATTCTAAATTATGGTACTCTTAATTTTAATGCTTCATCTTCCCTCACAGATTTTGATAATCTTTTTAAATACGCTGGGAGCATAACAACCTTTAATGGCGGCGGTACTTTTTCTATTAATGGTACTAATATAGTTGGCCAACCAGTTACCGGTGCCGGAACTATGCGTGTTACAAATGCTACTACATTACAAACCAATGCTGCTATAAACGGTGTACAAGTCATAGATATAATCGGTAACTCAAATTTGACACTGCAAAATGGTGCTTCTTGTACAAACTTTACAAATATCAATTTAGCGTCTGGCAGTACAATACAGGTAGATAACGGTGCTTCGTTAACTGTTAGTGATAGTCGCACACTATCTGGTGATGGTAATATAGTTAATTCTGGATTTTTTACGGTAGATAACTCTAATCTTACGCTTGGCACCGGCGGTGTCGGCGGTAATTTGACAAATAATTCAACAGGGGTATTTTATATTAATGGAACCCCTACTATTACTTTAGCAGGTGCATCTTTTACAAATAATGGGTCAATTTTTGCCAGCTTTAGTACACAAAATATCTTACCCAGCATTGATGCTTCAAGTGTAACTACCGTAAGTTTATCAAATGGTACGATTGTCGTGGGGTATAATAATAACTATATCGCAGAGGGTGAATACAACTTACTTACTTCAAATGCGACATTAACACCGTCCACTTTGGGGGGATATATATTACCACAGCCGTCTCGTTATATTTCTTCATGGTCTTTATCAACGAGCGGTCCTGATGCAAATGTACAAGTTGTGAGAGATGGTTTTGGCAATCATGCAACGACTGCACGAGGTCAAGCTATTGGTGATTATATGGAACAGATAGGTAGAAGCAACCCTAGCCAAGATCAGCTAAATTTACTTAATGCACTAGAGAAGATTGATAACGATAGAGATTTAAATATAGCATTAGTTAATTTATTTCCTCCAGAGTCACCACCTATACAAACCATGCAAATGATTAGCACGAATTTGAGGCAAGTTGAAATACGTTTAGTAAATACACGGCAAGACACACTTATGGCTGCAGCAGGTGATAATGATATGTACGGTAAGCATGGGGTATGGATACGACCATTTACTAGCTCTGGTCATCAGCGTGATAAACAGGATATGCTTGGATATAAAGCTAAAACAAAAGGTATCGCCTTTGGTATAGATACAGAGGCGCAGCATTGGTTGACTGTAGGCATAGCTGGCAGTGTAAGTAAATCTACTGTAACACAGAATAATAATTCATTAACATATACAGATATCAGTGCTTATCAAGCAATGGTATATGGTACTGTCAAGTCTGCAAATGATGCATATGTTGATTGGATCTTGGCGGTTGGTAACAATAATTATGATGGTGTAAGAAATGTTACTATGCCAGGTTTTCAGGCAGATGCTGTATCAGACTATGGCGGACAACAGGCAACGGCAAAGATTATTGCTAGTCGTGATTTTGAATTATTTGATTACTATCAACTTACACCACATGGTTCAGCGCAATATAGCTTTCTGCGTACACTCGGATATCAAGAAAATGGGGCAGGACCTTTTAATGTTAACGTTTCACCTAATAATATGAATTTGTTTCGTTTAGGCCTTGGCGCTGAATTATCAGTACCATTATCTGATAGAAACTATGTAGGCATTCCTGCAATACATGCTGGAGCATATGTGGACGCTGGTGGTGGTGCACAGGATACCAATAGTATGTTTATCTCCGGCGGTCCAATTATTTCTTCAACATTGCAACCAAATCGCTTGTTAATCAAAATAGGTGCAAGTTTTAACTTATCTATCAGCGATAACGTAGAAATTACTGCTAACTATGACTTGGAAAGTCGACGTGGCTACACTGGACATGAAGCATACTTAAATCTAAGGTACATATTCTAATAATTCTGGCCATAGTTTTGCCCAGCCTTTTTGGTGATCAACATCTGGCAATATAACCATTTGTTTATCACGTAGTTGTGCTTTCTCTGTAAAATTTTTCACAACATATGGTGGTACAGTTTTATCTTTAGCACCTATAAAATGTACCTGGGCGATATTTCTAGTTCTATGAGCTATATCCATAGGATCAAGTGACTCATTCAGTGGTTTGCATTTGTAGTATTGTTGCATAGCTGTTAAGTCAAGATTGCCTGCAAGGGTGCGCACACTGTTGACGTCACCTCTTCTTGCAGCAATTAACATTGCTATAGTGCCCCCGCCAGAGTAGCCGATAAGATTAACTCGGGTCGCGCCCATATCAGTCTTAACTTTATCGATTGCCTGATTTATTGAATTCACTACTTCTTCGGAATAGCGAGCGTTTGTCCAATACTTATTGCTGCATATAGTTTGTAGATCATCTGGTGAATATTGGCAGGGGCGTGCAAGGTATACTACATTTGGAGCTGGATCAAGAGAAGCTAGCTCAATTACAGTTTTGCTTTTTGGTGTAGGATCCTTCGATATCTGAGTGTAGCTTTTTCTTACTCTTCCATCGCCTTCTAGATAAATATTAATATTTGGATTCGTTTTGTCATGAATATGATATAAGCTGTATAATTTAAATGGAATTGTTTCAATATATTGCTGACTAAAATTTTTAGCTTCAGTTATTCGCGTTGTATCTTGTTTAGAGCATCCAGTTATAAATATTGCAATAGTAAATATAGCAATACTATTTAGCATCCTTATTAGGGTGGGGGGTAAAAAATACACTACCGGTGCCACGGTATACTTTGACCATTTTGTTTGCAATTTTTAACCATCCTTTGCCAGCAGGCTCACGTGATACCTTAATACTATCTGAATATGCCGCTATATCACTTTCGTATGCAACAAACTTATCATTATTTAGCTTAACTTCTTGTACAGCTCCTGGCATGCGGATAACCACATTACCATTGCCGCGTACCATAAGATTTACCATTGGCGTGCCTGACAAAAATTTGAATAATCCTATAGCAAGTTTTGGTTCTATTGTAATGGTTTCGCGGCAAGCAATAAAAGCATTTTTGCCAAGTAGTAGAGGTTGATCTTCTTTAACATTGAATTTATGGTATGAGCCAATAGTGGGGCGCATGTATATTTTACCAGTACCTTTGTAGCATGGCTTGTATAATTTTTTACCAATAAAGAAAGCTGTAAAGCGATCTTTAAAGCCATGTGGAACTGCTGTCATGCTAATGTTTCCTGATATGTAGGCAACAGAATGCGCTTCAACATAGACAGTGTCATTGATAACTTCGATCACTAATTCAGTAGAAGGACCATTTGTATTAATATTATATATAACCACTAATTATACCGTTATCATGCTTTAGCATAAATTTTTCCTTACTTATAAGTCTAGCAACTATGATATGATTTTGTGCATGGCTTTACAAGGAAGACACAAGACCTTAGACAAACATGTTAAGCGCTCGGTCGCATGGCTTGAAGATATTCCATATGTTACCAAAGTTGTGCTAGGATTTTCAGAGAATTGCCGGCATCGCTATGCTCCTGGTTCTCTAAAGTATAAGCGAAATGTACGCGGTGGCTTTAAAATGAATGCATATTCTGGAAAAGGTGTGACAGATATTTTTGTTAAGATTGAACCTATAGAGCAGCGTGAGCATGTAAAAATGTTAATGGTACAGAAATTTGGAGAATAATGTGCAAACTGCGTTGTGTCCATGTGGAAGTTCTCTTCAGTTTGCTGTTTGTTGCGCACCACTTTTGTCAGGTGAAAAGCAAGCTGCAACACCATTAGCATTAATGCGATCTCGATATACGGCACATGTTAAAAAAAATATGGATTATATTAAGCGTACTATGCGTGGTCGCGCGCTTAAACTATTTGATGCCAAAGCTACACAGGATGAGTGGTTTGATGCGACAACATGGCAAAAATTGGAGATTGTTGACGCAAAAGATAATATTGTAGAATTTAAGGCATATTATAAGTTTGATGGTAAAGATCACATTTTGCACGAACGTAGTAAATTTGAGAAGTTTAACTCAAATTGGTATTACGTTTCGGGACAAAATAAAGATCCACAAATAGCTTCTAGTGATAAAGTAGGGCGTAATGAATCATGCCCGTGTGGGAGTGGTAAGAAGTTTAAAAAATGTTGTAGTTTAGCTTAGGAGAGGGATATGGCTGGTAATAATCTTCGACATGAGTTTGATAATCATGAAAATACAATGGAAGGCGGGATTCAGAATAGTGGCTGGAGAAGTCGTACTAAGCTAGTAAACAGATACTCGGGACACAATGTTCAAGGTGCAATACAAGAAATTTGTGATTACTTAGCAAGTGAGATGATTGATACACATCCAGGAGAGGGTGCAACACCTGCACAGCTTAGACAGTATGCCTTAAACAAATATTGTATTGCTGCCCGTGCTCTTGATCCAAGTATAGGTGCTGTAGGGCTAAATCGTCAGGATGATTTTTTGACAGTCGCAGCATATTGGTGGGCAGCAAATGACCAAAATATTACAGAATCTACAATAGAAGATAGAATGCAAGCATTTGTTGATGCTTTAGCGGAGTGTCAGCGGAAAATATTAGCGCGTACTATGGATTATCATAATGCAGAAGTTGTTGATCAAATAGTTTGTCAAACGGGAGTAATCAATAAGTTTGCGGAAAAATTTACTTGTTTGCACCCTGATACTACATCTGTAGATATTAAAATATGGGCATATGAAATTTTACGCGGATTATTGGGTGAATATCTACTAAGTCAAGGTGCAAACATTAATGAACTACCGAATGTGGAGCGTGGTATTGATATCCCGGATGACGTTAAGCAAAGGTTAAGAGATAATGTTTTACTGGTGCTGGGTGAAGTTGCTGATGCTAATGTGCAGGTTATATTAGATAGACAGATAGGTGCTATTGATTATATTGGTTTTCTCAAAGAAGTTCCGCAAAGAGATGCAGCAGGCAGGCCATTACGTCAGGGTGGTGAGTATGTAAATGTTCATGTAAATATGACCCCAGAGGAGATCTATAGTTTAATTGAAAATTCTAGCGCTGCATTAAGAGAGGCGCAACAACGTGGTGCGCAGGATGTTACAAATCCATATTCTAATCAAGCAAGACTAAATGCACATACAGTTAATGTTATCAAAGGAATTATTCGCAGTAGCTTGCCTCAACAAAATTTAGTGGTTTCACGTGATCATATGCATAGAATTTTGTCTGTAAATGGACAACAAGATGCTCCACGTTATCCACAGTTTGACCTTTATACACGGGAGACTGGCTATGAAGTTCCGCGTGATTTAGGCCCAGCTAGAAATCAAGAGCGCAGTGACAGATTATTCGCTCAATTAGATTTCTAAAAAGCGAAGTATGTGCCAAAATATAATGAGTTTGAGTTATTTAAACGCAGCTCACTTGAGCGGTTTGGAAATTCTTTGGATTTCATAGGATTAAATAATTCGTAATAACGCCATGCGTAGTATAAACGTAACCCCCAGCCGGCGGTTATATTGTAATTAATTCCTAATTTTACGGATGGTATTACCTGAGTCTTAGAGAATGTTCTAGTAACCTTATTAATAAGTTGACCTGGTAAGTAGCTGTTTACCAACTCCATACGGATATCCATATAGGTGATTTCTCCACTTGCAAGAGCGTATACACTTGTATTACGAGTCAAATAGTATAGGAAGTTTAGCCCTAAATAGAAATTTCTAGCTTTATACGTAGTATGCCAACTTTGAAAACCGGGTAATGGCGTAGAGCTCCCAGGTAAATAGTTGCCAGATGTTAGATAAACATCATTATGAATCTCTCTTGTTGTGCTAAATCCTAACTCAAACCCTAAAGACTTATTCTTACGAGCTCCAAAAAAGAAATTATAATCACTGTGATATTCGTCAAAGAAGTCGCTACCATATCTATTCTTAAAGCTTGTTTCTAAGTTGCCTATATCTATACCATAGTAGAAAGTATAATTATTAAATAACCTGGATTTTTGTTCTTCTACACTAAAGCATGAAACTGGAACGAAGGCTAAAGAGATAAATAATATAAAAATTCTTAACGGCATATTTCATATCCTTATGAGGCTGTATTAAATGCTTTACAACTGCCTAAGCAGTATATGATATCTGATTATTATTTTTTGTGCTATAAGAGTGTAATATTTACAGATTAATTATTGGTTGATTAACTTGAACTTACGCGAACAACGCTTAAAAATCTTTCCTTTCCTTTTTGTTCTATATGAGATCAGCTTATATTTATCTAATGATATGTATCTGCCGAGTATGCCCGCGATTGCGACGGAATTGAAGTTGACGCAGGCTCAGATCCAAAATACTCTAACATTGTGGTTCCTTGGTGCTAGTTCCTTACAATTTATTATTGGACCAATTTCTGATCGTTTTGGGCGTAAAATTATTATGTCTATAGGTGGAGCATTATTTGTTGCTTCAACAATAGTGTGTGCGATAACTAATAGTATTGACATAATGTATATTGCGCGTTTTGTTCAAGGAACGACAATATGTTTTGTTGTAGTCGCAGGTAATGCTGCTATTCATGAGAGTTTTAATGTCAAAGAAGCTATCAAGTGGCTAGCATTATGCAATGCAATTACTATACTTGCTCCAGCCTTGGGGCCTCTGTGTGGAGCAATCGTTGTAGAGTTTGCTAGCTGGCGCTATATTTTTTGGTTTTTAGCGGTAATGGGTATTATAAGCTTTGTTTCAGTTTTAATAATTATGCCAGAGACTAATACTAATCCACATCCTTTGCACTTAAAATCTATTATATATGATTTTGTAAAAATCTTAAGTAACAAGGACTTTATGGTGCCATGCATAGGCTATTGTTTGCTTGTCGGTATTTTCTTTTTTTGGATGTTTGAGTCCCCATTTATTTATCAAGGATTAGGTCAAAGTACGTTATTCTATGGCGTAGCGCAAACTTTTATTTTCAGTTTATTCTTGGTTGGTGCAAAAATCACCAAGTGGTGGTTACAAAATCATGAGCTGCCTGCATTAATTCGTAGTGCCTCCATAACTACCTTAGTTGGTACGTTACTACTGTTATTTACTTCAATACTATTTAACAATATTTATATGGCGACAATTTGTATGATGGTGGTTGCATTGGGATCTTCTATGCTGTTTGCACCTATGAATCGGATTGCAATTGATGCTGCAAGCCAGCCGATGGGGAGACGTATTGCTGTCTTTACAACATCTATTAGTGTGGCAGGGGCAGTTAGCGGGTGGTTAATTAGTGTTATTGATGCAGGGAATTTATATGCAGTCTCGGTTCTAATAACTATTTGTTGTTTAGTTGCTTTAGTTTTAATTCTTCTAACAGACGTTCCTAAGAACTATAGCGTCTAAAAGACTACATAGGGATCTTGTTGGCGCATATATTGCATACAGGTGCGATGCTTTTGAGCTGGTGTTGGAATTAAATTATGTAATGCATCATCATTTAATCCAATTGAATTGCGATAGTCCACCATAAATTGATTCATATATTTTCCCCAGAAGCCAATTCGAGGAATGTTTTTCTTAGCTAAGTGATAAGATAAATATAAATCGTCACTATTTATACACTCCTGAGGAGCATTAGTAATTTCAAATATGCTTTCATCAAAAAAACCGGCTCTATATGCAATGGAGGCAAATCCTTGTAACACAGCAAAGTATCTAGTGTGATGAAAACCTGAAATTACTCCGTTTTTAACATCTTGTGATACTAAGCCGTCTACATCGTATTGCAAGTCCACTCCTGATACGCCTACGGCGCTTTCTGGATTTTTATAAGCGTGGTACACAAGGTGCAGAAAAGTTTGTTCAGGATAGCTTATATCATCATCTACAGTGATTATGACCTGTTTGGGATTTAGTTCGACTTGTTCTAATAATCCTAATAGCTTAGTAGCTGGACCATAATCCTTCGTGCGCAAAATCGTTACGCGTTTATCTTTGGTAAGCCACTCAGGGATATGGTAGGGGATATTGTCACGTTTGAATACGTACGGTAATGATATGTATATTTTATCAGGCTTTAGGCTTTGTTGGAATACTGTCTCTATTGTTTTATGTATTTTGTCAATACGGTGCGGGGTAGTAGAGAATGATACTACAAAAGGTTTATTGTATAGATAAATACGCATGTATAGCTCGACAAAGAATTGTTTATGATAATTATAGAGATATACAAATAACAAGCTGTTAACTACTATACCATAGAGTAGCAGCTTGTTTTTAAAAATCGACATGCGGAAATTTGTCCTGTAAGTATCTTAGGCAAATATCATGTTTATATACTGGTGGGGCTAGTTTGCTAAGCGCATATTCGTTAGTAGCCTCAGCATTATCCCAACGTAGCTTGCATCCACAGATCTGTTCATTCTTAAGTACAATACGGGGTATACTTTGCATAGCAAGGAAGTATGATAAATAGAAGTCATCGCTTTGTATACACTCAGCCGGTGCATCTAAAATATTGAAAATTCTATCGTCAAAAAATTTACGTCTATAAGCCACGCCAGCATATCCCTGCAAAATGCTTACTTTCTCATTATTGTTACCAATTTTAATTAATCCTAGATGATCATTTAAATCAATGTGCTTTTGTTGGTTATATTTAGGGTTGGCGCCCATCAGTCCATATGCTGCTTGAGGATTTTGGTATGCACGATATGCTAGTTCTAAAGCTAGGTTCTTCGGGTAGTAGGTGTCATCATCAACCGTGATGATAATCGTATCTGGAGTCAGTGGAACCTGCTCTAATGTTCCTAAAAGTTTTGTTGCTGGTCCGTAATCCTGACAGCGTATAACAGTTACTTGTGGATAATTTTTGAGCCAGGAAGGTATAGTATATTCTAAATTATCCCTTAAAAACCTATGTGGAACATTTAAATATATACCGTCTAAATTAATATTTTGTCTGATTAGACTTTTTATATTGTCTTCCATATCATTGATGCGATAAGGCGTTGTAGACAAACTTAGAACTACTTTCTCATTCCTAATTTGATATCGCTTCCAATAGTTATAAAAAAAGTTTCTGTAATAGTATATGTTTAGGGAAACTACTAGAAGAGCAAGTAATACGTATAAGAGAGTTTTTTGTTTTGACATGTGTGGTAAAGGAGGAGAGCGGCATACCGTGAGGTATGCCGCAATCTACACTTAGGTACAAGGAGCAGTACAAGAACAGTTTGTAATGTACGCGCTGTAGTCGTTAGACCCAGAGTACTCACAAGACCAAGTAACGATATTGTTAGCTACAGTAGCTGTCCACTCTAAAGTAAGGTCAGCACTCAAGAACGAAAGTTGTGAAGAAAGTAATTCTACTGATACATTCGGGCTGCTTGAGCTGAATGAAATAGAATTGATGTATGGAGAACCAGTCTCACTACCACTGAAATCTGATGGTGTTTGGCTTAGAGTATTTTGCTCTGCCCAGACATCAAGTTGATGACCAATGATGTTATCAACTTCAGTCATTCTTGCTCTGTTAGTGTATTCACGATAAGAAGGTACAGCTACTGCCGCCAAAAGAGCAACAATTGCTATTACCACCATAAGTTCTATGAGGGAAAATCCCTTTAAAGTTGCGAGTGCTTTCATAGTCTATATCTACCCAATTCTGTATGGAAAAGTTACCTTAACTATAATACATGCCTGCTACTTGTCAAATAAGACCATTGATGACTATTGCCAAATACCTTTCACGAAACATGTGGACGTAAGGTCTGAGCTCTGTAAGATTGCAACCTTACTGTAAACAAGTTATAAGATAGGCAGCTACCATTTGTAATTTGCAGTTTCTTTGTTTTCAGAATATTTCCGATCATGCTATGTATGAAATAGTTTGTATATATCTTTAAAAAGTGGTTTGTACAGTAATAATTAAGTATTTAAAGTCTCTATACTTAGTCTGTAGTTTAATAATTATAAGAGGTTTTAACATGCGTAAAAGTGATAACTCTTGCTGTACAAAAATAAGTGTATGTAATTTAGGGTTGGCAGTTGGCCTAGTATGGGGACTATCAATGTTTGCAACAGTATACTTTAGTATATTTTTTGGAATGGGGATCCCTTTTGTCGAAATATTTAGCACAGTTTATCTTGGGTATGACTTTACTTTTGTTGGTTCATTGTTAGGTCTATTCTGGGGGTTTATTGATGGCTTTGTAGGTGGAGCTTTAATTGCATTTTTTTACAACCTTTTTAGCTGTTGCTGTTCAAGCAAAAAAAGAAGAAAGAGAAGTAAAAAGTAAAACTTATATATTCTAATTAACAATAAAGATGGAGATTATTCGTGAGTGTACAATTAAATAATTTTTTTAATGTACAAAAGACTGCTGATAAGCAAGAGCAGCGTAAACATACATTTTGGAATCCATATCAAGCATCGGTGCTGGAAGGTGGTGATGTCGACTCTACAAGAATAGAGGTTGAATTAGTAGCGATTTTGAGCTCTAATTAAAGTATGCGTACCATAAAACGATATGAGAACAGATGTTTGTATGATGCTAGCTCCAGCTCTAACGTCACATTAGATGATCTGCGTGATTTTGTGATGCAAGGCATTGAGTTCAGTGTTATTAACGCAAAAACCAACGAAGACCTAACACGCCAGTATTTAATCCAAATCATCCTCGATTTAGAAGCATTAGACAATCCTCTGTTTAGTAAGGAGTCACTGGTGCAAATTATACGATTCTATGGCGGCCCAATGCAGCAGTGGTGCAAACAATATTTGGAGCAAGCACTGGCAGTAATGCCAGGTATGTGGCAAAGCACAGGTAAACAAGACGTTTAGATTCTTGACTTTAAGTAGTTGTTTAACTATTTTTACTATATAATGCACTGCACAAAAAGAAGATAGGGGGCATCATGGTCGCATCAACATTTACAGATTGGTCAAGCTGGTCTCAGCCATGGACTGAACTACAACAAATTAATCAGGCAGCTCAAGAGAAAATGGTAAGAGAGTGTATATCATACTGCTCTGATACAACTGGCACTGCAATAAAATGCATGCAGACTATGCCAAGAATCACAGGCCCAGAAGACTACTTTAATCTGAACATGAAGCTTATGACTCAACAGAGTGAAAAGACTGCAGAGTTTGTAAATAATATAATCAAGATTTGCCAACAAGCGATGGCAGATCAGTATCAGTGGACTGAAGATAAAGTTGGCACAACTTTTAACAAAAAATCCAAAACTAAACGTGAAAGCACAGATGTTGAGTAAGTAAAGAGAGGGTTCATGTAACTGTGTCACCCTAAACTCACAATTCAATATTTAATCTGTTTTCAAAATAAATATCAAGCTGCGAAATAATTAGCGCCCAGTTATGCATAGGTTGATTCCATTTTTCAGAT
>JAUIIV010000008.1 GCA_030431675.1 Gammaproteobacteria bacterium | reverse complement strand
TGATTGCACCGATTGCGATGGAAGAAGGTTTACGCTTTGCGATACGTGAAGGTGGACGTACTGTCGGCGCTGGTGTAGTTACTAAAATCGTGGAGTAAAAATTACTAGTGGAAGGCAGAATCAATAAATTCTGCCTTCCACGAAGTATAGATAGGCCAGTAGCTCAATTGGTAGAGTGGCGGTCTCCAAAACCGCAGGTTGGGGGTTCGAAGCCCTCCTGGCCTGCCAATGAATTTAGGTTATGACTATGGTAGCAAGAGTGGAAAATCAGAATTCAAAATTGGACAGCTTATTGTGGGGATTAGTAGCAGTTTTAGTTACTAGCGCAGTAGCTGGTCAGTATTATTTTGTTTCTGAGCCATTGCTATGGCGTATAGGCGCTATGGCTGCTGCTTTGGTAGCCTCATTGGCATTAGTTTCGCGTACTGCAGCTGGTCGCGCGTTTATTACATTCTGGCAAGAATCAATGGTTGAGCTACGTAGAGTAGTTTGGCCGACACGCAAAGAGACTATACAGTCAACAATTGCAGTGATTGTGATGGTATTTGTAATGGGCATAGTGTTGTGGTCTATCGACGCGGTACTTATAAGAGTTGTTGCTTGGATGATAAAGGGGGCGGTGTAAGTGACTGTGGTGAAGCGTTGGTATGTAGTGCACGCCTACTCTGGCTCCGAATCTAAAGTTAAAGAGTTACTATTAGATCGGATTAGAACAGAGGGATTAGAAGATAAGTTTGGTGAAATTATGGTCCCTACCGAAGAGGTAGTGGAGATCAGATCTGGCCAGAAGCGTAAGAGTGAGCGTAAATTCTTTCCGGGTTATGTCTTGGTGCAGATGGAAATGGATGATGAGATTTGGCATATGGTGCGCTCTACGCCAAAAGTTTTAGGTTTTATCGGTGGTACATCTGATAGACCTGCTCCTATTTCTGACCGAGAAGCAGAAAATATATTACAAAGAATTCAAGAAGGCGTTGAGAAACCTAAACCTAAGACATTGTTTGAGGCTGGAGAGGTTATCAGGGTTATTGATGGGCCTTTTGCTGATTTCAATGGTGTAGTTGAAGAGGTTAATTACGATAAGCACCGTATGCGTGTAGCGGTATTGATATTTGGTCGCTCTACACCAGTAGATTTAGATTTTAGCCAAGTAGAAAAAGGCTAAGATATTTTTACCTTTTAGGTAAGCATTGTAGTGAAATAAAAGCGGGGAGCCTTAGCAGCGTTTGTACCCAAAGTGAGGTTTAAGATGGCTAAAAAACAAGTTGAAGCAATCATTAAGTTGCAAATACCAGCTGGTAGTGCAACTCCACAGCCGCCAGTAGGTCCTGTTCTTGGACAAAACGGCGTTAACATTATGGAATTCTGTAAAGCATTTAATGCCAAAACAGAAGCCTTGCCTAATGTAGAAAAAGGCACACCAATTCCTGTAGTTATTAGAGTATTCAATGATCGTTCTTTTGATTTCGAGTTGAAGACTCCTCCAGCTGCAGTACTACTTAAGAAAATCACTAAAGTTGCTAAAGGTAGTGGTGTACCAAATAAAGAAAAAGTAGGTAAGGTAACGCGAGCGCAGTTAGAAGAAATTGCCAAGATAAAAGAGCCTGATTTGACCGCAGCAGATATTGATGCAGCGGTGCGCACTATTGCTGGTTCTGCGCGTAGTATGGGCTTGGAAGTAGAGGGGGTAGTTTAATGCCACAATTAAGTAAAAAGCGTAAGCTAATTAATGAAAAGATTGAACTTGGAAAGGTTTATGATTTTAAAGACGCAGTAACTTTGTTACAAAGCCTACAACCCGCTAAGTTTCCTGAGAGCTTTGATATTAGCATCAAGCTTGGTGTAGATGCGAGCAAGTCTGATCAAACAGTACGTGGTGCTACTGTTTTACCAAATGGTACAGGTAAAACTGTACGTGTTGCGGTATTTGCACAGGGACCAAATGCTGATGCTGCTAAAGAAGCTGGTGCAGATGTTGTTGGTATGGAAGATTTAGCCGACAGTATCAAAGCTGGCAATATGGACTTTGAAGTAGTTATTGCAAGTCCTGATGCTATGGGCTTGGTTGGTCGTTTGGGTCAAGTATTGGGTCCACGTGGTTTAATGCCTAATCCTAAAGTAGGCACGGTGACCCCAGATGTTGCTAAGGCAGTTAAAAACGCTAAAGGCGGACAAGTACGTTACCGTGTAGATAAAAACGGTATTATTCATTGTTCAATCGGTAAGATTAACTTTAGTGCTGATGACTTGCAGGACAATTTTGAAGCTTTGCTAGCCGATTTGCGTAAAGCTAAGCCTAGCACCGCTAAAGGTACATATTTACAGAAAGCTACTTTGTCGACCACTATGGGTCCTGGACTACAAGTAGCAATATAAACTGAATTTTGTCGGCACGTAAGTGTTGGCAGATGAGACGGCAGCTGATGTGATTAATGTTTGTTGCCGTCAAAGACCGTAGGTGGGGTAACCCTTAATTATACCTACGCAGACGGGTAAAGTGTGAAAGCGCTTTACATTGACAATAACTTTTGTGAGGTAATAGCGAGATGATGCTAAAACTCAAAGAGAAAAAAGAAATTGTCGCAGAGGTTGCAGAAGTTGCAGCAAATGCTGTGTCGGTTGTGGCTGCAGACTATCGTGGTCTTACATCTTCAGAGATGACGGAATTACGTGCTAATGCGCGTAACGCCAATATTAAGCTACGTATAGTTCGTAACACTCTAGCACGTATTGCATTTTCTGGTACTGATTATGAATCTATGAATGATTCATTAGTTGGCCCAATAATGCTAGCGTTCTCTAGTGATGAGCCTGGTTCGACAGCGCGTTTGATGCGTGACTTCGCCAAAGATCATAACAAGCTTGAAGTGAGAGCTATTTCTTTAGGGGGCCAAGTATTTGATGCTAGTCAACTTGATGCCGTGGCTAAATTGCCAACTAAAGACGAAGCTATTGCGCGCTTAATGTCTGTAATGCAAGCACCAATTACCAAGTTGGTACGCACTATGGCAGAGCCGCACGCTAAGCTAGTTAGAACTTTTGCTGCAGTCCGCGATAGTAAACAGTAATTATATTTGGAGAAAACAAATGGCCGTTTCAAAAGAAGAAATCTTAGATGCTATAGCGCAAATGAGCGTTATGGATGTTGTAGAATTAATTGAGTCTATGGAAGAGAAGTTTAATGTTTCTGCTGCCGCAGCTGTTGCCGTTGCAGCTCCTGCTGCTGGCGCTGCTGCTGCTGCAGAAGAACAAACTGAGTTCACAGTAGTATTAGCTGCTTTTGGCGACAACAAAGTTGGCGTAATTAAAGCAGTACGTGGAATTACTGGTCTAGGTTTGAAAGAAGCAAAAGACTTAGTAGAAGGCGCTCCTGCACCATTGAAGGAAGGTGTATCTAAAGAAGATGCGGAAAATTTCAAGAAGCAGCTTGAAGAAGCTGGTGCAACTGTTGAAATTAAGTAGTTCGCATATTAGTGCTCAAATCTGTACGGCGACTGCATTTATGCAATCGCCTACAGGTTTTTTTGTCGTTTAACCTAAACTTTCAGAGGATCTAGCATGGCAGAGTTGGTCAGTATTGAAGAGCCCAAACTATCATTAACCGAGAAGAAACGCGTGCGCGCTGATTTAGGGGCCGGTTCTGATATATCAAACGTTCCAGTACCCGGGTTATTGTTGATTCAACAAGAATCTTATTTAAAATTTTTACAGCCAGATGTTGCTGATGCTAATCGTGAAGATACGGGATTACAAAACGCTTTTACTTCTGTATTTCCCATTGAGAGTTATTCAGGAAATGCAGTTTTAGAGTATGTAAGTTATCACTTGGGTACGCCAGTATTTGATGTGAAAGAATGTACTGTGCGTGGCTTAACCTACGCTGCTCCACTAAGAGTAAAATGTCGCCTTGTAATATACGACAAAGAAGCTCCTGCAGATTCTAAAGTTGTTAAAGACGTGCGTGAGCAAGAAGTTTATATGGGTGAATTGCCGTTAATGACAAGTTATGGAACTTTCGTTATTAATGGTACTGAGCGAGTGGTGGTATCGCAATTACATAGATCACCAGGTGTATTTTTTGAACATGATAAAGGTAAAACTCACTCATCAGGGGTGTTGTTATATGCAGCTCGTATTATCCCTTATCGTGGTTCTTGGTTAGATATTGAATTTGACCCTAAAGGTTGTATTTATGTGCGTATAGATAGAAGACGTAAATTGCCTTCAACTGTATTATTACGCGCGCTTGGTTATTCTGCTGAAGAGATTTTACAACTTTTCTTTGAAACTGATACTTATCACTTAGATGCTGCAGGTGCTATTGATTTAGAATTGGTACCTAGCAGATTGCGTGGTGAAACTGCATTTACAGATATTAAGCTTGCAGATGGAACACTTATTGTTGAGGCTGGTAGAAGAATTACTCCACGTCATATTAGACAGATGGAAGAAGGTGGCCTAGATAATTTGCGTGTTTCTAGTGAGCAATTAATTGGCAAAACTATAGCCCAAGATATTATTGATAAAGAGAGTGGGGAAGTATTGGTAGAAGCTAATGCAGAAATCACCCCAGAGGTTTTAGAAGCAATCAGAGCGCAGAACATCTCAGACATTAAAACTATCTATACAAATACTTTGGATCATGGTCCATATATGTCTGACACATTGCGGGTTGATGTTACTAAAAGCAAATTGGAAGCATTAGTAGAAATTTATCGCATGATGCGTCCAGGCGAGCCACCTACAAAAGAGTCTGCTGAACAGTTGTTCCAGAATTTATTCTTCAATGCTGAGCGCTACGATCTTTCTCCTGTAGGACGTATGAAATTCAATAGGCGTGTGGGCCGTGATGAAATAGAGGGTTCTGGCACACTAAGTAAAGAAGATATTATCGCTGTATTCAAGACATTGATTGATATTCGTGATGGACGTGGCGATATTGATGATATTGATCACTTAGGTAATCGTCGTGTACGTAGCGTGGGTGAAATGGTAGAAAACCAGTTCCGCGTTGGCTTGGTGCGTGTAGAGCGTGCAGCTAAAGAAAGATTAAGCTTAGCGGAATCTGAATCTTTGATGCCACAAGATCTAATTAACGCTAAACCAGTATCGGCGACTATTAAAGAGTTCTTTGGTTCTAGCCAGCTATCGCAGTTTATGGATCAGAATAATCCGTTATCTGAAGTAACACATAAAAGAAGGGTATCAGCTTTAGGCCCAGGTGGTTTGACACGTGAGCGAGCCGGCTTTGAGGTGCGTGACGTACACAATACTCACTATGGTCGTGTATGCCCAATTGAGACACCTGAGGGTCCAAATATTGGCTTGATTAACTCATTAGCTGTTTATGCGCGTACTAATAAATACGGTTTCTTGGAAACTCCTTACCGTAAGGTAGTAGACGGCAAATTAACTGATACAGTTGAATATTTGTCCGCAATTGAAGAAGGACAATACGTAATTGCACAGGCTAATGCTACTGTGAATCATAAGGGTGAGTTGACTGATGACTTAGTACCTTGTCGTCATGGTAATGAATCTACTTTGACTACTACTGATAAGGTGCAGTTTATTGATATTTCTCCTCGTCAGATGGTATCAGTGGCTGCTTCATTAATCCCATTCTTAGAACATGATGATGCTAACCGTGCACTTATGGGGTCAAACATGCAACGCCAAGCGGTGCCTACTTTACGTGCTGAGAAGCCGTTAGTTGGTACTGGTATGGAACGTGTGGTTGCGACGGACTCTGGTGTAACAGTAAATGCTAGAAGAAGTGGTACAGTTTATTCTGTAGATGCCTCACGTATAGTAATTAAAGTAGAAGAGACAGAAGCTGGTGAGACTGGTGTAGATATTTATAATCTGACTAAGTATCAACGTTCTAATCAGAACACTTGTATTAACCAGGTGCCATTAGTAAAAGTTGGTGACAAGATTGTTGCTGGAGACGTTCTAGCAGATGGTCCTTCTACGGATTTAGGTGAGCTTGCGTTAGGTAAGAACATGATGGTGGCATTTATGCCATGGAATGGTTTTAACTTTGAGGATTCTATAGCTGTATCTGAAGCAGTAGTAGAAAGAGATGAGTTTACTACTATCCACATCGAAGAGTTAACTTGTGTTGCACGTGATACTAAGCTTGGCTCGGAAGAAGTTACTCCTGATATCCCTAACGTTGGTGAGCATGCATTATCTAAATTAGATAATGCTGGTATTGTCTACATTGGTGCTGAAGTTACAGCTGGTGATATCTTGGTTGGTAAAGTGACGCCAAAAGGTGAGACACAATTAACACCAGAAGAAAAATTACTTCGCGCTATATTTGGTGAGAAAGCTTCTGATGTTAAAGATACATCTTTACGTGTGCCTACTGGTATCAGTGGTACGGTACTTGATGTGCAAATCTTTACTCGTGATGGAGTGAAGAAAGATGATCGTGCATTAGAGATAGAGACAGCAGCTCTTCAATTAATCAAGAAAGATTTAGGCGATGAATTTAGGATTCGTGAAGATGATCTTTATGAGCGTGTAGCTATATTGCTAGAAGGTCAAGTTGCTGCAGGTGGTCCTAAGTCACTTAAATCTGGCTCTAAAGTTACTAGTGATTATTTGCAAACTGTTGAGCGTGCTGATTGGTTCCAAATCCGTTTAAAAGACGATGCGGTCACTCAGCAGCTAGAAGCTGCAGCACAGCAGTTGGAGCAGTTGCGTAAAGAGCATGACGAAAGCTTGGAAGAAAAGACTAAAAAGGTGAAGCAAGGTGATGATCTTGCTCCAGGTGTGCTAAAGATTGTGAAAGTATTTTTAGCGGTTAAACGTCGTATCCAACCTGGGGACAAAATGGCTGGTCGTCATGGTAACAAGGGTGTTATTTCTACTATTGTTCCAGTTGAAGATATGCCACGCCTAGAAGATGGAACACCTGTGGATATTATTTTGAATCCATTAGGGGTGCCATCACGTATGAATATTGGTCAGGTATTGGAAACCCACTTAGGTTGGGCTGCCAAAGGTCTGGGCAATAAGATTAAAATTATGTTGCGTGACAAAGCTAGCCTCGAAGAAATTCGTGACTTTTTAGATCAAATATATAATTTACAGTTTCATATGAAGACGTCAGATAGACGTAAATTAGATTTGACACAATTTAGTGACGAAGAGTTGTTAGAATTGGCACAGAACTTGTCTATGGGTGTACCAACAGCCTCTCCTGTATTTGAGGGTGTTAAGGAACCAGAGATTAAGCAGCTGCTAAAGATTGCTGGTTTGCCTGAGAGTGGACAAACAAATCTATATGATGGACGTACGGGCGAGAAGTTTGAGCGACCAGTAACAGTAGGCTATATGTATATGCTGAAATTGAATCACTTGGTTGATGATAAGATGCATGCTCGTTCTACTGGCTCATATAGTTTGGTTACCCAACAGCCACTCGGTGGTAAGGCACAGTTTGGTGGTCAAAGATTTGGTGAGATGGAGGTATGGGCACTTGAGGCATATGGTGCGGCATACACCCTACAAGAAATGTTAACTGTTAAATCTGATGACGTTTCTGGTAGGACGAAGATGTATAAAAATATCGTCGATGGAGATCATCGTATGGAGGCTGGGATGCCGGAATCGTTTAACGTATTGGTTAAAGAGATACGTTCGTTGGGCATAAGTATTGAACTAGAAGATAAGTAATACCTGGGGGCAAAGAGTGGAAGACATTATTGGCCTGTTTAAACAACAGCGGCATGGCGATGAGTTTAATGTAGTTAGTTTGGGTTTGTCATCTCCAGACGATATTAGAGCTCTCTCGTATGGTAAGATTGAAAAGCCAGAGACTATTAACTATAGAACTTTGCGTCCTGAGCGCGGCGGTCTATTCTGCGCTAAGATTTTTGGTCCGGTGAAAGACTATGAGTGTTTATGTGGTAAGTATAAGCGCCTGAAACATCGTGGTATTATTTGTGAAAAATGTGGCGTAGAGGTTACTGTTACTAAAGTTCGTCGTGAGCGTATGGGCCACATAGAACTAGCAAGCCCAGTTGCCCACATCTGGTTCCTAAAATCTCTGCCTTCCAGAATTGGTTTGTTGTTGGATATGACTTTGCGTGATATCGAGCGCATTCTTTATTTTGAAGCATATGTTGTTATTGAGCCTGGTATGACTCCTCTAGAGTCTGGTCAGTTATTGACAGAAGAGGCTTATTTAGAGTGTTTTGAACAGCATGGTGATGAGTTCACTGCTCTCATGGGGGCAGAGGCTATCCAGAAATTATTGGAGAAGCTTGATCTTAAGGAAGAAGCGGAAAAAATTCGTGAAGAGATTGCGACTACTAATTCTGAAACACGTGAGAAGAAGTTATCGAAGAGGCTTAAACTTATTGAGTCTTTTATTACTTCTGGTAATGATCCACAGTGGATGATTATGACTGTTCTGCCGGTATTGCCGCCAGATTTACGTCCTTTGGTGCCACTAGATGGTGGACGTTTTGCAACATCCGATCTGAATGATTTATATCGCCGCGTTATTAACCGTAATAACCGTCTGCTTAGACTACTGGATTTGATGGCGCCAGACATTATTGTGCGAAATGAAAAACGTATGTTGCAGGAATCTGTTGATGCGTTATTGGATAATGGGCGTCGGGGTAGACCGATTACTGGTTCTAACAAGCGACCATTGAAGTCATTAGCAGATATGATTAAGGGTAAACAAGGGCGCTTTAGGCAAAATCTATTAGGTAAGCGTGTTGATTATTCTGGTCGTTCGGTGATTGTGGTTGGACCAACATTGCGTTTGCACCAATGTGGTCTACCGAAGAAGATGGCTTTGGAATTATTTAAGCCGTTTATCTTTAGTAAATTAGAATTGCGTGGTTTAGCTACTACGATTAAGGCTGCGAAAAAATTAGTTGAGAAAGAAGGCCCTGAAGTGTGGGATATTCTGGATGAAGTTATTCGTGAACATCCTGTGTTACTTAACCGTGCACCTACTTTGCACCGTTTGGGTATCCAGGCATTTGAGCCTACCTTGATCGAAGGTAAAGCTATTCAATTACATCCGTTAGTTTGTGCGGCATACAACGCTGACTTTGACGGAGACCAAATGGCTGTGCACGTTCCTCTAACTATAGAGGCGCAGTTAGAAGCACGTACGTTGATGATGTCTACTAATAACGTTCTGTCACCTGCGCATGGTGATCCTATTATCGTACCTTCTCAGGATGTGGTATTAGGTATTTACTACTTAACTAGACATAAAGTTAACGATAAGGGTGAAGGCATGATATTTGCTCACCCAAGTGAAGTAAGACGTGCTTTTGAGAATGATGTGGTTGGCATGAATGCTGCGATTAAAGTACGTTTGCCAGAGTCAAAAGAAATTGTCGATACTACAGTTGGACGCGTATTCTTGTCAGAATTATTGCCAGCTGGTATGGATTTTCAATTGATCAATAAGGTTATGACTAAGAAAGAAATTTCTAACCTTATTAACCGTTGTTACCGTACGCAAGGCTTGAAAGAGTCTGTAATTTTTGCGGATCATTTGATGTATGCTGGTTTTGAATATGCCACTAAGTCTGGTATTTCTATCGGTATTGATGATTTGGTAATTCCTGAGAGTAAGTCATCAATTATTGACAAGGCAGAAGAAGAAGTTAAAGAGATTGAGATGCAATATGCTTCTGGTCTTCTTACTCACGGTGAGCGTTACAACAAAGTAGTGGATATTTGGTCCCGAACAAATGACATGGTAGCTAAAGCAATGATGTCTGAGTTGGCGCAAGAAACTGTGGTTGACTCTGAAGGTAAGAGTATAGAGCAAGAATCATTCAACTCTATTTACATGATGGCAGATTCTGGTGCGAGGGGTTCTGCGGCGCAGATGCGTCAGTTGGCAGGTATGCGTGGTTTGATGGCAAAGCCAGATGGTTCGATCATCGAGACTCCAATTACTGCGAACTTCCGTGAAGGACTAAATGTACTGCAGTACTTTATTTCTACACATGGTGCACGTAAAGGTTTGGCTGATACGGCATTGAAAACAGCAAACTCTGGTTACTTAACTAGGCGTTTGGTGGATGTGGCTCAGGATGTTGTAGTAACTGAAATAGATTGTGGTACTGAAAATGGTTTGACTATGACGCCGTTGATTGAAGGTGGTGATATTGTTGAGCCGTTGCATGAGAGAGTTCTAGGACGTGTTGTACTAGAGGATGTTTTAGTACCAGGTACTGATGAAGTTGCAATTCCTGAAGGTACTTTGTTGGATGAAGAATTAGTGTCTAAATTAGAACATTTAGGGGTTGATTCTGTGCGTGTTCGTTCAGTAATTACCTGTGAAACTCGCTATGGTATTTGTGCTAAATGTTATGGTCGTGATTTGGCTCGTGGACATATTGTAAATATTGGTGAGGCAGTGGGTGTTATTGCGGCGCAATCTATTGGTGAGCCGGGTACACAGTTAACGATGCGTACATTCCATATTGGTGGTGCGGCATCAAGAGCGACTGCAGCAAATAGCGTACAGGTTAAGACTAATGGTACTGTTCGTTTGCATAACATTAAGCTTGTTAAGCACAAAGATGGTTATTCGGTTGCTGTTTCTAGATCAGGCTCATTAACTATTGCTGATGCTAACGGACGTGAGCGTGAGCGTTATCGTTTACCTTATGGTGCAATCCTGAAAGTAGAAGAAGGTCAGGAAGTAACTGCTGGCTCTACAGTAGCTAATTGGGATGCACATACGCATCCGGTTATTACTGAGGTTGCCGGTAAGGTTGAATTCGTTGATTTGATTGATGGTGTAACCATGAACAAACAAACTGACGAATTAACTGGTCTATCTAGCGTTGTAGTATTAGATCCAAAACAGCTGGGTGCTGCGAGTAAAGATTTACGTCCGATGGTTAAACTAGTTGATGCCAATGGTAATGATTTATGTTTGGCTGGTACTAATTTGCCTGCTCATTACTTCTTGCCGCCTGATACAATTATTAATGTAGATAATGGCATGGAAGTAGGTGTTGGTGACGTTATTGCGCGTATTCCACAAGAGAGCTCTAAGACTCGTGATATTACCGGTGGTTTGCCACGTGTTGCTGACTTGTTCGAAGCACGTAAGCCGAAAGAAGCTGCAATATTGGCAGAGATTTCAGGTGTGGTGAGCTTTGGTAAAGAAACTAAGGGTAAACGTCGTTTGATGATTACTCCACCAGAAGGTGATGTGCATGAAGAGTTAATTCCTAAGTGGCGTCACGTAAGTATCTTTGAAGGTGAGTTAGTAGAGCGTGGTGAGACTATTGCTGATGGACCACCTAACCCACATGAAATCTTGCGTTTGCTAGGTGTGGACGCTTTGGCTGGCTACATTGGTAAAGAAGTACAGGACGTGTATCGTTTACAAGGCGTGAAAATTAATGATAAGCACATTGAAGTGATTGTACGTCAAATGTTACGTAAGGTTACTGTGCAAAGTGCTGGTGATTCACGCTACATACAGGGCGATCAAGTTGAATTAGCTGAGATCCAAAATGTAAATGATGACTTGGGTAAAGAAGATAAGTTGCCGGCAACATTCGAAAGAATTTTGCTAGGTATTACTAAAGCTTCATTGGCGACCGAGTCGTTTATTTCTGCGGCATCGTTCCAGGAGACTACTAGAGTTCTTACAGAAGCGGCTGTAAGCGGTAAGAAAGATGAACTACGTGGTCTGAAGGAAAACGTAATTGTAGGACGTTTGATCCCTGCTGGTACTGGTCTTGCGCATCATGAAAAGATCAAAGCAGAGAAGATTAAACGTGAAGAGGAAGCACGTGCAATTGCAGAAGGTCCTTCTAAGAGTGACGTTGAAAAAGCTTTGGGAGAAGCATTGAACGACACTGGAACTTAGAGAGCAAATGTAGTGCAAAAACCCAGCTTTTGCTGGGTTTTTTGTTTTAATAAGAATAAATCCATGGGTGGTATATGGATCCAAATAATACTAAAAATAATGCTGACCTTGTGACACTCCCAGATTATGTAGTATTTGTAATCATTGGGTTGAACTTGTTTATAGGATTGCTAATTCCTTTATTGATATCGCACTCATTGAGACAAATGTTTGATGCTGCACAAGGCATACATAATATGTCTTTAGAGTTAAGCAACGAGCAGTTTAGAAAGTATATGCGGCTTATTCTTCGACTAAAGAAAGGCCTATCTACTCCAGATTTGAATAAAAACCCTATGTATCTGATTGGGAATATGTTTTTTGAGTTCCACTCAGATAGAAAGTATATTGAATGAGTTGAAAGAAAATCCAGAAGTGGCGAAGCAGATAGATGTAAGAATTGCTGCAAGTGTCTCAAGAGAAGTTTTGGCATTTGCTGGAAAGATGCCAATGTTTAAAACACTTTATATTGATAAAACTCAGCTAGAAAAAATTCTTGAGTATTTTATAAAAGGAACAAATCCATATTCTATTAAATCCCCACTATTATTTAGAGAAGTGGGTAAGCTACTATAGCAAGCATATGAGAATGTAGAGGATGATTTTTCTGCTGCAATCAATCTTTATCGATAGGGATTTTTAGGTGATCGATTACTGTTACTAAAGGTTTTGTCTTATTATGGTGTTAGTCCTTTGGAGACTGTGGTCTCAGGGTTACAAGAATTATTGGGGCCACAAGACTTGCCATTAGAGAATACTAAATGTGCATATAACACTAAGTTTATGTCTTTATACTCTGAATATATTTTAAATCTTGGTAGTGAACGAGTGGAATCAGCAGAAAGAACTGATCGGTCAGCTGTATATAATGCACTTACATGTATGGTCAATAAAATGTATTAGCATCCCTAGTTTTAAGCTTCACGTTACCGATGATTTTCAGCAAACTTTACAAAAATGACCTATAATTCATTGAAGTTTGTATTTTAGGTGCAGAATTGCGTGATGTTTAAACAGGCATTTAGTTTAATTGAGTTAATGGTTGTAATTGCAATAATCGCCATTCTTGCTGCGGTTGCGACACCTTATTATGGCGATTATATTGTCAGGACCAAATTAAATAGCGGCTTAATTATTCTAGAGCATTTAAAGAAAAAAGCTGCTGAATATTACAGTATTCATGGCACATTCCCAAGTTTGACGGATGTGGGGGCTGTAACTACCGACTTTGCCACAGATATTGTCGATATTGGTGATATGGGAGCTAGTGGATGGACAGGTGGAGATGCGGTAAACCCATTTGTAGAGATTGAATATGCAAGTGATGTTGTACCTGGACAAACCGCACCAAGACTTGCTTTTATTGCTAGTGTAAATGGATCATCTGTGACTTGGACTTGCTATACATATCAGACGAGTGCTGCAGATAATTCTATTAGTACTACGTTCTTACCACAGAACTGTAGTGTGCATCCTTAGTTATATGTTTTCTCTTCCTTAATCTATCTCCATAAAGCGCGATTGCGCATTAGGTACATAGTGCTATCCTGTGTACAATATTCGCACGCATCCTACGAATATTACACATGAGTTGATGTGTGTTGATATCTTGACCCAATAGACTATCTGTAGTAGCTTACTGGCTCTGCGATAAGCCTGTTCATTTTATTGTTCTTTTAAATCACAAGGTGAGATATGCCAGAAGGCGATACTAATCAAAAAGGATCTTCTTCGTCCTCTAATGCTGCTCTTGGGATTTATAAGAGTGCTATCTATTTATCTCAGATAGATTTTGCAAAATTTTTGCATCAACTATTAGGTCCTAACGAATTAGTTGCGTTTTCAGCATCCTGTAGAGCAGGACGGTTTATATCTAGTGAGCATTTAAAGAAATATGCCGCGCAGCAGTTATTATTAGCTGTAGTAAGTGGTGATGAAGAGAAAGCTAAAAAAATCATTCGCGCCAGACCTGCGCTTATTTCGGTAGCAGCATCTCCTGCAAAGGATGTATTTGGTAGAGCAATTCCACCGTTTATTCCATGCGGTATTGGTAGGCGTGCAAAGCTTTTTATTCCATACCTTACTGGTAAGTTTGAGGAGCCCCTTACTGCCTTACAGGCAGCTGCCAGAATGGGTGACACATTCATGGTTAAGGCACTACTGAGTGAAGCAAAAGAACAACGCAATGGTTTTGATTTATCTGAGATCACAACACAATTATCCGAGGTATTTCCATTAGGTTTACCCGATTTAGATCAAAAGCAGAGCAAAGCAGCAACATCATTTGTAGACAATCCTGAATACGGTATTAGGTCTGTTTATAGTGCTATTATGAAAGCTCCTCAAGATGAGCTAAATTTTGAGCTTTCACATCCTGGATGCATTGACTTAATGCCGGGTCGTGATGAACCACACGAACTAAATAAAGCATTGAATAACTTTCGACAAAAGTATGATGCTATAGTTAGGGTTAATGAAGTTTTTAATTTGTATTTTTTGATATACACATTTAATTTCTTTGCTAAGCATATTGACGAATTGCAAGCTCATGAATACAGACTTTGTATCTTTTGGAATCAGGTAATAGGCTGGATACAACGTCTGACGCCAGCGTGGGTTCTACAAGCGTTTGCTGGAGGTTTTGCTAATCTCTTTGTTCAAGATCCTATACTAAAGCGAAGTTTTCAGTATCAAGACCCTATCTTAGCGAGAGGATTTGGTGCTCAAAGCCAACCTAATGTTATATACACGCGAAGAGGGTGTGGTTTAGGTTATATTTATGCTTTGTTTTGGGATAGCGGTATTATGGAGCCGTATACTATCTTTGCTTCTCCTAGAGTAAGAGAAGATATACCCAGATTTGTCGAATTCCTGAAGATTTTTCAACAAAAACAAAATAAGACATTTGCAAGTCATATTTCTTGGCCTGAAAGCCCATCTATATATCCGCGGCTACCTGTGCTTTAATGAACAAAATTCACTTATCAATTTTGTACTATGCTTACTAACTTGCTTCGTAGAAAGAAGCTGCTGTATATTTTAGCTCTGACCAGTTTTATTTTTTTCGTTTACTCCTTATACAAAGTATATCGTTGGTACCCTTTTTGGGTTGCAAGTAAACCGTATGTAGATGAGACTCATTGTCGTTATGTCTCAACATTGGGCCTGCAAAAGTCTTGTCACAAGCTTCCTAATTGTTATTACTCGCAACCAGAGCAGCTGCCAAATTTTGTAGTACCGCAGCATGATTTTATTTTGGTTACTGGCTATTCTGATGCAACTATGCCACTTGATTATAGGGACAAAGCAGAGGAAATCTTGGCTAGCAAACACTTAATTAAATGGTATGCACAAAATCTGGAATACTCTAATGAAAAGCTGTTCCATCTTCCAATAGGTTTGGATTACCATTTAGTTATTAAAAATCCACGGATGAAGGCTGGGCCGGTGCAATCACCAGTTAAACAAGAAGCCTTTATAGACAATTTATCAAGAAAGCCTTTTTACGAACGAGAGCATAAAATTTATTGTAACTTTGCGCATGCTATTCGCGGTAGGTATGGATTTAAAGATCGCGCCGATGCTATCAGCCAAGTACCTCATGACTTGTTGGCGGTAGAAGGCAATTTTGTATCGCGGATGCAGTCATGGACTAATATGGTGCGGTATTCATTTGTTTTATCACCACTAGGCAATGGTCTTGATTGTCATAGGACTTGGGAAGCGTTGGTGTTAGGAAGTATACCGATTGTAAAATCTAGTCCTTTAGATCCTTTGTATTCCAATTTGCCGGTATTGATTGTACAAGAATGGTCAGACATAACGCCAGAGCTTTTAGAAGAAACTATAAATAGCTTTAAGGATAAGAAGTTTGATTATAGCAAGTTAACACTAGAGCACTGGAGCAGGAATTTTTCTCGTCCCTAGAGCATCCTTTTTACAGTATCATCTTTTACAATAAGCAAATGATATAGTGCGCCACCAACATGCATGACAAACAAGACACATAAGATCCAAGCGCTAATTTCATGTGCTTGCGCGTAGATTTTGGCCATTGCTGGATCTTTGGGCACGAGTGATGGGAATTTAAACCACCCAAAAAGAGTTGGGTTATACCCATAAGCGGATGACATTGCCCAACCTGTTAGAGGTTGAATAAACATCATTGCATACAATGCATAATGAACTGAGTGTGCTAACAAGATTAATGGCTTGGCTATCTGCGGATCGCGAGGTCGCATATTGTATAAGCGCCATGCTAACCTAATCGCTACTAGCATTAATATGCACATACCGATGGATTTATGTAGCATGTAGAAGGTGGAGCGGTTGGGTGCGTCGTTGGTAAGCTCTACCATATATACCCCAGAGATCCAGACTCCTATGATTAGGAGTGCAAGGAGCCAATGTAGACCCTTCGCAATGACACCGTACTTTGTATCTGAATTCTTAAACTGCATCGTTAGAGCATAGCAGTAGTTGTTCAAAAGTAAACTAAGCCAAAAAGCTCGCAAACATAAAGCTATATGACTTAATAAATATGCTCTATATACTGCATATCCCTTCCAATGCCGCAGAATGCGTGTTAATATTCACGCGTTTTTAAGTATTTGTGCAACGGGCCGCATTATATTTGCAGCGGTCCTATAAAGAGTTTGGGAATGCATACACAAGTTTGACAGTATTTCCCGGCTGCGGTAGAATTCCGGCTCCTAGCATGGTTAGTGGGCTGGTAGATCCTGCCTTTTTGTTTATTTGTGAAATCAGTTGGAGTAGAGTCTTGGCTAGAGTTAATCAATTATTGCGCGGCGCACGCATCGTGCCAGTCGTAAAAACTAAGGCGCCTGCCTTGCAAGGCTGCCCGCAGCGCCGTGGTGTATGTTTGCGTGTTTATACAACGACCCCTAAAAAACCGAACTCCGCGTTACGTAAGGTATGTAGGGTGAGGTTGACTAACGGTTTCGAAGTTACAGCTTACATTCAAGGTGAAGGTCATAACCTACAAGAACACTCCGTAGTGCTGGTTAGAGGCGGTCGTGTGAAGGATTTACCGGGTGTGCGCTATAAAGTAGTGCGCGGTAGTTTAGATGCACAAGGTGTACAAGGGCGGAAACAAGCTCGCTCCAAGTACGGTGAAAAACGTGCAAAGAAATCAGACAAGAAGTAGGACTTAAGTATGCCTAGAAGAAGAATTGCAGCAAAACGAGTTATCCAGGCTGATCCATTATATGGTAGCCAAATCCTAGCAAAGTTCATAAACCATTTGATGGTGGCTGGTAAGAAATCAGTTGCTGAGACGATTGTATATGGTGCTTTGGGTTACATTAAAGAAAAAACTAAGTCAAAAAATCCTTTAGAGACTTTTGAGCGCGCTCTGGACAATATCCGCCCAGTTGTAGAAGTGAAGTCTCGTCGCGTTGGGGGTGCTACTTATCAGGTGCCTGTAGAAGTTAGTAACGTTAGAGCGACTACTTTAGCAATGCGCTGGTTAGTTGAGTTCTCACGTAAGCGTGGCGAAAAGGGAATGATTTACAAATTGGCTGGCGAAATTCTAGATGCTGCCGATGACGAAAGCTCTACCGGCGGTAGTAGAGGTAAAGGCGGAGCTATCAAAAAGCGTGAAGACACGCATCGTATGGCAGAAGCTAATAAAGCATTTTCACATTATCGTTGGTAAATAGGGGTTATTAAAGTGGTAGCACCGCGACATACAGATTTAAGTAGATATAGAAACGTTGGGATTATGGCCCACATTGATGCCGGTAAGACTACTACTACCGAGCGTATTCTTTTCTATACTGGCCGTTCACACAAAATTGGTGAAGTACATGACGGTAATGCCGTTATGGATTGGATGGAACAAGAGCAGGAACGAGGTATTACTATTACTTCGGCTGCTACTACTTGTTTCTGGCGTGGTATGGCAGGTGATTTTCCTGAGCACCGTATAAATATCATCGATACTCCTGGACACGTTGATTTTACGATTGAAGTTGAGCGTTCATTACGTGTATTGGATGGTGCAGTTGCAGTGTTCTGTGCTGTTGGTGGTGTTGAGCCTCAGTCTGAAACTGTATGGCGTCAAGCTAATAAGTACCAAGTGCCGCGTATGGCCTTTGTTAACAAAATGGATCGCCCAGGTGCAAACTTCTTACGAGTAGTAGAGCAAGTACGTAACCGTCTTGGTTCCAATCCTGTGCCTATTCAGTTGCCTATTGGCGCTGAAGAAAATTTTGAAGGCGTTATTGATTTAATAGAGATGAAAGCGGTTTACTGGGAAGAGGAGAACCGTGGGATTAAGTTTGAGCTTAAAGAGATTCCAGAAAACCTTAAAGCAGAAGCACAGAAATGGCATGACTTTATGGTGGAAGCTGCTGCTGAAGCTAATGAAGAATACATGGAAAAATACTTAGAGGCAGGCGAATTGTCATTAGAAGAAATTCGTGCTGGCTTACGTCAACGTACGCTGAACAATGAGATTGTTCCTATGTTGTGTGGTACTGCATTTAAGAATAAAGGCGTACAAGCTTTATTAGACGCTATTGTTCACTTCATGCCTGCACCAGATGACGTTCCTGCGATTCAGGGTGTATTGGAAGACGGTGAGACTCAAGATGCACGTCATCCTAAAGATGATGCCCCATTTGCTGCATTAGCATTTAAAATTGCCACTGACCCATATGTGGGTACTTTGACATATTTACGTGTCTACTCTGGTACTTTGAATTCTGGTGATGGCGTATACAATGCGGTAAAAGGCAAGCGTGAACGTATTGGTCGTTTATTGCAGATGCATAGTAATAGTCGTGAAGAAATTAAAGAAGTTCATGCGGGCGATATTGTTGCTGCTGTAGGGCTTAAGAATACGACTACGGGTGACACTTTGTGTGATCCTGACAGCATTATTACTTTAGAGCGTATGGAGTTTCCTGAGCCGGTAATCAATCTTGCAGTTGAGCCTAAGACTAAAGCTGACCAAGAAAAGATGAGCATAGCTTTAGGTAAGTTGGCACAGGAAGACCCATCGTTCCGTGTGTGGACAGATGAAGAATCAGGTCAAACTATCATAGCTGGTATGGGAGAGCTGCATTTAGAAATTATCGTAGACAGAATGTTGCGCGAATTTAACGTTCAAGCAAACATTGGTAAGCCGCAGGTGGCTTATCGTGAAACGATTACTAAACAAGTAGAAGAAGAAGGTAAGTACATTAAGCAGACTGGTGGTCGTGGACAGTACGGTCACGTATGGTTGAAGATTGAGCCTGCTGAAGAAGGTGCTGGTTTTACTTTTAATAATGAAATTGTTGGTGGTGTAATTCCTAAAGAATATATACCAGCAGTAGAGAAAGGTATCTTTGAACAAATGCAGAACGGTGTTCTTGCAGGTTACCCAGTAGTAGATGTGAGCGTTACACTATTTGATGGTTCTTACCATGACGTTGACTCTAACGAAATGGCGTTCAAGATAGCTGGTTCACAATGTTTCAAATCAGGAGCGCTTAAAGCAGGTGCTGTATTGCTTGAGCCGATTATGAATGTAGAAGTCGTCACCCCTGAAGAATACATGGGAGATGTTGTAGGCGACTTGAACCGTAGACGCGGTATTATTCAGGGTATGGATGATGGTCCTTCAGGTAAGCAAATTAAATCTGAAGTACCTTTGTCAGAAATGTTTGGTTATGCAACAGATTTGCGTTCGGCAACCCAGGGTCGTGCTACTTATAGCATGGAGTTCAAGCGGTATGCGCAAGCGCCATCTAACATTTCCGAAGAGATTGTTAAAAAACGAGCAGGCTAATTTTTAAGAGGTGTAATTCCAGTGTCAGCAAAAGCAAAGTTTGAACGAGATAAACCACACGTTAACGTAGGAACCATAGGCCACGTAGATCATGGTAAGACTACCCTAACGGCAGCCTTGACTAAGGTATTGGCGGATGTGTTTGGTGGTGAATCTAAAGATTATGGTGATATAGACAAGGCTCCAGAAGAGCGTGAGCGTGGTATTACTATTGCTACAGCACACGTTGAGTATGAATCTACAAATCGTCACTATGCACACGTTGACTGTCCAGGTCACGCGGATTATGTGAAGAACATGATTACGGGTGCTGCGCAGATGGATGGAGCTATTTTGGTAGTATCAGCAGCTGATGGTCCAATGCCACAGACTCGTGAGCACATTTTGTTGGCACGTCAGGTTGGAGTACCAAATATTGTTGTGTTCTTGAACAAAGCTGACATGGTTGATGATGCTGAGTTGTTAGAATTGGTAGAGATGGAAGTACGTGAGTTGTTAAGCAGCTACGATTTTCCTGGAGATGATATCCCTATTGTTGTTGGTTCAGCGCTTAAGGCATTGGAAGGAGACGAGAGTGATATAGGCAAGCCAGCGATATTGAAGTTGGTAGAATCTATGGACAATTATTTTCCTGTACCGGAGCGCGAAGTAGACAAGCCATTTTTGATGCCGATTGAAGATGTATTCACTATATCTGGTCGGGGTACGGTAGTAACTGGCCGTATTGAGCGTGGTATTGTTCATGTTAATGACGAGATCGAGATAGTAGGTATCACAGACACAGCTAAGACTACGTGTACTGGAGTTGAGATGTTCCGTAAGTTGTTGGACGAGGGACAAGCTGGAGATAACGTAGGTGTTTTATTACGTGGTACTAAGCGTGAAGAAGTACAGCGTGGTCAAGTATTAGCGAAGCCTGGTACAATTACGCCGCACACTAAGTTTGAGGCTGAGGTTTATATATTATCTAAAGATGAGGGTGGACGACACACACCATTCTTTAAGGGTTATAGACCGCAGTTTTACTTCAGAACGACAGATGTGACTGGAGAGGTTATCTTACCTGAGGGCATGGAGATGGTTATGCCTGGTGATAATGTTAAGTTGAATGTAGAGTTGATTGCACCGATTGCGATGGAAGAAGGTTTACGCTTTGCGATACGTGAAGGTGGACGTACTGTCGGCGCTGGTGTAGTTACTAAAATCGTGGAGTAAAATATGGAAGGGCAAGTTATACGAATACGGTTAAAGTCCTACGATCATAAGTTGATTGATCAATCTTCTAAAGAGATAGTAGAGACTGCAAAACGTACTGGAGCTTCAGTGCAAGGGCCCGTTCCTATGCCTACGCATAAAGAAGGCTTTACGATTTTGATCTCTCCGCATAAAGATAAAAATGCGCGTGATCAGTATGCAATACTGACACACAAACGTTTAGTTATTATTGTTGAGCCTACTGATAAGACTGTAGATGCACTGATGAAATTAGATCTTGCAGCTGGTGTCGATGTACAAATATCAGTGAGTTAAGGGTAGGGGTATATAAGTATGTCTATAGGGTTAATTGGACGTAAATGCGGGATGACCCGAGTATTTACTGAAGACGGTGCTTCTGTGCCAGTGAGTGTAGTAGAAGTTACGCCAAACTTGATAACGCAAGTTAAAACTCAAGAGAAAGACGGTTATCGTGCAATTCAGGTAACAACTGGCGAACGTAAAGCTAGCCGAGTTAACAAGCCGTTAACAGGTCATTTTGCTAAAGCCAATGTGGCTGCTGGTCGTGGTTTATGGGAGTTCCGACTACCAGAGGGCGAAACTAGTGAGTTTAGTCTTGGTGATGAAATTACAGTTAGTAAATTCGAAGCTGGGCAGAAAGTGAGCGTTACTGGTACCTCTAAGGGTAAAGGTTTTGCTGGTGTAATTAAACGCCATAATTTTAAATCACAAGATGCCACTCATGGTAACTCTTTGTCGCATAGAGCTCCAGGCTCCATTGGTCAAAACCAAAGCCCTGGTAAAGTGTTCAAAGGTAAAAAAATGGCAGGACAGTTGGGTAATACTCAAGTAACTACCTGTAACCTAGAGATTATTCGAGTTGATGTAGAGCGCAACGCGCTGTTGATAAAAGGCGCAATCCCAGGAGCTCCTGGTGGCGACGTGATTATTAACTCTGGGAGGAAATGATGGAGTTAGTATTAGCAGTTCCTGGCGGTTCCGGGACAACAAAAATTGATGTTTCTGCTAGCACATTTGGCAGAGACTTTAATGAAGCATTAGTGCATCAAGTAGTAACCGCTTATCTAGCTGGTAGTCGTGCTGGTACTAAGGCGCAGAAAACACGTTCAGAAGTGCGTGGTGGTGGTGCTAAGCCGTGGCGTCAAAAGGGTACAGGTAATGCTCGTGCAGGTACTATCAGAAGCCCTATATGGCGTACAGGTGGTGTTACATTTGCTGCGAAACCACGTGACTTTGCACAAAAAGTAAATCGTAAGATGTACCGAGGTGCTATGTGTGCGATTTTGTCTGAGCTAGTGCGTTTGAATCGTTTACTAGTTGTGAAGGATGCAGAGTTAGCTCTTGAGCAGCCGAAGACTAAAAAACTTTTAGAGAAGCTAGCGGGCTTTGATGTCAAAAACTCATTGTTGGTTGTAAAAGAGTGGGATACAAATTTATATTTGGCTGCTCGCAATCTAGCTAGCGTTGAGGTTTCTGAGGTTAGCAAAGTAGACCCAGTTAGTTTGATCAAGTATCAAAACGTAATAATCACTGAAAGTGCAGTGCGTGAAATTGAAGAGGTGCTAGGGTGAACGATATAAGATTACACAGTGTTTTATTAGGCCCGCACACTACAGAAAAAAGTGTTATGGCTGCAGAAAAGAATCGCCAGATTTATTTCAAGGTTCTTCTTAACGCCAGAAAAGATGAAGTTAAGGAAGCTGTAGAGAAGCTTTTTAAAGTGGCAGTTGATTCTGTAAATATCATGAAAGTGCGTGGTAAGACTAAGAGATTTAGACAACGTACGGGTAAGCGTTCTGATTGGAAGAAAGCTGTAGTTTCTTTAGCGCCTGGACATGATATTAATCTGGCAGAATTTCAGGTAGAGGGGTAGTACCATGAGCGTAATAGTAAAGAAACAGAAACCTACTTCTCCAGGGCGCCGTGGCTTCGTAAAGGTTGTTGATACCCAGTTACATAAGGGTAAGCCGCATGGCAAATTGGTTGTTGCTAAAGATAGTTTTGCTGGCAGAAATAACAATGGCCGAATTACTACGCGTCATCGTGGTGGTGGACATAAACAGCATTACCGTATTATAGACTGGAAAAGAACTAAGGATGGAATACCAGGTACTGTAGAGCGTATTGAGTATGATCCTAACCGTAGTGCTAACATTGCTTTGGTTTTATATGCTGATGGTGAGCGAAGATACGTAATCGCCGCTAAGGGTATGAAGACTGGTTCTAAAGTTATGTCTGGTAAGGAAGCACCAGTAGCGACTGGTAACTGTTTGCCTTTGGCAAATATTCCGGTTGGTTCGGTTGTGCATTGCATAGAGTTGCAGCCTGGTAAAGGTGCGCAGCTTGCCAGGAGCGCCGGTTGTTCTGTACAATTTCTTGCTCGTGAAGGCAGGTATGCGACATTACGTCTAAAGTCTGGCGAAATGCGTAAAGTTCTAATCGCTTGCAGAGCTGTGATCGGTGAAGTTGGCATGAGTCAACATAACTTGGTTAAGATTGGTAAGGCTGGCCGTAATCGTTGGAAAGGTCGTAGACCGACTGTACGTGGTGTAGCCATGAACCCAGTTGATCACCCGCTAGGTGGTGGTGAAGGTCGTACTTCAGGTGGTCGTTCACCATGCTCGCCATGGGGTAAACCTGAAGGTAAGAAAACAAGACGTCGTTTTAATAGCTTAATTTTACGACGCCGTAAGAATAAATCTGAGAAATAGGGGATCATATAGATGTCACGTTCTTTAAAAAAGGGGCCATTTGTAGATCATCACTTACTTAAAAAAGTGCGTGAGGCTGTTTCTGCGGCTACACGAAAAGTGATTAAGACGTGGTCTAGAAGATCAATGATTTTGCCGGAGATGGTTGGTTTAACTATAGCAGTGCATAATGGTAAGCAATTTGTGCCAGTTTTGATTACTGAGAATATTGTTGGGCACAAGTTGGGTGAATTTGCGCCAACTAGAACTTTCCGTGGTCACTCTGGTGACCGTAAGACGGACAAAAAGTAGGGGGCTTTAAGAAATGGCAGTAGCAGCAAAACTTAGACACGCACGATTGTCAGCGCAAAAGGCTAGATTGGTAGCTAATCAAGTTAGAGGTTTACCAGTAGAGCAGGCTATAAACCAATTGGCCTTTAGTAATAAGAAGGCAGCAGGTATAATAAAAAAACTTCTAGAGTCGGCAGTTGCTAATGCCGAGAATAATGAAGGCTTAGACGTAGATGAGTTGGCTTTAAGCACTATCTACGTGGATGATGCTCCTAGTTTTACGCGCATGAGAGCGCGCGCTAAGGGCAGAGGAAATTATATAACCAAGCGCAACTGTCACATAACTATTGAAGTTGACACGAAGCAAGACAAAAGAGAGCAGCGATAATGGGTCAAAAAGTACATCCAACGGGAATTAGATTAGGCATAATTCGAGAAAGTAATGCGCGCTGGTATCCTAGTGGCGAAAAGTTTGCAGATGTCTTGCGTAGCGATATAGAAATACGTGAGTTTGTTCGGGAATCATTACCAGAGTCTTCAAGTATTAGTAATATAATTATCGAACGTACGGGTAGAAGTGTTAAAGTTATTGTGCGCACTGCAAAGCCTGGGCTGATTATCGGTAAAAAAGGTGAGGATGTTGACAGATTGCGTGTTAAGTTAAGTGAACGCTTAAACTCAAATGTGCATATTGTGATTGAAGAAGTACGTAAGCCAGAGATAGATGCAACTCTAGTGGCAGCTAATATAGCTCAGCAGCTAGAAAAACGTATTATGTTTAGGCGTGCTATGAAGCGAGCTGTTACAAATGCTTTAAGACAAGGCGCTAAGGGCATTAAGGTTGCAGTTTCCGGACGTTTAGGTGGTGCTGAGATCGCCCGTACAGAGTGGTATAGAGAAGGGCGCGTCCCTTTGCATACTTTCAGAGCAGACATTGATTATGGAACTGCGATAGCCAAAACTACTTACGGTATAATCGGCGTGAAAGTATGGATATTCAAAGGTGAAGTAATTGGTACCAAGAAGGCTGATGAGCAGCAGCAGAAACCAGTAGAAGCTGGGGCCTAAGTTACAAGAGGACTTTTAAAAGATGTTACAACCGAAACGTACAAAATTTAGAAAGCAGTTTAAGGGTCGCAATCGCGGTTTAGCGCAACGTGGCAATAAAGTTAGTTTTGGTGAGTTTGGGCTAAAAGCTTTAGGCTGTGCTCGCATTACTGCACGCCAGATTGAAGCGGCTCGACGAGCTGTTAACAGATATATCAAGCGTGGTGGTAAAGTTTGGATCAGGTTATTTCCAGACAAGCCGATTACCAAAAAGCCTATTGAAGTGCGTATGGGTAAAGGTAAGGGTAACGTTGAGTACTGGGTTGCCTTAGTGCAGCCAGGTAGAGTGATGTTTGAACTAGAAGGGGTTAGCCCAGAAGTTGCGCGCGAAGCTTTTCGTTTAGCTGCTTCTAAGTTACCGATCAAAACAGAATTTGTAGAACGAGTGGTGAAGTAAATGGGTGTTGCAGATTTAAGAGAAAAAAGTATCCCTGAATTGAAAAAGGATTTGGAGTCTTTGTTAAAGCAAAGATTTAAATTACGGATCCTTAAGTCGAGTGGCGAGCTGAAGCAAAACCACCAGGTTAAGCAAGTGCGACGTAACATCGCGAGGATTATGACCCTAATAACTGAGAAGCAAGGGGGCGCCAAATGAGTATAGATGTTAGTGCTGACAAAGGTAGAGTTTTGCAGGGCACAGTAGTTAGCGACAAAATGCAGAAAACTGTAGTTGTTAAAGTAGACCGTAGGGTAAAGCATGCCCTATATAGCAAGATTATTACTCGCTCTACTAAGTATCATGTGCATGATGAAGATGGCATATGTAAGATGGGTGATATAGTAAGGATTCGAGAAACGCGTCCTATTTCTAAGCGCAAGTCTTGGACTTTACTAAATGTGGTTGGAGATGAGAAATGATTCAGACACAATCAGTACTAGATGTTGCAGATAATAGTGGTGCCCGCCGTGTAATGTGTATCAAGGTGTTGGGTGGCTCTAAGCGTCGTTATGCAAGAATCGGTGATGTAATTAAGGTGAGCATAAAAGATGCTATCCCTCGCGGTAAAGTGAAGAAAGGTGAGGTTTCATTAGCAGTTGTGGTGCGCACTAAGAAAGGTATACGTAGAAAAGACGGCTCAGCAATATGCTTTGATGGTAATGCTGTGGTGTTGCTAAATAATCAGCGCCAGCCTATTGGTACACGTATTTTTGGCCCAGTAACCAGGGAGTTACGAGCTGGTGGCGATAGCTTTATGAAGATAGTGTCGTTAGCGGCAGAAGTGTTGTAAGAGAGAATTAGCTATGCAAAGAATTAAGACTAATGACAGCGTGGTGGTGATTGCAGGTAAAGACAAGGGTAAAACCGGAGTTGTGCAGTCAGTTCTGGGAGATCGTGTTATTGTAGAAGGTGTAAACATTGTTACCAAGCATATGCGTGGTAATCCACAGCAGCAGGATAAGCCAGGTGGGATAATTAAACGTGAAGCCTCTGTGCATATCTCTAATATCGCGCTTCTTAACCCGAAGACGAATAAAGCAGACAAAGTAGGATATAAAGTCTTGGAAAAAGAGAATCGCAAGGTTCGCTACTTCAAGTCAAATGGCGAGGTTGTTGATGTCTAATTTAAAGCAATATTATGAAGAAACAGTAGTACCTAAACTTAAGCAAGAGCTTAATATCGATAATGTAATGCGAATCCCACGTATTACAAAAGTGACTCTAAACATGGGTCTTGGTGAAGGTATGTCTGATAAAAAGATTATCACTAATGCTACAGAAGAGTTGTCACAGATAGCTGGACAACGTGCAGTAGTTACTAGGGCTAAGAAGTCTATAGCTGGTTTCAAATTACGTGAAGGCTGGCCTATCGGCTGTAAAGTTACTTTGCGTAAACAGAGAATGTATGAATTCTTGGAGCGTTTGCTTTCTATTGCTATTCCTCGTATTAGAGACTTTCGTGGTTTGAGCAGAAACTCTTTTGATCGCCAGGGTAATTACTCTATGGGCATGCAGGAGCAAATCGTATTTCCAGAAATTCAGTATGACAAGATTGATGCGTTACGTGGTTTGGATATTACTATTACTACCACCGCGCGTAACAAAGAGGAAGGCTTAGCGTTGTTGACTGCGTTAAACTTTCCAATAAGAGAAAAATAGGGGAAGGCTTTAATGTCGAAGAAATGTATGATGAGGCGTGGGCTACGCAGAGAGAAACTGGTTAAGAAATATGCCAAAAAGCGTGCTGAATTAAGATTAGTAAAAAATGATCCTAATGTCAGCATGGAAGAAAAAATGGCTGCTAACGAGCAGTTGCAGAAGCTGCCACGCGATTCAGTTGCATGTCGTATACGACGTTCTTGCTGGAAGACGCGCCGTCCACGCGGTGTTTACAGAACCGTAGGGATGTGTAGAAATATGTTTAGAATTCATGCGATGCAGGGTGATATACCTGGTATCCATAAGGCGAGTTGGTAAAAATTATGAGTATGCAGGATCCGATTTCAGATTTATTGACCAGAATTCGTAACGGGCTTTTGGCTAGCAAGCAGCGCGTTAGTGTACCATTTTCAAAAATCAAACAAGGCATCTTAGATGTTTTGGTTGATGAAGGTTACCTTGTTGGTTACGAGGTTGCGAGTATTGATGCAAGTAAGCAACAATTAAATGTTGACCTTAAGTACTATGAAGGTAAGCCAGTAATAGCGACTATAGATAGAGCTAGCAGACCTGGTTTACGTTTGTACAAATCTAAAGATGAATTACCTAAAGTTCAGGGTAATTTGGGGATTGCAGTGATTAGTACTTCACAAGGTGTTGTTAGTGATCGCAAAGCAAGAGAATTGGGTGTTGGTGGCGAAGTACTTTGTACTGTAACCTAGGATTTATAAGATATGTCTAGAATTGCTAAATTATCATTAACTATTCCTGCTGGCGTTGAGCTTAAGCAGGTAGATAATAAAATAAACGTAAAGGGCCCTAAAGGCGCCTTGGAATTAGTTATAGTTGAGTCTGTAGCTGTACAGGTAGAAGATAATCAGGTTAGTGTTAAGCCAAAAAAAGAGGGCGAATTAACACCAATGTTAGGTACTACCCGTGTATTGTTAGGTAACATGATACAAGGAGTGGAGAAAGGGTTTGAGCGTGCTTTACGTCTAGTTGGCGTTGGGTATCGTGCTAAAGCCCAAGGCAAAACTCTAGAGTTAAGCCTAGGGTTCTCACATCCAGTTAAGTATGAGCTGCCTGAAGGTATAACTGCTGAGACTCCTAGTGCTACAGACATAATTCTAAAGAGCCATGATAAACAATTGCTTGGCCAGGTTGCGGCAGAGATTAGAGCTTATCGACCACCTGAAGTTTATAAAGGTAAGGGTGTGCGTTATGCAGATGAGCGAGTAATTTTGAAAGAGACTAAGAAAAAATAGTCTAGGTAGAAGGGTGGAAAAGTGAAAAGTAGAGTATTGCCACGGAAAAAAAGATGTAAGTTAATTCGCAGTAAAATTGCTGAGCGTGCAGATCGCGAACGTTTTACAGTGCATAAGACAGAGCAACATATATACGCGCAGATCTTTTCTGCAGATGGTGCAACAGTCATCGCTAGCGCATCCAGTATAGAGAAAGATTTACGTAGCCAAGATCATGGTAAAGGTAAAATTTCTTTATCTACTGTTGTTGGTAAGTTGGTGGCAGAACGCGCTAAAGCAAAAGGTGTGGTGCGGGTAGCATTTGATCGTAGCGGCTTCAAGTATCATGGTCGTATTAAAGCATTAGCTGAAGGCGCCAGAGAAGCTGGTTTAGAATTTTAAAAGGTATTAGTGATGGCAAGTAATCCAGAAGTAACACAACAGAAATCAGATGGCTACCAAGAAAAATTGGTTGCTGTAACAAGAAATGCCAAAGTAGTTAAAGGTGGGCGTATTTTTGGTTTTGCCGCTTTAACTGTTGTCGGTGACGGTAATGGCCGTATCGGTATAGGCCGTGGTAAGGCGAGAGAAGTTCCTGCAGCTATCCAAAAAGCTATGGAAGCGGCTAGACGTAATTTGGTACATATCGAATTAAACGGCGACACTCTATTTCATCCAGTGACTGCAAGACATGGCGCATCAAAAGTAATTATGTTGCCAGCTTCTGAAGGTACCGGGATTATTGCTGGTGGTGGTATGCGCGCAGTTTTAGAACTAGCAGGTATACATAACGTACTTGCAAAATCTCTGGGCTCTACAAACCCTGTTAATGTTGTAAGAGCGACTCTGAAAGGTCTAATGAGCATGACTTCTCCGGAAGCAGTTGCTGCAAAACGTGGCAAATCTGTTGCTTACATTAAGGGTACAGAGAAGGGTACAGACAAATGAAAGTAAAAGTTAAATTAGTCAAAAGTATTTCTGGGCGTAAGCCTGGACATAAAGAGACTGTAAATGGTTTGGGTCTTAGACGCATTAACCAGACAGTAGAAGTTGAAAATACTCCAAGCATACAAGGCATGATTGATAAAGTGTCTTATTTATTAGAAGTTACGTCAGGGGGCTAAACGTGTATTTAAATACTTTACAGCCAGCGCCATATTCTGCCAAAACTGGCAAAAGAGTAGGTCGTGGTATCGGTAGTGGTAAGGGAAAAACTTGTGCGAAAGGTCATAAAGGGCAGAAGGCTCGTTCTGGCGGTTACCACAAGGTAGGTTTTGAGGGTGGCCAAATGCCATTGCAGCGTCGGGTACCTAAGTATGGCTTCACTTCAAGAAAGTCTTTATTAAGAAATGAAGTGAGATTATCTGAGCTTAACAAAGTCGAATCTGATGTTATTGATATGCTATCTTTGCAAAAAGCGCAGATTATTAACCCAGAAATCAAATATGTGAAAATATTTGCTTCCGGTGAGATTAACCGTGCGGTTACAGTTAAGGGAATTCCAGTTACTAAGGGTGCGGCAGAAGCTATAGTTGCTGCTGGCGGAAAGGTAGAGTAGTTATATGCAATTAGCAGGCGAGGTTGCGAGGTCCCAAGGGTTATCAGAGCTAAGAAAAAGATTTTTATTCTTAGTAGGAGCTTTGTTTATCCAGCGTTTGGGTTCGCATATCCCTGTTCCAGGTCTTGATCCTTCTAAGCTCGCAGAACTTTTTAGTCAAAACAATGCTGGTATTCTAGGTTTGTTTAACTTGTTCTCAGGTGGTGCGTTACAACGTTTAACATTATTCGCGTTGGGTATAATGCCTTACATTTCTGCGTCTATTGTTATTCAGCTCTTATCCTCTGTTTGGCCGACTTTAGAGCAGCTAAAGAAAGAGGGGCAGGCAGGCAAACGTAAGCTTACTCAATATACGCGCTATTTAACTCTTGCACTTGCTACATTCCAAGCGTTTGGTATGGCCAAATTCATGGCGAGCTCAAGTATTACAGTTGGCTTTAGTTACTACTTAACTGTAACTGTTACCTTGGTAGCCGGAACAATGTTTCTTATGTGGCTGGGTGAACAAATCACGGAGCGTGGTATTGGTAACGGAATCTCAATGATTATCTTTGCTGGTATTGTCGCCAATTTGCCTACATCTATTGCTAACACAATGGAAAAAGTAAAACAGGGTGAAATGCATGCCTTAGGTTTGATTTTGTTGTTAGCTATGTTGGTAGGCGTTATTGCTTTTGTTGCATTTATCGAGCGTGGTCAGCGACGTATTACAGTAAATTACCCCCAACGGCAGCAGGGGCGAAAAATGTATGCCGCGCAAACTAGCCATTTGCCACTAAAGATTAATATGGCTGGCGTAATTCCGCCTATATTTGCATCAAGTATCATTCTATTCCCGGCTACTATATCTCAATGGTTCGGGCGCGCTGGTGATATGACGTGGTTGACTAAAATCAGTTCTGCATTAGCTCCGGGGCAACCTATCTATATCGCTTTTTTTGCTTCGGCAATTGTATTTTTCTGTTTCTTCTATACAGCTTTGGTGTTTAATCCACGTGAAACCGCAGATAATTTAAAGAAGTCTGGTGGTTTCCTGCCAGGTATTCGACCAGGTGAGCAGACAGCAGCTTATATAGACAAAGTTATGACAAGGTTGACAATGGTTGGGGCTATCTATATAACAGCCGTGTCATTGATGCCAGAGTTTTTGGTTTTATTTATGCAGGTGCCTTTCTATTTTGGTGGCACTTCTCTTTTGATTATTGTGGTTGTGGTGATGGACTTTATAGCTCAGGTGCAAGCACATCTGATGTCGTTCCAATATGAAGGTCTGATGAAAAAGGCCGGTTTAAAAGGTAGATAAAAATGAAAGTAAGAGCTTCTGTACGCAAGATTTGTAAGGATTGTAAGCATATCCGTCGTAATGGAAATTTATGGGTGATTTGTCCTAAAAATCCTAAACATAAGCAGCGCCAAGGGTAATTCTATGCAAAATCGTCGATTGACTAGCGATGTAATTACCTTTAATATATTGCGCTATCCCTTTATACCAGGCAATTGTGGGAGTTAACTAAATGGTTCGAATTTCTGGTGTTATCATGGCGCCAAACAAGCATGTGGTAATCGCTTTACGCGGAGTTTTTGGCATAGGCCGCACTCGGGCTTTACAGATATGTAAAGATGCAGGTGTTGAGACCAATGTGAAGATTTCTGACCTTACTGAAGACACTATCAACAAGATCCAGAAGATAGTAGCTAGCTATGAGGTAGAAGGTGACTTACGTAGACGCGTAGCAATGAATATTAAACGTTTGCGCGATATTAAGTGTTACAGAGGATTGCGACATAGAATGGGTTTACCGGTTCATGGACAGAGGACACGCACTAACGCTCGTACTCGCAAGGGTAAGAATCGTAGCCGTTCTTCAGTAGATAAAGCCGCATAATTGTAGGGTAATTAGTAAATGGCAAAGACAAAGCAAAATTTAGCATCGAATATAAAACAACGGAAAAAATCAAAAGTAGTCATAACTAGTGGTAAGGCTTATATTCATGCCACTTTTAATAACACATTAGTGTATATCACTGATTTGGAAGGTAATACTCTGGCATGGGCTACTGCTGGTGGTATGGGCTTTAAGGGCTCACGTAAGGCTACTCCATACGCAGCTCAAGAAGCAGCTCGTAAAGCAGCTCAGACAGCTATGGATTTATATGGAATGCGTACTGTGGATATCTTTATAAAAGGTCCGGGAACTGGTCGTGAGGCCGCTGCACGTGCATTGTCTTCTTCATTTGAGAAGGTAACATCAATCTGTGATATCACCGGTATTCCTCACAACGGTTGCCGTGCTGAGAAAGAAAGAAGAGTTTAATTAGGGGTTTTTTAAATGGCTAGAGAGTTGAGTCCAAAATGTAAAGCATCCCGTCGCCTAGGAACTGATATTGGCTTAAAACAGCGTGGTGGTCGTGGTATAGAAACTAAGTGTAAGCTTGCAGTGCCTCCTGGGCAGCATGGCGCTAAAAAGAGCAGAAAATCTGATTATGGCGTGATGTTACAAGCTAAACAGATGTTAAAGCTTATGTACGGTGTTTTAGAGCGTCAGTTTAGAAATTATTACGCCGATGCATCCAGTCGTAAGGGTGCGACAGGTTCTGTGTTATTAGAATTATTAGAGTCACGTCTAGACAATGTTGTTTATAGAATGGGTTTTGGTTCAACGCGTGCTGAGTCTCGTCAGCTAGTGCGCCATAAATCTATCGTTGTGCATCCTCAAGGTGATGCTTCTAAGGCGCGCGTAGTAAATGTCCCTTCTTTCGTAATTAGACCAGGTGACATTGTTGCTGTGCGTGACAGAAGTAAAGAACAATCTAGAATTAATGATGCTCTACGTGTACTTGAGGGAATTGGTTTTCCTGAGTGGGTTGATGTAGATGTATCTAATAAACAAGGTACTTTTAAACGTGTGCCTGATAGAAGTGAATTGCCAGCTGAGATAAATGAGCAATTAGTTGTGGAGCTGTACTCCAAGTAACCAAGCCTTTAGGGGAAACAAACATGTCGCTTGCCGTTAGTGAATTTTTAAAACCGCGAATCGTCAATGTACAAGAACGTGGACATAACAATGCTCGTGTTGTGCTCGAGCCTCTGGAGCGTGGATTTGCTTATACTCTAGGCAACTCATTGCGACGCATATTACTGTCTTCTATGCCTGGTTGTGCGCCAACACAGGTTAAGATTGAAGATGTTGTTCATGAGTACTCAAGTAAAGAGGGTGTTCAGGAAGATATTATCAATGTTTTACTTAACTTGAAGGAAGTATGCTTTAAACTGGAAGGTCGTGATGAGGTTGAATTGGTCCTCAACAAAAAAGGTCCAGGTGCGGTTACAGCTGCTGATTTCCAATTACCCCATGACGTTAAGGTGGTTAATCCTGAGCAAGTAATTGCTAATCTTAATCAAAATGGTGATATTCAAATGACTGTCCGAGTAGTGCGTGGCCGTGGTTATGAGCCATCAACAGCTCGTCATAATCCTGATGAAGCACAGCAAATTGGTTGGTTAAACTTAGATGCTTCTTTTAGCCCTATTCGTACTGTTACATATTCTGTAGAAAATGCACGTGTAGAAAAACGTACTGACTTAGATAAGTTGATTTTGGATATAGAGACTAACGGCACTATTGAGCCTGATGAGGCTATTCGTTGGGCTGCAACCATTTTATCTGATCAATTATCTATTTTTGTAGACTTGAAGGGTGAGAGACAAGATGAGCCTGCAGTTGCTGCTGCTAGCATTGACCCGGCTCTGTTACGCCCAGTAGACGATTTAGAGTTAACTGTTAGGTCTGCAAATTGCTTGAAGGCAGAGAATATTTATTATATCGGCGACTTGATCCAGAAGACTGAGGTTGAATTGCTTAAGACTCCTAATCTAGGTAAGAAATCATTAACTGAGATTAAGGATGTTCTAGCCTCTAAGGGATTGTCGTTGGGTATGGAACTAGAGAATTGGTCTGTGCATCGTAAGATGCGTGACGAGAAAGAACTTGGAAAGGTGTAATTATGCGGCATAGAAAAAGCGGGGCTACCCTCGGAAGAACAAGTGACCACAGAAAAGCTATGTTTAAAAATATGGCTAAGTCTGTAATTAAGCATGAAGTGATTAAAACTACTTTGGTTAAAGCTAAACAGCTACGTTCAGTAGTTGAGCCATTAATTACCCTTGCAAAGAAAGATAACGTAAGTAATCGCCGTCGTGCATTTGCAAAGCTTGGAAGCAAAGAAGCGGTAGGTAAGCTTTTTACAAGTCTTGGTAAGCGTTATGGGCAGCGACCAGGTGGTTACATTAGAATAATCAAGTGTGGCAACCGAAAAGGTGATTGTGCACCTATGGCTATTGTAGAATTAGTTGATAGAGAGTCTAGCGCTGCAGCGTAGACTACTAGAAATCGGGCCTATGTGCCCGTTTTTGGTTTGAGGGACATGTTTTAATGTGTAGGCGCCAGGAAGGCCTGACCTTGATACCATTAAAAGTTTGACAACATACAAGGTTTTTGTTATTATAGGCCCGCAAGCAACTTTTTACATGAGTAATACAGGCTATGCAAACTAGCAACGTTCAGGATAGTCCTTCTTTTGGCAAGATAAGAAATTTTGTCTGGCCGATTCATAACTACGAGTTGAAGAAGTTACTGCCGATGTTTGCATTATTCTTCATGATTTCATTTGTATACAATCTTTTACGGAACCTTAAGATACCTTTGTTGATTAAGGCCCAAGGCTCCTGTCCGGAGGCTATTCCTTTTGTTAAGGTAGGGGCGGTATTGCCAGGCGCGGTGTTCTGTACTTATATATTTACAGTGCTTATTAGCCGTTTTAACCGTGAACAAGTTTTTTACGCGATCTTAGGCGGCTTTTTGGTTTATTTCGCGATATTTCTATTTGTTTTATATCCTAATTATCAACAATTTCAGCTAGATACATTAGCAAACTTTTTACAGGCATACGTGTTTACTGGAGAAGGTTCAAAAGGTTTTATTGCTGCAGTAAGAAATCTTAACTTCACCATATTTTATGTGTTATGTGAAATGTGGAGTGCTGTGGTTTTATCTATGTTGTTTTGGGGTTTTGCTAATGAAGTAACCAAGGTAGATGAAGCGAAGAGATTTTATGCGATCTTTGCCTTAGGCGCGAATATGTCTGGTATAGGCTCTGGGATGTTGGCACATGCGATTAAGCGCATGCCTTATATTGATTACTTGCCTTTTGGTCCTAGTGATCAATGGATATTCTTGCAGATGTGTACAGTCCTCGGAGTTGGTATAGTGATCATCTCCATGTTCTATAGACTTAATAGAACAGTCTTTCACTTAGAGAATGTACAAGCTTTACAGATCCCGAAGAAGGCACGTAATAAGCTTTCTATGCGCGAATGCTTCTCTTATTTGCGACGTTCGAGATACTTGGCTTATATGGTTATTATCGTTGTGGGCTATAACTTAGTATATAACCTTGCAGATGTTATGTGGAACTATAAGCTAGATCAGGTTTATAGCTCTAGCCAGGACTATAACGCTTATATGAATCAAATCACCCTTATTACTGCTGTGATAGCGGTAGTGTTGGCGTTCTTTGTCTCTGGTAATGTGATTCGTCGTTTTGGGTGGACTGCTGCTGCTTTGATTACGCCACTAATTTGGTTATTAACCAGTATCGGCTTCTTCTCTGGTTTGGTATTGGAAGAGACAGTCATCTTTGAGGTAGTGACCACATTTGTTGCAAATCCTGCTAATTTAGTATTGTTCATGGGATCTATGCAGTTATGCTTAGGACGTGGCTGTAAGTATACGGTTTTTGATGAAGCTAAAGAGATAGCATTTATTCCATTACCTAGAGAGAATCAGCGTAAGGGTAAAGCTGTTGTTGATGGCTTAGCCTCGAGGTTTGGTAAATCTGGTGGTTCATTTATCTATATTATTTTATTTAGTGTATTGGGTGGTGTTGCTAATACTATTCCTTATGTGACAGCAATAATCTTTGTAGCTTTGGCAGCATGGATTTATGCGGTTATTAGGATGGGCAGAATAGTTGAGAAAGCTATTTCTGGTGAGCATGATCTAGTGCATTTAGAAGAAGGGATTCTAAAAGAGAAGGAACGCTCAATGGAGCCGGCTATTGTTGCGGCGGCTACTAGCGAGGTAGTACCACAGGCAAACTAAATACCGCCTCGTATAGCAGTATATGAAGGAGGCAGAAAAGGATGTCTGGTGATCTCTTATTACCAGCTGTATGGAGTTGGGATCAGAAACCCGAAGAAAGTACAGCTGATTTTCCACCAAAATTTAGGGCGGGGACCTCACAGGATTTTATAGACAAATTTAGAGTCTATTTGTGTGGGCAGCCTAATTATAATCAATGGTACTCTCTATTCGCCGGAGATTTATTCAAGAATACTTCTAAGATTTATATTCTAGATCTACGCGCTGAATGTAGAGTCTATGTTAATAATCAATATGTTATTAGCTATGCACTACCACATCCTGTTTCTGATATATGTGCGGTCGAGGAGTTATTTGCTGCTCAACTTAGCGAGACGGATTCAGTAAGGCTATCTAAAGCACCTAAAGCTGTTGCTGCGGATGGCACACCTGTAGAGCGTACAATAACTGAAGAGTTAATGGACGTCAAAATAGATAGAGCCTGTACAGAGCAACAAACCATATCTTCTCTCCTTGATTTGAGTGTGTGTAAATTACAAGATTATCACTCAAAGTTTAACTAGATCTACAGTTATTTGATTATTCTAATGCATAATTTTGTCTAGAGTGTATATCCAACAATTATAGCTGTTAGATACTTATAGTTGGCAATACAATGTCATTCTTGTAACATACTTTGTTAAAACCGTATAGGTTAAAATTAAATATAATATAGATGAGTTTACTAGAGTTATGAGCTGGCAAATTAGAAGAAATATATCGGGTAACTTTTTTTCAAATACAGATCCTTCAGCAGATTTTCAAGAGTTTGTTTTTAAAAATAGCGAATTATCAATAGTTTTAGACAAAGATATTGCTGACTTCATTCGTGCTAATGCTTCTGGTATTAGACTAAGCCTTAAGCCGGTAATTGGATCTCCGAAACAACTGTATACTATCTCTTCTCCAGATCTAGCTAAGCTTGCTAATCTTGTACTAGCCTTATCTCCAGAAAACTCTCTAGATGATGACATCAAACAAGAGTTGAATGATGTAGTAAATGTAGATGCAATGGAGTATGGTAAAACTGAGCTACATAGAGTTATCTTAACGGATAGTGAATTAGCAAGAGATGTAGCAGATAAGGTCGAGTGTTTAATCAATCGTGGTGCATACATAAGAAAAGGTCCAAAAATTGATTCAATTCTATATTCCAAAAGATGCGAAAGGGATCAAAATGGAAGAATAATCGAGCAATCTACACTAAACAATAATCGTTTAATAAATGCGAAAGAAATAAAAGGAGATTATACATTTCTTGCTGCAAGAGCATTGCGTCGTACACAAGAGGATGCTAAAGCTAACAGAGTAGCAGCTTCCCAGCAGTATATGCGTATTGCCTATACTTTTCTAAATGCAGGAGTAAATGCACAGGATGTTTTCTATAAGCTATTTTTAGATGGTGGTTGGTATTTTGAGTTTGTTGAAGGTGATGATATAGATAACATTCCAACCCAATTAACTAGCTTTGTAACAGATAATACTTTGATTCACGCAGCTGCTATGTTGGTATATTTTGGTGCTGAACTTAAGCATCCAGATCAAGTAAACGAGATGATTTCTCTCCCCTATAATGCTGATGACAATCCAAGTAGACAATGTATAAAAGATTTAATTGCTAGAGAAATTTTTAAAGTCGAATGCATTGCACCAATTACAAGTAGCTTGCGTACTATATACCGTGAAGAATTGCCGCCGAGTCTTTCTTTTGCATACGATCAAGTTGTTACATCTTGTGCCCGTGTTAAACTAGGTGAACTTAGCAAGGTGGAGCAAAGTGCTGCAAATACAATACAAAGACAGTATAGACAACATAATAGTTCTAGACCAGCATCGTTCTTCCCTGGATAGAAAACTACTAGTAAAGCATATACTACTATATGGATAGAGTTGTATATGTAAGCCGGGCCTTCGGAGCCTTTACAAGACTCTTTTTGCTGTGTTTCTCGGCTAGGCCTGGGCACAAAAGGTGTTTTACGTATAAGTATGAAATGAATGCAAGCACAGCATCAACTGTGAGTTGATATAATATGCTTCTTTCATCACATATATCACCATTATCCGTAAGTTGACAACCCCTCACCACCTTATCCTGGAGTATTAATTGGTTTCTTTGCAGATATACGCATATAGCAAGTAGCGCTCCTGAAAAAAGGCTGCCAACTTTACTATTTGGATATTTTAGTGCCATGGAAATACTTAGTAATATACACGTTGTAGCTAAAATGAGATGAGGTATATCTTGTTGTGCAAGTTGATCCTTGTAATTGATAGAATTTGTTTGAGTCCAAGTTTGTGAAAATATTAATTCTTTATTAACCATGTTTATTACCCCAAGTTTTGGTGGATAAATGTAACATATTTAAAGGATGATTTTCTATATTATAACTATCAGTAGCAAATTATAATTTAGGTTGCAGATGATTTCTTATATTATCTCCCTCTTTTAGAGGTGTTTTATGACTTTTTTTATATATTCGCTCACTATCATTTTTTCTAAATCAACCAAAGATGTTACCTGCTCTGCAGTTTCTACATACTGTGGGCAGATTGCATGATTTTTAGATGCATCACCCTTACTATCCCTTAATTGCATTATGCATTTATATACTGCTTGTGTACATGGCACATTACTACGAGATGGTATTGCAACATCAATGGTGTATCGTTCATCTATATTATACTTGTCAAAACTTTTAGGATCATTTTTAAATTGTTTCTCAAGTAGATTGTATAACAATATACAAGCCAATATTGACCCAGTACGTCCATATCCCCCGCGACAATGGACTGCAACATTCTGTCCATTTTTAGCGGAGCTACTTACTATTTGATAGGCATCTTGATACTGTTCTAGTGTAGGAGCCTCAAAGTCTTCTATAGGTATATCGTGATGTTGTGCACCAGGATAAGTGCTAAATATTCGTTTTATGTAATTATATTGACTTTCTAATGATATAAGAGTCTGTGCCATAGTGAAAATTTCTGACATCGTTAGATTTATGTCATTAGACGATAATTCAGGGTGCGCGAAACCATATAATACTACGGGATTTCCATCTATAGTACAATCAATTTTTGTAACATTATATAATTGTGACGGTCTTTTTGTTGTATGATTATCTTTTCCACTCATATAATTTTATTCTATATAAATTAATTTATTTTCTATCTTACATTTTACTGCGATAAAATCTGTTGCCTGGGTTTGGATATATTTGTCTACTTATAGAATCATCTGCACTAACTTGAGAGGCTCCGGCATCATAGCCTAATTTACTTCGATATTCTTCTACCAGAATACGCTCTAATCTCATTAACCCCAATACTTGATCCTTATTTTCTACAGATTCACCTTTTGTATTGAGAAGTGAAGTTTCAATCAATGGTGCTCTCGCTTCTTTTATAACTCTCGCAACTAAATTAGTAGTCTGTGCTTTCGGTACTTCAGAATAGTGGCCTAAATTAATAGTGCTTCTTTCTTGAAGTGAATAATTCCGGAATGTCTGTTGAGATTCTATAAATATATTTTCTAATTGTGACTGCAACAAGATTCCAGCTAACATTGTTCCTGTTCTACCATATCCTTCTCCACAATGTATAGCAATATTCTTTTTGTCTACTGCTGATTTTTTTACTATAAGATAAGCTTGTTTAAATTAATCAGGTGTTGGTGCCTCAAAATCGGTAACTGGCAAACAATAATATTTTCCTCCGCTTTTGCGAAAAATTTCTTTTAGAGGCCAGATAATTGGGTCTAATGATATAAGTGTTTGGGAACGACATGCAACAATTTCCATCACTTTATTCTCGTCTATTGTACGGTGGTATCTTGATGGATGTGCAAATCCAAGTATGTTTGCTTTTAGATGTTGTGGTAGATATACAGATAACACGCGACAATTTGTCAACTTTACTTCTTTAGGAAGCAAATTTATAATCTTTTGAAGTGCGTCTATCACCTCTTGTTCTTTCTTTGTTATAGGCTGTTCTTTAGTTTTTGCGGGCCCGGACATTAATATTTTTATGGCTTGGGCTATCATATATCCTATAGATTTTGTAAGCAATTCATTCATATTATTATCTCCATAGTACAGGCTGGAATTATAGCGCTTCTTAGTTTTTTTGTTTTATTTTGCTGGATATATGAGAGGTGTCTGGTGGTTTATCTGCTGCAAATTGTATGTCTATAATGATCCTATTTTGATGAGTATAAGATATTATTATAATTAGTGTATATTACTGTTATTAGGGGTGGTTACATCTGAAAATATATTATCAAATACATGCTATAATTTACAAAATTAAATTTGCAGGTGCTTATGTTAAAGGCCTTCAGTCTTATAGAATTAATGGTTGTAATTGCAATAGTAGCATTAATATCTACGGTTGCTGTACCTGCATACAAGGACTATGTGCGCGCGGTTAAAATTGCCAAGGCAGTGGATTACGCGAAGATGTATCACTCTGCAATTCTTGAGTATTATGAGCTCAACAATTCTTGGCCAACAGAGGTTATGGGACTTACTGTAGGTGGCGACTGGGGTGATATTAGCAATGATAGTGTCCATTATATTTGGGTTGGGACAGAATATGGTGCGCACCCCAACTTATGGTTTACAGTTAATGTTTCAGTATCTGATGAAATTGGTGCTGACATTGCAGGTTTCTCTGTACCTGCTACCAACGCAAGTGCATCTGCTATTCATAATTGTGGCTATTGTAAGTTTACCCTAAGCACGTATATAGATGCTCAAGATAACTATATTACTTATTGTGGACGTTGGGATGAGGGAACCACTATGTTGCCATTAGATGTGTTGCCAGTAGGATGCAACGACAATAACTTCGGTAGCGCGGTTCTGGGAACTTAATCACTTTTCTCTAAATGATCATTAATATCTATGACTCTATCTTTGTAAAAAAAGTGCTTTGTCGGTTTAAACTCCATGGGGAGAGAGTTGTTATTACATTTCTTAAAGAGTAATTGTGATATTAATTTCCATCCCATCGCATTAGTGTTATATAATACCTCTCCACAGAGTTTACAAAATATTCTTTGCATTTTCTTTGTTGGGTGCTGATAGGCAATTACTTCTTTAGCTCCTTGGGTTACTTGCACTTTCTCTGGTGCAAATGCGAGTACACTATGAAATGGTACTTGTAATAGCTCTCTACAATCAGAGCAATGACAGTATGCGTGTACCTTAGGCATATCTTGTATTGAAATTTCAACCTTGCGACAATCGCAATGTACTGTATATGTAGAAATAACTAATCCTTGTCGATAATTAGAGTTGGTAAAAAAACTTCGGTTATAAGTAGATTATAGCCCTCTATGGTAAAAAGTGATCTCCTAGCCCATAATCCTTCTGCTACTTTGGCATATTGAAACGCTGATCTAGATACGCCAGGTCTATCATAGAGTAAGGTTTCTCCTATAAATTTAGTTCCTAAGAGGTCAAGTTCTATCTGAAATTTTCTGTACGTGGCGTTGGGTACAACTACACGACCATGTACCAGGGGCTTTTGATCTCCAACAATATGTACTTTTCTGATTAAAGAGTTATTTTCATCAATAGCTAGTATATTTTTTTCATCTGCGAATGCAGTGCTGAGGCGTTGAGATTGTAGCTGTACAGCTAATTCTCTGTACCCCACGCGCAGTCTAGCACTCAAGGCGCCGGCATCAGATATTAATGCTATATGATCCCTTGGAATATCCGCATCTTTAGTATCATTTACCCACATATGACTTACTCTACAACATTGGGCCCAGAAACTTACCTGTGTAGGATTTTTTAACTTTTGCAACCTGCTCTGGAGTGCCTGTAGCAACTATTTGTCCGCCACCATCGCCACCTTCAGGGCCTAAGTCTATAATCCAGTCAGCAGTTTTTATGACATCTAGGTTATGCTCAATCACTATGATTGTATTGCCTTTTTCTTTGAGTCTAAATAATACATCTAGCAAGCGTTTTACATCATGGAAGTGCAGGCCTGTGGTTGGCTCATCAAGTATATAGAGAGTTTGTCCAGTATCACGCCTGGCTAACTCTTTAGCTAATTTTACTCGTTGTGCCTCACCTCCAGATAAGGTTGTAGCACTTTGCCCTATTTTTATGTATCCCAATCCTACATCGAGTAGAGTACCAAGTTTTTTTGCCAAACTGGGCACTGCTTGGAAGAAGATCATTGCCTCTTCTACAGTCATTTCTAACACTTCGTGGATGTTTTTGCCTTTGTATAAAACCTCTAGGGTTTCACGATTGTAACGTTTGCCGTGGCATACATCACATACTACATAAATGTCTGGCAAAAAGTGCATTTCTACTTTTATTAAGCCATCACCACTACATGCTTCACATCGTCCGCCTTTAACATTAAAACTAAAGCGGCCTGGCTTATAGCCACGACTACGTGCTTCTTGGGTGCCGGCAAACAAGTCACGTATATCGGTGAACATGCCGGTGTATGTTGCTGGATTTGATCTAGGGGTGCGTCCTATAGGGCTTTGCGAGATTTCAATTACCTTGTCTAATTTATCAAGACCGGTGATTCTTTTGTGTTTGCCAATCATATCACGCTCAGCGCCATTAAGTAGGTTAGCCGCTAGAGGATATAGTGTATTGTTAATCAAGGTTGATTTACCAGATCCTGATACTCCTGTTACACAAGTCATCAAACCGATAGGAAATTCTATATCTAGATTGTGTAAATTATTAGATGCGGCTCCAGTAAGTTTAATTTGTTCCTTTGGATTATTCTTTACTCGCTTTTTAGGCACTTCAATTTTTTCGCGGCCGGATAGATATTTACCAGTTAAAGAGTTTGTGCTTTGCATAATCTCTTCTGGGGTGCCATGAGCGACAATTTCACCGCCATGTATACCAGCGCCAGGGCCGATGTCTAATACATTGTCGGCTGCGCGAATAGCATCTTCATCGTGCTCAACTACAATTACAGTGTTTCCAATATCACGTAAATGAATTAAAGTATCTAAGAGACGCTCATTATCACGTTGATGTAAACCAATAGATGGTTCATCGAGTACGTACAGTACACCTACTAATCCTGCGCCTATTTGACTTGCAAGACGAATACGTTGTGCCTCGCCTCCAGATAGTGTATCTGCTTGGCGGCTTAGGTTAAGATAATCTAGTCCTACATTCATTAAGAAACTAAGTCTAGCGATTATCTCCTTAAGGATTTTGTTTGCGACTTTTTCACGCCAGCCAGTCAATTTTAGGTTGCTAAAAAATTCTACGGCGTGCCCAATAGATAGGGCGGTTATATCAAATATTTTCTGATCATCTATAAAAACATTACGCGCAGCCTCGTTAAGTCTGCTGCCACCGCACTCTGGGCATGCTTGCTGTGTTAAATATTTGCTGAGCTCCTCACGTATATATTCTGATTCCGTATTTTGATAGCGGCGCTCCATATTGGGGATCACGCCTTCAAAAGGATGTTTTTTTGTGACTCTACGCCCATTGTCTTGCTGAAAGACAAACTTAATCTCTTCATCACCACTGCCATATAAAATGATTTTTTGTACTTTCTTGGTTAATTTGTTAAATGGTTTGTCCAAATCAAATTTATAATGTTTGGCTAAAGAAGATAGCATGCTGTAAAAATAGTAATTATGCTTGTCCCAACCACGAATAGCTCCCTCAGATAAACTAAACTCTGAATCATGAACAATTTTATTGGCATCCATAAATTGTTTGACGCCTAATCCATCACATGTCTGACATGCACCAGCAGGGTTGTTAAAAGAAAAGATACGAGGCTCTAATTCTGTAATGCTATAGCCGCATTTCGCACATGAAAACTTTGTAGAGAAAGTAGTTTCTTTATTGCTATCCATGAGAGTAATCGTGACTACACTGCCAGATAGATTTACGGCTGTTTCTAGTGAGTCAGCAATACGTGATTGATTGTCAGCCTTTACTTTAAGTCTGTCGACAATTACTTCTATAGTATGTTTTTTATGCAGAGCTAATTTGGGAGCATTGTCTAATTCTATTACCTCTCCATCAATGCGCGCGCGCACAAAGCCTTGGCTACGTAGCGACTCTAATTCTTGGGTGTACTCACCTTTACGATTGGTAGCAATCGGTGCTAATAGCATTATCTTAGTGTCTTCGGGGTAGCTAAGTACATGGTCGACAATCTGACTTATGGTTTGTGCTTCGAGGGTTGTATTATGTGTTGGGCAACGTGGTTGACCAACACGGGCGTATAGTAGACGCAAGTAATCATAAATTTCTGTTACTGTTCCGACCGTACTGCGTGGGTTATGTGAAGTAGACTTTTGTTCTATAGATATTGCTGGCGATAAACCTTCGATGTGATCTACATCTGGTTTTTCCATTACGGATAAGAATTGTCTTGCGTAAGCTGAGAGTGATTCTACATAACGCCTTTGGCCTTCAGCGTATAGGGTATCAAAAGCCAGCGAAGATTTTCCCGAGCCAGATAAGCCGGTTATCACAATTAATTTATCGCGTGGTAACTCAAGATTTAGATTTTTGAGGTTGTGAGTTCTGGCACCTCTAATAGTTATTTTGTCCATAACGCTCTACTCTTACACATAACCTAAACAACCTGCTACTATACCAGGACCTATATAAATTACCAGAGAAGTTGATTATGAGCCCGCAAGAATTACGCACAGTGTTGGTATTAGCTAGTATATTTGCTTTACGCATGTTGGGCTTATGTATGTTGTTGCCAGTGTTTGCAGTTGCTGCCTACTCTTACGAAGGTGCTACTGCGAAAGCAATTGGTATGGCTGTGGGTGTCTATGGGTTGTTACAGGCACTATTGCAGGTGCCATTTGGCGTGTTGTCGGATAAATTTGGTCGTAAACCATTAATTTTTACCGGCTTATTATGTATTTTGTTAGGTAGCATGATATGTGCCGTGGCGACAAATATATATATATTAATCCTAGGGCGTGCATTACAAGGCTGTGGAGCTATAGGTAGCGTGGTAATTGCAACGTTAATTGATCGCACTAGTGAGCGTATCCGTGGCCGCGCTATGGCAGTATTGGGAGCGAGCATTGGCTTAGCTTTTGTGCTGGCTTTGATTTTGGGTCCATGGCTTAATCAGCATTTTGGTATATCGAGTATTTTTGTGGTTACTGGGGGTATGGCTTTAGCCTGTATAGGGTTATTGGTGCTTTTGCCAGCGCATGCCTCCAATTATGCGGTTAGTAAACCAAAGTTACCGGATTCACGTCAGTTGCTCTCATACAATTTAGGAGCATTTGTCTTGCACGCAAGCTTGGCTGGTTTATTCTTGGTAATTCCAGTAATGTTGCAGCAGCGTGGGGTTGCAGATCAACAAACTTGGAAATTGTATTGTGCGGTGTTGACAGTAGCGATGTTAATTTGTTGGCAAGTAATTAAGTTTGCTGAACGTACAGGTGATTTAGCTACTGTATTGCGCACTGCAATAGTTGGTTTAGTTATCAGCCCTATTATGTTGCTGTTATTTTCTAGTGTACAAGCCTCATGCATGTCGTTATTGATATACTTTACGGCATTTTGCGTGCTGGAAGCCAGTTTGCCAACCTTGGTTGGTAAACATGTGTTGGAGCATAAACGTGGTGCTGCTATGGGGATGTATGCCACTTTGCAGTTTATGGGGGTGTTCTTTGGTGGTATGATAGGCGGGTGGCTGCATGGCGAATTTGGGGTGCTAGCTGTAGTTGGATTTAGTGTAGGATTAGCGCTTATTTGGTTATTATATTCTTCTCCATTGGCATTTAAGCAGGCTTTATCAAGCTAAAAGATGGTGTTAGAGACAAAGAGTTTATTATTTAAGAGGTGAAAAATGGCAAGAGGTGTAAATAAAGTAATAATTATCGGTAATTTGGGCTCTGATCCAGAAGTACGTTATTTGCCAAGCGGTGCGGCGGTAACTAATATCCGTGTCGCAACATCAGATGGTTGGAAAGATAAACAAACAGGTGAAAACCAAGAACGTACCGAATGGCATCGTATAGTATTCTTTAGTCGTCTTGCAGAAATTGCCAGTGAGTATTTGCGTAAGGGATCTAAAGTTTACATAGAGGGTTCACTACGTACTAATAAGTGGCAAGACCAAGCAGGTAATGATCGCTATACCACAGAAATTATTGCTAACAGCATGCAAATGTTAGATGCCAAAGGTGGTGGTGCAAGTGCTTCTGCGCCAATGCCAACCGAAGCTGCTGCGCCAGTTAGTCAAGAGCCAGTAGCTGCTGATTTTGATGATGATATTCCGTTCTAAGAAGGCTCTCCGTCCAATCTGTAGGCTCTAGATCCCTTGTGTCATAAGGGTTATAATACTAAGCTTTTGGACTAAATGGCTTGGGATTATGGCAGATTTTAACTTACCTTTGGATATTGATTCTCTTGAGATAATTAAACAAACTTCTGATAAAGACGGTAATT
>JAUIIV010000028.1 GCA_030431675.1 Gammaproteobacteria bacterium | reverse complement strand
ATGCCTTGTTACGAAACAGATACAAGCTCTTCGCCTGCGGGTCTAGCTTCATTGCCTCAACCACCAGCAATGACAATCCATCTATAGATTTACGCATATCAATCGCTTTGTGATATATGAATATCTGCACATCAGCGTCAATAGTTATCATAACGTAGCACCTAACGCCGCAAATATTGATTTGAGATGTGCTAACGGCAAATCACTTGGCAGTTCACATATGCCACCCGCTGAAAAGCGTATAGTAATTTTAGAGGCACAAGTTCTTGGTTGCGGTGCAGGCGGTGTCAATGCTTGTGGAACTACTTGGATAAATTCCTTTTGCTTCTTACTGACAGTGCTTACCAGCCTGCCGCGTGCAGCTACTAGCCAGGAATATTTAAGATTATGCAGCTCACAATACTTAGCTTGACTAAGCCCGCTCGATTCCCATGCTTTAGCATGCTTGTCGTACTCCGCTTGATCATATACTATAGTCGTGTTGACTTGATGTCTTGCCATGATAATCCTCCTGTTAAATCCTAACGAGAATTATCGCAGATAAAAATTTAATTAATAGACGGGGTTAATTGATCGCTTACGATAGAGCACGCCTAACGTATCTTGATATTCATCAATTAATAATGGCAAGACGTATTGGAATAGACGAGGCCTTTCTGCTTGATGATAATCATCTTGAGTTATTGTTAAATCCTCAAATTTTACGTGAATTAATTAGTGGTCAACGTAATATACAAGACTTTCTTGGTCCGAGGATTAATAATAGGCCTAAGCCATAGAATATTATCTAGTAGATAATTGCTTGTTGTCCAAGTATTAAAAGCCTATCTATGCAAAATTATTGATAAAGGTTTATCAAATATATGTTGCGGTATTGACTTAGGGTAGCCCATTAGCACGGCGTTATAGATCAGTTCTTTTGTGGTGTTGGCAGAAAACTTTCGTTTTAGCCTTTCAATATGATCACAAACTGTGCGATAAGATATATTTTGTACTTCTGCTATTTCTTTATAGCTTGTGCCACGTAGTAAAAAGAATAGTATCTCAGATTCTTTTTTATTCACTTTAAAATCTTGTTTTAATGCATAGTCATTAATACGCACATAATCGTCTTTGAGGTTATTGATTAACTCTTTATCTAAGGTAAAGATTAAACCAATATCAGTAATATCCTTATCAGAGTGGTCAATGATATTATATATAATATGTTCCACTTCTCCATTGGCATCGAGGATTGGTCTTTTATTAATTTGTAAATAGCGCCATACGCCATCACCATATTTATTGATATTGAGGATGGTAAGAGGTTGCTTTTCTTTGCAAATGATTTTATCAGATTCGTAGTAATAACCTGGCTCTTGATCAGCGTAAATAGATACATCCGAAATTGTTTTATTAACAAAGGAACGATCACTAGGCTCGTTGCCGATTAACACTGAAAAAGCATTGTTATATGCTATAAATCGAGACTGTGAATCAACTACAACCCAAGTCCCAGGAAGCTGGTCTATATCTAGTTTCATAAGCGTTCTATATTTGTGCAAATCTCCTAACACATAGTATACATAATGTTTTATATGAATTCATCTGTATATGCAATTTTTATACTCATTATCGCTAGTTGAGCATGTTATTGGTTACTATCTCTTGCATTTTTGCAATCTGGCGGTAGAATTTAACATCAGTAGTATTGTTTAGTTGGTTTTAAAACAAAAAAGGTGTATCTATGTCAGGTTTGTTGTCCTGGTTATATTGTTGTTGGGCAGAAGGTGATGATAGCGGTGAGCTTGGGGAGAGTATGTTGGGCAATGGTTGGCATATTGAGCGCAATTTTGTTGCCAATCAGGCGGCACTCTGGGGCCCTTTGACTGGAAGCCCTTCTGTTCACAATGTAACAAGTGATCGATACTTTGATGCTGAGCGTGAGCCAGATAATGCATGTGATTCTTCTGACGATAATAGCTACCCACCTAGGCAAGTAAATAGGCAGAGTAGGAAAGATGCTATTAAATCCCTCACAGCAGTATTTCATAGAAAAATAAATATGGATGCTAAAGAGGCGAGAGAGTATTTAGGGACAACATGCGGACTAAATCATGCAATATCTGTTTTTAAAAAGGAAAAGCCCAAAGCGTACGCTGATTTTAAATTAGTTTTTGATAAGTTATTAGAGGAGTTAATATCCGAGCAGCATTACAAACAAAGTGATGATGCTAAGATAATGCTTTTTAAACAGAGCCTTGAGCGGTGTTTGCAAGCAAGGCTGCAGTTCTTGAATAGGCATGAAGCTATAGCAAACCTGTTATCAACTATTAGTGGTAATAATAGAAGTGTGTTTCCTGCTCCTCTTGATGATGCAGAATTACCTAAAGAAGAATATTTTAAACTGATGGGAGTATCATCTCCATTTACCACTCTTTATGAGAGACGTCAAATGAAAGTGACGCATGATCCCAATCTTGGTAACCAAGGTCTTGCAAGGGGCCCCAATGGTCCAAGTCTTTAAAATTAGCAAAAGTTTTTGTTTAGTTCGCGACGTTTAGCATCTTGCATTTGCACAATTAAATTTTCTAGATCACGCTCTAGGCTAGCTGCAAATTGACTGCGTTCTGCCAATGCTTCATGTACAGATTCTAATTCGTCTTCTAGTAGTTCTATACGTACTTCTTGCTTTTCAAGTTTGTCGATCAACTTGCTTGTCATGTCTTAACCCTTTTTATTTTGTTGGCCTCTATATGTGCAAGATTGACAGAAAAAAGTCTTGGCAGATATGGTAAAATCCCCATGATTTGTGTACGCTTTTTTCTATATACATGTACCTGGTCATTCTATTGGTCGGGTCACAAAATCAAAGGTAGCAAAATGATAACAAAGCCAAGTTTAAATGTAGCTGTGGTTGGGGCAACGGGACTAGTTGGAGAGACCATATTAAGTATATTGCATACTAGAGAGTTCCCGGTAGGAGAGCTATACCCTCTGGCTAGCTCCAATTCAGCTGGTGACACGGTGCTGTTTGGCAATAAGAACTATGAAGTGCTTGAAGTAGATGGCTTTGACTTTGCTAGCGTAGATTTAGCCTTCTTCTCTGCTGGTAGTGAGGTATCAGCAAAGTACGCTCCTATTGCGTCGGCTGCAGGTTGTGTTGTGATAGACAATACAGCTCAATTTAGGCAAGATGCAGAAGTTCCATTAGTTATTCCGGAGATCAATCCAGAGGCTATAGCAGATTATAAAAAATGCAATATAATTGCTAATCCAAACTGTTCGACCATTATTATGTTAATGGCTTTGTATCCGCTTTATAAGTCGGTAGGCATTAATGAGATTAATGTTGCAACTTATCAGTCGGTATCTGGTACAGGGCGCGCCGCTATATCAGAGTTGGTAGAGCAATTAGGATTATTGCTTAATGGTCGCCCCGTTAATACGGAAGTATACCCAAGACAAATAGCTTTAAATGTGTTGCCGCAAGTAGATGACTTGTTGGAAGATGGTAGTAGCAAAGAAGAGCTAAAGATGCTACAAGAGACCCACAAAATTCTGCAGGATCCTAATATTAAAGTTAATACAACAGCTGTACGGGTTCCTGTTATTTATGGACACTCAGAAGCAATAACTATTAACACTAGTAAGCCATTAACTGCATCTGCTGCAATAGAGGTTTTACAACAGTCCCCAGGCATTGAGGTGATGGCACAGCACGAGGATTATCCAACTGCTCTAGAGCTTGGTGTGGAGTCTGATACAATTCTTGTAGGACGTATACGCAATACCGCTGCAGATAACCAGCTACAGTTATGGGTGGTAGGAGATAATGTGCGCAAGGGCGCAGCACTGAATAGTGTGCAGATAGCTGAGTTGCTTTGTAAGTGAGAACCTCCTATTTATGATGGAGGTTGATTATATCTTGTGGGCAGCATGCGGTGTACCGTCATCTTCACTATCAGATAGGGTACAGTATCCATTTGTGGGTACTGATGAAGAAGTATACACATCTCTATAATATGTAAGTGTATGCACAGTTTCCTGTGCTGAAGTTTCTGTTTGACGTTTTAGTTCTCCAAAAAAGAATAAGCCTGGATAATTGTTAAAGCTGAATTCAAGCCCTTCTTGCTCGGCTTGAGTCAACGATATATGACAGGTAAAACATGGGCGCTTTTTACCATATATTACAGGGCTACCGTATGCGTGACCGCTTTGATCTTCAAAGAACTTTAAGACTTGTAATAAATGCATTTCTGCATGTTGCACACCATTATTAATATTTGTAACCAGATATATTTGTCCTGGCTCGAAATTGATCTTAGCAAGATTTCTTGTGTCAATAACTGATTTTTTAAATTCTCTCAGTAATTTTTGTATGATTTGCTCTCTTTTATGAGCAAAAGTGTGTTTGCCATATACCCTTGCTTTTAGTTTTCTCGCAAATCTAGATAGAGCTTTTGATTCCTGTTCATCAGGCACTAAATAAGTTGTACATAAGATATGCTTTAGTAGTTCTGGTGTTAATTGTGCAGATAAAAAGTTGGTTGCTTCTATACTATTGGTAGCTATTACTAAACTACCTTCTAGGTATAATAACTGAACTTCAACGGGTTCATAATGATTTACTTTGCAAAAATGAAATAGCTGAGTAGCTACATGTCTTAATAGTTGTTGAGTGCGATCTTTGTTATAACTTCTGGGAGCCCTTTCTATTACTGATGATTTTTTTGGTAGTGCACCGTATCGTGGAGTAGAGCTTACATAGAGCTTGGTTGTGGTTGCCACAATGTTTGCTTTAGCTGCTTTGCCGGCCTTGCTGCTAGATAGGTCATGTTTATATTGTTCAAATTCTGGTTCTAATAATTGAATTTTCGGAATTAAACCTTGGGAAAATAGTATAGACAATATTTTTTTTGCATCGTAATCCAACTCAGCTGGGATATAAGGGGGCTCTCCATAGTCTTCTTCAATCTTTTTGTAAATTAAATGCATGGCCTCAGTTTTTTGACTTATATTTGCTTGGTAAAGAACTACGTCCCTGATTTCACAAACTGTTCTTTCTTGATACTTCCTATAGGGAAAAGTTACGTCACAAAAAAATACTGTAAGTATTTTTTTGCCATTATCTTTAGCTTGATAACCAAATACATCGTTGGTTATTTCGATGGGCATATGTCTTATCCTACTAAGTTACAACAATTTAAATAGTTTGGATGAAATATAACAAAGTTTTTGAAAAAATTATATTCTTAATTAATATCTAGCGGGCAGTTAGCGATATTAGGCCTAGATTTAAAAACCAATTATACTTATCTTGAGTAATATTAGCTCTTGTTAGCTTTACAATTTACTTAAGGAGTTTGTTTGATTACTTTTTCTGCTGGTAGTCAGCGTGCATACATGCTTGCAAGTTTTGTGCTAGTTATTGGTTTGTTATTTACTGGTGCTGTGCATGCTCTTGGTATGGGTAAAATAAAGGTATACTCCTATTTAGACGAGCCATTAGTTGCAGAAATTGAATTAATTGGTACAGATGGTCTAGATCCCTATCAGTTAATTGTGAAGCTAGCAAGTGCTCAGGATTTTACGCGCGCTGGCCTTGAGCGCCCATTTTTTCTAAATAACATAGATTTTGATGTGATCTTTTATAATGGTAAGGGCTATATCTTTATGCGTAGCGTAAAGCCTGTCCAGATGCCTTATCTAGAGTTCTTGGTGGAGCTTTCATGGCCTGAAGGCAGTTTGATAAAAGATTATACGATTCTAATTGACCCACCTCCAGCAAATTTAACCAAAGACAACCGTCCACTTGCCTTTGGGCAGTTGGCACAAATAGAAGCGCAACAACGTAGCTTTGGCACAGATGTGATTGCCGAGCAGTTGTCAGAGCAAGAATTAATAGGCAGTGGTGCTAGGATATTAACACCAAAAAAAACCGAACAAAAAAGCTTTAGCGATCAAGATGTGCAGGTGGTTACTTCAGAAACTGGTGAGGTAACTGTTTCTGATACTCCGGAGCTAGTGCCAGAAGTTGTACCTGATGTTACAGAAGAAGACTTGGAACTAAGACCCAGTGCAACTTCAAATGCCCAGACGCAAAACCCCGTTACAGCTCCTAGTGTTAGCAGTCAGCCCGTAGAAATTAGTTCGCCAAAGACAACTACTGCTGAGCAAAACGCCGCCAAATTCAATGAGCAATTGGCAGAGTTTGATAAAAAGCAACAAGAGAAATTTAGTAAGACCAAAAGAAAATCCTGGGTAGGATCATTAGCTCCTGCAGATAAGGTTTTACCAGATGAAAAGCCAACAAAACCTAAAAGTTCACAGTCTATAACTGTAGAGGAGCAACCGGCGACTGCCGAGCAGATTCAACAAGAGATTGCAACTGAGGTGGTAACAGAGCCAGAAGAAGAAATAGATTTCTCTACAGTAATTGAGCCGGTAGCAGTGGGGCAAGATAGACCAGCAGTTGATACTCCGACAAATGACTCTGGTAGTATTGCAGTTGCCAGTGACAAGGCGGTAAGTACAGCTCCAGCTGAAGAAGGTAAAAGTATTATATTACCACTAATCTTTACAGTATTTGCTGTAGTATCATTAGCAGTAGGAGGTTTGGCGGCTAAAAAATATATTTTAGACAAAAAAGCAAACTCAGATAAAGATGACTCTGCAGAATCTACTGGAGAAAATCAGGAAGCCTATGATTGGGATGCCGAGCCAGAATTAGATGATGATTTTGCGGTTGTGGAGTCGGTTGTTACCAAACCAGTAGAATCTAAAGACGACGAAATTGAGTTTGCATCTATGCAGGAAGAGCAGTCAGAGCCTGTAACAAATAAGAGTAGCCCTCGTCAGAGTAGCGTTGAGTTTGCATCTGCCACACCGAGTGATACTCCTGCAGAAGAAATTGAGCTTGCGCCGCCACCAAAGCAGGAAACACCGGAAGACTTGGCGGCAGTAGAAGCCGAGTTGGCAAATTTAGACTTAGACACTATTAGTCCTGATCCAGAGATTAACTTAACTGATGATACTTCTGAAACTGAAATACCAGTTTCTGGCAAAGAAGCCCCAGATTTGTTCCCGGAGCCAGAAATAGACATTGACTCATCACTGAAGTTAGCCCCTGAAGCGGATGATGCAGAGGAGAGCGCAGGTCCAGAGGTAGAGAAGGCTGCAAGTATAGAATCCCTTTCTGTGACACAGCCAGGATTACGTGATGCGGATATAGATATGAAGCTAGATTTAGCACGCAAATATATAGATGCTGGTGACAAAGAGTCGGCTAAATCATTATTGTTAGAAGTACAAGAAATAGCTATAGATGAGCAGAAAGTAGACGTAGAAATGCTGTTGAGCACATTAATGTAATGTGCCAAACAGCAAGGTGGATTGAAAAATTGTAAACCTAGATTGGTTTTAATGTGGGTGCTTGTACAGGCAAATATTCTTTAGCTATTGAATTAGTCCCCCCTTGACTTAAATAGCCAGGTACAAGTGGCTTCCTGCATCTATATATACTTTCCATTTCTCCTCTTAAACATTTACACATTTTAAGAACAAGCTCAGTATTAGGTTGTAGCTCGTGTGTATTAAACTCATTTTGAGTAACTGGTGAAAAACCAGTGTTTCTACCTCCCGGTTCTGCCAAAGCTTGTCGGTCGTAGCTACAATTAGGTTCTCCTGGTATGTGTACGGGGTCTAGCATTAGCTGTAAAAATTTAGACTTGTCCTGACAATCCCAACATAATCAGACAGTTTCTGTCATATAGGTCGAAGTGTCTGATATCCTCGACATATTATCAATATTTTTTTCAATTGCAATATGTTTTGAATCC
>JAUIIV010000027.1 GCA_030431675.1 Gammaproteobacteria bacterium | reverse complement strand
ATTGGGGGGAGGTTAAGGCCAATCTAACTGCCTCTTCCTTAAAAGATTTATCGTACTTACTCATTATTAACACCTCTTCTTGATAATTATATCAAAATTCAGTGTCTACTAAACACGCTGCACACCATCTTGCACCAAGTCTGTTCTTTAGTAGTTTAAACTTTAGCTCGCAGGTAGATGAGGTGCTAGGCGGGGTTAAATTCAGTTTATTTGTGAAAGGGGTAAAGAGGCTTTAGGAGAGGGCAACAACTCGGTTGGCGACCAGATGCCAGGGTATTTTGCTAAATTAAATGTATCTGATATTCAAGTATACCTATCTGACAAATGCATGTCTTTCCATCCACCATACACTACCGAAGAGCAAAGTATATGTTTGGAGGGCATAAAAGATAATATCAATAGAGAATTTGGGATATGGGACAAAGAAGCCACAAAGCGTTATTTTACCGCTGGCTATAAACATGAATATCCTGAAGCAAAAGATACAGATATTGAGCAGCAGTTTAATAAGAACTGGCAAGACCTTCTTGAAGGAAACAAAGATTTTTTACAAGCTCTACAGGATAAATCCCTAGCTATTGGTAGTGGTACAGTTATGTATTTGGTATCAGGCAGGAAATAGAAGATATTATGTCTAAATCTTTTGATGAAAATAAATACTTCTATTTTATTCGTCATGGACAAACAGATTGGAACGCAGAGCGGCGTTGTATGGGGCAGAAGGATATTGCATTGAATGAAGAAGGTGCTAGGCAGGCGCGCGAAGCTGCCATATCTTTAAACAATATAGCATTTAACTCAATCTGCTTTAGCCCTTTAAAAAGAGCTGCAGATACTGCAAAAATTATTGCGGCAAATAAAGCAGTGACATTGCAAGAGTTTGAGGAGCTAAAAGAGCAATGCTATGGCATATTTGAAGGGATGCTAACTGTAGACATTAAAAAAATGCGTACCGACAAAGGCGATACGTACTGGCCTGATGATGCTGAGAAGGATGAAGAATTTAATTTGCGCATAACAACCTTAATAGACAAGGTGATGCAGTTGCCCGCGCCTGCCTTGGTGGTGTCTCATAGCGGTGTTTATAAGGCCCTGTTGAATATTATGAGAACAAAGCATGCGCCTATTGATTTAGAGAATTGCGTGGCGGTAAAGTTCAGTCATGATAAGCCATCTAATGAATGGAAGGTTGATATTTGCGAATAGACAGCTATAGGTGCATATTTTGGAAATAATATGAATTACTTAGATATACAGCGCGCATTAGAAAGCAATGAACCGAAAATTAGGCTCGAGACTTTAAAAGACAGCGATGAAGCTGAATTTTTATCCTTAGCCAAAGAAAGCAAAAGTATCCACCATCCTTGGGTGTCTTCTCCAGATACGCCTGAAAAATTTAAAACTCTACTAGACAGGAATGCCGAGGATAACTTTGTTACTCTATTGGTGAAACCTACAGGCACAGACAAAATTGCAGGGGTATTTAACCTGAGCCAAATATTCCGTGGTGATTTTCAGAACACCATCCTTGGTTGCTATGTTAACCATGAGTTTCAGAAAAAGAGATACATGCGGGCAGGCTTGTTACAAGCTGTGGCATATGCTTTTTTTAAGCTGGAGTTGCACAGAGTAGAAGCCAATGTGCAGCCAGATAACATCTCATCAGTGAAGTTATTTGAGAATGCTGGATTTAGGGATGAAGGCTATAGTAAAAATTATCTAAGAATAGACGGGAAGTGGCGTGACCATAGGAAGTTTGCAGTTACGCTTGAAGATTGGGGCATGCTATTCGATAAAAATCATGGATGAGTAATATAGGAAAAGTGTTTTGAAAGAATTTAATGTAAGATATTTGCTGCTTTCGTATATGCGAGCCCACAAGTGGAGCACAGCATTTTTCTTTCTATTTGGAGTATTTTGGGCTATTACGCTTCCCTATATGTCTTATCTCTTCGGGGAGATAATTGACCACATAAAGGTCCAAGGCATACAGAGCATTTCAACCATTAAGCTGGTAATGGTGCCCCTAGCTTTGTATATAGTTATACATGTATTAAGAAGCATTGGCTATTACGTGCACGGCATATGCTCTCTGCTCAGTATTCCTAGCTATAAGTGTCATCTAGTTAGAAAGTTATTCTCCCACCTGGGAAAACAATCAATAGATTATTTTGAAAAGCAACATGCAGGATTTATCTCAAATAAAATAACTAACACGTGCACTAGTCTTGAGCCAATAATATTTAATATATCTGCCATTATATTCCCTCAATCCTTGGCAATAATTTTGACAGGTATTATGTTATCCATGGTAGTGCCATACTTTGGCATTGTATTGTGGGTATGGGGCATAAGTATAATTATATACACATACTACGCTGCAAAGATTGGCAGGAAAAATTCAACAATTTTTGCAGATGCGTGCAGCAAGTTTAATGGCCATGTAGTTGATGTCATTGCAAATATACAGACTGTGATTGATAGCGCAGCTATGTCTTTAGAGTCCAAGTTATTAGATAAAAATCTCGATTATTTGGTTGATAAGGAAAGAATTCGTAACCGCCACTCTAATAATGTCATGCTAGCCCAACATTTAGCAATGAATCTCCTAGTAGCCTTTTATTTGGTTGGCTCTGTAGTTGGTTTTGAACATGGACTAGTTTCTCTGGGTGAAGTGGTTTTTGTTATGACTGCAGTTATAGCTATTGCAAGCCTAACTAGTAGTTTAGGCAGCTGTTTCTTAACGCTTATCTATAACATAGGGATTATACGTGAAGGGTTGGGATTGCTAGAATCTATTCCTGATGTCCCAGAGTTAGAATCAGCTAAATCTTATGGAATAACAGCAGGTGCAATCGCAATTGATAAAATTGGGTTTGCCTATCCTAACAGAGCACCAGTATTTGACGATTTTAGCCTTGAGATCCCTGCCAAACAAAAGTTAGGGGTTGTTGGCAGCTCAGGAGCTGGAAAAAGTACTTTTATGAAATTATTAATGCGTTTGTATGATGTAAATTCAGGATGCATAAAAATAGATAATGTAGATATTAGAGAGTACACAAAAGATTCTCTGCGCTCCCAGATAGGGGTGGTACAGCAGAATTTATCACTTTTTCATAGAACAATTTTCGATAATATTGCCTATGGTAGCCCAGATGCGACAGAAGATGAGGTGTTCACGGCAGCAAAGCAAGCCAAGTGTCATGATTTTATTATAGAGCTTGAAAATGGTTATCACTCCTATGTGGGAGATAAAGGTGTAAAACTATCTGGAGGCCAAAGGCAGCGTATTGCTATTGCACAGGCTATATTAAGAAATACCCCGATGCAGAAATACGGATATTTTAATTATGCAATGAATATATATTGGTCATTATCTGTAGAAGAGGTGTTTTACTTAGCTTTTCCATTAGCATGTATACTCTTGCGTAAGAGCAAGCATAATCTATGGTTTGCTGCTTTGTTAATAATTATTGGCCCAATATATAGATATGCACATCAACATGATGAATTGTATTTCATGTATGGATATCTAGGATGTTTTGATGCTATTGCTTTTGGTTGTGTATCTGCTATTTTGCAGAATTACAAAGGAATAAATTTCCTTAAGCATAAAGGCTTTCAGTTGCTAGCATCTATTACATTGATAGTTACATACGTCTATGGCATTCATGGCAATGAGATATTTGGCTTTAGCATCATTGCCCTTATGACAGCCACTTTAATTCTAGGCTCAGACAAAGCGTTAATTACAAGCAATAATATTGTCGTAAGAGGTTTCAGCACATGTATACAATCTCTTGGGAGACTTAGCTATGAGCTATATTTATTTCACATTGTTGTGTTAGGTGTGATGCGAAACTACTATATCCCAAAAACGCTAGATAGGACAGAAACTACCATATTGTTATTTGCTTACCTAGTTTTATCTGTAATCATATCATGGACGTTAAATAGATATTATTATTCAGAGCCTCTAAATACACTCATTAGGCGTTTTAGTGCTCGAGCTAATTTTTTTGCAGCTAAGACTGCAATTAAAACTAAGTAAATACTTTTTAGATTAACAATTACAATATAAGGCTATATATGAAAACTTTAAAAATTTTATTGCTGATTTTATGTGCAACATCGGTCGCATACAAAGTGAGTGCTAAGGAATGTTTTATCTTGTCAGAGCATAATAAGATTATTCATCGAGTAGGGGATTGTGATGAGCGTTACTCTCCTTGCTCTACCTTTAAGATACCAATTAGCTTGATGGGTTATGATGCTGGAATATTAACTGATGAGGCACATCCTACTTGGGATTATCAATCAGGCTATGTTGATTGGCTAGAGCGCTGGAAGCAACCACATAATCCTAAATTATGGTTCACAAACAGCTGTGTTTGGTATTCGCAGATTATTACCAACAAACTAGGGATGCAGAAATTTTCTGGTTACACCAAACAGTTTAACTATGGTAATTATGATGTTTCAGGAGATGCTGGATTAAATAATGGGTTAACAAATAGCTGGCTGTCCAGTTCATTACTGATTTCTCCTGACGAGCAAATTAATTTTTTAAATAAGCTTATTGGCAATCAACTGAAAGCGAGTAGTGCTGCGCATGAATATACAAAGAAAATAATGTATATAGAAACTTTAGAGAACGGCTGGCAACTATACGGAAAAACTGGCAGTGGCTATCAACTAGATGGTGATGGCAAAAAGAATAAAGATAGGCAGGTTGGTTGGTTTGTAGGTTTTGTCCAAAAAGAAGAAAGAAGTATAGCTTTTACCTACTTAATAGTAGATGAAGAAAAGCAGGATACATATGCCTCTCTACGTGCAAAAGAAGCATTAAAAAATAATCTGACTAAATTCATTACCAATAATTCTATTTCACACAGCAATGTTATATTGCACGACACAGTTCAGGATAGAGTTATTCCCGTGACAATTTACAGAAATGAACCCTGTGCTACTAGGGATGCTAATGTGATATTACCTGTAGTGATTATTAACCATGGCTACGGTGTAAATAATACAGAATATACATTTATTGCTAATAACTTGGCGGCACAAGGTTATTTGGTTGCGAGCATTCAGCATGATTTATCTGGAGATCCAGATTTGCCAAGACTTGGAGATTTATATCAACTAAGAATGCCTTTTTGGGAGCGTGGTGTTAGAAGCATAGGTTTTACAATAGATAATATCAGTAAGGATTACCCAGAGTTTGATGTGAGCAAAGTTATCTTAATTGGTCACTCAAATGGCGGGGATATTAGCATGATGTTTGCAGATAAATATCCAAATAAAGTTAAAAAAGTTATTTCTTTAGACTCGCTTAGATACCCATTTCCTACAAATTGTGATATTCTATCTTTAAGAGCAAATGATACATCTGCTGATAACGGTGTATTGACAAAAAACCCAGATGCAAAAATTATTCGAATGAGCAATGCTAAGCATATTGATATGTATGATGAGGGGCCTAATGAAGTGAAAGGCGAGATTATACACAATATCAATGATTTTCTGCGCGGATCTTAAACGCCATTAGATAGATTGTTTTTCAGGCACACATGTATGCGGTTCTGTCGCAAATTTTAATTTTGCCTAAATTTTTTTATAGGCGAGTTTTCACTAGGCGCAACTATGCTGCCAATGAATAAAATTGTTCAAAAATAGTTTGCCTGTTTGCATTTACGTGCTGATCTTTGCGTAGCATATGGTGCAATTCAACACCTTGTAATGTAGCAGCAGCTGAATGTTCTGCTTTAAAACCAAGCGTTGCTCTTGTAATTTTTTTGATGAACCGATGGTCTTGCTCAACTATATTGTTAAGGTATTTATTTTGACGAATCATAATTTGTTCTGATTTATCTAAGCCTTTATTTATAGAGTTTAATGCGGAGGTATTAGAGCCACTTTTATCGATGTTAACAATGGTAGGCTTGCCGCAAGATAACATTGAATTTCTAAAAAACTTAAGGGCAGATTTTTTGCTGCGATTATTAGAGAAATAACAATCAATGGTGGCGCCATCTTTACCAACAGCTCGATATTGGTACATCCAAAAGCCCTATATGCTAATATATAGCCATAATTTACTTACTACAGGTATAACAGCGGAGCAAATATATGGGGACTTTTCAAGACCCAGCAGACGAGCAAATTTTTAATGAAGCCATTGATCTTATAGTTAAATATAGACACTTTATGGACCTACATGGTTGCAGTGAAAAAGATACAACGTTAGTCATGGTATTAACATCTATTCACAATAGAAACCAAGCAGAAGTTCCAGGTCATCAAGTTGATTTAGCCAATATGAAATCTTGTAATAATAAATGCAACGATCTTATTTCTAGGCTACAAGCACATCCTTTAGTTAGTGAATATAAATTCTCTTGCTTTAAAGAATTATTACTAAAAAAAATTGCTGCAGCTGAAAAACAAAAAAAAGAAGATATGCTGGTTTTCATGAGGGAAATAAGAGAGAAGGAAGCAAGAGAGACAGTCAGTGACTCACCGGTATTAGGAAGAAAGCAATTACATGAGCAATTAAAACTTGTGTTATTAGGAAAAATGAATATTGATGAATGTGGTCGTTGCGACACAAAACGCAACCCGTCAAGGTTTGCTATATACCCAAGAGGAGCTATAGTTGCTAGGCTTGGACATTATCAGTTTTTGGGAAATCATGAACACATTTGGGACTATTTCTTATTGTGTATAGATATGATTAAGTTTATTCAGCAACATATGAACAACGTGCAGCTTAATGTTGAAGTAGCAAAAATTATCTTATCTGAATGTAGCACGATGCGCTTCGAAAAATCATCTAATCCTAGAATATTTTCAGAGACTATGCTTATCTCAATAGATAAGTTTGTTACGGATGTTAAGGAAACATCTGAGTTAGCTAAGGCATTATTATCAGAAATAATGCAAAGTGATCGAGCAGCTGCAGAAGTAAGTAAAGCGCCACGTTTTATTTAACATAACAGAGCTTAGTTTCATTAGCTAGGTGTATATGTGGAATCTTAGGATCCTTGTGAAGCATTATGTGTAAGATACTATCTCCTGATTCATACTATATGCCTTTATTTAAAAATTTTGGGCGCATTACTTTGTTTAAGCCAAGGATAGCGGTATAAAAATGGCGAGCCCTATCTGCTTCCACCTGAATTGTTTATCTATATTTTTGCATTCCTTGCTGTTCATTGAGGACCGACCCCTATATAAATATAGAAGAGTTTAACTGAAACCCAGTTTAGAGAATGCACTGAGTAGGGTTTCTAAAGACTTAAGTAATTTCAAATACATAACCTACTGCGCCATTAATAAAAGATAACTGCTCATCCTTTATTAAAGCTCTTGCTTAATTAAACCATTTAATTATATTGCATCTTAATAAAGGAAAAAGCCTTACTTTTAATTAAAGGTGAGATATAAGTGCATAGACACTGAGGAATCCCCACATGAATTTGTGTAGGTGTTTATTGCGATATGTATTCAAAATCCAATCAAATACATAACTCAGCTTTGAATGTAGTTCACTTGTTGATAAATTTCTGGTGCATATTCTTGAACTCGCAGAATACGTAAGGCTGCTTTAGGGTAGGTGCGCCCACATCAATTAACTAAGCAAATTGTCTCTAAACTTAATATATTAAGCAGATATGCGCTTGCTTATCCTAATAAATAAACAACAAGGATAAATAATATGGGCAGCAGTAAAGAAGATGCCTTAGAACGTCTAAAAAAGAAAATAGAGAAGGCAAAAATTATAATAGCGTTGGCGCGCAAATATCCTGAACTATTCTGCACAGATGATCAGGCATCTCTTGTCGCAATGAAAAGTAAAATGTTCACTGGGGAAGAGCAAGAACTAATAAGAAAAATTTCTGGCAAGCTTAACCCTGAGCAGAGTGATAAGGAGCTTATCGAACATCTAATTAGAAACTCATTTTTTGGTGTTGAAGATGAAACTTCGCTACTTAGATCTACCGCATTAAAATTTCGCGCAGCCACCAGAAATAACGTAAATTCAAGGGAATCCTTACTTAAACACGCCTCATACATGTTTGCGCTGCAAGCAAGCTGTAGAGTAGGGACCTATGGAAATACATCAAAAGGTGTAAAGCAACAGCTAGAGATAGAATTTGCTCGTTTAAATGATGCATATACAGCTGTTTTCAATGAAGCAATGCAAGCCAGTAAAACTAAAGAGAAACCTTGGGTTCTGCTCAGAGAAATTGGAATGTTACGAAGAATTAGGCTTGAAAATCAGACACGTGAGCAAGAGGCACGAATTGATGAATACAGCAGAGTTTTGAGGGATAAGTATGGGGATGTACTTAAGCCTCAAGATATACAAAAGTATGAGGTTTTAGAGGTTCTTTTTGTAGATCAAGACTTGCGTTCTGCATATCTAGCACATTACAACACACCGGTTAAAACTGGCGAAGCTCGTGATGAGTATGTGGCTGCATCAATCGAAGAATTATCGCAGTTTGTGAAAGAACAAAAAAAGAGCACAATGCAGTTAATAGCCGAATCGCAAGATTAGTCTAACGGCACTAGGTAGGAATATGGGTGGTGATGCCTTGGTAAAACACAAGATAAAGCACGTTGATAGGTGGCTTGGCAATAACCTAGATTCAACTCATAAGTGCAACTTTTGATGTTATGTAAATGACATGTTACCCTTGATTTACTTGGGGTAAAGGAGTTGCTGGTGGGATATAAGCAGTTGGATTAC
>JAUIIV010000026.1 GCA_030431675.1 Gammaproteobacteria bacterium | reverse complement strand
CGTGGATTCAACAAATTAGTGCAACCACTATATTTTTTAGAACATACCATAAATTTTATTCTGTTTCATCATCTAGCGATCTACTAAACAGTTTCACAGCTACGGCACAGATATTTGAGATGGGAGGTTTCTTTCCATTTTCATCTCCATCACGAAACGTCGCTGCGCTCACTCCATATCCTAGACAACAACATGTGAACATTTATGTTACAGTCTTGGATTAAATTATCTTGCATAAAATACTTCGTTGGGTGTTTTATACCCCAATAATTTTCTAGGTCTATTATTTAATTTGCTCATGATGCTAAAGATTTTTTGGTCATCTACACTCTCAAATCCACTCCCTTTCTTAAGATACTGCCGCACCAATCCATTAGTATTTTCGTTCAATCCACGCTCCCAAGAAGAATATGGATGTGCAAAGTAAAACTCTGTATCTAGATCAGTACTTATTTTTTCATGCTTTGCAAATTCACTGCCATTATCTGCTGTGATCGTTAGCACTTTGTCCTTTATTGGCGTCATAGACTCTAACACTGATTCGTACACCGATTTTGATGTCTTTGATTTAACCTTACTAAGAATCGTCTTTTTAGATACGCGTTCAACTATAGAAATTACAGCTTGTCTGTGATTTTTACCAATAATCGTATCTATTTCCCAGTCCCCTATCCTGCTCTTTTGACCAACCACTATAGGTCGATCATCGATGAATCTACGGTTCTTGATTGAGCATATTCGTTTCGGGCTACCATAGCGTTTTCGGTACTTCTTGTGTTGATGACGTAAATGCTTATGTAGATTACCGCCACTTTGTTTATTAGCAAGAATAAAACGATATATCCGCTCATGGCTAATATCAAAAATATTGTGGCGTTTTGCGTAACCACTGATTTGATCTGGACTCCAGTCTTCTTGAATTTTTTCTGTAACAAAAGCTTCTACAGGCTTAATAAATTTACGTGCTTTAGGTTTGTTCTTATGACGCTCTGTAGCGTAACATTGCGCATAATCAGGTTTATAGTCCCAATAACCTAATGACGTACGCACAAACGTTATATTGCGCTTAAATTCGCGGCTAATAGTAGACTTATGAACACCGACTTCCTTTGCTATCTCAGATTGATTGTAACCAGCTCTCCATAACCCATAAATCTGACAACGCTTCCTGTAATCCAACTGCTTATATCCCACCAGCAACTCCTTTACCCCAAGTAAATCAAGGGTAACATGTCATTTACATAACATCAAAAGTTGCACTTATGAGTTGAATCTAGGCATTTGCTGCCTGGCTTGTAGAAGTAATTCTTTCTTAATAGCTTCAGATGTGTCGCTTGTAAAATTGCTCCATCCATAGTGTTTTAGTATGAAGTTTTTATGCAGCACCCTAGATTTGCGGCTGTATTTGCATAATACTTCTTTGCTACTTGTATTCGTGTTCAATAAAGCGCATACGTAGTTTATGTCAGCGTCTGCAAAATAGTCATTGGTAAAAAATTTACCAGATGCACGAAAATATCCGTGTTGTATTATAAACCCAACTTTATTTGCAGGGCTCCTCATGTTGTTCACGTAATCATCTAGATCTCCAGAAAGGCTAAAATACTCGTTGCGCTGTTTTGCTGACAGTCTGGGCGCCCCGTTATACTTTTTCTGTTGTTGTGGCGTTAATAACTGTAATCTAGACATTTTTTAAGCTACCCTCATCTAATGAGGGGCTATTGTACCATAAGAGCTTATGCGACTTTTAAGAAAGCTACTCGACCTAAGGGAACATTTCGTCCGAAGATGCAACTTTAGCCTTTTAAAAATATACTTTTTGTATACTACATCTGCAGATTTATTGCCTGCGGCTTATAATATCCTTGTACTCTTATATATTTGGCTTGTACTACATTGTTCATATGTCGGCATGGGTCAAAATTTATATGACTTTTTAGGATTTTGCTTGAAACGGAATTTATTAGCATCCACATTATGTTTTTTACTACTATCACCGATAGCAAATGCTGTTGTGTACAGTGTTACAAATAATAATGATTCTGGAGCAGGTTCTTTACGACAAGCTATAACAGATTTAAATAGCGGTGGTACCGCTGGTAGTGCAGCTAGTAACAATACTATTAATGTAAGTATATCTGGTACCCCCACTATAACATTAGCTTCAGATTTGCCAGTAATACAAAAAGGAGTAACCATAACTTCTAGTAATCCCAATCAAACGATATCTGGGGCAAGTTCTTATAGACTTTTTGCTACCTTTCAATCATCTCTTAGTCTCACAAATATAGATTTAACAAATGGGCTAGCTCGAGGTGGCAACGGTGATGTATCTGGAGGAGGGGGCTTAGGTGCTGGTGGTGGAGTATACATAGATTTTGGGCAAACACTAACTTTGAGTGGTACAGAAATATCCAATTGTACTGCCCGGGGGGGAAATAGTGGCCCAGCTGCTAACGGAGGCGGTGGTGGAGGTGGCGCGAGTTTTTCCATCAATAGCCAAGATGCGTCTGGGAATTCTGGTGGCGGAGATAGGCCGGGTATTGTTACGACAGGTGGTGCAGCCAGCCAGGGTACTTCCGGCTATGGTGGTGGGAATGGTGGTAATCCAAATCAGGGTCTTTCATTAGGTGATGGTAGTGGTGGAAATTCAAGTGGAGTCACCGGCGGATCTGGAGGTTATTGTGGAGGTGCTGGAGGAGGTAGTCAATCTAATAACGGAGGCGGAGGTGGTGGAAATCCTGGTGGTGATGGAGCAGTAAGTTCTGGCGGAGGTGGTGGCTTTGGAAGTGGAGGTGGCGGTGCCAATGCCGGTGGCTATGGAGGAGGCGGCGGTGGCTTCGGAGGCGGCGGCGGCGGCGGTTTTTTTAATCCCCAAGCTAGTGGCGGGGGCGGTGGTTTTGGAGGTGGTGCAGGGGGAGGCTACTTTCAACCCCAAGGCGGACGATTTGGGGGACGTGGTGGAGCCGGTCTTCTTCCGGGAGGAGGTGGTGGTGTAGGAGGTGCTATATTTGTTGGGGATGGTGCGTCTATAGTGTTTTCCGGGAGTAGTTCAAATATTAGTAGTAATTCAGTATTAGGTGGTACTGGTTCTACCAGTGGTACAGGATTTGCAACTGATATTTTTTTATTTAGAGGTGCATCAATTACCTTTAGCGGTGGTACAAATCAAAGTTCGTCATTTTCTATCGATGGTGATTCTATTGCTACAGGCAATGATCAAGATGCAGGTATTACTATTAGCAAAGCTAGTGGCACAGCAATCACTTTATCAGGAACAAATACATATCAAGGTCCGACAACTATTAATTCTGGGGAATTAGAGGCGGGTGCTGAAAATATAGTATCTAGTTCTAGCTCTATAATTTTAGCAAACACTTCTGGAGCTATTTTTGATTTAAATAATTTTAATCAGTCTGTTAGAACCTTATCAGGTGGTGGAGCAAGTGGAGGAAATATTACACTAGGGACAGCTACTTTAACAGTAAATCAAGGATCTAATCAAACCTATACAGGAGTGGTTAGTGGCACAGGTGGTCTAACTAAGGCTGGTAGTTCTACTTTAACTTTAAGTGGTACGAATATATATACCGGCACTACGCTAATAAATAGCGGAACTCTACAAGCAGGAATTGCAAATGCAATATCTAGCTCCAGCCCTCTAGACTTAGCAAACACTTCTGGGGCTATTTTTGATTTAAATAATTTTAACCAGTCTGTTGGTACTCTATCAGGAGGTGGAGCAAGTGGAGGAAATATTACACTAGGGACAGCTACTTTAACAGTAGATCAAGGATCTAATCAAACCTATACAGGAGTGATTAGCGGTACTGGTGGTTTAACTAAGCTTGGCAGTTCTGCTTTAACATTAAGTGGTGCCAACACCTATTCAGGAACAACTACTGTAACTGCTGGTAGTTTAGTATTTGATGGTGCTAGTAATGCCAGTAATGTTTTAAATAATGCGACTTTCAATGTAGTTGGATCATCTGTAAATACTGCTGTGATTACAAATAATAGTGCAATGACTGTTAGTGCTGTGTTAAGTGGGGCTGGTAGTATTGTAAATAATGCAAGTGGAAATTTAACGCTTAATACTGGTGCAAATATTGCAAATGCTATTACTAACAGTGGAAACATATTTATGAATGGAGATATCACATCTTCTACTATATCTAGCTCGGGATCTGTTTCTCCGTCGGGTGAGAGAAATATAGTTGCCACAAGCTATATTAACTCAGGCACTCAAACTCACAGTATTGCTAGCGCTACAACGTTTGATAGTCTAGTTGTGTCTGGTACGGTAGATTTATCAAATTGTACTATAACTGTTTCTTCAACATTTTCGGGTTCTACAAGTAATACATGGACGTTAATAGAAGGCTCTTCATTAACAACTAATGCTGGGACTAACGTTAGCTTGCCGTCAAGCAATAACTTTTTTCTACAATGGTCAAGTGCTTTTACTAGTACAGCTTTGATGGTGACCCTAAATAGTATAACACTAGAGTCTGTCGCAAACCCTGGGGCTAATTTTGAAGTTGCACAAACTATTGATAGTATGTCTGATAATATTATAAACCCAGGCCAACAAGAATTAGTTAATATATTTAAGTCTTTGACGTCTGCAGATGAAGTAAATAACGCTTTACAGCTAATGATCCCGAATCAAAATTATTCTCAGCAGTCTATACAGTTACAAAATGCAGTTTTTTCTAGAGGGGAATCTCGTATAGCTCAGTTAAATAGTAATATGGCGCATGACTCCAGGATTTATGCAGCTGGGGATATATATGCGGATACTGCATTATGGGTTGGTGGTTTTGGTGCTTCTACGCGGCAGCAACAACGCGGTGATAATCAAGGATATAAGGCAAGTGCTGCAGGATTTTTATTTGGAATAGATCATATTAATCATGCAGATAATATTTTTGGGATTGCTTTAGGTTCATCTAATTCAAATGTTGATGATGAATCAAACCCTAGTTTTAATACAAAAATCATTGGGTACCATCTTATGGCATATGGAACTTGTAATCTAGACAGAAATAACTTTTCTGAACTTTTAATTACTTCTAGCATAAATGATAATACGGGAACACGACCGATTAATATAAATAACAACAATTTAACAAATACTGCCAGTTATCATAATTATCAAATTGGTGCGCGTATTAATTATGGTAAACATTGTAATTTATCACCTGCATTTAGATTATCGCCTGTTGCGATGGTGCAGTATGGCTTTATGCATAATCCGGTATACCAAGAAACAGGTGGAGTTGCTGCATTAGAAGTAGAGCAACAGGGTGGCAAAAATATTCTGACTATAGGTGCTGGTATGCGCCTTGCATTCTCTTCTGATAACTGGTGGTCAATGGGGTCGCGTGAAGTTCGGGCGATGGTTACTTACGATGCTGTAAGCCCTAGTCAAAATATAGCCTCGCGCTTTTTGGTTGGTAGTGATAATTTTATTTTAAGTTCTTCTCCTGCACGATTAGCTTTTAAAGCTGGGGTAGATTTTGGTTTCCAAATGTTCTCAAGTGTTGTGTTACAGCTTAGCTATGACTACGAGGTGCGCCAAGGTTTTATCGATCATTCGGGCATGCTTAAATTTAAATATCTGTTTTAAAAATATATACCCGTGATCAATGAAAGTTGTTGCATTTATGCATAAATGGGATCACACTCTGTCTGATGAGTAAACTATGTTTAACAAATAAAGAAAAATCTGCATTAGAAGCGCGACATAAGGCGTGTCGTGATGCAAAAGAGTCGGATCGTATCAAAGCTGTACTTTTGCGTGCAGAGGATTGGACAATTCCTATGTTTTCTCAAGCGCTACGAATTCATGAAAACACAGTTTCTAGGCACATTAATGATTACCAGGATGGAAAAATTACTATTAGCAGTGGTGGCTCTACCAGTCAGGGCCACCTCATCATAACCACCTAACTATGTAATTTTTTATTTGTACTTAAAATTATTTTTGTAACATTTTGTTTTGTTGTATGTTATTTTACGAAAAACGTAGATGCGTTAACATAAAGCACACACATATAGAATTAATTCCACGCTTTAGCATGCATTGCTCTAAATGCTGTCAGGTGAGCGTTAATTTGGATTGAAATCATTGTTATGTCACAATATTTTCGCATGCGGAGGACAAAACTTTTAATAACTCTGCATGATTCCAGCCAAGGTCTTTCTTATATCCTTTTAAGCTACGACGTTTTGGTTTACATCTGCGCATTGCATTTAATGATATGTGACGAATTACAGACATATTTGCTGCCGCATTTTTCTCTTTTATCTTACTGGTATCTTCATTAAAACTAACATCCAACACCCAATGGAGTTCGTTTTCTATAGACCAGTGACTTCGTATATCATTTAATGCATTTAGCGCTGTGTATGATTTGCTAGAGATATAGTATGCTGTCTCTATTTCGTTCTTTTTCCCAGGAACTTCTCTTTCGCGAACGACTTTAATCACCGATTTTAAATTAGTCCATTTGTTAAATACATCCCCCAATATTGATGATGTTGATGCATGGCATGCTCGTAATTCCTTGCGGCCTTTATTAATTTCGACCGTTTTAGCATAATCAAGATTTAACGCTTGTTCTGCTAAACCCGTATTAAAAAATTTTTCAATTCTCTCATATGTAGATTCCTGATTCTTCTTAACGCAAAATAAATAATCAGCACCTTTTTCTACTATTTTATTTGCAATTTTTGTTTGGCAACCAAGCGCATCTGTTGTGACAGTTGCCCCACGTAAATCTAACAACTCTAACAATTCCGGGATTGCAGTTATTTCATTAGATTTGCCTGATATTTTTTCTTGCCCTAAAATTATCCTCGCATTAGAACAAAACGCACTTACAGTATGCAGCACACTTCCATCACTTCTCCTGCTGCCCCTGCTAGTTTTACCATCAATAGCAACAACACCTTTGCTAATATCAACATTTAATGAATTTACCCAGGAAACAAAGCATTGTTGAAATGAGCTATAGTCCAACGCTGCAAAGAATCTTCTAAGTGTATCATCACTTGGGACGCCGTGTTTGTAGGGCAGTAATGTTTTAAAAAATAAAATTTTTGCCTTGCCGTACGATTCAATGTCTTGCCACGTGTCACACCCACTCATTACTGCTGCGAGTGTCAATAATAATATTTCATTTATCGAGTGTAATCGACTCCTTGATATTCTGGGATCTACTAAATTTTCAAAATGCTTTAAAATTCCTGACTCAATATCTGTGCCCATTTTACATCCCTACCCAATAATCAATATTAAGTCGAATATGGCTATAAGGTAATCTTTGGACGAAATGTTCCCTTAGGTTGCAAGGCTAACTAGGCAACTTTTAACCTCTGAATTTTCCCAAGATCAAAAATCAATTGGCTCAAAGCCTGATCATTAGCCGCCGTAAAGTCGTATTCTCCATGCAAATTGATGTGCCTCCAGCTTAATACAGAGCTTTGCTTTATTATTGTAAGTAGTAAGGCTCGCTCTTCTGCGCTTTGGCTTACCAACACATTTGACAAGTATAAATAATTCCACAACACTACGCAATTTTGTATAAGGCTTTTACATGCAACTATAATTTGCTGTTCTTCAGTAGAACCTATTCTAAATTCCTGAGAGTTGGCAAAAAATACCGCTTTAGCAAATTTATTAGATAACTCTATTTTATTAAGCTGCTTTTCAATGCGTTGCCTTAACCGTACGTCATCAATATAAGTGAGTATATAGTTTGTCTTGATGATCCTACCGAATTCTTTTAATGCACCATATAGTTTGGGCTCTTTTGTATAAGAATTCAAGCGCTTAAATATTTGCGATGCTGTAGTTGTCTTGGATTTAATAGTTGCTACCAATCTAATAATATCATCCCAATTATCTTGGATAAGCTTTAAATTTATTTTTGTATCAGGCTTTATCTTATAGTCGAACTTGTTGTAGCTAGCCCTTGGGTCTAAACAATACAATCTTTGTTTTCCAAGCTTTTTAATTCTAGGCGCAAATGAAACACCCAATAGATGCATAATAGCAAAGATGGCCTCACTATATCCGTGCGTATCTGTTGAGTGGATGAAGCTCTTTATAACATCATTTTTCATGATGCCATCTATCACGTATGCGGCTTCTCTTTCCCCAGGACTTAGTACTGTATTGTGGAATAAAGCCTGGCGGTCATCTATGAAGGAATATACAGAGATGCCCTTTAATTGCCCGAAATATTTGAAAGAGTAATCAGCAAGAATTGAATTAACACCTACATTAAATTTTTGTCCGTCACTGCTAGTATGGCTATATTTATCGTCAAGCTTATAGATGTTCGGCAAAGATAATTTATTAATGTATTCTAGTATTATATCATTTGCATCCTGAATATTTTGTAAGCTAAAAAACCAGTTTATTGTATTTTTTAGTACATCTTCAGTTATGCCCTTGGATATGTTGGCCATTCTAATAATACCATGATTGCAGCCTTTTCCTAGCAAGGGCTATAAGGGAATCTTCGGACGAAATGTTCCCTTAGGTTGCAAGCCTAACTGCCATGCTAACAAAAGGCCTGTAATATTTAGAGATGTTTCAGATATTTCTACTATTTCAACCATAATTAATTACCCAAATTCTTCGTAAACCATAGCACCAGATGGGTGTATTGTAATACTGGGAGAAAATCTCCGTTAGGTTATTAAGATAACCGGGTGGACTGTAATGGTTTTACATGGACATTAAAATTTGCTGTAATTAACAGCCAGGCGCCCATAGGGATCACAAAAATAAATATAGCCGCAATCTCTCGCAAAGTAATTTTGTAAAGCCCCCATTAGTGATCCCATTTAAAAGTAGACACCCGTCATGCACAGC
>JAUIIV010000007.1 GCA_030431675.1 Gammaproteobacteria bacterium | reverse complement strand
GTTTAAGTATGTTAAATATCTCTGACTCTGTAAATTTTGATTTTCTCATAAGTTAGAACTCCTATTAGCTCTATTTTGCCATAAAAATTCTACTTTTTCTTGGGATCAGTTTAAGGGAGGATTACCCCAGCTAAACTTAAAGCCCCCAAATACATTCCAATCAACCGGCTTTTTATAAAACACCCCTTTACCATACCCGGTTTTAAAGTCCATATTAGTTTGCAATAATTCAAGGCCTAGATAAGGCTCATTAAGACAAATTCCACAGTTTGAGCTTGCAACTGCTGGTAATGCAGTTAACAAGACCATACTAGCTAGAGCACCTCTTGTAATTTTTTTTATCCTGTCCATACTCATACCTGTGTTGATGTTCAGACTAATAATTAGGGTGGCTATTTCAAAGACAAAAAGCAAGCAAATTGCCCTACCTGTATGCTGCATGGTCGCAAATATTTGCGGATACAAAAAAGCCCAGCAATGCTGGGCTTGTTGTAAGAAGTAGTACGGAAATATTATATGTATGCGTATACGCTCATACCATATACAAAAGAGTCTCTAGCTTTAACCTTAAGGGCATTGTTTCCCGAACCAACGGTATAGAATGACTGCTTAAAAGCAGAGGTCCCCTCCCAGCCAATATCAGCTCGCACACCAATAGTATCTGTAATATTGACATCTAAACCAGTTTTAGCAACTGGATATATTTTGCTAAAAGCAGGATCAACGCTATTATTTGCTTTCTGTGTGTAAGTCGCTGCCACCCCATCATTCTCTAGCAAGTTTGCTTCTAATTTCATCTTTGCATAGCCAGCACCTGCTGCTGCAAAAACACCCACTCGTTGCACAATTGGATAACAAGCTGTAACTTGTAGAGTAGTACCACAAATCTGGGTTTTAGCTTCGTATTTATCAGGTCCCATACCTGCAAAGTTTGCTATACCTAAAGCAGTGGTACCACTATTGATAGTAGGCGTACGTTTATCTTTATTAGTAGTAAACACAGTTACTTCAGTACCAAAATATTCGTTAAATTGAGTTCCACCAAAAACGGAGTATTGTATTAATGAATTTTTCTGCGCAAAAAGGTTATCACCTAACCCAGTTTTGAACTCCATGCTTCTTCCAGATAATCTTGCACCAACGTAGGTTTCGTCGCATACATTAGCAAACGCAAAGCTGGGCATTAAAAGGAATAGAGCTACTATTCTTTTCATTTATTATTCCTCGAAACTAATTATTATTTATTATGTTTTTACTATTAATCTAACTTTATAATAGACCTTAGTTGAATAATATCTTTTTAAATTGCTCAAGTAAAGGGTTCTTATGCCATGTATCGAGATATATTACAGTGTTTTCTTGTGGGTTTTTGTTTTAGTTAATCATTTTACAAATAATATTTAATTTACTTAAGACTGACATTCATTAGTTAACCGAATAGATAGAAACGGTGTGGATATATTACACACATATCCACTGATTCGCTGGATATAATTGTGGATAAGTTGGTTGAAAACTGTTACTTACCTTATGGCATAAGGGTTTTATAATTTTGTTCAATTTTTATACAACTACTTACATGATATACAGTCTATTTACTAAATAATATGTGTATTCTGCTAAACTACACCAAGGGAGACAGTATATGAATTGGTACATTTTAGCGTTACAAAAATATTTTGTTATTAAAGGCAGATCTAGGCGCATGGAGTTCTGGTATTTCACTTTATTCAACTTAATTATTACTCTACTGCTTTCATGTATTGACTATACAATAGGTACATTTGACCCTGTCACCGCTGTAGGCTTCTTTGGTGGGCTGTATTCTATTTTTATTCTTGTACCCTCAATTACGGTTACAGTACGCAGACTGCATGATGTAGGATTATCAGGCTGGATGATACTACTAAATATAATACCAGTAATTGGTTGGCTGATCTTATTGTACTTCTATGTACAACCAAGCCAGGCAGGCAAAAATCCTTATGGAGCATGCCCTATCAAAGCTAAGGATGTAACCTTTTAAGGCTTGGGCTTGACGCTTTGTGTTTTTGGCAGTTTTTGAGCGAGTAAATTATAAAAACCTTCTCTAGCCTGATATCTCATCTGGCTACTGGGACTCACCCCCGCCCTAGACTTGTTGGTTCTAGACATACTGAAATTAACTAATAGCTCAGTACCTAGCACATTATATACTATTTCAGAGATAAATCGCGTATCAGATAATCCACGACCAGCAAAACCACGCGGCAAAATTCTGTTTATGCCAGCTTGACTAAAGGCTGCACTATACTCTGGAAATGAATCTTGCTCGGGTAAAATTACCATATCAAATAAATTTAGTGCTTTACTTTTTGGCTCTTCAGTATGCAATGACTTTAAAGCGTTTACTACTTGCAAAGCATCCGTTCTATTACTTTGTAAAAAATCTTTAAACTTACTTAGGCTTGATGGCTTACATGCTTTCAATAGTTTATCTAGTTCCTGACGCAGCTGCATGAAATTTGACATATCCTTTATCTCTTGTTGTAGAACGGCCCATAACTATAATATTGCAACCCTCATTATAAGCTGGTACACTAATTTTTCAAGTAAATTTCAGCAAAAAAGGATTTTTTATGCGCGTCATTTTTCTTACTCTAATTAAATGCAGCATTCTAATGGCTGGTGTGTTATTAGCTGGTTGCACAGTTGATTACAGTTTTACCGATCGCAACCAGCCGTTGCTTGTTGCTAAAGCGGCAACGCTCCCAAACATTTAGCGTAATCTGGCTCTTGAGTTATCTCGGACACTAATTCAGAGTAAACGACTTCACGACGTTCGTTAATAACAACAACTGCGCGTGCAAGCAATTCTTTAAGCGGGCCCTCGGTAATACCTACACCATAGTCCTGCTGGAAGCCTCTATACCTAAATGCAGACAGCGTTTGCACATTTTTAATATTTTCTGCTCCACAAAACCGCGCCTGCGCAAATGGCAAGTCTTTAGAAATACAAAGTACCTGCGTATCTTTTACCTTGGCGGCCTTCTCATTAAAAGTACGTACGGTTTGCGCACAAACTGCAGTATCAATACTTGGAAAAATATTCAATATTATATTTTTAGAATTAAAGTCTTCTAAGCCAACTTCCTGTAAATCATTAGCTACCAAGCGAAAGTCCTCCGCATTAGAACCAACATCAGGAAATTTACCCCACAACACAACTGGGGATTCTTTGAATGTAACTTGACTCATCATATCACCTTACTTAATTAATATCTCAACTCATGTTAGTATATTGCCTTGTCTGTAATCAGAGTTATCAACAAACATTAAAGTTATGCAATACAGCTATTACGATAGTCCACTTGGCCGCTTATTACTAGCTGGCGAATTCGGCATATTACAGCAAATTAAATTTAATTTTCAACCTGCAAATATCGCTGGTGAATATAACCCTGCAATATTTAAAGACACAACAACACAGCTAGACGAATATTTCTTAAAACAAAGAAAAATCTTTACAATTGAGTACAGCCTTATAGCGCCGCCATTTTTTAAAAAGGTATTACACCAAGTAGCACAGATACCCTTTGGTCGAACAACAACTTACAGTCAAATCGCGCAACAAATTGGGAGCCCAAATGCCGCCCGCGCAGTAGGCTCTGCCAACCACAGAAATCCTCTACCAATTATTATCCCCTGCCACCGAGTGATAGGTAAAAATGGCAAATTAGTAGGTTTTGCAGCCGGAATAAACAACAAAGAGAGACTTCTCGCACTAGAGCAAGCAACATACTAACACCCTTATTGTAAATACACTATTACGCACAGTTTTAATCAAAAAGTACTATAATTACCTATAGGTTGTATTTGAGGTAGTAGTAATGGTAGATAAAGTACGAATTAATTACGCAGAAGGCATGAAAGTGCTATCTAATGATACCGATAAGCACGATGATGGACTGCAAGGTAAGAAAAAACATATTGATGAATTAGCAATAGATACACAAGAAGAAGATCTAAATTTATCGGCAACTGTTGGAAACGAAAACCAAGATCTTAGTGGCCCGTCGGACGATACCTTTATCGATACAACAAACTTTCAATAGTCCAAGTCATCATTTATCATCTTGCAAGTTGTGTTGATCATTAAGCTTGTAGACTTTTTCTGAACTATAGTCAATTTTCTGTAACTCTTTAAGTTGCTCATTTATCAATTTTTGACCTTGCTGGTGTCTGTGTTTAATATCCTCATACATTTGTTTATGTATTTCATTCAATAAATCAACCTTAATTATATTCAATACTTCTCCTATGGCAGATAAGCATGCTTGGATCTGATTAGGCAACCAAGATATTATTGGCGTCCCTCCAGTTGCAACAGGGTATTTAGTATTTGCCATAATATATTGTTGTACAAATTGCCAATGGCCATTTCTAAAGAGATAAACCTGGTCAATACAAGCTAACAAATAAACCAAACCGTTATGATCATCTCTACTTTTAAAAAACTCTAACACAGGCTTAACAGCAACTTCTTCCTGCAAGTCTTTAAAGTACGCCTGAACACATTGTGGACGATAGGTACGCAAGTCGTGTAAATAGTCCGTCAAATCGTTATGTGGATAAAATTTGGTAATACCGGTAAAGATATCACAGGTTGGGATAATATCATCTTGTGCACCTGTCTGCCCCCGATACTGGCGGTATTCTTCTGGATTTTTTGTACCCAGATACTTAACCCCTAGCCCAAATACTTGCTCATTACCTTTAATACCCATAATAAAAGCACGAAAGTCATTGTAATGTCGATGATCAGATGCGCGCCACATAGACTGCCTACGTTTATTTATTTCTAACAAAGTCTCATACATTAATTTAATGCCATCCTGCTCCTGATTTGTAAAATACAAATAAATAGCTTGCACTAAGTCCGGGGTAACCTCATTAATATATACATGGTTCATAATAAAGCCAATTTCATCCTTGGTACGGGTAAAAGAACAAGCCATATCAAGGTTTTGCCAATGCAAATCGCCTTGTGGATCTTTTCTAATATAATTACCTAAGGAATAAGCATAATGGTACTCCAACCAAGGCGATACTCCCAACTTATTGGCTACACAATCCAATGGCACTGCAAGTTGTGCTGGCAGTTCATTACGCGCCTTGCCGTAAATACCATCTTTTTTATCTCGCTGTGCAGGTGCAAGCAAATATGCAGAACTTACAAAACAATAAGCACGAAATAAAGCCTGAATCACAAAAGGATCAGTCTCTTCGTCTACATTTAACTTAGGCAAATTCGCAATTTTTTCATCAAAACAAGGAATATCAGCTATTAAATCTGGAAGCTTATCAATTATTAATTGGATAGCTGAGTACTGCGTAGGCAAGTTTGCTAAAGGCTCTCGTATTGGTAAAAAACCATGCTTGGGTGAAATGTTAAAGAAATGATCAGTATATTCCTTTTGCATAAGCTTTGATTTCCCTATCACATGCTATTTTAAGGTCTAAATTTATTTATATTTGTCTTTAACATATCATACACATCTAACATACGTCCGTCCAGCATAGCTTTGCTAGTATATAGACCAAATTTCGCGACATTTTCTAAGGTTGTATGTGATGGCATTACAAGCTCAGCTGTATTGGTGGTTACGTCTAATAAAGCTGGTCCTTCTTGTGACAGCACCCATTGTATTCCTTCTTCTAATTCTGATTGCAGAGTTATGCGCTGTCCTTTTATACCAACAGCTTCTGCCACTTTACCAAAATCAGGGTTTACCAACTTAGTATATCTATCTACCAAACCTTCTGCCCGCTGCTCCATTTCTACAAATCCTAACGAGCTATTATTGAATAACACAATTTTTATATCCAACTCTTCCTGTACTAAAGTCAATAAATCACCCATTAGCATAGAAAAACTTCCGTCACTACACAGTGCGACTACTTGTCTGTCAGGAAATGCTTTTTTTATCCCTATTGCCTGCGGCATAGCACTACCCATAGTGCCATGTAAGAGAGTAATTAAAGCACGACGCTCTGGGTTAGTATCTAGATACCGCAAGCTCCATACAGTACTCTCCCCTGCATCACCTAAAAATAATGCATCTTTGTCGGCATATTTATTGACTAAACTTGCTACACTTTGAGGGTGAATAATTTTGTCATCTTTACCAAATTCTGCCTCTGCTGCAATTTTTGCTAATGATTTTTTATAATCAGCCAGATATTTTTCTAAAAATTTATTATCTTCTTTCTGAGCAAGCAGGTCTGTCAAAGCTCTGGCAACGCTTTTAACATCCCCAATTACCCCAAAATCTACAGGATGACGTTTACCAATATTTGCTGCATTAGTATCAACTTGTAACATTTTAATTCCAGGTGGATAAAACTGCGGATAAGCAAAGTCAGTGCCTAACATTAATAATGTAGTGCAGTTATGAATTGCCTCGTATCCTGAGCGCATACCCAATAACCCTGTCATACCGATATCATAAGGATTATCATAAGCATAAAAATCTTTTGCTCGTGTCGTATGCACTATTGGCGCCTGTAGTTTTGCAGCTAGCGTTATTACTTCATCTCGTGCATTAGCTGCACCAAGTCCCGCATAGATAGCAACCCTTTTAGAATTATCCAACATCTTAGCTAAGGTAACTAGTTGATCAGACTCTGGCAAAACACTTACTTCTGATTTATGGACTACCCTATCAGGTTTAATATCTACAGCACACTTTTGTTTTGCTATATCACCCGGAATTATTAGCACACTTACCCCACGACGATTTACTGCAGTTTGAATCGCCATTCTAAACATACGCACCGCTTGTTGCGGATTAAATATCTGCTCACAAAAGAAACTACAGTCTCTAAATAAATTTATTGCATCTGTTTCTTGCGGAAAATTGCTACCTATCTCTGTGGAGGGTATATGCGTTACCAAGGCAATAACTGGTGAACGGTTACGATGAGACTCATATAGACCATTTAGCAAATGTAAACTCCCAGGGCCGCTACTACCAGCACAGAAGCCTAATTGTCCAGATAGATCAGCATCCGCGCCAGCAGCAAAAGCTGCTGTTTCTTCATGACGGGTATGCACCCATTCTATGCTACCCTCTTTATGCATTGCGTCCATAATGGTGTTAAGACTATCACCTACTATGCCATAGCCACGCTTGACTCCCGCAGCAACTAGCATCTCAATTAGTACATCAGCAACTCTAGGCATTATACACCTCGCTTAGCTGTTACGGGTGCAAAGCTTGATGCGCTTGCCATATCCCACCAATTTGCATAACGCTCATGAGCACTGCCAGCAGCTAATTCACCCTGATCTAAAAAAACATGCACTCTATCTAGAGTAGTAACTTGCACCGGATCTTCACGATAATAGATATGTCGAGGGGTAAGCTCATGCGGATGTTGTACACCACATGCAGCAGAAAATTGTCGAAGGGTATCAATGGTTCGCCCATGAAAGTCTGCTACTCGCAGGGCTTTATCTTTTACCACCAGTCCTCGTTGTCTTGATTTATTTTGTGTAGCAACCCCACTAGGACAAGTATCAGTATTACACCTTTTAGCCATTACACAACCAACACTAAACATAAATGCACGTGCGGCATTAGACCAATCCGCTCCTAATGCACAATTACTAGCAATATCAAAAGCTGAAGCTACTTTACCACTTGCGCCAAGCTTAACTTGATCTTTTAAACCACTGCCAACTAAAGCATTCCGTACTGTTACTAAGCCCTCACGTAGTGGCATACCTAAATGGTTTGAGAACTCCACCGGGGCTGCCCCTGTACCGCCTTCAGCTCCATCTACTACCAAAAAGTCAAAAATAATTCCAGTCTCTAGCATAGCCTTCATCATTGCCATTACTTCATGCGGTTGCCCAACGCATAATTTTGCACCTATAGGTTTGCCTCCAGATAACTCACGTAATTCTGCAGCCCACTCTAACATTTCTGTAGGAGTAGAAAACGCTGTGTGGTAGGAAGGTGATACACAGTCCTCTCCCATAGGAACATGTCTAGTAGCTGCTATTTCAGCTGTAACTTTTTCTTTGGGTAATACACCCCCATGCCCAGGTTTTGCTCCTTGACTTAACTTAATCTCTATCATTTTAATTTGATCAGACTGTGCTTTATCCTGGAATTGCTTTTTATCAAAGTTGCCCTTGCTATCTCGACAACCAAAATATCCTGTACCTAACTCCCACACTAAATCTCCACCATGCTTCTCATGATAGGGACTAACAGAGCCTTCCCCAGTATCATGATAGAAATTGCCCATCTTAGCCCCAAGATTAAGAGCTTCTATTGCACGTGCTCCTAAAGCACCAAAGCTCATCGCAGAAATATTAAGTAATGATGCAGAGTATGGCTGTTTGCATTGACTATTACCTATGGTAGTTCGCATTTGTTTAATTTGTTCTTCAGGCAGTGGCGCAATTGATTGAGATATAAACTCATACTCAGAACTATACACATCTAAATCTGTACCAAATGGATGAAAATCCTCAGCGCTTTTGGAGCGCGCATACACTAGACTTCGCTGATTACGATTATATGGTCGACCAGCAAGATTACCCTCTACAATATACTGACGTAAATATGGGCGTAAGTCTTCCATAATCCAACGTACTCGCCCAATCAGTGGATAATTTCTGCGTAGGGAATGACGCACTTGCAAAGCATCATATAAGCCAACAAGCGCCAACAAACCAAATACAACACTAAAGATTATAAAGTACACGCTAATAGCTGCTGCAAGCCATGCACTACCAGCAAACAACAAAATGCTGGCAATCCAGCAACCAAAACGTCGTAAAACACCCATCCTCATACCCCAGAAATAAAATGTATACTCTATTTAGTTTACTACATACAGCTGATATTTATCGTGACCTGGGGGGTATAGATCCAAGGAATTATTTATGCAGAAGGCATAAAAAAAAGCCTGGCAAAGATGTACCAGGCTTTTTGTAGATCAGACGCGTTTTACATTGCAGGAGAAGGCACAGAACTCGCAGCAGGTGCTGGATCATTTGCAGGCCCCTGCTCCTCAACTGTATCTTCTGCAACAGAAGAAACACCAGTTGCAGCAGCAGTACCTTCACCAGAAAACGTAACTACTGGTGATACAGGAGGCTCTAGTGCTTCAGGTACAGCCGGTTCATTCTCTTCAGCTACTACAGTTTCTGCCACAGGTTCATCTATCTTAGTTGTCGGATTTTCACCTTCTGCAGCTACTACAGCAGGTTCATTCTCTTCAGCTACTACAGTTTCTGCCACAGGTTCATCTGTCTCAGTTGTCAGATTTTCACCTTCTGCAGCTACTACAGCAGGTTCATCCTCTTCAGCTACTACAGAAGTCTCTGCCACAGGTTCATCTGTCTCAGTTGTCGGATTTTCACCTTCTACTGATACTACAGCAGGTTCACTCTCTTCAGCTACTACAGAAGTCTCTGCCACAGGTTCATCTGTCTCAGTTGTCGGATTTTCACCTTCTACTGATACTACAGCAGGTTCATCCTCTTCAGCTACTACAGTAGGTTCACTCTCTTCAATCTCATCTTCTGCAGCTGCTTTCTCAGCAAGCTCTGCTTGCTCTTCTGCAGAAAGTTCTTCTTCCTGAGGTACTACATCTTTATATAATTCAGACAATCCTGCCATATGAATAGTAGGACCATTTCTTAAGAGCACAGCTAATGCCGTCCTAAATTCAGGGTCACTTCCTGCAGCTTCAAGCACTCTACTGAATTCAGATATATTTAAATCATTAATAAGCATATCTACGGCAACTATTTCTTCCTCACCCGTGGAATCTGGAATATTAAACCCACCTTTTGGCGCAACCAAGTCATCTTCGGTAGTTTGTTGTAATTCAGGTGATTCAGCAGGTTCTTGACCTTCTTCTACAGGTTCTAATTCTGATCCTGTTCCTGCTTCAACCGGTTCTGGTTCAATAGCTATATCTTTAGGAAATTTTTCACCTTCTATGTTCGCAATTCTTTGCGCAACGCTCACTCTTTCATCTTCAACTGTATCTACCGTACTTTGTCCACTCATATAATTAACCTCCATATAATCTATTCTTACTTATACATTAAGCAACGTCTAAATGTAAACATTTTTTCAGTGATTTTTAATTCAAATAGTTTGCCACGAAAATAACCTATGCTAACAACCTGAAATATTCTGTCACAAACATTAGCCAGGGAGTTGGCAAGCAATCCATTTGAGAATTTCTCTGCAATGTAAATGTAGCAGCTTACCCGCACTGCATATAAGAAATGCGACCTTCTGCTCTATTAAGCAGCAAATTATGTACAGAAGATAAAAAAACAGTTTGCAAATCAAATAAATGATAAATGAAATATCTATACTTTCATTTATTACAATAACAAAAATAATAAAAATGCATAAGAACAACGGTTTTTTCATACAAGCACATAAAGTAAATTTTGTTAGCAATACCGTAAAAATTACGCTAGCATTAATATCTTTATTGTTTTGCAACGCTGGTTCTGCTGCAGGTTACCGGCATAGCTCATATCCCACTGTAGACTTATCCAAGACACGTATAGTTGGCTACTATGGAAATTTTTATTCAAAACGTATGGGTATACTGGGTGAATACCCACCAGATGTTATGCTGCGTATGTTCAAAAAAGAATTGCAGAGCTGGCGTCAGGCAGATCCAAGTACACCGGTTATCCCTGCTATAGAGTACATAGCAATTGTGGCACAAAAAGACCCAGGCCGTGACGGCAAATACCGCGCAGTAATGCCGGATAAAGAAATTGACAAAGCAATTTATCTTGCCGAACAAATTAATGGCATTGTAATACTAGATGTACAAGTAGGAAGAAGTACTCTAGCTGCAGAATTACCTAAATTAGAACGCTACCTCCGTATGCCAAATGTAATGCTAGCTATTGATCCAGAATTTTCTATGCCACAAGGTACTAAACCAGGTTCAAGGATTGGTACAATTGATGGTAGTGAGATTAATTATGCAATTGATTATCTATCTAATTTAGTTAAAAAATATAACTTACCACCAAAGGTATTAGTAGTACATAGATTTACACAACGTATGGTAACCAATCATCAAAAGATACGTCCCAATGCGCAAGTGCAAGTTGTAATGGATATGGATGGTTTTGGTAGTCAGTCACTAAAACGTGATTCTTATCGTTACTTTATCGCTGCTGAGCCAGTGCAGTATACTGGGATTAAGTTGTTCTATAAACAGGATACTAAGGGTAATCCAAATGAGCTGTTTGCACCTGAGCAAATCTTAAAGCTTAAGCCTGTACCCAAGTTTATTCTCTACCAATAGAGCTATTGCCCAGCACCCTGCTCTTGCTGCAATTTTTCATACTCATTGTAAATTTCTTTATTCTGCTGTGGGGTAGTAAATTCCGTGCGTCCTTCTACAGACTCACCAGGAGACGCGGGGGTAGGAATTAAATCAGAGTTGATTTGTTGCTGCTCAATATCTGCATTATCAAAGACATTATCCTCTACTGACTGCGCATCATGTGCATCAGCGCTTACTTGCAAGGAGTAAGATATTAACAAAAGGAGCAACAAACTTATAAGCCTATTCATCCTCATGATAATAAGCCTCCTAATATTAGTTGTGCAAACAATTTGCCATTATTAGGGATGTTACACCTATCATAAATATAAAGTTGACAAACTAACACAAAGTTAGTATTATGCCAAACATAAGAAGAATACTAAAAAAGGGTATATGCAATGCCAAGGTTAGACAGTTACGAACAATATTTAATGCATCTTGCAGCTTCGCGCGAGCAAGGCCCTAAAGTAGATCTCGATACGACTCCCAAAACTTATGCTACGGCATTGGCCGCACTAAAAGCAACCGAATGTTATGCTCGCGGTATTGATGATAAAACACTATATATTGCTTCAAAAAAAGAAACTGCTGATAGTAAATATAATGGTGCAAACGCCATTACTTTACATTGCGATGAGTTGTGTGATCCAGGATACATTAGACCAATCTTGCGCTCTGGAGCTCTAAATAAGTGGAAACACAATCAAGGCGCACCTAAGCCAAGTGCTAAATTTTCTAAAAAGCACTCCGGAGCACTTATCAGTGATACATCTGGTATATACAGAACATACGATGTTTTTTTTCTACATGACGACCGACTTACAAAGCACAAGCTTACCCAAGATGGTAAGGATAAATACACGTGGATGAGAGGTTTCGGCTCTGATCGTGCTGCATGGTTCAGCCCATATGTAAAAAATATGTCAATTGCGGGTGATAGCACAAAAGAAGATATTCAAAGCAATGTACGTGCCAATAGAGGTAAAACTAATGAACTTTTAAGAGGTTTATCGTTAGATAGTCTACTTGGTATGGGTTGTGTAGATGATGGTTTAAAGGACAGGTTAAAATTACTCGAAGTCTATACTAGAGAAATGACGGTCGGTAACTACAAAAGAAGGGCTATGCGTCTTACGCAATTACCAAAAATGCCTTTGGTGTTGCACTATAAAGGTTATGTCAAAGAATACACTCCTAGCTTAATAAAAAAAGATTTACAAACAGCTATAGAAAATGATAGTGGCCTTAATAGTTTAGAATTCAACAGCTTATGTAATATAATAAAAAACATGCGCGTTAATCGTGTGGGCAAAAGTAACAGCGCAGTTGTTAACAAACTTATGCAAGAATACACAAAATCATGTGCAGTGGAGTCAGCGCCAAGAAAAAATAAAAGAGCAATGCGTCACGCTGGCAACAAACTTCCGGCAAACAGCGCTGCATAAGTTGCAGCGCTGCTCACAGAATAACGGACTACAGAGTAAATAACCCTCTATAAGTTTTTCTCAAATCCTATATATTTATTTGCATCATAGCCATCATGCATATAAGCCGATTGTTTAAAGCCTAATTTTTCCCACATTTTAATTGCGGGAGTATTTACTTTACGTGTAATAATTACTACTTTCTTTGCTGCAGGATATTGGGCTATCCCTTCTTTAATAAGCTTGGTAGCAATACCTTGCCTTTTATATTCTTTAGCAATTGCCAACTGTCTTATGTAGACTTCTTTTGCAGATGAGTCATATTCAAAAGAAGCATAGCCAACAACATCTCCGCTAGCATTACTTGCAGAAACCCATTTGCAAGTATCTGGGCTTGCTTGCACTTCAGCAATATCACCAGAGTAAGCAGCATTAAGAAAATCATAGACATCGGGAACACCAAGCTGCTCAGGAGTAATACCTTTGTATCCATCATAACCAGAATCAACAGCCACATAGCGCTCTGCTTGCATAGCCCCCTGCTTATTCCAAGTAAGTGTGGTATCAGCAGCTGCACATAAACTGCTATATAGAATAAAAATGCAAAATAGATGTTTGCTAAAGAGCTGACTCACAGCAACTCCTATAGAAATGTCCTCGTTAATATTAGCGTCAGATTCTAGCAGATAGATACTATGTATTCTAGAATCTGTCTGTTATAGAATAGAAACCAATACAATTGTCAATTATGATATAGTCACCAAATAGAAATAAAGGATATTGCTCATGTCAGGTTATGGATTTGTAAAAAAACCACTATTAACTTTAGATGATGGCTCTAAAGTACTTGATCCGGAATTCATAAATAATACCACAGTTGAATTATATCCAATTGATGGAGCAGCAAATGAGGCAGCCTTAGAAGCTTGTATTACTACTCCAAGACTACTGCTATTCTCTGCAGGTCATACAAGTCGTGATAATACGTTTGATACAAAAAATTTAGTAAGTATGTATGGTAACCCTGATAATATGCGGTTATTTGCCAGCGGGAAGCCAATACCAGCAGAGACAGTCATTGCAAGACATACAGAGCGTTGTTCGCGTTGGGCGGTTGGCAATCCCTTCAGCTCATTTATAATTGAGACTAAAGATGGTCAAAAAACTGTAGGACAAACTGTATTTGGGGCTAGTGGTAAACCCGGGATTAGTGAGTGCGCGATCATTATAGACAGTCCTCATCAACGTAATGGCTACGGTACAGAAGCGCTAACTTCACAAACTTATTTATGGGCACCATTTCTTGCAGAAAGAGGATATGAAGTTGGTGGAGCACAACTTACTCAGATTACAGCAACAGCTCATCCAGATAATGGTACTGCAAAAATATTTCCTCTAATAGGATACCATCATAATAAGAGTATGCTCCATACACAATATGATGCAATAAGAAACCAATACACCTTGCCCGTAGCTGAAGCTACAGAGATCGTAGAACGAACAAGGGTCTTGTTTAAACTATAATATTATGCCAAATCTTATTTGTGAAATTGATATAAACTCGCAAACTATGAAAGTGTCTGCAATGATATAAGTGCCGCGGTATTATCATACCATCATAAATTAGAGATAATGCCCCTCGCAGGAGGGCAAAAATGAAGAAGAGTCGTTACAACGAGAACGGAAATAGTCGTCCACATAATTATTGGACGTTGTTGGATAACCTACAACAAGGCATCTTCTAGTAACAATGACTTTTGATACGCCTTTTCTAATGTATTAATCGGAAGTATTAAACATAAATCTGATGACCGTAACTATAAGAACCCATATGACCTATAAAATTCAACTAATTTATCGTTTTTGGGTTCAACATCTACAGCTAAGATTCCAATATTTCTGCTAACTTTATACGCCCTAAATAGTGCGTCATGTATTAAAAGTTTTCCAAATCCCGCAGCAGTTCGTTTGATATCCCTTGCTAACCGCCCCAACTTAATAGTGGGGATCGCCTGTTCAGATGGTAATCTTCTTGCCATGTTTTCTGGAAATTCAGAAGATGATATAGAATTAGCACTAAGCGTATAATATCCATAAATTGACTTTGGATAATCATCAGTTGCCTTACAACTCACATAAGCAGTTGTTAGATGTTTCTCTTGTTGTTGACTCACATATTTACCTAGAAAATCATTTAACTGCTGAACTCCACAATCAAAGCCCTCTCTTAAATGTATATGCTTGTCAAAGCGACAAAATTCAAACTCACTAGCACGCATAAACTACTTAATCCAATAGTAAAATTATAAATAAAATTCACTATCAGGAGTATCCTCATATCTACTAGCTGCTTCAGACATTGCTGCAACAAGCTTGTCATTAGGTTCTGGAGGATTATTTAATAAGGAACGGATGACTTCCATATCTGATTCAGACACGATTCTACCTTGTGATTCACTAAGGATCTTTTTAGCTTCCCTATACGCAGTTGACAATATGAAACTAGATAAGCTATTAAAACCAGACATAGTCGCAGCTGCTGCCAAAAACTTTTTGGTTTCAATGTTTGTACGCATAGAAATACGATCTTCAGCTAATCTATCTTTCATATTTAACCTCGGTTAATAGATACTTATGTAGGGCAGTATAATATATCAGGAATGTTTTGTACATAAAATGTACGCACAAAGCATTGCATGTTATTCAAATAACATGAAGGTGCGAGTGGGATTGAACCACCGACCACCACCATGTCAAGGTGGTGCTCCACCACTAAGCTACGCGCTTGAAATGATGCTAAGCATAGGATACGATCTTAAAAAGAGTATGCTCCATGCACAATATGATGCAATAAGAAACGAATACACCTTGCCCGTAGCTGAAGCTGCAGAGATCGTAGAACGAACAATGGTCTTGTTCAAACTATAATATTATGCCAAATCTTATTTGTGAAATTGATATAAACTCACAGACTATGAAAGTGTCTGCAAAGTGTGGCTTTGAAAAAACTTATAGTATTTCAACAGCACAAAATGGAGTAAATGCAGTACAGGGGTCTGGCGGAACACCTTTAGGCTCCCATTATGTATCAGAGAAAATTGGTGCATTTCATCCGTTATACGCTGTATTTAAAGCTCGAGAATATCAGGGTTATGAATATTCCCCAATTAATACCCCACCCAATGAAGATGGTATATTAACTCGCATATTGAGACTTAGAGGATGTGAGCCAGGTATAAACAAAGGCGTAGACAGCTCAGGAAATGTGGTAGATTCACACTCTAGATATATCTATATACACGGCACTAACCGTGAAGACTTACTAGGCACACCCGCATCACATGGCTGCATTAGAATGGCTAACGAAGATATAGCAGAACTATTTCTTAAAATACAACAAGGTTCTGTAGTAAAAATAAAGTGCACGCCGACATAAGCAAACACATAACAAAATGATAAAAAATTATATTCTCTACCAAACGAGTTAAATGTATTAATTAGACGACAGTCAACTGTGCGATCTTTAGCCGACACACAGAATTTGTTAGAGAGTCTGCTATAGCAATAACGGAGATATTGTTGGATCTTTAAATGTTTTAGCAGCAGGTCACATAAGGTAATCGGTTAATTCGCCATGAAATCCAGGCTATAGACAATAATGTAAACTACAGTTGCCTGCAAATATGCCCTTAAGAATGTTGATGTGGTTGGACCTTCAAGTGCTTGTTTAGACTATAAGCATGGTCCATAATAAGACCATATATTTGGTTATTTATGGGAAGCATTATGGAGCATGTACACGCAAATTTATCTACTAGCATATCAGAGTTTAAGAAGAACCCTAGCGCTCTATTGGCTCAGGCAGGCGGCGAGACAGTAGCACTGCTCAACCACAATAAGCCTACCGCTTATATAGTGCCGGCCAAGACTTATGCAAAAATGCTAGAAGTTCTTGAAGATATTGAGCTATTAGAATTAGCTAAGGAAAGGCTTAAAGATAAAGATACTGCAGTCAAAGTTGATCTATATGACCTATAATTTGAAATTCGTTCCAGCAGTACCCTCATATACAATTTAATAGCGCCATTTTACACTTGCAGCTCCATACTATGCAATTTCTCTAGTTACATATTTCTCACCATGCTCCAACTCAACTTTTAGAGAATGAAAGATTACGTAACTTTTATCACCGAAGAGCACGTGGCGTTCTTAGATAACTTGGCTACATCTCCAAAGAAGATCAATCCACTTCTAAAGGCTACTTCCAAATCACTTGAGGGAAAAATCAAAGACTAAGTTAATCTGGTAGATAAACTGGTAGGCGCGAGTGGGATTGAACCACCGACCACCACCATGTCAAGGTGGTGCTCTACCACTGAGCTACGCGCCTAAAATGATCCCAACAAAGTTACTACATCTAGTACATAGAGGCAACTACTATCTTAGGCCTTTAGAAATAGCACTGCGGTCCACTGCTTACTACATCTAAATCGGGTGGCACTGTATTTGGCCTTAGCAGTTCAGGACTGTGAGTCGGTTCTATAGTACTTCCCGCTCCAGAATATGAAACACTTCTACTAAACATAAGCGTTGGCGGCGTAAGGTCTCCAAAAGGATCTTCAAGTGGCGGAGAAGATTGTGCTGGCGGCTCCATTGCACCATCAGTACCACAATCTCGCAATCTTTTAGAAGATTGCAGAACACAACGCTGAGCTAGTTGCTTAGTAATTTCTGCAAAGCATTGCATAGCTAACTGGCGGCCCATATCCCCATTAGGGAAACAAAACATAAAATTCAAATCTAGATCTTCTACATTTACAGCAAACTTTTGACTAATTTCATTACCGCTGCAAGAAGAATCTTGTATAACAGAATAGTAAATTACAGTAGTGTTATCAGGCACAAGTTGCCTATTCGCCATTGAAAACTTCTTATCTTTAGTTTTCTTGTGCAAAACACACAATACTCCATCACCATCTAGGGTAGACTTTAAACTATTAAATGCAGGAAAAAGTGGATCTTCATTTTCTACTAAGGTGCGAGTCAAAACTGCTTGTCTTAATCTGACAACTATATAGCCGGTATCACGACTGTAATGAGAGTGCACATCAATTAAATCAGAAAGAAAACTTACCTTGCCGTTGGAAGTAGCCCCACTCATACGCATCTCCTATCCCTGACTATGTTACGTTATACTACTACATAACTTGACTGTATTCTACTAACATGTCACCCTTTTAAGACAATTTTAAAAGTTGCAAGGATAATGCATGCAGGACAGTTTCGGATGTAAGCGTGATCTAAAAGTTGCTGATAGTTCATACAAGATCTTTGATATTAACGCCTTACCTGCCAAATATAATGTCGGTCGCCTGCCCTATTCCTTAAAAATAATATTAGAAAATCTCCTACGCCATGAAGATAACCTTAAAGTAAGCAAAACAGATATAGAAGCTGTGTTAAAGTGGCAGCCAACAGCGACTCCAAGTTATGAAATCTCATACATGCCTGCCAGAGTTATTTTACAGGATTTTACTGGGGTACCGGCAATTGTAGATTTGGCCGCCATGCGAGATGCCATTATAAAATTAGGTGGCGACCCCAACAAAATAAATCCAATATCACAGGTAGATTTAGTTATCGATCACTCAGTGATTGTTGATGTCTATGGCACACCAAATGCATACCAACGTAATACTGCTATTGAATTTGAACGCAATAAAGAGCGTTATTCATTCTTAAACTGGGGACAAAATAGCCTAAGTAACTTTAGCGTAGTGCCACCAGGGACAGGAATTGTACATCAGGTAAACTTAGAGTATTTAGCAAAAGTGGTTTTTGCTAAACAACAAAACGGCGAAAATATTGCATACCCTGATACAGTTATAGGTACAGACTCGCACACTACTATGATTGATGGTTTGGGTGTTCTTGGTTGGGGTGTTGGAGGCATAGAAGCCGAGGCAGCAATGTTGGGACAACCTGTAACCATGCTAATTCCAGAAGTAATTGGATTTGAGTTGACAGGAAGTTTGCCAGAGCTTGCAACTGCCACTGATCTAGTGCTAACCGTAGTAGAGATGCTACGCAAAAAAGGCGTAGTAGGTAAATTTGTAGAATTTTTTGGCTCTGGTTTAGACGAATTACCAGTAGCTGACAGAGCAACTATTGGCAATATGGCACCAGAATATGGCGCAACCTGCGGTATATTCCCAATCGATAAGCAGACTCTAGATTATTTACAATTATCTGGACGACCAGAAGAACAGATTGCATTAGTAGAAGCATATGCTAAAGCACAAGGTCTGTTTAGGGATAGCAACTCCCCTACAGCTGAATACACCGATACTCTGCATTTAGATCTCAGCACAGTACAACCCTCTATAGCCGGACCAAAAAGGCCACAGGATAGAATTGCTTTAACCCAGGCTAAACAAGCCTTACAAGAAAATCTTAAAGAGCAAAATAAGAATGCCAGTCAAGCAATTGCAGTTAATGATTACGAGTTAAAAAATGGCGCTGTAGTAATTGCAGCTATAACTAGTTGTACCAATACTTCAAATCCTGATGTTATGATTGGCGCAGCACTTTTAGCACGAAATGCCAATAAACTTGGTCTTACCACAAAGCCGTGGGTTAAGACCAGCCTCGCACCAGGCTCTAAAGTAGTTACTGATTACTATGATGCAGCTGGCTTAACCGCAGATCTAGACGCGTTAGGTTTTTACCTAGTAGGTTATGGATGTACTACATGTATAGGTAATTCTGGGCCACTAGCACCAGAGATTAGCAAAGCAATAAATGATAACAATCTAACTGTATGTTCTGTTTTATCTGGCAACAGAAATTTTGAGGGACGTATACACCCTGATGTACAGAATTCATATTTAGCATCTCCTATGCTAGTTGTTGCCTATGCGCTCACTGGCACAGTAGATTTTGATTTTCAATCTGAGGCTTTAGGACAAGATCAAAATGGCAAGCCAATATTGCTTAAAGATATTTGGCCAAGTAAAGAAGAGATACACTCCGTTATCAAACAACATTTACGCTCTAGCATGTTTACAGAAAAATACCAAGATGTATTTGCTGGAGATGATGACTGGGCAGCAATACAAGCACCACCTAGTGAACAATTTTCCTGGGATGCAAACAGTACTTATGTACGTAATCCACCATACTTTACAGATATGCAAAAGCAACCTAACCCAATTAGCAATATTAAGCAGGCGAAGGTATTAGTCATGCTAGGTGATATGGTAACTACAGATCATATTTCACCTGCTGGGGCAATTTCCAAAAGCTCTGCTGCAGCAAAGTATTTGTTAGAGCATGGAGTGGAACAAATGGATTTTAATTCTTATGGTTCACGACGTGGCAATCATGAAGTACTAATGCGTGGTACATTTGGTAACATACGACTAAAAAATCTACTTGTGCCAGGCAAAATTGGTAGCTATACCATATACCAGCCAGACCAAGAGCAGATGTCAATTTTTGATGCTGCTATGCGTTACCAAGAACAGCAAACGCCATTAATAGTCATAGCAGGTAAAGAATACGGCGCGGGCTCATCAAGAGATTGGGCGGCTAAAGGCCCAAGACTTCTTGGTGTTCGTGCAATCATTGCAGAAAGTTTTGAACGTATACATCGTTCTAATCTCATTGGTATGGGAGTGTTGCCACTTACATTTACTAATAGCGAAAATGCACAGAGCTTATCTTTAACAGGCTTCGAAGATTATAGTATCAACTTAGAAACTCTAGCACCAAATGCAGAATTGCTAGTACAAGCCGACAACAAAGAGTTTACCGTAAAGGTATGTATTAATACACCGATGGAATTCGAATATTACAAAAATGGTGGGATCTTACAATATGTGATCCGCACCCTATTAGCAGCTTAGAGGTAAAATTATGCTTAAAGATATACCGACTCGCACAGAACATGACAGCCTTGGACCAATCGAGGTTCCAATCAATGCATACTGGGGAGCACAAACACAACGCGCAATTGAAAACTTTCCTCTCAGCGGTTTACGCATGCCACGAGCATTTATTCGTGCTTTAGGCTTAGTTAAAAGTGCTGCAGCGCAGGTTAATGCAGATTTAGGCTTAATAGATAAAGAAATTGCTATGGCGATTGTGAAAGCTGCAGATGAAGTAGCCAATGGCTTGCACGACGATCAATTTCCACTAGATGTTTTTCAAACTGGCTCTGGCACAAGTACTAATATGAATGCAAATGAAGTTATTGCATTCATCGCATCCTATGATAGCAAGCTTAAGATTCACCCCAATGATCACGTCAACTTTGGACAAAGTAGTAATGATGTAATCCCAACTTGTATTCATTTAAGTTCGGCAATTGAGGTGAGCGAGCGTTTGCTGCCTGCCATGTACACACTATTAGAGTCTTTAGAGGCGCGCGCTGAAGAATTAAAGAATGTAACCAAAACTGGACGAACGCATTTAATGGATGCTATGCCTATTACGTTTGGCCAAGAAATTAGCGGATGGGCAGAGCAAGTTCGTAAGAACATAGGCCATATAGAAAATAGTTTAAACTTCGTTAAGCAATTACAAATTGGGGGTACTGCAGTTGGTACTGGGATTAACACCAACCCTAAATTTAGTAGCAAGGTATGTAAGCTATTGGCAGTTAAATTAACTATGGATGTTACTCCTATGGACAATTTCTTTGCCGGACTCAGCGCCCAAGATGCAATAGTTGAATTGTCTGCACAGTTACGCTCAGCTGCCATCATATTCACCAAAATATCTAATGACTTGCGTTGGATGAATAGTGGCCCACTATCAGGGCTAAGTGAAATTCATTTGTTGGCGCTACAGCCAGGTAGTAGTATTATGCCAGGCAAAGTTAACCCGGTAATCCCAGAAGCAATTTGTATGCTTGGTGCACAAGTAATTGGCAACGATGCAACTATAGCATTTGCAGGGCAATCAGGTAATTTCCAACTTAATGTTATGCTACCAGTAATTGCCTATAATATTTTGCAATCTATAGAGTTAATTGCTAATGGCGCTAAAACCTTGTCCAAGCCAATTAAAGATTTTACGGTTAATTATGAAGCAATTAACGATAAACTGGCGATGAACCCTATTTTAGTAACCACACTCACTCCATTGATTGGTTATGAAAAAGGCGCTGAAATTGCCAAAAAAGCCTATACTGAAAAGCGCCCAATAAAAGATATTGCTCGAGAAATGACTGAACTGTCCGAAGAGCAGTTAAACGAACTATTAGATCCTCAGCTTATGACTGGAGAGCCGAAGTAGTATCACCCAAAGAACTTAAGGAAACACTTTATGCGTAATATGCAAAAAATTTCACTGTTGCTTACTTTTGCAGTATTAAATGCACCATCCGCATTTGCTGCAGATAAGGCACCTACATCAGATATAGACAAACTTAGCTATAGTCTAGGCGTAAAAACCGCAGAGAATTTTCAGAGTCAAGATATTCAAATAAACCCTGCACAATTTGCGCAAGGCTTAACTGACCAAATGCAAAAAAAGCAGCCCGCTTTAAGTGATCAAGAAATGCAAGACACAATATCAGCTTTTCAGGAGAAACATATTACCGCTATGATTGAGAAAGAGAAAAAGGCCGCTGTTGCCAACCTAGCTGAGGGCGAAAAGTTTATGAAAACAAATGCCCAAAAACCAAGTGTTAAAACTACAAATAGTGGACTGCAATATGAAGTACTGTCTACTGGTAAAGGCACTAGTCCCAAAAATGGCGATAATGTAATTGTTAATTACCGTGGTACCCTACTAGATGGAACTGAATTTGATAGCAGTTACAGAAACAAACAAGCAGCTACACTACCCTTAGATAGGCTAATCCCAGGTTGGCAAGAAGCTTTAAAAATGATGCAACCAGGTGCGAAATGGAAAATCTATGTGCCACCACAACTTGCCTATGGTGAGCAAGGTGCTGGTAACGTAATTGGTCCAAACTCAACTCTTATTTTTGAAATAGAATTGGTAGACGTTGAACCAGCCAGCTGATCCATTAGCAGCTGTACAAGCAGCTCTACGCCAAGATCCAAACAACCCTGCGTTGTATAATAGTCTTGGCTGCATCTACTACAAACAAGGGCGCCTAAACGATGCTATACCAATATTTGAGAAAGCAATCCGTTTAGGCCCCCAAAGCTGGGAAGCTCATTATAATTTAGCTAATTGCTTTATCAAGCGTGAGCAACTATCTCAAGCAATTAGCCACTATATTGCGGCCCTAGAGATAAACCCAAACCACCCAGACATTCAAGTTAACCTAGCTATGACTTATGTCAGTGAAGGTAATTATACAGATGCCCTACCTTGGTTAGAAAAGGCTGCCGGCCGCCAACCAGAATTTGCTGAACTACAAGGACACCTGGCACAAGCCTATCTCGAAGTAGGTATGCCAGAGAAGGCAATAGACCAATATATTAAAGCAGTAAATCTCTCGCCTGAGCGCAGTGAATGGCAACATAACCTTGCAGTTTTATACTTGCGCGATAATCAACAACAAAAAGCTTTAGAGCATTTTACTAAGTCATTACAACTCAATCCAGATAATCCAACTGCGCAACATATGATTAATGCGTTACAACAAGAAAGTGGAACAGAATCACCACGACAATACGTACAAGAGTTATTTGATCAATATGCGTCCTACTACAATAAACACGTTAGTGATAAGCTAAATTACAAAGTACCATCCCTTCTACGCCAAGCCGTTGGAGAACAATTGCCCATCAACAAGGGACAACAACGCGTATTAGATATAGGCTGTGGTACAGGACTTTGTGGTGTTTATTTTAGAGATCTAGCAGTCTACATGTCTGGCATTGATTTATCATATGAGATGCTACAACATGCCTTATCTAGCCAAGCCTACGATAGCCTTTGCTGTGGAGATGTCAACCAGAATATTCCGGGTGCGGGCCTAAAATATTTTGATATTGCTCTAGCAGCAGATGTATTTGTATATATAGGTGATTTACACAATATCTTTTCGTTAGTTAGTAGTGGACTAGTAGATGGGGGCTTATTTGCTTTTACTGTTGAACAGTTGTCAGCTGGAGATTTAAAGTTACAAACCAGCGGTAGATTTGCGCACTCTAAGGTATATATACAAAGACAAAGTTCAGAACATGGCTTTAAAGTTCTTTCACACTCTACTGTGACTTTGCGTCATGACAATGAAGCAGAAATTCTAGGAGAGATGTTTGTTATCCAAAAGTTGTAACTTATCAATCTTCTTAAGCCTTGAGACTGTAACAAATAATGCTAGAGTTTATTGATGCTATGCATAAATCTAATCATGCGATAAAAATAATCACTTTAGAACATTAGGAACCCATAGTGAATACCAAGACCTCTACCCTAATTATTCTATTTATCATTTCTGTCTTAGTATTTGTAAGTTACTATACTATAACCTACACCCACCCAAAATATGTTTCCTACATTACAGAGACAACTCTAGGTGAATTTCACCCTCAATTAGCAAATATTCTATATACTAATGGCATGGATCATAATGCGGTTATCCTACATATCAAAGATAATCAAGTCAAAATATATCACACACCGAATATAATTAATCAACACCGACTCAATAAAGTATCGCAATTTATTAAAAAAACTCAAAAAGAGTATGTTTTACCCAATGGAGACTATTTTCTTAGTTTTAATGACGCATTTCGTGATGATATTGGTTATCCAGCTCTAGCATTTGCTACTACAAGGGGATTAGCAGCTAGTAACAAAATCATCTTGATCCCAGATATTGATGCAATGCATGGTTATAGTGAATTGTTTTTACAAATAGACGCGGCATGTGCAACATACCCCTGGAAAAACAAATCACCTATTGTATTTTGGCGTGGCGCAGCTACTGGAAAAAAGCCCAAAGAAGCAGATGACACAAACTTCCATCGTAAGCATCTCATAGATTTTGCAAAGAACAAGGACTTTATAGATGCAGAATTTACAAGTTATGCCCAGACAACCTCATTTGCTCCAGAGTTTGCCGAGCATTACCAATTAACTGCAAGTGTACCTCCTGCAGACGCACTTGCATATAAATATTTACTCTCTATAGATGGTAATTCATGCTGTTACTCAAGAATGGCATGGATATTGTACTCAAATAGCATTCTAATGAAGCATGATTCAAATGAAGTACAATGGTACTATGACATGCTGCAACCATGGGTACATTATATACCCGTAGCAAAAGATTTCTCTAATATAGAGCAAAATATCGTATGGGCTGAGCGTCATCCAATCGAGGCTCAAGCAATTGCAGATAATGGTAAAGAACTAGCTAGAAGTGTTTTTACTGAAGAACAAATTATGCTTGCATTTGTAAACGCATTGCATAAATCTAATAGCGTAATTAGCCACAATCATCCATAATTATAGTTATTAGCTTTGTAAATATAGTATAACTACGCACGGTGTTGAAGAGACAACTTTGTAACTTTAATTTTTACTTCCCTGGGCATGCCAGCTCCTTCATCCACCAACTCTTGTGCATTCTTGTTGCATGCGCGCAATGAGAAGCCTACGTATGGAGAGTAATCTAGACTATAATCCTCAATCGGAAATTCTTGCTGCATCTTACATAAGACCAGCACTCTACTTGCATCTAAATTATCTGCATGACTAAGCTGAAATATTTTGGGACATAATCTATTAAGTCCATAAAAGATATACTCTGGATAAGTAAAGTTACCACGAGCAGTACAAAATGATATCTCCACATCTGGTGTTCGACTGCCATTGATATCAAAGCATGATCCAAGAAAAATAAACGCCTTACCACCTATGCTTAAATGCTCATAGTAAAGACGCAGGACTTGTATTATATCTTTGCCATACGTTGCAGGCCCAAATATATCAAAAATCAAGTCCACTTTATTTGCTCTAAACATTGGCAATACGTTTTCTACAGAATTGTGGATAAAAGTAAACTTGGGTTCTCGGTCCTGTAACTGTGCTGCTTGCCTAGAGTCATCAATTGAAATACCATATACCGCTCGTAACTTATCACGCATAGCACTTAGCACTTCTTCACAAAATATAGCTTGACCGCACCCAGCATCTAACACACTAATATGACCAACTCTTATAAAATAGCGCGCCATCATCCCTAGAATATTAACTTGAATTAGCTCGCTATATTTTGCAAGATCTCGAGTAGACTTCGGCGTGTACGTCCTTGATTTTACAGCAGGTAATAGTCTACTGCGCAGATTCGTACCTAAAGAATCTAAATCTGGTCTTTTTTTAATTATTTTTTTATTGCTTTCATTAACTTTGCTGCCTTTGTCAGCAACAATGGCTTTATGCGGGCCGCCGCTTAACGGAGGAAACTCCCAAGTGCAGTTAATATTACAGTTTTTAACTTCTGTTCTGGGCATTTAAAACTTAAGCCTAATACTATAAATTGAGCAAAGTATACTATATGCTAACTTTTTGTTCTGCAAGGCTGTATATTGTTTATTTTTTAGACAGGATACTAAATAGCCGATCATACTTGTTACCGGCGCTCCACACATACCAACCATCGGCTCCTGCATCCTCAACCGCTTTTACTTGGCTATGAAAATATCCGACAAGCAATTCTTCACTCATTTTATGTCTATAGTTACTAAGCTCAACATACACGTAGACCCTAAATGGTGTACGGCGCTTGAACTGGCCCTGCAGTGAACTTATGGCTTTATAGACTATATCATAAGGTTTGCGTGCATGCTCTTGATATGGCTCAAAGTGAGATGGATATAACATAGGACATACTACATCTACACTCTCAGCAAATGTTGGCAAATGTTGTCCTATACTGGTTGATTCTCTAAATGCCGCTTCACCAAATACATCTACTTGTAATTTAGCGCGTGTACCTATTTGTTGTTTAAACCATTTGATTACTTTATGTACATCATGCTTATTCTTAGCAGAAGGCTTAGTACTTGCCTCATAGCGTATATAATCTAATTGGATCTCTTCAGCACCTAGTCTAATTGCCGCATCTACTAATCTAAAGCGTGCAGTCCAATATGCTTCAGAACTTACATTTTGTTTATTACCGCCTAAAGGAAAAACCACTACTCGCGCAACATATCTGATGCCGGCATTACGTACTAAAATTAAGTTTTTTTCATATGTTTTAGTAACTCTATTCAAATCAATTATAAATGTGTTTATGCCACATTCACGCGAGCGTTGTATCAAGTATTCTAGATAGTCCCTATCTTCCATAGTTTCCTGGGTAATATAGATACCCTTTACATTACTATTAAATTTAGCCCGATGCTGCAGCTGATATCCACCCTCTGCAAACACAGTGCTGGCACATAACAACCATAAGAAGAGTATTGTTTTATATCTACGCACTAACATCGATTATTCCTAGTATGTCTATATTACTTATCGACAAATGCGCGACTTTCTTGACCCTAAAATTCAAATAATTGACGTTTTGCACTGCTATGGGGCAAATGCTACAATCTAGTCCCTACAATTAGTTATCATTATAATTAGTGGTAGGTTGGAAGTTAACTATATTAATGTGGAGGCATCTTGAGCAAGCAGCCAGAAATTGATGATTTTGTAGGTAATAGCTACTCAGCTGGGTTCAGTACTGATATAGAGTCAGACTCCGCCCCTCCTGGTCTCAATGAAGACACAATCAGACTGATTTCTGCCAAGAAGCAAGAGCCTGAGTTTATGGTTGAATGGCGCCTCAAGGCATATGAGCATTGGTTAACCATCAAGGAGCCAAACTGGGCTAAAGTCCAACATCCACCTATTAGTTACCAGGATATAAGCTATTACTCTGCACCAAAGCAAAAACCAAAACTTAACAGCCTTGATGAGGTAGACCCAGAGATTCTGCGCACCTATGAGAAGCTAGGCATACCTTTGCATGAGCAAAAGATGCTGGCAGGAGTGGCAGTTGATGCGGTCTTCGATAGCGTATCAGTTGCAACTACATTTAAAGAAAATCTAGCGGCTGCTGGGGTAATATTCTGCCCTATTTCTGAGGCAGTGCAAAAATACCCCGACCTTGTACAGCAATACTTAGGCAGCGTAGTACCATATACAGATAACTACTTTGCATGCCTCAACTCAGCAGTGTTCACTGATGGATCATTTGTTTTTGTACCCAAAGGCGTACGTTGCCCAATGGAGCTATCTACATATTTTCGTATCAACGCTATGAATACTGGACAGTTCGAGCGCACATTAATTATCGCAGAAGATGATAGTTACGTAAGCTATCTAGAAGGCTGCTCTGCTCCAATGCGTGATGAAAACCAACTGCATGCAGCAGTGGTAGAATTAGTAGCGCTAAATAATGCGCAAATTAAGTATTCTACAGTCCAGAATTGGTACCCTGGAGATAAAGAAGGTAAAGGCGGTATTTATAATTTTGTCACTAAGCGTGGCCAGTGTCGCGGTAAAAATTCAAAGATATCTTGGACACAGATAGAGACGGGTTCGGCTATTACTTGGAAATATCCAAGTTGCGTATTAATGGGTGATAATAGCCAAGGGGAATTTTATTCTGTTGCCTTAACCAATAATCTGCAACAAGCTGATACCGGTACCAAAATGATTCATATCGGTGCCAACACTACTAGCACTATCATTGCCAAAGGGATCGCTGCTGGACATAGCTCTAATACATTTCGTGGTTTGGTAGATACAGGCCCAAGAGCAAGGAATTCGCGTAACTTTACCCAGTGCGACTCTTTAATTCTTGGTGACAAGGCTGCGGCGCATACATTCCCAAATATCAAGGCAAAAAACCAATCCGCAAACATTGAACACGAAGCTACCACCAGCAAGATAAGTGAAGACCAACTTTTCTATTGTAGACAACGCGGTATTAGCGAAGAAGATGCGATATCACTAATTGTTAATGGTTTTTGTAAACAAGTATTTCAAGAACTTCCAATGGAGTTTGCTGTTGAGGCACAAAAACTACTAGAAGTTAATTTAGAAGGAGCAATAGGGTGACACCATTATTAGAAGTAAAAGATTTAGTTGTAACCGTAGAGGATAAGCTTATTATTAACGGGCTTAACCTCACCATCAAACCAGGTGAGTCACATGCAATTATGGGGCCAAATGGATCTGGTAAAACCACTCTATCTAATGTACTAGCTAGGCATCCAGACTATACAGTCAAATCTGGCAGCATCCGCTTTAATGGTCAAGATATACTAGAATCTGAGCCTGAGGAGTGCGCGCAACAAGGATTGTTTTTAAGCTTTCAATATCCCGTTGCTATCCCTGGGGTAAGCAACGTCACCTTCCTTAAAGCTGCAGTAAATGGCGTGCGTAAGGCACAAAGCAAACAACCGTATGATGCCGTAGAGTTTTTACAAGTTGTTAAAAAGAAAATGGCAGAGTTACAGATTGACGAAGACTTTCTCTACCGCTCTATTAATGAAGGATTCTCCGGTGGCGAGAAAAAACGTAATGAAATTTTACAAATGCTATTACTAGAGCCTAAGCTTGCTATTCTTGATGAGACTGACTCAGGTCTCGATGTTGATGCCCTACGCAGTGTAGCTGATGGCGTAAATTCATTTAGAAATAGTGAACGTGGCATTCTACTAATTACCCATTATCAACGACTACTTGATTACGTTACTCCAGATATAGTACACGTAATGATGGATGGCAAATTAATTTTTACCGGCGGTAAAGAACTACCTCATCAGATTGAAGAGAAAGGTTATTCATGGGTAAAGGAGCAGGCGGAATAACATGAGACTAGCATTAGAATCGCCATATACTTTTGTCTGGCATGATAACTCTGGACAAGCTATGCCAGTTAATGATTTGCAGGTGCAGAGCAAAGTAGATAGCAATGGCTTTACTTTAGATATACCTGCTAATAGCAAATTAAATTACCCTCTTATTATCATTAATAGTGCGGCTGCCAGTAACAAGTTACAAACCATTGTTAATGTTGGTGCCAATACTGAAATTACCCTTGTCGAGTACATGCAAAGCGATGATTCTGGAGCACAAAATGAGATGCATAGCATCATAAATTGTGCTGCTGGGGCTAAAGTGAAGCATTGTATCCTACAATATGCTGGCAGTGATAATGGTATTACGCAGCAAGCAACCACTGTATTCAAACAACAAGAAAATAGTGAAGTTGCTACGAACATATTTGCTTTTGGTGGCAGCACTAGCAAAGTAGATTTGCACGTTGCCTTGCAAGGAGCAAGTGCACATTGTCAAGCAGCACACTTAGCATGCCCAATAGGCAAAGAAAAACAAGAAGTAAGCTTTAATATAGAGCATTTACATCCAGAATGTACTAGTAATAGTATAGCGCGCAGTGTAGTTAAGGATAATGCAGCATCTAATTTTATCGGCAAAATTACTGTACACCCTAACGCTTGCAAAACTTTTGCGGATTTGCAGATTAAGAACTTACTCTGCTCTGCTAAGGCACAAGCCAACAACAAGCCAGAGCTTGAGATTTACAACGATGATGTAAAATGTAGCCATGGCTCTAGCACTGGCCAATTAGATCAAAATGCCCTATTTTACATGCGTAGCCGAGGAATAGATTTGGATACCGCAACTGAGATGTTAATTACTGGATTTATCCAACCGGTACTTAATACTTGTGAAATACCGGAAATGCACGAATTTGTAAATAGCGCATTGGCAGAACGATAATGGATTACATAAAGCAAATACGCCAAGATTTTCCTATCCTTAAAACACAAGTAAAAGGACATCAACTAGCATATCTAGACAATGCCGCAACCACACAAAAACCACGTGTGGTCATAGACGCCCTAGATAAATACTACGCAACTATTAATGCTAATGTACACCGTGGTGTACACTTCCTAAGTGAAAATGCGACTGAAGCTTATGAGCAGGCGCGTTACAAGGTACAAAAATTTATTAATGCTGCAAGTCCACAAGAAATTGTATTTACCCGTGGTACCACTGAGGCTGTTAACTTGGTTGCCAGCAGCTTCTGTCAACAATTTTTAAATGCTGGTGATGAGATCATTATCACTCGTGCCGAGCATCACTCTAATATTGTTCCCTGGCAGCTTGCATGTGAGCGCCATGGTGCAACCTTAAAGGTTTTGCCATTAACAGATAGCTACGAGCTTGACCTGACTAAATTAGATCAGCTATTTTCTAGCAAGACTAAAATGCTAGCAGTATCCCACGTTTCTAATGCCTTAGGGACTATTAATCCCATTAAAGAAATCATTAGCAAAGCTCGCGCTAATAATGTACCTGTACTTATAGATGGTGCTCAGGCAGGAGCGCATGTGGACATTGATGTACAAGCTTTAGACTGTGATTTTTACACTCTATCTAGCCACAAAATGTTTGGGCCAATGGGTATTGGTGCTCTGTATGCGAAGAAATCTTGGCTCGAGCAAATGCCTCCCTACCAAGGAGGCGGCGAAATGATCTTACAAGTAACATTTGATAAAGTAACCTATAATCAAATCCCACATAAATTTGAGGCTGGCACACCTTCAGTTGCTGATTCGATTGCTTGGGGTGCAGCTATAGATTACTTACAAGCACTTGACCATGAGAAGATTGCTCAGCATGAAGCTGGATTATTAGAATATGCGGAACAACAGTTAAGTAAAGTTGATGGAATTACTTTTTATGGACAAGCGCAGAATAAAGTACCTATCATTAGTTTTCTGCTAAGCGATATTCATCCACATGATATAGGCACTATTGTAAACGATTATGGCGTAGCTATACGTACCGGCCATCACTGCAACATGCCCTTAATGGATTATATTGGTATTAGTGGAACTGCTAGAGCTTCTTTTGCTATGTATAACACTCAAGAAGATGTCGATCAATTATGCCAGGCCTTGGCAGAGGTAAAGCGAGTATTTCATGGATCTAGATAATTTATATCAAGAATTAATTGTCGATCACGGCACCCAACCACGTAACTTTGCAGAGCTAGATAGTCATAGCCACGATGCTGAAGGCTTTAATCCTTTGTGTGGTGACTTAGTCCACGTGTATGTAAAATTAGATGGTGATAAAATTGCAGATGTGAGCTTTACTGGTAAAGGATGCGCAATTTCCACAGCATCTGCATCAATAATGACTGATCTAGTTAAAGGAAAAACACTTACCGAAGTACGTGCCTTATTTAAACAATTTCAAGATTTACTTACCAAGGATAATCAATCTGAAGTTGAGCTTGGCAAGTTAAGCGCTCTTGCTGGGGTAAAAAAATATCCTAGCCGCGTAAAATGTGCAACCCTTGCCTGGCATACCCTACAGGATGCATGTAAGGAATGAAATTAATGCTAAACAATTGGACTGATGTTGCAAACATAGATGAGATCCCTGATCAAGAATGTAAAATTGTAGAAATTAACGATATGCCAATTGCGGTCTTTAATTTAGAAGGCAACTACTACGCTATAGAAGATAACTGCCCACATCAGCATTTGCCACTAGCTGATGGCATGGTAGAAGATAGTACTATCACCTGCCCTTATCACGGAGCTATGTTCAGCATTATTACTGGTGAGGTACTTTCCCCACCAGCATGTGATAACCTGCGTACCTTCATTACCAGAGTGCATGAAGGTAAAGTACAAGTAAAGGGCAAGTGAGCAAATATAATACTATCCCGACATTCCCAGTCTTGGTCTACTGGAAGCTTCTTTAGGTTTTCTTATTTCATAACCATTATCTTCATTCTCAAATGCAACCATAATGTCTGCAACTTCACTTAACTGTTGCTCAGTCAAACTTATCAGCCCATATTCAGGAAATTTTTCTTGTAATACAGACATCAACGCTCTAGGTCCAGCATCAATATTACTTCCTGGATTATCAAAATAAACCAAATTAAAGCATAGTTCTAAAATCTCTGCTTTTGGCTCCATGTGGCTATAAGCAACTGTAGCAGCATTAGACACTCTATAAAGTTTTTTAGCTTCGTCAAAAGTATATTCTTTCTTCAAAAGTTCCAAAGCATATTCTTTAGTTATCATTATTAATCCTCCGAAAATAGTTACAGCATGATATCAGATAAGGTAAATCATCGCTAGAACACTATTTACTAATAACTATCCAGGTTCATTCCTGCCTATAATTCAGTACGAAATTAATTAAATTGTGCGACCGCCCTTTCCGATTAATACTACTTCTCCAACTGCAACGCCAAAGTCGCTAATCTTTTACCCGCTGCCATAGCTAATTGCTGCTCATCACCACTTATTTGATTCTCATGCTTAGGACCTGATACATGTGATGGACCATATGGTGTACCCCCAGTAGTTGTTGTAGTTAGTGCCGGCTCACTATAGGGTAATCCAACTATCAACATCCCCAAATGCAACAATGGATTCATCATACTAAGTAAGCTACTTTCCTGCCCACCATGCATGCTGGCAGTAGCAGTAAACACACTCGCTGGCTTACCAATCAACCCGCCATTCATCCATAACTCTAATGCACCATCAACATAGTATTTTACTGGTGCTGCCATATTACCAAAACGTGTCGGACTGCCTAAAGCTAGTGCTGAACATCCCTCCAAGTCTTTATAGGTTGCAAATGGAGGCCTATCTGGATCTGGTTTTGGTGGACGCTCTCCACGATTATCTTGTGTATTTACTCTAGGGATAATAATTTCTTCATCTGGCCCTTCCTCTTTAACAAAACTAACCGGAGGCAAAGTCCTAATACGCGCTTCTATACCAGACACTGACTCTACACCACGACCAATTAGATTGGCCAACTTTGCAACAGAGCCATTGCGGCTGTAATATACAATAAGAACATATGGCGACATTAAACCCTCCGGAGGAATGCTGTGACTAAAATTTGCCGACACTGCTATGTATCTGGCAAGGTACAAGGAGTATTTTACCGCCAAAATACTAAACAACAAGCAAAAAAACTTAATTTAACTGGTTGGGTTAAAAACTTAGATGATGGCAGAGTAGAATTAATTGTTTGTGGCGAACAAGACGATGTACAAAAGTTATTAAATTGGCTACCAGAGGGACCACCTCGAGCTAAAGTAGATAATGTTGCTACAAGCGAGTTAGAGTTCCAAGAATACAATGAGTTTAAAATTACATGATTAACCTACAAGAATTAACACAAGCTATTATCTTAGCTATAGTACAGGGACTAACTGAATTTTTACCTGTATCTAGCTCAGCACATCTGATCTTATTTCCAAAGCTACTCGGTTGGAGTGATCAAGGCTTAGCCTTTGATGTGGCAATTCATTTTGGCACCCTATGCGCAGTATTAATCTATTTTCGTCAACAAATCAAAGAGATCATATATAAAGATCATAAGCTAGGTTGGGCTATAGTATTTGGAACTATACCTGTAGGACTAGTTGGATTACTCGGGCATGACTTTATCGCAAATAATTTACGTGCTAGCTGGGTGATAGCAATGAGCACTATTGTTTTTGGCTTAATCTTAGGTATTGCCGCTTTTACTGCAAAACAAAAACGTAATGAACATTCTATAACTTGGCGCGATGTAGCATTAATAGGCTGTGCCCAAGCATTAGCTCTAATTCCCGGTACCTCACGCTCAGGCATCACCTTAAGTGCAGGGTTATTTACCGGTCTTACCCGAACTGCTGCGGCAAGGTTTTCTTTTTTATTATCAATACCAGTAATTTTTCTTGCTGCAGGTTTGGAGGGTTACAAGCTATCTTGCCATGCACATCAAGTAAACTGGGCAAATTTAAGTATAGGTTTTGTTATATCTGCTGTTACAGGCTATTTCTGCATAGATATATTTTTGCGTCTAATACAACGCTACGGGGTTATGCCGTTTGTAATTTACCGCTTGGTACTTGGAGTTATTATTTTATTTACAGTATTCCCAAGCGGTACTTAGCATTAAGCTTACATTCCCAAAAACGGGTGAGCTGGTGTATATTCTTCCTCATCCCCCCCTAGAAGCGGGACGTGCTCTCCGACTTTAGGTTCACGAGCATTCATTCTACCCGAAGCATGCAATATAGGAACTTGCGGTTCTCTTACGCCGTCGAGTGCTTGTAATAATCTATTATCAAACCCCCAAGAAAATAGTTTATTGCCACCACTTGTTTTATGTTCCAAATACATCATCACTTGATTAATATCAAATCCGCGTTGACACATACCAACTAATAAATCTTTAATACGTTCTTTAACCTCTTTATCAAGTGTTGCAATCTCAGGATCCCAATTTATAATACCAAATCCTGGTACATTTTTATGTAATAAGAGGCCCTCAAACACAGATAGAAACAATAAGAAAAAAGCACTGTTGCCTCTTACTGCCGCACTAGAAAAAGCACATTCCTCTTGTGCATGTCGATACATAGCGCGTAACACTTGCTTATCATTGGCATAGAAATTGAAATCATCTGTCTCATTCGCAATAGTGCCCTGCATACTCGCTACTGCAACAGAAGTATACCCAAGATAGGGGTCAAAGAAATCATCATCAAAACTATCTCTTTGATCTGGCAATTCACGTAATAAATCTTCTTCATCAAGTTGCGCGCAAATATCTGGCTTTGCAGCAATATAATGGAAAATATTGTAAGCAGGCTCTACAAACGATGTAGCCTTACTCCAAATCAAGAAACAAATAGCTCGCATATGTGAACTATCACTCAATGCTTTCAACTGTTGTAATACCACATCCAATGGCAATTGGTATCGTCGCAGGAGCAACAATGTCTGTGAGCTAGATTCTACATCTTGCCATAATTGTGGGTTTGCAAAAAAATTGATTAAGCACTGATTTGCGTTTTCGCCACGACGTATAAAACCTACCAATATATCGATGAAATTGAGCAAGTTGCTTTTATCGACCTTACTAGTATCAAATCCATTATAAACTAGTGGAACAACTGTACCACTCATTAGTGCATCCATACTAGTAAAATTAGGCTGTAATAAAGTATCCGGTAATACATCTTGCAATATTGCAACCGCTTGTTGCTGGCTCAAATCAACTTGTGTACCTAGAACATCATACATATACGCAAACTTATCACCAAAAAATTCTGAGCGCATGACTATAGGAAATAATGTACAAGAGACATCACCTTCTTCTTTAATAGGTGCTGCCAAACTTATGTCGATGCCTTTTGCATATAGGGCATTTAAGACATGTAACGCAAAATCAATAGCTTCTGTGCCGTCTTTTGTATAGCGCATAAAAGACAATAAAGCATGCAATAGACTTTGTCCTTTTTCATCTGTATAGGAAGGGTCGAAAAGATTCGAATCCATAAAACGCAGATAAGAGTCTAACCTCTTAGCATAAAAATCCTTTGTATTATATTTAGGTTCTTGTGCATATGTTGCATCTTCTAATAAACCAATTAGCAACCCATTCATAGAAGCTCGCAAATAGGTCCTGTCTTCTATAGATAACAAATCAACATCAATTTTTTTCGACCAATCATTAAAAAAATCTATTATGCTTTCCATTGCTGCTTGCTCAGAAGAATCATACTCTTCAAAAGCAATCCCAGGAGCATGCATAGCAAATGTAAATAAGCTAAAAGAATCATCATGCTCAAATAACCAATTGGCGCGTTCTCCAGCAAAATAATCTATAATAAAAGGATAAGATAGAACACCACTCTTTATTGCTGCTTCTACTTGCTCTGGATGCTTTTTAACTAAATCATCAAATTCACTAAACTTTGCCTGTACAAGCTCATTATTAACACTACTTTCTACTTGCCGAGGGCGGCTATAAGCTTTTGCAAAACTTAGGAGAACTCTAATAGCAATAACATCTGAAAATGTCATATGTTTATCACCGTATACTTCCACAAACTCCCAGGAATCGGCTTGCATTTTTCGCGAATGCTCTTGCAATGCAGTACCTAAATTGCCACCAAGATCAGTGCAGAGCAAATCATTTATTGTGGAGTGATTTAAGAAATATTTTAGTGCTGCTTCTATCCTATCAGTTAGTATATTGTAAAGAAGTTTATCAGTGGTATCTATTAAAGATATATTCCCACGTAATAAATATAGCGCATTAAAATATTTGGCAAAGTCATCATCTTGGTATTTTGCCTTTAATTCGTCAAGCATAGCTTCAAAAACTGTTGTTTTACATTCATCGACCACATCTATTTCGCGCAATAGCTCTGCATGTAGTTTTTCTTTAAAACTATCATAATAAGAATGTTTATGATCTTGCATAAATGCAAAGCATAGGATGACTGTCAACAAACTCAATTGTGTGTTTTCTGGATTTTGCATGGCAGAGTCAACAGTTTCATATTCTGTTCTAATGCCATGTCTATATGTTGATTCAAATGTGCTATTGTGTTTAATTAATTTAAGAACTTGTGCTACATCCCTAACCATGACTGTAGTCATATATAACTTCCCTTTTCGTTACTTAAAATATACTTACACTTACTACTCAGCCACCTCTTCATCATCTTCAACATACTCTTCTACTGGTGTATGCTCAGTAAGTAGTAAATCCGCCGCAATCATTTTGCCTATAAAAAACGAGATTATCATAAATGCAGGTAATACGGAAAGTGCAATTCTATAGTTGGCTACCGAATAAAATTCTAAACCGTCTGGACGAGCATCATCAGATAGGATGTTTAGCACCCAACCAATTACAGGGGAGCCAACTGCTCCAGTTATCAATGCAATGGTATTAGAAAAACCAACACTGGTACTCTTTACCCCATCAGGTGCTATTTCTGAAACAATAGCAAATGCTTGGATTAGACTGCTGCCAGACACGCCTAATAAAAACATCAACACACATATTAGACTATACCAAGGTATATAAACATACAGAATAATAACCATTAATGATAACATTACAATCGGTGAGTATTTCATTAAAATGCAACGCTTTGCAGTAGTATCAAAAATTACACCTACAATAGGTGACCCTATTCCCAATCCAGCTAGCACCAAACAACTAGCAAATGTTGCCTCTCCCAAAGACAAATCGTACACTCGGCGCAAAAAAGGATTGGCCCATAGGCCAGCAAAGACCGTGACCGCCACATACATAAAGCATACATAAATACTGTTTAGCCAAACTTGGGGCTCAGTGGCAATATACTGGAAGTTAAGTTTTATACGTGTCCAAGTAAGCTTTTGTTTTGCACGCGGGATAACAGATTTTGGATAATCGCTAATTATTAGCCAACATAGCAAAGCCAATATAACCGAAAATACAGCCGCAAAACTAAAACAGTCTCGCCAACCAAGTTGCTCCAAAAACATTGCCAGCAGCATATTGCTCACAATTGCACCAACCATGCCTGCTGTCTCAGCAAAACCAACCATCATGCCAAAATACCGCTCTGGAAACCAACGATTAGCTAACTGTACCGATGCTACAAAGACAAACGAGCATCCACCCCCCATAAGGCTGCGGCCCAACATTCCACTAGCCAAATCCTGTGAATGTGCAAACATCCAACAGCCAAGAGCTGATACCACAGCCCCGCCAGTCAAAAGTTTTTTTGCCCCATAAGAATCAAGCATAATTCCGGCGGGAGTCTGTAATAATATGTAAATGTACAAATAAGAACTGGCTAAGAAACTTAGCTCTAATGCAGTTAGTTCAAAAGTAGTACGCAGAGGACCAGAAATAACCCCTACCGATAACATCAGAAAGAAGTGGTAAATCATCAATAGCGATACAATTGTCCATAAGAGTACCGCGCGCATATCAGGCTGGTTCCGTTGCTGTCTTCATCTGGAAGACGCGATCATTAGCTATTTCTTCTCTATAAAAGATTACTAAACCTACCGTAAACAAGCCTATCGATACAAAGAAATGCCAGGTAATCACCTCATTTAGCAATAAATATCCAAACAAGGATGCAAAAATAGGCGTTACCAGTCCCGCAAAAGACATGAAAGTCGCGGTAAACTTCTTAAGTAGATGCCCATACAAGTTGTAACAAATGATATTAGATATAACGGTCATAACTATAGTATTCATAAGATATGGCCGCATTTGCAATACTGGAACAGGAGCCCAATTTTCTCCTACCGCATACGAATGCACTATGGCAAAACATCCACCCAGCAACATACTAAGTCCATTAGCCATCAGAGGTGAATAATCGTAATCACGCATCACTTTCTTAAGCATTATCCATCCATATACACTACAAAATACGGCTCCTACAATCGACAGCTCTGCTAAAGTAAAAATCATAAACTTGCCAGCAGATAATTCTTGTGCAGACTGTGCAAATAGAATCGGAAATAACCCCAAAAACCCAACTAGCATGCCTAAAGTCTTCTTAGAGGAGAGTGTTTCTTTTAATACTACAAAAGCAACTAATGAAGATACAAAAGGTGACAGGCTATAAATCAAACATGCTTTGGACGAGACCATGTGCTTGATAGCCCATATTTCAAAAATATTGGTTAAATAAATATTACTTAAAGCTAATAATGCGATACCGCCCAAGTGCTGTAATTTAATTTTGCTAAATACATCTCGATGCTTAACTGCAAGAAAGGCTAATAATAAAACTCCAGCAAATAGCATGCGTGACCCAACCAAGAAAAATGGCTCACAATAGCTCAATGTGTCCTTTTGCAAGGTAAACAAGCTAGCAAACAACACGTAAAGTAATATAACTAAATGCATAATACGCTGGTCCCTCTCATATCCGAGATTTATTATGGCAGAATTTACTTTTGGATACTATAGCTCAAATAGAGGAATGTATAGTAGCTTTAGACACCTAATACTTCTTTTACAAAAGGTATTGTAAGTCGTCGCTTTTGCACTAAAGATGCGTGGTCCAAATCTTCAAGGGTATTAAATAACTGCTGCATGTTGCGTGGACATCGACGCAATAAAAACTTACCAACGCTAGGCTCCAACTCTAAGCCACGGCTCTGTGCACGCTGTTGGAGAGCCTTTAACTTTTGCTCGTCTTCTAAAGCTTGTAACTGATAAACTACTCCCCAAGCAAGACGTGAACGCAAATCCGGCATCTTTATTTCTAAGTTACTTGGTGGAACATTACCAGTAATAATTAAACGTTTATTATTTGCCCGCACGCGATTAAATAGGTGGAACAATTGTTCCTCAAATTCATCCTTGCCAGAAATATTTTCTACATCATCAACGCAAATTAGCGATACATTTTCTAAGCCAGCAAACAGATCTAAATGGGCATCTGCAAGGGGTAGGTAGACTGCAGAGGCGTGGCATTCTGGCGCCGCATGACAACAAGCTTGCAACAAATGGCTACGTCCAGAGCCAACTGGACCCCACAGATAGATATACTGCTCTCCATACCCACGTACAAAATGCAAAATTGCATTAAACACTTGCATATTGCCAGCGGGATAGAAACTAGCGAATGTTGCGTCATCGCGCAACCCTAACCCAAGGGTTAACTGCTCATCAATCAAGAATTCAACCTATATTCTAAATGGTCTTCTGCACTACTAACTTCTGCCAATACTCTATCTAAGCTAATAGCACTACGAATAGCCCTTCTTCCACCATCTGCGGTAACAGCAAATACCGCATCCTGCTCATTAATGTTACTGACCTCAACATTTTTAATTGCCGTCAAACCCATTAAGTAATCCATTATTCTTGCATACTCAGATACATCCAGAACCCCACTAATACGCACAAAAACCGTATTATCGTTACTGGCACGAGGACGGTTAATATTTGCATAGTGGGTTAATAGTTGATCGCTAAGCTCTCCAAGCATACCATCTATCTCTAGCTCTAAGTCTTCGCCACTGCTACTCCAATCTACAATCTGATCATTGGTGTACAAGCGCCAGGCACATATCCATTCATCATCAACTTGTTTGATATTGCCGACTAAAACCAAATCAGCATTATAACGCCCAGCAGCCTGTTGCAGCGGCACTTCATTAAAAGTTACCACATCCATAGGACCAATAAACAAACGCTCCGTCAAATCCAATAAGGGCAATACCATTGGGATACCATGCTGTTGCGCAGTAGTATCTATTATATCAGCTAACTCTGCGTGCGCTTGATCACCGACTAAATCTACAAAGTTATCCGTACGTATCGCGACCCAAGCCATAATTAGCGGACGATTCTTACTTAAATTGCCTCGCCCTGTCTCCGCGATTAGTCTATCAACCATTTGCTGATTAAAGTTAACTGCCAACTTGTAATTGGTATCTGTCTCTTTATAAGCAAAGTCCTTAACATATTTTTCAGGATGTTGTTGTGCCTCTAAGACTGCACGATGTTGCAAAATAGCTCTGTTACCAGCAACCTTCAACAATACCTCTCCTAAGCCGCGTGGCAACATATCGTTACGCGCTTGTGGGTAATTATTATCCACCCTCGTCTTGAAGGTATAGAGGTCCTTTACCACCACCGCATTGGCTGGCTGCAACATAGCAAGTAATAAAACTAAACAAATATTCCTAATCATTTAAAAAGTAGTATACAAATAGAAACTAATTTACACTATGCTGCATGGCACAACAACGTTATCAATTATCAAGAACACTGACCAAGATGTCGCCGAACATCTGGGATATCATCGTCTTTATTATTGTATTAGCTGTGTTTGCTGCCATTGCATGGGGCACTTCACAAATGACTCTGCCCTACAAGGTTGGACGCACAATAGAGATTTCTTTAAGTCCTTGGGCATTACCATTCTATGCAATAAATTCAGTGTTACGAATGTTTATAGCTATGGCATTTTCATTGCTAGTAACATTTACTATCGCACCATTAGCTGCCAAAAACCGCCATGCGGAAAAATTTTTATTGCCTCTAATCGATATTATGCAAGCAGTACCCGTACTTGGTGTGTTATCTATAACCGTAGTTGCATTTATTTACTTATTCCCCAATAGTTTGCTTGGACCAGAGTGCGCCGCAATATTTGCAATTTTTACCTCACAGGTATGGAACATGATATTGTCTCTATACCAGACTCTACGCACAGTGCCTAAAGAATTGAATGAAGTTGCGCGCATGTACCATTTATCTGCGTGGCAAAAATTTTGGAAAATAGAAGTACCACATGGTATGCAACCTTTAATTTGGAATACCATGGTTTCCATGTCTGCTGGTTGGTTCTTTGTAGTACTATCTGAAGCTATTGAAGTACATAACCAATACATAACCTTGCCAGGCATTGGTTCTTACATTGATAAGGCTATATCGCAAGCTAATCTACCAGCACTATTCTACGCAATGACAGCAATGTTAATTGTGATATTACTTTACGACCAACTGTTATTTAGACCCCTACTCTCTTGGGCAGAAAAGTTTGATGCAGAAATAGATGAAGAAGCAGCAGCTAAAGAATCTTGGTTCTATGATTTGCTGACCAAGACTCGACTGCTTAAGAAAACTCGCATAGGCTTAAGATTTGTTTCTAATATATTTACCAACACATTTAGGATGTTTTTTAAGCCACGTACTAAACCTATAAATCTGCAATGGCAGGCTACACTAGCTACTACAAATGTTATATTCTGGAACGGCCTTATCTACATAAGTTTTTCTGCTGCATGTATAGGTTTAGGAATATTTATTCACGAGTCTATTGGTTTTGCCGAAGTACGACACGTATTTTACTTAGGGATCATTACGACCATAAAAGTAATAGTTCTGATAGTATTAGCTTCTCTGCTATGGGTGCCTATTGGCGTATATATTGGCTTACGTCCACGTTTAACTGCTTTAGCACAACCCTTAATTCAGTTTGCATCTGCATTCCCAGCTAATTTATTCTATCCATTATTTGTCATTGCTATCCTACGCTATGATCTTAATCACGATATTTGGACTACACCTCTAATGATTTTAGGGACACAGTGGTACATATTGTTTAATGTTATAGGCGGTGCAGCAAGTATCCCTAAAGAAATACGCCTAGCAGTGAAAAACTTCGGCGTCAAAGGTACCCTTTGGTGGAGACGCATGGCATTGCCAGGTATATTTCCACACTTTGTAACTGGGGCTATGACTGCTGCGGGAGGTTGTTGGAATGCTAGTATCGTTGCAGAATATGTACAGTGGGGAGATAATACAATCACATCTACTGGGCTAGGACAATATATAGAAGAATATACCAGGGCTGGAGATTTTCCACGCATTGCCTTAGGTATTAGTGTTATGTGTTTTTACGTACTACTCTTTAATCGCTTACTCTGGCAAAGGCTGTACGCTTTTGCTACCGAACGTTTTACTATGGATCGATAAACTATGGAAAACTCAAATTTAATCAAGATTGAAAATGTCTCCAAATCTTTTGTCAGCGCTGAAAATCAGGATCTACTAGTATTAGACACAATAAATTTTGCCTTACAGGAAGGAGAAATTGTCACTTTACTAGGCAAGTCAGGCTCAGGTAAATCTACTCTTCTTCGTATTATCGCAGGATTAGTCAAACCTAGCGCTGGTAATACCTACTATCGTGGTAAAGCCATCCATAGCCCAGCTCAAGGGATTGCGATGGTATTTCAATCATTTGCTTTGCTGCCATGGCTGACAGTATTAGAAAATGTAGAACTTGGCTTGGAAGCATTAGGTGTGGAGCCAGCTGAAAGACGTCGCCGCACACTTAAGGCTATAGACACTATAGGTTTAGATGGTTTTGAGTCAGCTTATCCCAAAGAGCTTTCTGGTGGGATGCGCCAGCGTGTAGGCTTTGCTCGTGCTTTAGTAGTTGACCCAGATGTTCTATTAATGGATGAACCATTCTCAGCATTAGATATTTTGACAACTGATAACTTGAGAAGCGACTTATTAGATTTATGGGAAAGTAAACGCACCCGCATCAAAGGTATTTTATGTGTTACGCATGATATTGAAGAAGCTATTTTGATGGCCAATAGAATTGTTATTTTTGCAAGTGATCCAGGAAAAATCCAAGCAGAGATAATAGTTGATTTACCTTATCCAAGAGATACGGAAAGCCTAGAGTTTCGTGAATTAATTGATAAAGTCTATGTAGCTATGACTACCAGTGAGCGAGCCCGTGTAACCAAGGCTAAAGCCAAAGCTGCAGGATTTAGTATTCCTGAGACAAAAACCGCCGAACAACCAGAATATGCATATCGCCTACCTGAGGTAGACATATCTGAGTTGACAGGTTTAGTTGAAGCTATGGAAGATCACGAAGTAGACGGAGTTATTAACCTCGCAGAGCTTGCAGAATCATTGCACTTAGATGTAAATAACGTGTTTCCATTAACTGAAGTGCTAGATATGTTACGTTTTGCCAAGATTAATGAGGGTGAGATTAGATTTACTGAATCTGGCAAACGTTTTGCAAATGCGACAATTCTAGAGCGTAAGTTAATATTTGCGCAACACTTGTTGCAGTATATACCTCTAGCTAAACATATACGTGATGTACTGGACAAAACATCTAACCATCGGGCTAACGAAGATATATTCTTGGAAGAATTACAAAATTATTTCTCTGAGGATGAGTCCGATAGAATTCTACGTACAATTATTGATTGGGGACGCTACGCAGAAATCCTTGCTTATGATTATGACTCTGGCTCACTAAGCCTGGAGAATCCGCAATAATGATACGCATATTGCTAAGCTTATTACTTATTCTGCCAGGCATTGTTGTTGCTACAGAACTACAAGTACTAGTCACTACTAGTGATAAACGACTTAAGGCAAAAATTGAAAATGATTTGAAGATTTTTGCAGCCGCATCTGAGCCAAAACTTACCAAAGAACGGATCAAAAACTTATATGATCTTGCTGATGAGCAAATAACAGAAACATTACAAGCAGCTGGTTATTACAACGGCACAATTAATAGTAACCTAAAAAATAACCAAAACAACCTCTGGATAGCTACCTTTATTGTGAAACCTGGACCTCCTACTATTATTAATTCTACTAGTCTAATTGCTACGGGAGCTGGCAAGACAGACGCACGCATACAAAAATACTTGGTTACCCCCAAGATTAAAGTTGGCTCCAGAATTATCCACAGTGACTATGAGGATACTAAAGAGCAAATACTGGTAGACTTGAATGCCGAAGGTTATTTGCGAGCCGATTTCACTACTAGCACTATAGAAGTAGATAGAAGCAAGAATTTAGCAAACATAAAATTAGTTATAAATACTGGTGACCAATATAAATTTGGTGAAATAAATTTTATCTCGGACCGATATCCAGATAGCTTATTAAGCCGTTACACTCCTTTTAACTACGGCACACCCTACTCTATAGACAAACTTATGCAATTTCAGAACAACCTAGAAGGTTCTGAATTGTTTAGCAAGGTGCGATTTGACCCTATTATCAGCGACAACCCCAAAGATTTATATGTACCTATTGATGTGCGCCTTACGTCTAAGCCGCGTAACCGCTACACTGGTAGTATTGGATATGGTACCGACACAAATGTCCGCGGCAGCTTAAGCTGGTTGCATCGATTTTCTTCTCCAGCCGGGCATAAATTAAAGTTTAATGTTAGTGCATCCGCTGTACGCAGTAATGCAGGAATGAATTATATAATTCCTGGAGCTGAAGCTGCTACAGATTACTATGAGCTTGGTATAGTCGGAAAAATTCAGAAGTTTGACGACAAATATAGTAAAAAAGCAGAATTATTTGCCAAAAAAAATATGCGCCGCAATCAATTGGAAAGCATCTACGGTATTAGCTTCTTTAACGAACGTTCGCATTTAACCTCGTTCCTTCCAAATAAAAACGCCGTATATTTGCTGCCTAGTGCCAAGTGGATATGGACTGATGCCCACCATGCAGAAATGTACGACTACGGTACTAAGTTATCTCTGTCTATGCGCGGTGGCGTTAAAGACGTTGGCTCTGATAACAGCGTACTCGAGACTATAATAACTGCCAAGCATATTATGCCTGTTGATTCAAAGAGCCGTTTTATTTTGCGCGGAGAAGCTGGAGCTATTTCGAGCAACAATTTTAGTGAGATGCCAGTGAGTATGCGTTTCTACACTGGTGGTGACAACACCGTACGTGGCTTCAAATATAACTCCCTAGGTCCAACTGATGCTGGAGAAGTAATTGGTGGGCGTTATTTAACTATCCTCAGTGCAGAATATGAGCGTAATCTCTTTGAGAAGCTAAATGGGGTAATTTTTATCGATTCTGGTAATTCGAACAATAAGTTTGCCAGTCGTTTAGGCACTGGTACCGGGGTTGGTTTACGTTACAATACCCCTATTGGCAACTTCAAGCTAGATGTAGCCAAACCCCTCAATATCCAAAACGATTGGCGCCTACACCTAAATTTTGCCACTGACTTCTAGCCCAGGGCAGTATGTATATATACTACTATAGCCAAATATAGTAAGATAGCGGGCTATGAGTAAGACTAAATCACTACTGATATTATCCCTATTTTTAGCAAGCCTAGCCTGGCTATGCATTACCAATCATGGCTTAAATCTAATAATAAGTGTGTTAACTTTATTTTCCCCAGTTAAAATAAGCTATCAGCAAGCTAAGGGCACCCTGATCAGCAAGGCTATCTCGGTCCATGGGATTACCATACTACAGGATGGCCAAGAGATTGCTCTAGAGCGTCTAGAAGTCTTCCCCCGCCAGCTAAAGGTTACTGCGCAAAATATTAAGGGCTGGGCAAATATACTGCCAGATAGCAAAATCTTAGAAATTGATCAGGACACACAACTCAACGAGATTATGGCAGAATTGACCCTATACCGTGACCATGAAGAATTAAAATTGCATGCTGAGGGTAATTGGCAGCAACAACCTATCACATTACATAGCAACTTCACCCGCAAGAATGAAATCTGGAAGCTAGATGATATGCATGCGCAACTCGCAAGTAACTCATTTGAAGTTAAGAATACTGCCCATAACAAGACTTGGGAACTAAAGTTGCTACAACCTGAGTTATTTCTTAAAGAAGGAGCCGGGCAATTATATGCCACGGGCACTTTGCAACTAGATAAAACCGCAATAATTGAAGGTAGTATTACTAGCGACTACTTTGCGGTCAGCAAATTACAAATAAACAAATTTACCGCCAACGTAACTATGACAGATAGATTTAAAATTAACGCTCACGCAGAGAAATTGGTTATTGCAAATACTAACCTTAACAATGTTTCTCTTACTAGCAAAGGTAACAAAGCCATACGTAAAAATGCCTGGTATAGCGATAAACTACAAGTGCATACAGATGAGTATCAAATAAACGGTGCGTTAGAGTACGATTTAGATACCAACAAGCTACAGATAACTGCAGGTGACTCATGGTACGATGCTAACATAAACTTGTTCTTTGGCAGTCAGACTTTATCTGGCAAAGTAAATGCTTTTACTGATGACATAAGCAAGCTTATGAAGTATATACCAGAAATGACTCGTCTGAAGGGTAAGGCACGAGCTACTCTTCATCTAAGCGGAAAATTTACTGATCCCTTAGTAAAGGCAGATGCCCACATAACAGATATCACCGCCACCTTCCCGACACTTGGTGTGAAGGTCAAACCAATGGAGTTACATGTCACAACTGAAAAGTTTAAGCGCTTTATAATCAACGGCAAAGGCCAAATGAGACGCGGGCCTGGGTCATTTACAATACATGGTTATGTAGAGCCATTTACGGCTCAGATCCCTAATGAAATACAATTACTTGGTCATGGCATGGAGTTTGTCAATAATGATATAGCCAAACTAAATGCTTCTAGCGATTTAAAATTTGTTTATCACCATAACACCGACAAATTAGACATTACTGGAGATTTAATTGTAGAAAGTGGCCATGTTAATTTTGCACCTAAGAAAAACAAAACTCCTAAATCAAAAGATGTTGTATTTATAAATGAACCTATTGCCAACAGCAAGAGTATTACACGCATTAATCCGAGTATATTCCTACGTATAGAAGATGGGGTAAAATTTAAGGGTTTTGATATTGATGCAGTCATCTCTGGCAAGCTTGATATTTCCAGGCCTAAAGATGCTATGTATGCTAACGGTCGCATTACTATCAAAGAAGGGGTATATAAACTACCAGGCCAAGAATTGGTTATTAACAAAGGTAGACTGTTATACCCACCGGGAACACTATTAGTAAATCCAATGTTAGACATAAAAATGCATAGTGACTTTACAGATTCACCATTAGAAATCCAAGTGTCAGGCACAGCACAAAAGCCACTAATTAGCGAGGGGACTCTAACTAAAGATCAAGATAAAGCGCTATCTCAGGCTATACTAACTAGCTCAGGCTTTGTTACTAAGGATCTACTCCAAGACAAACTTAAGCTTACTGAGTTTGGCTTAATTGAAGATGAGCACAACGTAGACTTATTTGTAGATCCTAGCAAAAGCTCTAGTGAACTAAAAAATAAACAATTAGTGGTTGGCAGACCGTTAAACAAGCGCATACACGCACAATATCTACATAGTATTGATGAAGCAAAAAAACGCATTCGCTTAAAATTTGCTCTAAGTGACAACTGGGAAATTGGCATTGAAGGTGGTGAACAAGGGGCAGCTGGAGCGGATTTGAGTTTTGCTATAGAGAGGGACTAAAGTTATCCCTCTCAAGATTTGATGTTTTTAATCACCCTAGCCTATTTCTAGCATCATGCCCTACAAGTGCAGCACACACATCAACAGCACTCTTATCTGCTACATACTCACAAAAAGTTTTAAAGTAACTTAAAATACCAGTTACAATATCTGACACACCCTCAGAATACTCTTCAACTTTATCAGCTTGTAATGCACGCTTTTCTTCCCATGCTGCCACAATCCTAAGTTGTATTTCGCTAACAATATTATCTGACAGTCTCTGCCCTTCCTTTTCAGCACCTTGGATAGCTAATCCTAGCATATGCTCCATTAATTCTGGAAAAGGAGTAATATCTTTTGCTACAAACCGTTGTCTATTATATGGATTCACTCCAGAAAGTTTTTCTACAGTAGATCTATCAAACAAATCTACTCTAGATATTTCTTTACCTTCATTGACAGCGTAAGTAGTTGTAACTAATGCCGGATATATTAGAACTTCCTCTCCTATAGGACAAACAACTTGATAATCTATATCATTAAATTTAAAGATTGCTTCTTTGGGAATATACTTGTCATATACTTGTTTAATTATTTGATTCATTTTACACTTCATAGCAGAGTGCCAAAATCTTTGGATACTCAAAGCAGCACTACTCTTAGGATCAACTACATTATTCGAATTGTCTCGCGGCATCTATATACTCCAACCAATATGTGTTTTTTTATATGGCTGAGCAAGATAGCACGACTTAAAAATATTTGCTAGTTGATGATTTTATCTAATTGTAGTTTTTGATACTAGTCATGTGTTGCAGAATAATCATCTCTATATATTTTATAATATAATGGAATTACTAAATAGGACTCCACGATGACATAGCGACTACCACTAGTCAGCCCAAAAAACCAGGTCACATATATGAATTTACCAAGAAAACACTTCAAAGCGCTAAAGATATATCTGTTTCTGCAGATACATACAGAGAGAGAATGAGCTAGATCCCAGTGGAGCGCATTGGTATGGATATTATTAACAGCGTCAGCGGCAGATATGAGCATGAGATGCTCGAGGAATACACCTTACAGGAGTATTTGGATATCTGTAAACAAGATAAGATGGCGTATGCCAATGCTGCTGAGCGTCTTCTAGCTGCAATTGGTGAGCCAGAAATCGTCGAGACGCGTGATGATCCACGTCTAAGTCGCATATTCTCTAATAAGGTTATTAAGCGCTACAAAGCCTTTGACCAGTTCTATGGTATGGAAGAATGTATTACACAGATAGTCGCCTACTTCAAGCACGCTGCCCAAGGTTTAGAAGAGCGTAAACAAATCCTATACCTACTAGGCCCAGTTGGTGGGGGCAAATCATCCCTGGCGGAGAGGCTAAAGCATCTAATGCAAAAAGTGCCATTTTATGCACTTAAGGGCTCACCTGTATTTGAGTCTCCCCTAAGTTTATTTGATCATGATGAAGATGGTCCTATTCTAGAGCAAGAGTATGGGATCCCAAGACGTTACACTCAATCAATTATGTCCCCATGGGCAATTAAACGTCTTAAAGAATACCAAGGTGACATCAGTAAATTTAAAGTTGTAAAAATTAATCCATCACTTAATGAGCAGATTGCAGTTGCCAAGACAGAGCCAGGTGATGAAAATACCCAAGATATATCCACACTTGTCGGAAAGATTGATATCAGGAAATTGGAAGACTTTTCGCAAGACGATCCTGATGCTTACAGTTACTCCGGGGGCCTATGTCGTGGTAACCGTGGTTTACTTGAGTTTGTAGAAATGTTTAAAGCACCTATCAAAATGCTACATCCACTACTAACTGCGACCCAAGAAGGCAATTATAACGGTACCGAGGCACTGTCTTCTATCCCATTTGATGGCATAGTTATGGCACACTCAAATGAATCTGAATGGCACTCATTTAAGAATAATAAACATAATGAAGCATTTTTAGACCGAGTATATATAGTAAAAGTGCCATATTGTCTGCGTGTTAGAGAAGAAGTAGATATATACGAAAAACTTATTCAAAATAGCTCACTACGTGAGGCACCATGTGCCCCAGATACACTGAAAATGATTGCACAATTTTCTATCCTCTCACGTCTTAAAGAGCCAGAGAACTCAAGCATATACTCAAAAATGCGTATATATGATGGCGAGAGCCTCAAAGATACTGACCCTAAGGCCAAATCATTGCAAGAATACAAAGACTTTGCTGGTGTGGACGAAGGTATGACTGGTTTGTCAACACGTTTTGCTTTCAAGATACTATCTAGAGTGTTTAACTTTGATATAACTGAGGTTGCAGCAAACCCAGTACACCTGTTATACGTGCTAGAACAACAAATAGAGCAAGAGCAATTTCCGAAAGAAATATATGAGCGATATCTATCTTATATCAAAGGTTTTTTAACTCCGCATTATATAGAGTTTATTGGCAAAGAAATTCAGACAGCATATTTAGAGTCATATTCTGAATATGGGCAAAATATATTTGATCGCTACGTTACCTACGCAGATTTCTGGATCCAAGATCAGGAGTATCGCGATCCAGATACTGGAGAAATACTAGATCGCTCAATGCTAAATAATGAGCTAGAAAAAATTGAGAAACCAGCTGGAATTAGCAACCCTAAAGATTTCCGTAACGAGATTGTAAACTTTGTACTACGTGCCAGGGCCAATAATAATGGTAAAAACCCCAAATGGACCAGCTACGAAAAACTACGTGCAGTTATCGAGAAAAAAATGTTCTCCAATACTGAAGATTTACTACCAGTAATATCTTTTAATGCCAAAGCATCTGCCGAAGAAAAGCGTAAACACGAAGACTTCGTCGCACGAATGGTTGAAAAAGGTTATACATCTAAGCAGGTACGTTTACTGTGTGACTGGTATTTACGCGCACGTAAGTCATCATAAGGATGGTGACTTATGTCGCAAATTTTTGACCGCCGCCCTAATAGTCGCCACAAAAGCGCAGTCAATCGCCGCCGTTTCTTACAGAGATTTAAGAAACAGATCAAAGCGGCAGTTGCCAACGCTGTAGCAAAACGCAGCATAACCGACTTCGAACATGGCGAGAAAATAAATATCCCGACCAAAGATACCCATGAGCCAAGATTCTTTCATGGAGAAGGTGGTAAACGCACTATTGTACTACCTGGTAATAAAGAGTTTAGCCGTGGTGATAAAATTCCCAAACCAGAGAGTATGACAGGTGAAGCAGGCTCTAAAGCAAGTAATACTGGTGAGGGCGAAGATACTTTTGCTTTTGAATTATCCCGCGAAGAGTTCATGCAGATATTTTTTGATGACTTAGAGCTCCCACGCATGCTGAAGAAAAAGCTTGGCCGCGAACAAAGCTTCACTATGGTTCGCTCAGGATATAGCAAAGAAGGTAATCCGACAAACTTAAATATACCACGCTCTATGCGTAGTGCCCTGGCACGTCGTGTAGCATTAACTAACCCACTTAAGAAAAAAATTAAGAAACTGGAAGAAGAGCAAGAACAAACTGAAGACGAAGCAGCTAACGCTGAACTAGCAGAGAAGATTGTCAAACTTAAGCATAAAGTTGATAGGATCCCATTTATTGACCCATTTGATCTACGCTACAATCGCAAAACTCCGCAGCCAGTACCTACTACTAAGGCAGTAGTATTTTGTGTAATGGACGTCTCAGGTTCAATGGATGAGACTAAAAAAGAAATGGCTAAGCGATTCTTTATACTGCTATATTTATTTCTTAAACGCAACTACGAAACTATAGAATTAGTATTTATTCGTCACCATACTTCTGCTAAAGAAGTTGATGAAGAAGAGTTTTTCTACTCACGTGAAACAGGGGGCACAGTAGTATCAAGCGCTTTAGAGCTTATGAACGACATTATAAATGATCGCTATCCAACTAATGAATGGAATATATATGGTGCCCAAGCATCTGATGGTGATAACTGGAACAACGACTCACCACGCTGTGGAGAGCTTTTGACACATAATATTATGCCTCACGTGCAATACTTTGCCTATGTAGAAATTCTACCGCGCCATCATCAGAGTTTATGGGAAGAATACGAACAAGTTCACAAGATATACAAAAATTTTGCCATGCAGACGCTGGAGAAAACTGGAGATATTTACCCAGTTTTTAGAGAACTATTTAAGCGTCAGGAGGTAAATGCACATGAATAGTCAGATTATCGCCAAAGGCTATGAATGGACTATGGATGATTTGCATAATCTTGACCAAGCAATTGGTACTATGGCTAAAGAATTCAAATTAGACACTTTCCCCAATCAGATAGAAATAATATCTGCTGAACAGATGATGGATGCGTACTCCTCAGTAGGCATGCCAATTGGCTACTATCACTGGTCTTTTGGCAAACAGTTCCTAAGTGTCGAAAAGAGCTACAAACGTGGACTGATGGGTCTTGCTTACGAGTTAGTTATTAATTCTAACCCATGTATTGCCTATTTGATGGAAGAAAACACCTTAACTTTACAAGCTATTATTATTGCGCATGCATGTTATGGACACAACTCTTTTTTTAAATGTAATTATTTATTTCAAACGTGGACCGACCCAGAAGGCATAATAGATTATTTAGTCTTCGCGAAAAAGTTTATTGCTGATTGTGAAGAAACGTATGGCATTGAAGCTGTAGAGGAGTTACTGGACGCCTGCCACGCTCTAAAAGATTATGGTGTAGATAGATACAAAAAACCACCTAAAGAAAGCTTAGCCCAAGAAAAATCTCGCTTAGCTAGTCGCGAAGAGTACTTACAAACCCAAGTTAATGATTTATGGCGTACTTTACCTACTAAAGATAAGTCTGAGAAAAAAAAAGAAGAGGCTAGATTTCCGACAGAGCCAGAAGAAAATATTCTTTACTTTTTAGAGAAACATGCCCCACTGCTAGAGCCATGGGAACGTGAAATTATTCGTATAGTCCGCAAAATATCCCAGTACTTTTATCCACAAAGACAAACTAAGATTATGAATGAAGGTTGGGCGACCTTCTGGCACTATACCTTAATCAATGAAATGTACCAACGCAAAATGGTCGATGACACATTTATGGTAGAATTTTTACATAGTCATACTGATGTTACCTTCCAAGTACCATTTGACCACCCTGCCTACAATGGCATCAATCCCTATGCACTAGGCTTTAATATATACCAAGACATACGCCGTATCTGTGAAGATCCAACTGATGAAGACAAAGAGTGGTTTCCCGATCTAATAGGTAAAAACTGGATAGAAGCAGTAGATTTTGCAATGCGCAATTATAAGGATGAGAGCTTCATTGCCCAATATCTATCTCCTAAAGTAATACGTGAACTTAAGCTGTTTGCTGTACTCAATAACGCCGATGTTGCAGAACTGGAGGTAACAGATATACACGATGAGGCTAGCTATAGAAATATCCGAGAATTGCTATCCCAACAATATAATATCTCAATGACCGAGCCTAACATCCAAGTATACTCTGTAGATGTGCGTGGCGATCGCTCTTTAACTCTGCAACATGTAATGAAAGATGACAGACCATTAGAAAAAGAAAATGCCGAACAAATTATGCGCCACCTATACCGCTTATGGGGCTTTGAAGTAAAACTAGAGTCAATTAACGATAAAGCTGAAGTTACAGCCAGTTATAGATGTCCAGTGGTAGAGCAAGAGCAGAAAGAGACAGAAACTGAGGATAAAGACAGTTGTTCTTGAGTATTTCTGCGCATAACACTAGATGACCTTATAATACTTTTATCTTATTGAATTATAACTGTATACACATCTAGCATTTATCACGAACTATTTTAATTCAAATAATGTCTAACCACTATCATAGATTAAATGAGTTGAATACGCGCATGCCTATTTCAGATTATATGGTGGTTGACGAGGCCTTTTCTAAAGATCTAGTATTTTATAATAAGCTAAAGGATCTTTCAGCTGCGATAAGCTATTTATTAATGTCTGAAGAAGCTCGTAAAGCTATCACGCTATCTCCTGAAGCACATGCGCTTTGTAACGGCATACAGCAAGTCTATCTCAATGATAAACTCCCTCCAGATATTAAAATTAAGATGTTAGAAGATCTTATTGCACTAAATGATGGAATTAAAGACTACCTTAAACATAACAACGAATTTAATGTTAGGCTTGAGACAGCAGGTGGGCGCAACGAGATCACTTTAACTGATTTACAACAATATGCGTTGATAAATCAAGATAAGATAGCTGAACTTTATATGCTACAAACAAGGGTTAACAATTTATTGTTACCATTAAGAGAAAATCACGGAATAGAAGCAATGTATACATTGCAACAATCACTCGCTTCTGTGCGCATAATTTATGGTAACTACGTAATGCTAGTAGATACAATGAATGGCATACTCAAAGCAAAAGAGGGGAAAAAAGCTCCGGAAGATGGTTTTTTCAAGACACCGACAGGCACAGAAAAAAGACCTCTAAGTAAATCTGAGAAAGCAGAATTAGAGGAGATAAAAAAATGCTTTGATTCAGGAACAACTGGTATTTTACATATAATTAAAAGAAATGTAGATGATAAAGTAGCGGAAGAAGAGGAATATGCAAAAAGAATTCCAGCGCGTGCTGGGATAAGAGGTTTTGTAAAACGTATACGTGATCGTTACACAGAAGTTATGGACCGTCGGCGCGAGAAAAAAGAGATTCGCTTACTAGCAAAACGACAACTAGAAGCTGGAACTTCTGCTAACTTTTCTATTCAAGTACCAATATTGGAAAGGGGGCCTTTCAAAGCACCTCCCCCAACAGAACCTTCTAATCGACCTGCTGCAAACACACAACAACAAGTTGCACCTAGCGCTAAGGTCACTCCACAACCGAATACAGTTGCCTCACCACCCGCACCACCAACACAAGAGACAGCAGTACGCCCCCCTCAAATTGCAAGCTCTCCCGCATCGACTACCCCAGCTACACCTGCTGAGCAAGCGGTTACTACAACTAGCCCAGCTCTTAGTGATGCACCTCCTCAGCAAACTGTACAGAGTCAAGCACAGCATACACAACAAGCAACTCCTACAACTCCTCCCAAACCGTTAACACCTATGATAGCTGGAAAAAGAAAGATGCAAGCTAATATAAGAAAATTTGTAAAGGAAATTGAGAACAGAGAAAGCGAGCAACAAAAAGCAGGACAACAAGCAACAAAACCATTAACCCCTGAAGAATTTAATGAGCAACAAGGGAAATGGACTAAAAAAGGGCGTACCCCACAATAACCCTTACCTGTAAAAAATCAGATTTCACCTTACCCTTCTATCTCTACTTCATACCCTGTGTATTTACGAATATTAATAACGCCATGCTCAAAAATTAAATACTGACCTTTAACTCCTTTGAGTATTCCTTCTATCTCAGGCGTTTTATCTAAGTTTAACGAGCTAATTTTTTGTGGGTACTCTAATACTGGATACTCAAAAGTTTGTACAGACTCATTAGTTAGTATTTCTATATCCCCTAAAGAGAACTTACCTGCAATTTCTTGAATATCTGTAGCTAACTCTCCAAATAGCTTATCACGTGTAGCTTGCAAGTCTGCCTCACCATTTGGTCCACGCAACATTTTGCGCCAATCTGTCTTATCTGCAACTTTTTCTGCGAATGCAACTTCCAATAGACCTGCTTGCCAGCGCGACTGCACACGCAAAATAGGCAGTGCTTTTGCTGCACCTTGATCAATCCATCTAATTGGTACCTGAGTCTCACGGGTTAAGCCTACTTTTACTCCAGAGCTATCTGCTAAATAAACGATATGTGGTACAAAGCAATGTTTTAACCCCCACTCTGGCTCTCTACAAGTTCCTTGTTCATAGTGACAACGCTCTGGCTTTAAAATACAAAAATCACACGCTGCTAAACTTTGTGTACATGGGAAACAATACCCCTGTTGGTAGGACTTCTTAATTGCGCGACCACAGCCAATACACTTGATTTTTCCAGTAAATTTTACTTTTAGCTTTTTGTTTAAAAAACTATTGACACTTGGAGAATCAGAGCTATTATCTAACACGAATGAATATTGCACGGGTGAATCGGCACGGAATGCCATCTTACTTAATTGTCCACAATATTTAGTCATTTGCCATACAATCCAATATTAGGGAAGATATACGGATGATAACAGAACTTTGTTTAGAAGTAATAAATTCATTTCAAGAACTGCGACAAGCATTAGATGCAACTTGTGAACATATAACAACACTTGACTGTGATTTGCCTGCCTGGTGTCAACCATCGGCCAAACTACACAATATTGGCAATAATTATCGCCAACAAACCTGTGAGTTTTTACAACAATTAGAATACTTAGACTCCCAATTACCGCGTGAAATTTTAATTAGCGCAGGCATTATGGCAGGCTCTGCAGAGACTATAGAAACTCTGTATGCCTTAAATAACGCCAAAGACCAATTTAAAGCAGCCATGTTGCAGCTAAAAGCTGCAAAGATTTCTCCAAGCCATGAACTATTAGCTGAAAAGTTTGAGACTTTGTTACCCCAGCGTGATCAACAGCTTGCAGATAAACTAGCGCGCATGGGGCTTGCCCGCCTACATTTAAAGCAGTGTTATAGACGGATACCAATTCTTACCCGAAGACCGCGTAAAGTTTCCTGGACATGGGCTAATACTCGTGCAATTAAAAAAATTACCGTACAAGACGCAGATAAAATGTTAGCAAAAAATGCTGCTGATCCCGGCATAGAGCGCCAACTCAACTTATTACAAGGACTTGACCCAAAAGAAAACTTGGCCATAGTGCAAGAGCTTGCACCACATCTACGCGCAAATATTGTGTTACATGATGGCAGTAGAGTTATGGTTAAGGGACCAGTACCAATATTTTATTTGACTGAAGATAACCTAGGTTTACCAGAATATACTCCACCAGGAGACAAAAAAGGTAAGAATAAAGATAGGGTGATCCGCAAAGACTTAAAGATTAACCCGACGCCATTTTTACCTGCTATTCGAGCACATAGATACTTGACCGCAGAAACTGTTTAACAGTTCATTAACGGTCAATATTTTCTGGATAGCTTTCACGTAAGAAGAAGGTTAAGACTGCTGCAAGTATTAAGCCAATCGGCATTACTAACAGCGCAAGCCTAAAGCCATCTACAGTTACTACTGGCATGCGCTCAAGTAGTATGCCGACTAATGGCTGTAACAAAAATCCACCTAACATTACCAAAAGATTAGTAAAGGCTACAGTGGTAGCACTCATCTCAGGCTTACAAGTATCTTCACCTACAGCAAATACTAAGATCTGTGCACTAGCAAAGAAGCCTAATGCAAATAGAGTGGTGTACAAAAGCATCAACTCTACAGGTTGTGCATCTAATAAGTATACTGCTACTGCAGATGAGCATATTGCACCAGCCATTAATGGCTTACGTCTACTCTTAATAAAATCAGAAGTACGTCCCCAAATAGGACCGCCTAGACCAAAACCTAAGAATACACATGAAGCACCTAAAGCAGCTGACTGCTTACTTAAGCCCTGCACCTCTAAATAAGACACTGACCAAAACTCTGCAAATGCAGTTAACGGTAAAAATAATAGACAACCAATAACACCATTGATCCATAGCTGGCTTGTTTTAATAACTGCCCATAACTCAGTCCAGATATTCAAACCTTTATGTGACGCCCTACCAATATTTCTAAACTCACGGTCAGATTTGTCTCGCACAATTAACCACAAAGCTGCAGTTAATAAAAAGCCAATTATCGCAGAGCCATATAGCGACTGTTGCCAACTAGATAGCGCTACAAACTTAGCCATCACAATACCACCACTCATAGCACCAAACATACCTAGGGCAGTACAAATACCAGCCATCATCGCAAAATATCTATGCGGCAACCAAATATTAGCAAGCTTTAATACACCTACATATGCAAATGCTGATCCAAAGCCAACCATAAAGCGACCAGCTTTAGCTAGTACTAGTGCATCAGAAAATGCAAATAAATAAGTACCAAGCGCACAACACAAGCAAGCAACTGTTAATACCCGTCTTGGCCCCCAGTAGTCCATCATCAAACCCGCAGGCAACTGCAAGGGTACGTAGGCTAAATAATAATAAGCCACTAAGGTACCTAACCCACCTTGGCTTATATTAAAAGCTTCCATAAGCTGTGGCTGGATAACACTTGGGGCTACCCGCAAATAATACTCATAACAATAGAATACGCCCGCTAGCACGCACATTAAGAAAGCCTGCCATTGCACAGAGTCTTGTGCATATAGCGGTACAATACGCATATGGGGCCGATTTAAGTCATGTTCCATTGATATAGCCGTTGTCGTCATACAACCTCGAACACATTTTAGTTTTCTTTCACACTTATATATGAATTTACAAGTCTGTCTACTGTGCCATCGTTTTTATAATCTTGCAAGCGTTTAGTTAGAAAAGGAGCATACTGGTTACATGGGGAGCCTTTCCTAAGCGCCATGTAGATAGATGCCGGCCTTTGTACTTTACTTGAAATTACAAGTAAATTTTGTAAATCGTTATCTGCAATAGTATATTGCAGTTGATTTTTACTCCCTAAAATATAATATGCATCGCCATCTAAAACTGCATCAACAGCTTTGCCAAGATCTAATTTGTCACGCACATTTAAATAGACTGCAAAAAAATCTTGGCTTTCTTGATCCGCTGAAAAGGTCATGTCCATAACCCCATTGTGTCCAGCTAAAGACTCCCAACTACTTGCATTACCTAGATTATTAGTTTTTACAGCAACAGTAATTGGGTCAAGCAAATACTCTGGTTGAATTAAATTAGTAGTAGAAGCAATGTCATTGTGGGGATAAGTACTCACTAGCACATCTATGTCACCAGTACGTAAAGCTTGTAATAACTCTAAGTGGTTATAAAAAGCTATAGTCTTCACAGGGATATCAAGTTGCTTAAAAATCTTTTCTGCTAACTGTACCCCTATACCAGAAATGCCATTGTCATTAACTATTATATATGGCGGCCAACCAGCGTCCCCTGCTAAAACTACTTGATCACATGGCTCAATTAAATCATCCTCGTCAGCAGAAAAACCAACAGAACTAATTAGCACAATAATAGTTGAAAAGATAACTTTAAATAATCGCATTTCCCTACCTCTTTCAGCATATTGGTGTAGTAATTGGATTTGATCAAGCAGATTTAGACTTGACCTTTTGCAGGTCAAGCTAAAATACTACAAGTTAATGTTCTTAAATAGATTTTATCAGAATTTTAAATCTTACCTAAATTTTTTAGTCAGATTTGATTCTGTAATCTCAGCCAATTTACTGCCTTTTATCTGTAAGTTATCTTGAGACTGTCAACTAATGCTAGATATAATTGATAATCACGATATTTAGGTCTACTGAGGAACTATATACCTCTCTCTTATAATACTTACATCTAACAAGCTGTATTCTTAAAATAATGGCGCTGCCCTGTCAAAATTCTTGATAATTCCAACACTACATGGGTAATCCTCCCTTAAACTGATCCCAAGAAAAAGTAGAATTTTTATGGCAAAATAGAGCTAATAGGAGTTCTAACTTATGAGAAAATCAAAATTTACAGAGTCATAGATATTTAACATACTTAAACA
>JAUIIV010000025.1 GCA_030431675.1 Gammaproteobacteria bacterium | reverse complement strand
GGAGCCTTCCTTCTAACATGTTCTTGAACAAACACATTAGATCACAAGGTTCCGTGCAGTTCCACCCTCAAAGCCTTGATTTATCTAGCTTTTAGCCAAATTTTTGTGGGGATCCCTCAGTGTGTATACAGTAAATCCTTTCTCTGAAAACGGAATTACTCAAATGCACTTAAGACATACGACAAAAGCACTGCTACAAACATGTTCACACATTACTTTTTTAATTTGGCTTGAGCAATACCAAGAGAGAGCTACAGTCAATGCTTTTCCATTATCTGCAGTGCTCTGAATGAATCAATACCAATTGCATTTAGACAAAGAGTTAAGATAGACTACTACCATGCAAAAAGCCATCAAACCTTTACTATTACTGGTATTGTTATTCGCTATCTGTCTAATTGCGTTATGGCCAGGAATTATGTCTCCTGATGCTGGCTCGCAATATGTAGCAGCTATGTCTGGTATATATAGTGATCATCACCCACCACTTATGAGTTGGCTATGGCGTCAATTCAATAAAGTCTATGACGGCACCGGTATAGTTTATACATTACATCTAATCCTTCTATACACTGCATGTGGGATATTTATTTACATATTTAGGGAAAGCAAACTCAAATGGTGGTATGTAGTATACCCGCTGATTCCTAGTATTTTTGCTTACACTATTTTTATAGTTAAAGATGCAAGTTTTGTATTCAGCTATTTATTAGCAGGTAGCATAATTAGTTTGATTCTAACAAACCGGTCTATAAGGTTTAAAAGACTCTTGCTTGTACTATGTGCGCTGTTACTGCTATATGGTACTGCAGTGAAGTTTCAGGCAAAATATTTACTTTTATTCTTTACCATTGCTGTAGCCTACTGTAGTAGCTATAAATTAGACTATAAGACTATTTTACGTGGGTTAATTATTTATTTATTAACCATGCTGATTATTTGGTGTATTAATATTAAATTAGTTCCCAATAGCCAAAAGTCATACTCATGGCAATTAGTTAAGCTCTATGATCTAAGCTCCATAAGCTTAATTTTAGATAAACCACTATACCCAGAATTCATACTACAAGATCCAAGCTTTGATTTTACAAAAGTTAAACAACTGTATGATCCACAAAAGGTTGATGATTTAACATTTGCCCCAAACCCTGTTCTACGTAGTGGGGCTAATGCTACAGAAAGAGAGCAACTACTTAAGTACTGGCAAAAAACGGTTATAGATAATCCAGGATTATATCTAAAAATACGCCTAAGACTATGGTCACATAATCTAACTAGCGTACCTAGCGAATACAACGATCCTGCTAATTTTTTAAAGAGAACGGCATTAAAGCCTATTGTAGATATTCCTGGTATTGATAACCTAATCAATCATACATATCGTTTATCTATGAATCTATTTATGTTTCTATGGATTTTTCCTCTTCAGATACTCTATTGTGTCTTAAGTATAAGATACTTCAAGCAATCACTATGGGCACCGCCACTAGCATTATTTGCTTTCAGCAGCTTTGCCATGTTAGTTGCTCTACTATTTTTTTCCATGGCAGGAGTTGCCCGCTACGTATTATTTTGCACATGCGCTATCCATGCATCACTTGGATTTGCTTACTTTACTTGGCATCAGCACTCAACAAAGAATAGTTAACTTGCTTAACTAGCCGGTAAATTTGCCAATAGCCTTATAACTGATAAAATAGCCCTGCATTATATAATATGGAGCCAAAATGACTGATTTTATTAAGTCTGGTAAACAAGTACTAGATATTGAAGCACAAGCAATTAACAATATCGCAAGTCGACTAAACGATGACTATGTTAGAGCGTGTGAAGCAGTACTGAACTGTACAGGTAGGGTTATCGTAATTGGTATTGGTAAATCAGGACATATAGCACGTAAAATTGCAGCAACACTTGCTAGCACTGGTAGTCCGGCATTTTTTGTACATCCAGCTGAGGCATCTCATGGTGACTTAGGAATGATTACTAAAAATGACTTGGTGATTATGATTTCTAAGTCTGGTGAAACTAGTGAAATCATCCCCTTTATACCTATGTTAAAACGCCTTGGCAACACACTTATTAGTATTACCAGCAACCTAAACTCTACTATTGTAAATGCTTGTGATATTAATCTGGATGCAACTGTAGAGCGTGAAGCATGTGCACTTAATCTAGCCCCAACCTCTAGCAGTACAGCAGCATTAGCTCTTGGGGATGCCTTAGCTGTTAGCGTACTAGAAGCTAGAGGCTTCACTGCCAATGATTTTGCACGCTCTCATCCAGGAGGTAAATTAGGTAAACAATTACTAATTAAAGTTAGTGATGTTATGCATCAGGGTGAAGCATTACCTAAAGTATTTCCACATACTAAACTAACTGAGGCTATCTTAGAAATTTCTAATAAACGCCTAGGCATGACGACAGTTATTGACCCTAACGATCAAAATAAACTTTTAGGCCTATTTACAGATGGTGATTTACGTCGGATATTCAGCCAAGGCACGAACCTAGAAAACCTTACTATAGAAGAAATCATGATCCACAACCCAAAGACAATTTTTGCAGATATACTAGCTAATGAGAGTGTACTACTGATGCAAGAACATAAAATAAATTCATTGCCTGTGCTAGATAGAAATAATAATCTCGTAGGGGCATTAAATATACATGACTTATTTAAAGCTGGGGTGGTATGAAAAAACTAGTCCTAATTGTTGCTTTAGTTGGTATGTTATGGATATTTTGGCAACAGCGTAGCGTAGTAAAAAATCCCGAACAGGATATTGTCCGCTCTCAAGAGTATATGCATGAAATCAGCATGGTCAGTTACACACCCACTGGCACCATTAAACAAATGATAAACGCGCATTCCTGGGAATTTATACCTCTAGAAAAAAAATCTAATGTTATTGAGCCTCACGTAATTGTATATAAGCCAAATGGAGACATATGGGATATTAAGGCACAGAGTGCATATGCTTGGCAAGAATCTCTACAAGACAAGGTAGAACAAGTAGATCTAATTGATCAAGTAGTAATGCAGAGAGCATGTAACAGCAAATACACCCCTACTAAAATAACTTCAAATGCAATAGCATACTACCCTCTACAAGAAAAGATCACTAGTGAATCACAAGTTAATTTAGAACAACCCGATTTGTATATTAGTGGTGTTGGCATGATAGGATATTTAGATAAGCACTGGATTAAACTGAATGAGAGAACGACAACTATACATGATCAACATACAATCAACTCTAAAGAATTAGAATTTGACGACAATAATGGCACAGCGTTATACAAAAATAATGTCACAGTAAAAAACAACGATAGCAGTCTCCAGTCAGACGCCTTAAAGATAGTTCGTGACGGTAGCAATAGTAACAAGATAAAAACTATGATTGCTTATGGCTCTCCTGCTATATACACTAAGGAAGGTGACTCTATAGAAGGTCCAATACTAACCTATGATATGACACACGAAACCTTACATACGCAAAGGTCAACTGTCACATTACAACCCAAACAGGAAAGATAATGCTAATCACTCGACACTTAGAAAAAAAATATAAGAAACGTTTAGTTGTTAATGATGTATCTTTACATGTAGAACAAGGAGAAATTATTGGCTTGTTAGGCCCCAATGGAGCCGGGAAAACAACTAGCTTCTATATGATTTTAGGTCTTATAGCAAGTGATGCAGGGGAAATCATCTTGAATGATACACCTATCACTACTAAGCCAGTACATGCTAGAGCAAAACTTGGTCTTGGATATCTACCACAAGAACCTTCAGTGTTTAGAAAATTATCTGTAGCCAATAATATTATGGCTGTACTTCAAGTACGCGATGAATTAAGTAGTACCCAAAAACAAGATATATTACAGCAACTGTTAGACGAATTTAATCTCAACAGGGTTAAGGATTCTCTAGGTATTAGCTTATCAGGTGGAGAACGCCGACGTCTTGAAATAGCGCGTGCACTAGCTTCAGAGCCTAAGTATATTCTATTAGATGAGCCATTTGCAGGGGTTGACCCAATATCTATTGCTGATATTAAAAAAATTATTAAGCTTTTAGCATCACGCAATATTGGTGTAATTATCACAGATCATAATGTACGTGAAACACTGGATATATGTGATAGAGCTTACATCCTAAATAATGGCAGTGTAATCGCCGAAGGTAATGCTGAGCAAATTTTAGCTAATCAACAAGTGCGTGAAGTGTACCTAGGCGAGCACTTTTATATCTAATGTATCGTGCTTAGTGTCCAGGACCATTTAAAAAAAGTTTTTTGGCTGGAGGTTCTTTTGACAATGTCCCAGAGTTTTTTGAAGATGCCGCATTTTTCTTTTTATATTGCAAAAATACCAATTTCATTTGCTCTGCGTGATTTCTTTGCGTTTTGTTAAAATTTGATAACATCTCCATCATTTCTAAAAAGACATCACTAGCAGCAAACTCATCTATTACAGAAACAGAATCAGGAAATAATAACTTCAAATCACCTACTTCTGCTAGCATAGCTGCTTTTTTGCTATTATCTGAACATTGATCTCCATATAGAAGTTCTCTCACCATATCAATATGATCATTAGCAAGATTAGTGCCCCGTAACAAGTGCTCTCTAAAAATATAAAACCTATTATTTGTTAATGAATTGAATAATGCATGAAAGTGTTGATGTAGGGTAGTGAAATTAATTTGACATACAAAATTTTCATAAAAATCTTCAACACCACCGCGAAGAAGCTTTGCCCAACTTATATGAGACACTGGATTATGCCGCAAATCAAATAACACATGCGATTCCTGATACATAGCATAGTCTATGTAGGCAATCTTATTATACCTACAGTCAACTTCAATCATGTCCTCCATGTCAGAAAAACCAAATACTGAGGTTAAGTTATTATGAGATAGATCAATGCTTGAAATTCTATATAAGACTTCAGGATCTGAGTTGATAGCGATTATCAAGGGTGCAATATCTTCATCTGTCAGACCATAACCACTTAATCTTATTACATCGAGGGTGAGGTCATTAGCTTCTACTCTTCTAAGATATTCTTCTACTTTTGGATGCATATACTAGTTTATTTTCTACTTATTTTTACAATATAATACGCTTAATTACATCCTATAGCAAATTTAGTTGTGTATCGTTGAAATAGAACACTGCAACATTAATAGCATGTTGCAGTGTATATAGCATTTTATGGAGACTACATTCTTAGACGTTTCACTTCGCGTGTCTCTGCTGTATTTGTCGCAATTCTACCTACTTCAACTTTCCATACATCATCACCCTCTTCGACTACCCGCGCATAAACGCCCATTTCAGCAAGCGTTAAGTTTTTACCTAAGCCCCAACGCGTTGAGCCAACATTTCTACCTTTTCCTGTAGCAGTGTGGAAGGCAAGTAAAGTCGATGGCTCTTCTGCTTTGCGCATCTTGCTAGTATATAACCCAAGAAATAAAGGCTCTTCACTGCTTCCCAACATGATCTGCACACCGTTTAAAACGCCATCTCTTTGTTCTTTCATAACATTCTGTAAATAATAAGTAACAGGCTCTGAACCAATCGGATACACAGCCAGCTGCTTTTCTCGAAAAGCGAGTTTTTTCATTATTGGGACTGGTAAATTATTGCGCTTACCATAAATATTCATTACAGAACAAAAACCATCTCTAGAAGATTCAAAAATATGCCATTCGCCGTTAATTTGCGTATATCCCTTTGGAGCAATGCCACCTTTTCTTCTAAGAATCTTATTAAACGTTTCCAGTTCCTTTTTATTTAGTTTACGCCAACGATTTGAGTGTCCTATTTGGTCCCCATGTAGACGCTCATGCAGTACAACACCTGGGGTTAGCTGTCCCATACGCATCTTACTACCACCATAACGGCTATTGCCAAGACCGCCACCATTAAACAAAGCATTATATACTCTTCTATAATCTTTTGGATTATAGCTCCATGTCCTAATAGCCTTCTGAGATGCTGCACCTACATTCTTTTTTTCTTTTTCCATGCCCGTACGGAATCTTTTGGCGCGCACTTCAGTGTCTAAGTCACCATATGTTATACGCTTTAAATCCTTTGCACATTCAAGTCCTGAGCGCTTAGCTGCACTAGCAGATGGGGATCTACCATTTGTCCAGCCCAAAGAAGTACACAATAATAGATCTTGTCCCTTTAATAACTGTTTTGAAACAGCAGCAAATTGAATACCAAGTGGATATGTATATTCTGGCTCCATTGATGTGGTTGAGGTTGTAGAAAAAGGTGATGATGGGGCAGATGGTGCTGTCGTTGCCATGGATGCGGCCCTTTTTCTAGTCATGACACCTGATGTCGCAACTGGAGTTGTTGATGTTGTAATTGCTGATGGTGCAGCAGCAGGCACTACTGGAATTTCTGCATCAAAAGTTTGATCCAGATCACTATCATCTAGCTCTTCTTCATCACTATCGCCAACTTCATCATCACTTGCTAAAGAACAGGTATCATCAGTATCATCTCCGTCATGAGCAGCTTTATGTGTTGTGCTTGCCCGATGTATACGTTTGTTTGCGCGACGTGCTGCAGAACGTTCAATAGTTCTTCCCATATCATTACTCCCTTAACTTAATAGTTAGTCACCTCTGATTACTGCTTGTGTGATAAGGACATTATAAAAAACACTAAACCCTACAATGATTGAAATACAAAAACGCTGTTTTTGTCAAGGTTTTTGACTTTTTGCGACCAATGCGCACTATTGTATTTAATAGAATATTAGCCAGGTATTGCCTAAAAGTTGAGATATTATGCAGATATAGAGTGTTAATTATCCAAACATTTACAGGTGGTTGGAATTAGTCTTGGTACATATATACTCAAAAGCCTTTTTTAACCAACTGCTTATTCATCTTGACGACCTACTTGAACCTTATTAGTTAGCATATATACTTATATAAATGAAACTGGAACTCTCGCAACGTATAGGTCAACAACTCAGGTTAACCCCTCAGTTACGCCAGGCTATTAAATTAATGGGGCTATCTGCATTGGAGCTGGAAACAGAGGTCGACCAATTGTTAGAAGACAACCCTGTGCTAGATAAGATAGAGTATCCACGTCATAGAATTGACTATAGTCTTGATAGCATGCCAGAAGAGCCACCAAGCTTACACGACTACCTTTATTGGCAGCTCAATCTCGCAGATATACCAGATGAAGATATGTTGATTGCCTGCAGCATCATAGATGCTATAGACGATGATGGATATCTATCTGTAGATGTAAACAAACTATTAAATCCTGTAGAACACGCCGACGTAAAGAGACTTGAATCAATTCTAAAAAAAATACAACAGTTTGACCCTCCCGGTGTTGGGAGTAGAAGTTTACAAGAATGCTTAGCTATACAAAATTCAGATCCCATATGCGCAAAAATTATCAATGAGTGTATGGAGCTACTCTCCAAACATGATCACAAGCAAATTCAAAAAAAATTAAAGTTATCACCACAAGAAACTGAAACTGCTATTCAAAAAATTTTGCAGCTTAACCCTAAACCTGGAAACATGTTATCCCCCACCAACAAACAAGATTATGTAATTCCAGATGTATTAGTTACAACAAGTAAACAAAATCTACATGTACACCTCAATCCAGAAATAGCCATAAACTTAAAAATTAATTATGAGTATGGCAATCATATGCAACAACAATTACGTGATGCCCAATGGCTCATACATAGTTTGAAAACTAGAAACAGAAATATTCTGGCAGTAGCTAGTTGGATAGTGCGCTACCAACAAGATTTTTTTAAGCAAGGGTCTACTCATATGCGACCGCTTAAAATGCAGCAATTAGCTGACGAGATTAATCTTAGCGAATCTACAATATCTAGAATTTGCAGTAATAAGTATATGCATACCCCGCGAGGCACATATAAATTTAAGTATTTTTTCAACAGCGAGCTAAGTCAGGGATGTTCTTCAACCGCAATCAAGGCTATAATTGAAGACTTAATTAAGAATGAAACGCCCTCTAAGCCACTTAGTGACGCGAGTATTTGTCTAAAGCTAACTAAGCAGCACATCGAGATTGCGCGGCGGACCGTGGCTAAATATCGTGAATCTATGGGGATATTGCCAGCACATAGACGTAAGATTGGCAGACATTAAGTAAGGAGCATACTATGACAGCAATTTTTAATATAAGTGGGCAACATGTTGAAGTAACAGAGCCACTTGCTACATATACAAAAGAAAAGCTAAGTAAAATTGAAAAGATTTTTCCTAAAACCACGAATATCCACGTAGTACTAAGTGTAGAAAAAAAGAAAAAACAACAGAAGGCTGAGGCGGAAGTTCATCTTGCTGGTGAAAAAAGCATTGTCTTTGCTGAGGCAACCACAAATGACATGTATAAATCTATTGACGAATTGGAAGATAAATTACTTAAACAAGTAAAAAAACGTCATGACAAAATGACTGATCATCATCGCGACTAGTTTAAAGAAATTCACGATTCTATATTTTCATCATACATATATCCTATTAGCATCTATAGCTAATAGGATTTTTTATGCCAAACAAACAGACCTTACAATTACTCAGTAGTGCAGTCGCTGTTAAAACAAATTTAGAGTATCAAAGTAAAGAACTAAAAACCTTTGCAGATATCTCAAAAACCACTGCTTCTAACCTGCTCAGCTCTCTCGCAGAAATTACAAATAACCTGCAAATTGTTGCTGCTTGCCCTCCCCCAATAGGCAAAGTAGAGATGGACTTATTGTTAAAATGCAAAAACAGAATAAGTAAATTATCTAGAGATTTACAACTACAGTTAGAAAAACCATACCTGCAATTTCAGAGTCATGTTAATAGTGCACATAACAAAATTGTGGAAAGAATGTTTGCGCAAGCTTGCAAATTAGACTCAGACTCTGCTGAACAAATTCGCAAACACTTAAATCAAGCGTTAGACATAATATTAGAGATGAATAAACAACTTGCTGAATGTCTGCAGCATATAGACAAATGCAAAGCAAAGTTACAAGTAGTAGAAGCAGAGTTTAACCGCTTAAACTTACCTAGAAACATAGAAGCCATCACAAAAGAAGTCGTCAAAATAAGCGCTTCACTCGCCTCCCTTGATTTACAAATATCTCAAGAGCCCCCTCAAAAGTACGAACAACAATTCCTACCATTGCAACAAGCATTGAGTAAATTACAGCAACAAAGTGGGGCATTTTTGGGGCCAAGAGAAACTTCACAAAGTAACTTAGCAAGTGAAATAAGCAGACCTCAACCTGGTATGCATTAAAAAAAAACCCACCGGAAGCATAACCTCCGGTGGGTCTCTTTAGGGTCAATATTAAAGCTTAAGCTTTAGCTTGACTAGTGCGCTTCTCGCCAGTAGCGATGCTCACTCTGATCTTACGACCTTCAACTTCGTGTCCATCTAGCGATAATGCTTCCTGAGCTGAAGCCTCTGTCTCGTAAGTAACAAAAGCAAAACCACGAGGTTTGCCTGTTTCACGATTCATTGGTACAGCTACTTCAGTAATTTCGCCGAACTTTGCGAATAGATCCCTAACGTCTTCTTCCCTTAATTTAAAAGGTAGATTTCCGATAAATAGTTTATTTTGCATTGCAGTTACACCTTCTTAACAATATACACCATGCTTCTCCAATTGAGCCATAAGAAGGTAAGTCTTGTGTGCTCAGATCCAGAGGGCAGTTTTTGGTCAATGACCTGAGTCTTCGACCAGGTTAATTATTACACCCTTTGGGTTGCAGTTCAAGAGATAGTCAAAGAATATCCAAAACCCTTTAACAACCAAGTCATACATGCTAGAGTCATGGCATGTCTAATGAAAATAAAGTCAGTTATAATCCTAAGATTGCAAAAAGATTTCGCGGGTACATGCCTGTCGTAGTAGACGTTGAGACTGGCGGGCTCGACCCCAAGAAGGATGCACTGCTAGAAATTGCTGCGGTAACGGTTAATTGTGATGAAAATGGTATATTCACGCCGGCTGAGACTTGGCAAGCCCATGTAGAGCCATTTGCTGGTGCAAACATATCAAAGGAAGCTCTAGAAATTAACCGTATAGATCCAGACCACCCTTTTAGATTTGCAGTATCCGAGGCAGATGCTCTTGCTAAAATATTCAAACCTCTACAGGCCGCTATTAAACAAACCAAATGTAATCGCTGCGTGTTGGTTGGACATAATGCCTGGTTTGACTTGGCCTTTATGAATGCGGCAATAGAGCGCTCAAAAGCCAAAAGTAATCCTTTTCATGCCTTTACTAGTTTAGATACAGCAACTCTTGGTGCCCTTATATACGGACATACAGTGCTTGCAGAAATGTTGCGACGTGCAGGGATCCCTTTTGATAATAATGAGCATCACTCTGCTATTTATGATGCTGAGCAAACTGCAAAATTATTTTGTAAAATTGTAAATGATTACGGCTGGCCTGAATACTAGATAACTTTAATCTAAGGCTCTAATGAACAATCATGCGGTGCATAAATATACAATCCATTGCTTTGTGATAATGTAGTATAATAGCAATTCCATGTATAAGTATTACTATTTGAATTATATGTAGGATGGTAGATCAACTGCAAAAGGTTTCCTGTACCATCTATACTATCAGGCGTGCTATTTAATATAATAATTGTCTGGCCAGAGAGACTGGTAGGCCTATTGTTTAAAATTCTGATATCACGAACATATTCTTGATTTACAGTTCCAATAACGTTGTACAATGTATCAGCACCATCTGGATCATTTATACCCATTTCTTGAGAGTTAGCAGGCCAAACACCATATAAGCAGGTACAGCAACAGCAGCCAATATTGCTACTATTGCAATTACAACAATCAATTCGATTAAACTAAATGCCTTTCGCATATTCCAAATATAGTACATATCATAGGAAAATTCCGGAATGAACATTATAGATCCAAAATACACTTTTAGATTTGCAGAGTTATTATGTAAAGCTCCCATTAGTGATCCCATTTAAAAGTAGACACCCGTCATGCACAGCACCCCATAAATTCCCACGGTGTTTTGTCACCCAGTGATGAATGTGGTCGCTGCCCATTATACATAAACATCCATTCTTCAG
>JAUIIV010000024.1 GCA_030431675.1 Gammaproteobacteria bacterium | reverse complement strand
CTGTTGAAAGATGTATTATGACTCAGACTTGCAGGGATTTTAAGTAAAACTTTTATCCCTGCAAACCTTATACCTCTGACAACTTACTTATTTATTGACACAGTTTATTGAACACTACCTTGCTTGGACAAGGGTTTTGGGTTATTAAACATACGCATAGCGGTTTTTGCATCTGGCCTCGCATCCCTGTCAAATTGCAGAAGACTTCTAAATAAGGCCTCATGTTTTTTTAACAAAGGACACTGAACCACTGCAGAATCAATAGCTTGAGGAGTAATTTCGTCAATGTTCTTTTGTGCTATAAGTTGGTACATCATTATTCCCATAGCCCACATATCGTCTTTAGGTGATGCAGTATATAAAGGGATCCTCATCTTCCCACTCATGATATCTAACTCATTAGCGTCTGCCCATTCATACCCAACTGCCTTGCCATAACAATTAACTTCATTGCTAGCTGTAAAATTTCTTGCAAGTGTTTCCATTTGTGGGGTGGCACCTTCAACTGTTTGCAAGGTATATGCTAAAAAGTGATTTATGTGTTGCGGGCTCAAGTATGAGACTGTTCCTTCAATGGAATCTCTTTTAGTTGGTGAATCAGACATACTTGCTGACAAACCAAAATCAGTTATTCTCGCTCTAAGCCGCCCATTTTCAATAAATATGAGCACGTTTTCTGGTTTGATATCTTTATGTACAACGTCTGCATCATGAATTTGCTGCATACAATGGAAGCAGTCTGCTAGTAATCCTTCCATAATTTCATCTCGAGAGCGACTTGGCTCTTTAGGATCATGTCTGTTGTCCATTTCAAAGTGTTTGTTGGCATCTGTGGTAAGAGCAAAATCAAACATGTCATATATAGCTGCAACCTCAGAAGTTCGCACCTTATCTCTGTTTCCAGAGGTGTATGCTTCTCCGATTACTGTAGCACCTGCTCCATAACATTTTTGTTCCAAGGCAACTTCTGTGCTCACATCTTCTTGAGTAGATTGAACTTTTGTTACCATATCTAATAATCGCTGCTTCATATTAGAAGGGTTTAACCATATCATATTGGTAACTTTTTTTGCCATACCACCTCTTGCTAGTGCTTCTGCCTTTTCGTCACTTGCTAATTTTTTCGAAGGTGTTACATATATTCGAAATTCATCACCGATTCTATGTATTTCGATACTACGTGGCAGCTCTCCAGCCTGAAATTGTGAGCTTCTTTGCTCAGGCTTTTTTCCTATGCGCAATATATCAACTGGATTTTCTGTTGGCTCATCGTCAAATAATCTATTTTCATCTTTAAACCGAAACCAGTCAGCAATCTTTTCTTTATGTATATCAAGAAAATCAAGGATTTGATGAAGTTGTTGTTCATTAAGCAGGGAAGTGTCAGTTATTTGTTTTTGACCAGAGATATCTGTTGCTTCAACTTGTTCCCCAAATAATTGTTTGGCTTCTGCATTTACACGCTGAACATAGCCCTTTGCCCATCCAGGATCATTACGCAGTGATACGAGCTCATTTATCTTGTTTACATATGGTGCTCTACCTTCCTCTATTGTATCTATAACTGTATCTAATTCTGATTGAGGGGATTGAGGTGCAATTATTTGTTGTTGAGCTACTAAGTCAGTAGATGACTGGCTTGATTCCTTAGTTTCTGCTGAAGAATCTTGAGTAGGTCTCGTGGTTGCAACATCATATGATTTATACATTTTGTTGCGTCTTGCATTTACATATGCAGTTACCACCTCGCGAAATATACGTACTTGCTTCTCGGTAAATTTCAGCATCCGGCTTTTTAATTGTTGTTTTGAAGTCGAAAATAAACGCTGAGCCGCTTGCCTCATAAATGTGAACGTATCTTTTCTTTCGTCTTTAGACATTAGAATTGCCTTAATGCAATAAAAATATATACCCTGAGTATAGATGATACTAGACATGTCTTTATGGAATTATCTGGATAGAATGTTCTGTATTTATAAGCACCTTATATATATACAGATCTGAATATTGAACTTGCACAATTGTAAAATGTCTAATAAGAAAGAGTTATTATCGTTGGAGGTTTTTTATGGGAAGAGAAATTGATCCGGCAAATGATGCAGATGCTGTGGAGTTTATTCAATATTATCGTGAGTTTGGACTGTCATTCACAGGGAATCATGCATATATAACAAAAAACCTAGAACTGTTGTTGGCGCCTCCCAATGACCAGGGCAATACTAAAGTTCAAAAGATTATTGATGATTTGTGGGGTTTATGTGAAGAATTCTTTAAAGTGCATAAAAGTGACTTAATGGACAGAGTGAACAGCAAAGCCATGTACGAGTATGTTAACTACAGGACACCAATGGATGAAGCAGATAGTGAAGAAATGTATGATAATTTGAGTAGCTGGACAGATCGCTTAACTACAATTGAACAAGACGTTAATTCTTTAAAGAAAAGCTTACCTGTTACTGTAGTATTACAATTATTCATGCGTCAAACAGCAACTATGCTGGGCAAAGCCCGTCAATCTTTAATGGATTATATGAAACAAAGAGATAGTAAAGTTAAATTTAAACGAGAAGAAAAAACCATGTATAATTGCTTTGAGACTTTTAAAACAAAGGTTAACGAAAGCCAGTACCGTAAAGAAACCCCACCTTCCCCTACAGATAAGCAACCTGCGTCCCATAGGTATTCGCTGCAGTAAGGAGCATATATGCATAGATACAGCCCAAATAATGACCCAGAAGACTTTATGACAACCTACAGCCATTTTGTTTTTACATACTCTGCTTATCTAGAATATTTAACAAAAAATATAAGTATATATGAAGAAGCCAGTGAAAATAAAATCTCTGCACTTGAACGTGAAAAATTTAAGGTTGAGCGTGTAATTGATAATATGAAATTGTTACATCAAGAAATAATTGACTTTCAACATGATTTTACTTATATATGCGCTAAAGAAAAGGCAGGCACTCAGGCTAAAAGTGGTATTCAAGACTCTTTAAATAGTCATGATTCCGAGTGCCTTTACAGGTCGGTTTTTAATTTGACAGAGAAATTAGGGGGCATTGAAAATGATATAAATTCTTTGGAACAAAATCTACCTATTACTAAAACTTTGCAATTAGTTATGCAGCAAGCAGTAAGGTTTTTAGGTAAGGTTTGCCAGTCACTAATGGATATTCTTAAACGAACAGAACCTAAAGAGCAGTTTGAGCGCGAGCAAAAGTCAATGATCAAATGTTTTGAAACATTTAAAGGGCGAGTTGATAAGTTCACTAAAGAGCGTGACAGTGAAACCTCTGTATTGACTGAGAGCCCTACTTCAGGTAGGCGCAAATCTCCTTTTAGTGACAATAGCTTTGTATAAAATAATGATTAGATACAAACAAAGCTAAAACATATAAATATAAATAGGCAAGTGGAGGATAATTATATGTCTGGGCAAAGTGAAACTAATCATTCTGCAAAGGATATAATCGAACAGTTTGACAAGCTCGACGCCTGTTTTAGAGAGCTTACAAGCTCATTGGCTAGAGATTTGAAAGTATTAAGATACAGCAAAATTAACTATGATGAAAGCGAGATTTCCGAATTGGCAACAGAGCTAGAGTATGATACTTTATGCTTAATTCTTGAGAAGATATTTGCACACCAAACTTTACATGACAATTTACGTCAGAATTTACAAGAAGTTAGAGTTTTTTATGAAGCAGCGGGCTATGTTCCTCCCACCTCTGCAAGCAGTATACCATTTATATCCAAGAGTATTAATGACTATTTTACGTCATATGAAGAGTGGAAAGCAGATATAGATGGGTTAAGACAAGAGCTGCCAGTTGTGAACAAAGTGCAATTGCAATTCCACAAGCTTGGAACTCTTCTATGTGATTTTGCAGACGCTTGCCTAAAATTCTTTACGAGAGTAGAAGCTAAACAAACTCATGATAAAAGTGTGTCTACGCAACATGCTTTTAAGTCATTTCGTCAAACATTGGAAGAACATAAAAAAGAAATTGATAGGCGAGAGTTTGTCCCGCAACTAAGACCGAAGGGGGAGAGTTGTGATTGATTCTATACGGTACGTTTAAAGGCACTGTTGCGAAAATCGCGCTATTTGCTAAACTACGGTTCAATTATATAGGAATAGCAAGTCAATGACCACCAAGAAATGCAAAGCTGCAGATAAACCATTTAAATGGAAGCACTTTACAGGCGAGATTATACTGTGGCTGGTTAGCTGGTACTGCCGTTACGCATTAACTTACCGCGATTTAACTGAAATGGCGTTAGAGCGCGGATTAAAACTAGAGCGTTCTACTATTTGTCGCTGGGTACAAGAATACGCACCAGAAATTAATCGCCGAATGAAACCATATTTAAAAATGACTTGTGATTCTTGGAAACTTGATGAGACGTATGTGAAAATAAGTGGTGAATGGCACTATCTTTATCATGCAATTGACAAGCATGGTGATACGTTGGATTGGATGCTAAGCAGGAATTGTAATAAGAGTGCGGCTAAACGTTTTTTCAAGAAATTACTTGGCAACAAGCATACTGTTGTCCCTAGGGTAATTAACGTTGATAAAAGTCCAACTTTTCCGCCAGCATTAGATGAATTGCAAGCTACTAATGAAGCTCCTCAAAACACCAAGCTACGTGCTGTAAAATATCTAAATAATAGTATGGAGAACGATCATAAATCTACCAAGTCGAAATCTAGATACAGACAGTGGTATCAATCATTTTCTACTGCTAGAAACACACTAGATGGTATGGAAGCAATGCGCATGCTTAAGAAAGGACAAGTGCGTAACGTTGGTAAAAATGTTGTTAAACAGAATAGTTTTGTCCGCAATTTGTTCGGGATTGCTGCGTAATACTATAGTAAACTTTGCGGGCAGATCATTTTGATTGGATGAACTTTTTGCAACAGTGCCAAGTATATTAATGGGTATGACAAAATATACCTGAGACTGGATTTAGCATGAAAAAATTTGAAGATAATATTATATCTATATATGGTGAAGTAGGACAGCAGTGGCTGCAAGATATGCCAGAGATTACAACTAAAATATCTTTAGAATATAGTCTTAAAGACTTAAATCCTGTAAATAATATGACATTTAATTACGTCGCACAAGCTTATCAAGATGACAAGGCCTTAATATTGAAGCTAGGGCTGAATGATAAAGCTATATCAAAGGAAGCTGCTTGTCTTAAAGCTTTTGCAGATTGTGACGCAGTCGATGTTATTGCAAACACTAATGGCATGATTCTAATGCAGCGCGCAGTCCCTGGTACTGCGCTAAAGGAATATTTTCCAGGCAAAGATGATATGGCAACTAATATATTCTGTGAAATGGTTGCTTCATTGCATGCTGCAGAAATACCAATTAATCACAATTTCTATAATGTGCGTGATTTGCTAAAAACACTAGACCAAGAAATTGATATTCCCGCAAATGTTTTAACAAGAGCAAGAGAGCTTAAAGATTCCTTGCTAGCCTCAACCACAACAGAAGTTCTATTACATGGTGATTTACATCACGATAATATTTTAAGCAACGATGATGGCTGGCTTGTTATTGACCCCAAGGGATTTATCGGCGACCCAGTATTTGAGCTTGCAGCATTTTTGTGTAACCCATCCCCTGAATTATTAGAAAAAGAGAATCCAGTGGATTTGATAAATAAGAGGATTAACATATGCCAAGATAAACTAGGGTTTGATGAGCAGCGTATCAAAGATTGGCTTTATGTTAAATCTGTGTTGTGCTGGGCATGGTGTTTAGAAGATAATCTTGATGGAGATTATTTTAGAGGTTTTATTGAAATAGTAAATCAGTTATAGGACATTACTAATCGATATGGATAAACTAACAAATAATCATCAAGAAATAATTGACTGGGCAAGCTCTGCATTGGATTGCGCTATAGTCGATGCAGAGGTGATTGTAAATCCAGCATGGTCTCTTGTTATAAAGCTCACGACCAAGGAAGGCATATATTATTTAAAACAAACCCCAGAAAAAATTGGCAGAGAAGCCCAAATTATAAATACTTTGCGTAATACATTTAATGCCCCAGTGCCAGATATTGTCGCAACAAACAATGAAAAGCATTGTTTTGTTATGAAAGATGCGGGGACATCAGTTAGGACTATTCTCAAGGCAACATTCAATGCAAATATGGTATGCGATATTGCAGATCAGTTCACACGCATGCAATTGGAGGTTGCTAAAGACCCAGAGGCGTTATTAGAGCGAGATGTTCCTAATTGGGGTATGGCATATTTGCCGCAAGTATTTCTAGAGCTGCTAGGCAACATAGAACTTTTGACCGCTGATGGAGTTACTCCAAATGAGATAGAGGAACTAAAAGATAAAACACCTATTATATTTGCTTTATGTGACAAACTAGCTGCTTTTGGAATTAAGGACACTATCGTCCAGATAGATTTTAATGACAATAATGTGGTCATTGACCAAGCTGCAGGCAAATATACCCATGTAGACCTGGGAGAAATTGTTATATCACACCCTTTCTTTTCTTTAGATAATTGTTTGCGGCAGATGACGAAGCATTATAACTTAACTGATGCTGATGAAGACTACGTAAAAATAAAGCAGGCCTTGTTCAAAAACTACATATCAATGTATGGTGCAGATACTGTAAATCAGGCATTTGCTAATGCAAGGTTACTCTGGAATGTAAATGGAGCTTTGGGACAATATAGATTAATAGATGCATGTGATAGAGATACGATTATGGAGCTTCAAGGAGGAAAACTCGGCAATACCTTGCGTGAATTAAATAATGTTCTTGAAAAGGTAGACTCAAGTGAATAGGGAACACTTAAGATATATAGCTAGAAAATATGCTATCAATCTTGATACTGATCAAGCATCACCAGTGCTTGGAGGTCGCTCTGGGCACCTGATGTGGAAAATATTTGGCGATGGGCAGAATTATGCTATTAAGCAATTAGACCCTAGTCTTGATGTTACTGATTCGAAAGTGTTAGACAGGTATGAAATTACAGAGCGAATTGCTGCGAAATTCATAGAGCAAGAGATCCCTGGTGTATCTGCTATTGCAAGTGATAGTAAAAGAGTAATATGTATGGATGATATTGGTTACTTAGTATATCCATGGATAGATGGCCACCGGTTAGGAAATAATGAGGTTTCAGAAAAGCATGCCCTTATAATGGCAAGACTTACAGCAAAAATTCATGGATTAAAGATAGCTGAGCCAGAAATTAAAATTTCTATGCCAGAAGTATATTCAACAGAATATATACAACAAATAATTGCAGGTGCAGAAAAGGCAAATGTAGCATTTGTTAAATCGTTGCACCATAATAAATCACTGTTGTTAAAATTAAATGATTTATTCAAAGATATAGCACCACTCCTTACAGATAATGCAGTTCTTAGTCATGGTGATTTAAACCAGCAAAATGTTTTATGGGTAGATAGAGAAACACCTTACCTAATAGATTGGGAAGCAATTAAGAAAATAGGCTCAACACGAGAAATAGTACGCACAAGCCTGTCATGGAGCGGGATAGGCTCTGAGGATTTTTCTATATCTTTGTATAAAAAAATGCTAAACATGTACCTTAATTCTGGTGGAAGACTTGATAAGGAGCATATTAATGCCGCCATACTAGGTGCCTTTGGAAATAGCCTTTTTTGGTTATTGTATAACGTAAAATTGTGCTGTAATAGTGATAACCTAGAAACCAAGCATAGAGCAACGAATGAAGTAGAACAAACCTTATCTACCATTGCCAGGCTGGATAAGTCAGCGATAAAACTACAGAAGGTATCCGAAGGATATGCTGTTTAAAATCTGACTCTAAAATGTGTCCCGGTCGAGGGAGCATTTGCTATAATGAAAAACATAACTAAGTTGGGGGGGTAAGTAAGTGGGAAAAGCGAGTAGGATCTTTTTAGTGGGGCAGTCTGGTGCAGGTAAGGGCCTCTTGGCGCAGGAAGTGGCGAAGCAGTTAGGTTGGAAGTTTATTAATGCTGATGTGCTGGGTTGTGTCGGACATATAGGAAAAAGCTTTACAGAGGTTTTTGGGGCAAATGTGCTGGATAAATTTGCAAAAACTTTGACAGAGATTCTGCAATACCAGGTAACATTTGAAAATGTTGTTGTTACTACAGATGAAAATATAGTATGTGATGCAGAAGCCAGAAAAATTTTGAAAGAGGAATTCACTGCAAACGTTGAAGTCAGCACATCTACCCAGGTAGAGAGAGCACACCAATCAAATAAGCCATTATTGCCGGTAGACTATGCGGCTGCACTTGATAAATATCACGAAGAATTAGATCATCTTTTTGCAGAGGTTGCAAGTTTTACTTTAAACTCTGACAAGGGTGATGTTGAACGTGAAGCAAAAAGTATTATAGACGCATATAATAAGTTGAGTTAGTGGAGAAAACCAGCTTTATGTTACGCAAGTGCTTCGATTATAGGAGAATAAAATGATAGACGATGTAATAAATGAATTAGGGCGACTTGGCAAAACAGATAAAGCACAAGCTCTTAAAGCACAAGGAAGCACACCGCTTATTGAAGCAGTTGACGGTAATGAAGCCATAAAACGAGTTACGTTTTATTATTATGATAAAACAAAAGAGTTTGTAGAAGTTAATTTGCGCAGTTTTCTTGGTTATTCAGAATCTCTTTTAGCCATGAATTTCCCAATGCCAGCAAAACCGAAGGGGCCTTATGATGGCGAACCTCCAGCCATCCCTATGCAAAAACGTTCGGATTCTCTCTGGGAATTTTCAGTAGAACTGCCTGCAGAGGAGTTGACTGTTTCTTATAAGTTCGAACCACGAAAAACAAAGGAGGATAAGTTTATATAGGGTAATCAGGTAGCCGACCCATCCAATCAATATGGTAGCCGACTTGATTTTTTACCAAGAGAAAAACCTCAGCAGGCAGATTATCCACGCTTAAAGCGATATGCTATTGATGACGATGGAGCAATAAGAGAGCTAGGGTCTTCTCAGCAACCAGGTGAAAGTGAACGCGTATTCACAATCCATCAATTAGGTGGCATGAGAGATAGACTCACTCCTGCTTCTCAAGACGAGGAGGAAGAGGCTACTCCTAAGAGGTTACGATCAACTCCTACATTAAAACCTCCAGGGTCTAATCCAAAATCGCCGTTTTGAGTTGGTTTTTGACGCAAACAAGATAAAATCTTATAGCGTTACTCTTTCGAGCATGTTTGCGGTTTTACTTTCTAGCTAAACACTGGCATACTCTCGATACCGCAATTAGCTACGAGGGGTTACGTATGTTTTCTCTTAGAGTTTTGTGTATTTACCTACTACTTTTATCTACATCGCATGCAGAAATAAGACAGGAAAGTGACCTAAATATTGTTCAAAAAGAAATACTCGCCTCACCCAAGGATACACTAGTAGTATTTGATGTTGATTTGGTCTTGATTACCCCTAGCGATGAAATCTTCAAAATGCAACCCACTGAAGAAGGTGGTAAGTTTCTAGCAGGAGTTTATAAGGACTTATTTAAGCGTTACCCGAGAGCTGAAGTTGATGTTCTACAAAGCACCTTGTTGCTAAATCAAGAATGGCGAACTGTTACGCCTGATACCAGCAAAATTTTTAATGATATTAAAAGCAATGGGTATAGAATAATAGGTTTAACTGCCAGCGAGACTGGAATGTTTGGAAACATAAAATCTCTTGAAGACTGGCGAATTAATCATTTAAGAGATTTTAACATTTACTTTAGTGAAGAGTTTATTGATTCCAAGGCAGGCAAACTAGACAAATATATTGAAGGAATTAGTGAGCATTATAGCAAGTCCAAACACGCTGCATTCCCCATAGTAAAGGACGGTATAATTTTTACTGCTTTTATTCCCAAAGGGAAAGTTTTGGGGGCGTATTTAGAATATGCAGATATCAAGCCGCGAAAGATAATTTTCATTGACGACCGATTGTACAACTTAGAATCAGTTCAAGAATTTTGTAAAAAAAATAAGATTGATTATATAGGGTATGAGTATACTGCTCTTAAAGAGCAGGCTAAAGGTATGGTCCTGAATACCAAGCGTGGCAAATTGCAGTACAAAATACTAGAATTAACTAAGACCTGGTTAAATGACAAGCAAGCTGATGAGTTGTTGATTTTAGTCAATCAGCATTAGAAGAGTAGGATTGGTTCAATATTTTTGGTTTTTAAAATATAGCGTAGATATTGCAGAGAAGTTTTACACATGAGCAAAAAATACTCAGATGTACATGAAAGCCCTAAAATATATCCATATCATAAAAAGTATGCTAGGGAGATGGTAGATATATACTATAACACTATTCATAAAGTCAACATAAAGGATTATAGCCAAGAACAAGTAGAAGCCTGGACACCTAAAGTAGTCCTAGAGCTAGACGGGTGGCTAGAGAAATGGTCTAAAATTCCGCCTATTGTTGCATGTATTAATGACATTGTAGTTGGCTTTGCTGAGTTTGAGGATTCAGGGTATATAGACTGTTTTTACGTGCACCACGAATACCAGGGCAAAGGTATTGGTGGCGTATTAATGCGTGAAATTCTTAAGCAGGCTAGAGATAAGGAAATTTCTAGTATATATGTGGATGTGAGCATCACTGCCAAACCATTTTTTGAGCACAAGGGTTTTGTTGTAGCCTGCCATCAAGAACTAGAAAAACGCGGGGTTTTGTTTGAAAACTATAGAATGGAAAAGCAATTAGGCATATAATTGCTAATAGTTATTCAAAGAACCTTTATCAAAATTATGGTATTAAGCAAATGAGCACAAATGACGTGGTACCGCATTCTGGCGATTACTTTGGTGAGCAGCGAGATTTGTGGTGGAATAGAGATTTCCTGGAGTTATTTAGTCAAAGATGGGATTTAAGGAATATATCCAGCGTATTAGACGTCGGATGCGGTATCGGTCACTGGGGGCGAGCTATCGGGCAGGTGTTGCCTAAAGATGCCACGATGATAGGCGTCGATATGGAGCAGGAATGGGTAGATAAGGCACAGTCTATAGCAAAGGACTATGGTTTAGATAAACGCTTCTCATATCAAGTTGGCGATGCGACTAAATTGAATTTTCCAGATGAAACTTTTGATATGGTGACATGCCAAACCTTGCTGATTCATCTGCAAGACCCAATAGCTGCGCTTAAAGAATTTTTGCGAGCTTTAAAACCGGGCGGACTGCTTGCAGTTGCAGAGCCTAATAATCTTGATCTGCCTCACCTTCAGTAGACACCACGCTTTAAAAACTGCAGCTTAACTCATATTCTTCAGGAGATCTATACCCTAGATATGAGTGCTTA
>JAUIIV010000023.1 GCA_030431675.1 Gammaproteobacteria bacterium | reverse complement strand
GATGTATTATGACTCAGACTTGCAGGGATTTTAAGTAAAACTTTTATCCCTGCAAACCTTATACCTCTGACAACTTACTTATTTATTGACACAGTTTATTGAACACTACCTAAGTAAATCTCCGGCGTGACGAAAGTAAGAACCCATGACGCATTTGCGTCATGGGTTTTTTATTGTCTGATGTGTAATTTGTGGCTGTCCTACTCTAATCTTGCTCTATAAATTGCTCGAGCATCCTCTAAAGCAGAGCATCTTTGATCACATTCAGCAATAAATTCTTCTGGCAGAATGATGTTAATTTGGTCGCATCTGCGTAAGTGGCGCGCAGAATGTTCTACGCATAGCTGTATAGTTTGTGCAGGGCTTTGGCGTAGTCTTTGTATAAGTGCTCTTATTTCAAATAGTGCTGAAAGGATTACATTATTGGCTATGAGTAGTCTGTTGTTTTCTATTAATTCTTTTTTTTGTTGATATTTAGTGTGATAGTCTTCCCCACCTAGCATGCGTTGCAAATCAACTGCTAATCTGTAAATTATAACGTAGGTGTCCATAGAGTTGTTTTTTATACTGTCCTCAGCCATTATGCTCACATTTGATGCAATAATGTCTGGAGAAGTAATTTTGTTCGTTATACAATAAACAAATAAATCAGGCATAAATCTAGAGTCTGTCTTTCTGCTATAGTACTCCAAAACCATCTGCTCAATTGCTATTATGTACTGGGAGCTAAATATATTGCCAATTATCTCTGCTGCTTGAGCATACGTTATTTGATTTCCTGCAGAATCGCAAATAGTTTTTTTGCTTTTTTCTAGCTCTACACGAATACGTTCTTTGATGACTTCGTTCACTGCCATGTGTCTTAATCTAGCTATTAATAATTTTTCAGGTAGTATCGCCATGTGTAATTCTGCACTTATGTAAAAAGAGCCTTGTATCAATGCCAAAGGGCTACTTCGTTCTGCTGGGCTATGGTTAAGGTTGCGAGATATAATTTCTGATAGCCGTGTTATATCCTGTGATAACAATACCTTGTACATAGACATTATTTGCTCCAGTAATTAGTTGTTGGATTGTAATCCATAAGATGCATCGTTTGCCTGCACCTCTTTGAGTGCTTCTTATTACAGTCCATAAGTTTAATATGTATACCCGTACGCCGCAATTATATTTACATATGTTTGCTGTTAGTATAGGAGTTTATTGCCATTTATTTGGTTGTGCATATTTGTATGATTTGGGATTAAGCTTTATAGTTTAGTTATAATTCTAATTTTTGTGAGTAAGGACTATGTCATGCAAGATAATATAGCATTGGTCACAGGTGGTATGGGTGGTATTGGTACTGTGATAGCGCAGCAATTAGCTGATGCCGGTGCTACAGTTGCAGTTACTTATAACAAGGGTGGTGATCATGCGTTAGCTGATGCGTGGCGTGCTGAGCAGCTAGATAAAGGTTATGACTTTAGTGCTTTTTATGCAGATTTGACTGACTTTTCTGCTGCACAAAATCTAGTTGATGGTGTAGTAGATAAATATTCACGGATTGATATTCTAGTTAATAATGCTGGTATTACTGCCGACTCAAGTCTAGCAAAAATGGAACCTAGCCAATGGCATAAGGTGATAGATGCAGACCTAAATAGCATCTTTAATGTAACACGGAATGTTGTAAAAACTATGCTGGCACAGAAATATGGAAGAATTGTAAATATTTCATCAATCAATGGTCAAAAGGGGCAGTTTGGACAGACTAACTATTGTGCTGCTAAAGCTGGCATGCATGGTTTTACTAAAGCTCTAGCTTATGAAGTGGCGCGTAAGGGTGTAACAGTTAACACAATTTCTCCTGGATACGTGCAAACACCAATGGTTGATAAAATTCCCTCAAATATTTTAGATGAGATAATTAAACAAATTCCTGTTGGAAGGCTAGCGTCTCCTTTAGAGGTTGCTCGTGCTGTAGCATTCTTAGCTGCAGAGGGGGCCGGCTATATTACAGGTGCAAACTTAGCCATTAATGGCGGTCAGCATATGTTTTAAGTTGATATGATCTATATAGCATAAAGTTTACTAACATGGAGTATTTGAGCTATAGAAGGCATTAACTTCTGCACATTGGCAACCTGCAGGCAAATAATCTAAAGGAATATAGTTGTTTGGATATGATGCATTTGACCAAGCCCCACACTCTGTTTCTATTACTCCGGAAGAGTTTAATAGCGTAGTAAGTGCTATTTGATTGGCTTGGTTGTTAGGAGCTGTAGCTCCGCTTGGTTCTGTATATCCAGGCATACCTGTTAATCCAGTTATTGTTGCCACTAATTGAATAGAGTCATTTCCTGCATTCACCGCATAACCTAATGCTTCTATATTACCCATACTAACATCAAACCAGCCGCCTCCATTAGAGATTGTCACACCATTTACAACAATAGATGTTGGAAAGGAGCCTGTAGTTTGAAAAACCTCCATCTGCTGATCAAGAATATTTTGCATCATTCCAATCGGCTCTATAAGTTTGGTACGTATTACATATGATTTATATGCAGGAAGTGCGATAGCTGCAAGTAATGCAACAATTGCAATTACAACCATCAGCTCAATAAGACTAAAACCTTTTTCCATCTCCCACACAAAATAGATAATAGATGAAGCATTATAGTACATTTGCTATTATTTTTGAGTGTACTATCTCTCATCTATATAGTAGAAATTTTTTTTGATTTTTAAAAACAGAAAACGTAGTAGTTTATGCCTATGCGCATAGTTTGCAGATAATCTATTAATCGGTTGCCATTTTGAAACATGTAATTAAACTCTGTAGACCAGCGACGTGCAAAATTCCATTGCAATCCAAATCCGGCGCGGTATTCCCATCGTTCGCTACTAAAAACAGGTATTTGCTGTGTTGAGTAACCTACCGGACCATCGGCAATAAAGAAATTTGCGTATAATTTATACTTGGTTGTAAGAAATCCTGCACCCATATGAATTTTTGCAACAAAATTGTTATATATTTGATGGTAGAGTATTAGATCTACAAATGCGTTGTCTCCGCTTTGTCTGCCATAAACTGGGTCAGCTCCACTTTCTGGTGCAAGGAATACTGGATAGTAAATTTTCTTAAATTTCTCGTAGCCTAACTCTATTCCGATATTCTTAAGATTAAATCCAACTACTGTAGAGCCTGCATCCATGTATGGTTTATACTGGGTAGATGCTACATATATTGGATCATTATTCCCTCTTATTTGTATTTGAGATGACTTGTTCCATTGGAAACTGCGTAGCATACCTAGCCCTACATAGGCTTTGTAATCATGAGAGATGTATGCATAGCTGTTATTCGCTGCGGTTGCTGTCAGCAGTACTATAAGCATTCTTTGTATTAGTTTTAATTTATTCATAAGAAATAATATTTTAATCCTATTGCAAACACCTGCATATCTTCATACATGGCGTTACCAAACTGATACTTATATGTTATATCGGTGCTCCAAGAATGAGAAAGATTAAATTGCCAACCAAGACCTATTCTAGCCCCACCTCTGGTGTTTTTTATTTGAAAAATAAAGTTTGTTTGCGAGGTGTTTGCATCCTCGCTGATCAATGAGAAGCGCATATACGTTTTTAGAGCTCCTATGCCAGCTATAAACTTAATCACGTGAGCCTGATTGATTTGCCAGTAGTAGTTTAAGTCTAAGAAAATATTATTGCCACGTTGCTCTGCATAAAAGTCTGAATAGTTTTCACCAGTCGGCCCAAAGTAGCTAGGGTAAACCACTTTGTAAAATTTGGTATAACCAAACTCAAAGCCTATATTATATAAATTGAATCCTGCTATCGCAGTTAAACCATCACCATAATTTTGTAGTTGGCCTTTGCTTATTGCCACTGTGCCAAAGTATGAGCTTACTGAGCCATCGCTGCCATATAGTTCTACTCTGCGGTAGTCCTTGCCGCTAAACAAGGCGCGTTGCAAATCACCACCAATGAATATGTTGTAATTGTAATCATATTCCATGGCCTGGCTACAGGGAGTTATAAGTACCAAACTGGTACATAACATGAGTAATTTGATAACTATTGCGCGCATACAAACATTATGGCAGGAATCCTGACTTACGCAAAAATATCTCTTATTTAATTGGCTAACAATATGGTGGGTATGGTGTTGTAAAAAGCTATAAATCACTTATACTGTATATATGAACAGTATACGAGTGGATATTCCTTTAGATAGTGGCTTGGACTTGCAAAGTCATTTGGTGCAGCATCCGGCAGCTACTTTTTTTATGCGTGCTGCGGGGAAGTCTTTGCCTAGGGCAGGAATATTGGATGGGGATTTATTGCTTGTAGATAGATCCTTGTGTCCTCGTATAGGCTCCTTGGTGGTCGCGATAATTAATGGTGAATTTGAGCTAGTTTTTTTTAATAAGAATATTACATATGAGATATGGGGCGTGGTTACCTACGTAATTCATGATGTTCGCGTTAGTTGATTGTAATAATTTTTTTGTATCATGCGAGAGGGTCTTTAACCCTAAATTGCGTAATGTGCCAGTAATAGTCTTATCAAATAATGATGGGTGTGCAATTGCTCGCTCGAATGAAGCTAAGCAACTAGGTGTTGCGATGGGTAGTCCATTGTTTAAAATTAAGCATTTAGTAGATAAGCACAAAATAGTCGTGTTGTCTTCTAATTTCCCTGTATATGGTAACTTGTCAGCACGAATTATGCATATTATTCGTAGCTATGCACCACAAGTAGAAGTTTACTCAGTAGATGAAGCTTTTATAAATTTACGTGGTATACCTGATAAAGAGTTTTTTTGTCGGCAATTAGTTAAAATTATTGATTCTTATACTGGTGTGCCAGTATCAATTGGTATCGGTAAAACACGTACTTTAGCTAAAGCTGCTAATCATATTGCTAAAAAAAGGTCTATTGCTGGTAGGGTGTTTTGTTTAGATAGTATGCAAGAGTTGCAAAAAATTGATGTTGGCGATATCTGGGGTATAGGGAGGCGCTTAGAGAAGCATTTACAATCTTTAGGGGTTTATACTGCTGCAGAGTTAGCCGGTTTGTCTGATGCTATGATTAAGAAAGTTTTTAATGTGGTTGTATTGCGTACGGTGCGAGAGTTGCGAGGGATCTCGTGTATAGAATTACAAGATCAAACCGTTAACAAAGGTCAAATTATGGTTTCTAGATCATTTGGTATGCGAATTAAAGATTTATCAGCAATGCAAGAAGCAGTATCCACCTATGCAAGCACCGCATGTATTAAATTGCGCAAACAGGGTTTAGTTGCAGGTGGAATGTATGTTTTTTTAAATACAGGTTTACATGGGGATGATGTATACAAAAACTCTTTATATATAGAATTTGAAAGCGTGACATCTGATACTCGAATTATTATTGGTCATGCTAAGCAACTATTACAAAAATTGTTTAGAGTTGGATATGCATATAAAAAAGTAGGGGTGATTTTAACTGAATTATCTCCAGGGGATACCATGCAGTTTGATATTTTTGGTCATGACAATCATTTGCATAGTGAAAAATTGATGCGGACAGTAGATGATATTAACAACCTTCTTGGGCGAGATACAATTCAATTTGCAGCCGCAGGTTTTACTAAAGAGTGGCGTATGCGCTCTAATAATCGCACACCAAATTACACTGGAGAGTGGAAACATATCCCAGCTGTAACTTTAGGTGACTTAACAGTTGCCAGATGATTTTTTAGTGTATGGCCATGTATTAATTGTGCACTTAGCCAGTTGAACTAAAAAGGTAATTTTTTGTCAAAGGTATTAACTCCAGTAAATTTGGAAGCAAAAATGCCAGTACAAAAAGAATTATCAGTAGAAGAACAAGGTGTTGTTGTGGCAGTGGTTAGATCATGTGTTCGATTAGTATCTTCTGCTAGTCCTAGAGAAGATGCTGCCAAGATGTATCAGAATGTATTATCTGAGTTACGCAAAACTGGCAATGTAGCCACGGGGTTAGCATATGCTACTAGTTCAGCATTGCCTATAGTGCAGCAAACATTATGTTCAGGAAACTGTTCTATGAGACAATTGCAAGATTGTTTTACTGGACCAGCAGAGAAAATATCAGATTTACTTAGCAGTAAAAGTGCAGAGTTTTTTCTTAGTTACGAGTTTTGGTTGGTTGTTGATTTGCTAAGAAGCATGAAAGATGCACAAGCTGTTGCAGTAGAATATATTGCAGCAGAGCGCTTATCAACATTTACACTAATTCCTTCCTGCTTTGTAAATCCAGTGTTGCAGTCATTATTAACTAATTCTACCGATATTACAGAAAGCATTGAGATTACTGAGCTGCATAAAATGCTACTTTTGGTAGCGACCATTGCTTATGTGATGCTGCCACTAATTTATAAGGTAGGACAAAATACAGTTAATCTAGCGATTGTGGAACAGGAATTAAAGGGAGAATTGCTGGAGGAATTATCGCAAGCAAAATTATCTGATAGCGCACATGTTAGTGGTGCTGCTTCTATATGTGGAGAACGTGTTGAGAAGAATAGGGCTGAAGGTGAGGCACATAAAAGAAAGCAAACTTCATCTTTAGAACGCAATGGCAAGTATCAGCAGCCTAATTCTCCAAGCAAATTTGATGGATTATATAGGCCACCTCCTAATATAGTAAGAGTAGGAAGATTGGGCAAATTATATTAAGATTGGGTTAACTTAAATACAGTCTGCTCAACATTCTCGCCATTTTGTGGGGTAACATCTTTTATTTCCCCATCTCCTTGTTTGCGGTAGAATAGAGTTTTGGATGCTACATCATAGTAGTATTGCTCAACTGGATCATTACAAATATGGATTGATTTTGCGCTACGGATTAGATTTTTAACTTCGGAAGCTACGCAGTCAAAATCTGAGTATTTAAATCCAGGGAAACTAACAATTTTCGAGGTTTTAGGTAGTAATCGTACGTTACTGGGATCAGATTCTGAATAAGGAATAAATACTATTGGCTCAGGACTGCGATTTATATAGACATGTACTTCTTTTTGTTTTTTACCGCCAAATAACCAATCAAATAGTCCCACGCTTGCCCCCTGGTTTTTGTTAACAAAATGCTAATTAATTATAGCAGCTATTGTGTTGACCAATAGTTGAGCTATACTGTTCAAGATTGTCTTGGGGGTAACTTAGGCTAACAATATTAAGTTGGGTGGATAAAATGGAATACTTTTTAATAGGTTCATTTGTAGCAATTTTGTTGGTTATTGTATTAGCAATTGCTATATACAATAAGCTAATAAGTTTACGTAATAGATTTAAAAATGCTTTTGCACAAATAGATGTTCAATTACAGAGGCGTTATGATTTAATTCCAAACTTGGTCTCTTCAGCAAAAAAATATATGCAGCACGAACAGCAGACTCTCACCCAAGTGATTGAGGCTCGCAATGCAGCGTTAAGTGCTGCTAAATCTGCAAGTCAAAGTCCAGATGACGGTGGTAAGATTTGTTCATTGGCAGCTGCAGAAACAGCTTTAACTAAATCGTTAGGTGGTTTTTTTGCATTGGCAGAGAGCTATCCAGACTTAAAGGCCAATACTACTATGCAACAATTGATGGAAGAATTAACTAGCACTGAAAATAAGATCGGTTTTGCAAGACAGGCATTTAATGACGCTGTTATGTATTACAATACCTATGCGCAACAGTTTCCAGCTTCGATAATTGCAGGACAATTTAATTTCAAACATGCTGAGTTACTAGATATTGCTGAGCCTGAAGCGCGTAAGGCAGTCAAAGTAGATTTTGATTCATAGTATATGAATTTCTTCCAGCATCAGGATGCAGCAAGAAAGAAAACTGGTTTTCTTGTAGTAGGGTTTGCATTTGTAATCATTCTAATATTAGCTGTTATAGATATTTTGATTTATGTCTATGGTCATGAATATGGCGATGTTACCATGCTTATATCCGGAGCTAATATTTTTGTGCTTGCTGTGATATTGATTGGCAGCATTGTAAAATATTGGAAGTTGCGCGGTGGCGGTAAATCTGTGGCAGATATGATTAATGCAGAAGCTATCTCGCGCGATTCAGAAGAGCCTAAGTTGCGTCAATTAGTCAATATAGTAGATGAGATTTCTATAGCGTCAGGGATAGCGTCTCCAGCGCTATATTACATGCCAGAAGAGAAGGGAATTAATGCCTTTGTAGCGGGGTTTGATGCTAATGATATTGTGCTAGTAGTCACCCGAGGAACTTTAGATAAGCTTAATCGGGATGAATTGCAGGGAGTGATTGCGCATGAGTTTAGTCATATTTTTAATGCTGATACAAAGATTAACTTGAGACTAATGGCCGTTCTTGGTGGTTTATTAGTGATGAGCCAGGTTGGATATAATATACTATGCTCGCAGCGCACATCCAGTAGAAAATCATCTAATAATAGTATCGCAGTGCCTTTTGTAGGCTCAATTCTATTTTTGTTAGGCTATATAGGTTTGTTTTTTGGTAACATAATAAAGTCTGCTATTTCTAGACAACGAGAGTATTTATCTGATGCTTCTGCAGTCCAGTTTACACGTAATCCTAGGGGTATTGGCAAGGCTTTAATGAAAATTGCAGCGCAGGGTAAAAGTGCATACCTAGGTAATAGAAATTCCGAAGATATAAGCCACATGTGTTTTGCAGAGACTATCAAAGCTGGTTTTTTGAATCCTTTCTCTACCCACCCCAAAATTGATTTGCGCATCAAAGCTATTGACCCTACTGGCGAGATTTGGAATGAGTATCAGCAAGAGCTCCTTAATCCGCTGCCAGCTACATCAACTAGTCATAAAGTATCAGATTCAAAAAACGAAGAAGAGCATAAGGGTATATTGCAAGATTCACATAAGCTATATATTTTGGCAGGATTGTTAATGAAATCTGTAGGTAATCCTACAGAAGCAAGCTATGCTAATGCACAACAAATTATCAATAGTTTGCCAGAAGAACTAAAACAGATGACATATAACACAGATACTGCACAGCAGCTGGCAAAACAGATTTTGGTTAGTCCTATGGAAAATTATTTAGTGTTGTTAGATATGAGCTTGCCTGCTCTGAAAGAGCTAGATAATAACGCTGCAGAACTTTTTATAAAAGATATGTTTAGTCTCGCAAAAAAAAATAAGAATATATCTTTGCATGAGGCGTTAATTTTGACAATTTTGCGTGAACATCTTGGTAAGGGATCAGGCGGCGTTACTCGCATTTTATACAATAGGCGTTCTGTTGTAGAAAAACATATACAATGTGTTCAAGCGTATTTGCATGATCCTGTATGCCAGGACTACACTATTTTACAACTTACTCGCGCTTTAAAGAAATTGCGTCATATGGCACCACAACTCAAGCAAGAATTTATCCAAGAATGTATTTCTATTGTCCAGCGTGATGGGAAGGTGTCACAACATGAATATACCATGTTAAGAACAATAGGCTCGTGCCTGGATTGCCCCATTTCACTGTGATTCCAGACCCATCTAAAAACACTAATATAGTTATTTTCCTTAAAATTCAGACTAAACTGTTAGTATGTTTGAAATTATTAGTACTGGTAAATCCGTTAGAGGTACAGACATTTTAGGTTACACCAATCGTCCTAGTGCAGATAGCTATTTATATGTCATTGGCGGTGTGCATGGTGATGAGGGTGAGGGGATCTATATAGTAGAGCAGCTGCACAATTGGCTGCAAATAGATGAGCCTAGCGTACCTATGATTATGGTACCTATGCTTAATCCCGACGGCTTAGCTGATAATACTAGAGTAAATGCTAATGGGGTAGATTTGAATCGTAACTGGCCGGTTGCAGACTGGTCACCTGAGTATCCCCAAGAGAGATATAATCCTGGCACAAAGCCTTTAAGTGAGCCAGAAAATATATTCTTGTATGAGCTATTTAAGAAGTATGTGCCAAAGATGATTTTCAGTATTCATTCGTGGAACCAAGAACCTTTGCTAAATTTTAATCCTCTGGGTGAAGATGATGCACACTTTATAGCTCAATATAATAATTATGCATGTAAAATGGATGTAGGTTATCCCACCCCAGGATCATTGGGTACATATGCTACTGAGGTATTACAGTGTGGAATTATAACTTACGAGTGTCCATTAGTTAACGCAAACTTGACTTTAGATGAAATTTGGTTGCAAAATGAGCAGGCATTGATAAAGTACTTTACAAAATTTGCTAAATAGGTTTTGCAAAAATATAGTGCACGGACAGAGCATGCAGCCAAAGGGTATTACTAAAAAATTTATAATCAAGGTATTAACCATTGCGTAAAATATATTTTACATGTTTTGTGGTTTGTTCTTTAGTTATAGGCTTGATGCTAGGTCCATACTTACCACATCCTGCTCGTTGGAAGCTTTTGCTTAGTAAACAAGAAATAGATTGGAACTGTCCCACTTCCACCACAACCATCTCTATAATTATACCAACATATAATGATGGTAAGAAATTAGTTAATTCTACATTACAAGCGGCTATAAATAACGCAGAGCGACCAGATTTATTAGAGTTAATAGTGGTAGATGGTGGCAGCAGTGATGATACAATTAGTACATTATATAACCTAAAGAATGTGAGGGTTGTCTCTGCTAGAGGAGGCAGGGGACCGGCAATTAATAAAGGCATAGGATTAGCGCATGGAGATATAATACTTATGCTACATAGTGATTGCATCCTAGAGAAGGGCTATGATCAATTGTTGCGGCAGGCATTTGCTGATCCACGAGTTTTACTGACAGCATTTGAGTTTGATCCAGATGTAGAGCATTATCCTTTTTTAAAAATTTTACAAGCGCAAGTAAATTCAAGGTCACATTTGTTTTGGCTTCCATATGGCGATCAAGCATTAGCAATTCGTAAGAGTGATTTAGATTATTATTTTGCTGGCCAGATCCCAAATTATCAAATGATGGAAGATTTTGAATTGGTCATGAGGGTGCGTGATATTGCTTTAGATAATGGTAAAATAATAACAATTTTGCCGCAAAAAGTTGTTAGTTCTCCCAGACGCTTTATAAATAAGGGGGTAGTAAAAGCAACGTTAATAAATTGGTTTTTTGTTACTGCATACGTCTGGGGGGGCAAAACACCCGAACAACTATATAAGTTGTACTATACTCAATAAACTACAGTTCGTGCTTCTTCCTGGTGTAACTTTTGCAAACACTCTACTAGCTCTGGAGTTTGTTTCCAATTACATATGCCACTAGTATCTTTTTCACAAGTGCCATATTGATGGTAACAAGCATATTCTGGCTTCCATAGGCAAATACCAACATGAAGATGTGCTACTTCAGAGCAAATTTCTTGGTTGCAGCCGGTTATAACGCACTCTTCTGCTTGTAAAGAGGGAATGAATATTAAAAAGCAGAGCACAAAAAATTGTAATTGTTTAAGCATCTAAAATCCTAGATAAGTATACAAGTGTATTAAATACTAGCACTATTTATTATGGAAAGTCTTATAACTGTGACCTATACTTCTCTGTCTTTTGGAATATGCTTGTAGTCAAAGGGGGGTTGTACATGGGTTGGATATATTTGCTGCTTGGAGGATTAGCAGAGATAGTATGGGCAGTTGCTTTAAATTTCTGTCAGGGTTTTAAGATCACCCCAGCATCTACGCTATGCATCACAGGATTAGCCTTAAGCATAGTTTTCTTATGGATGGCAGCACAAACTATTCCAATATCTATTGCCTACGCCGTATGGACGGGGATAGCCATAGTTGGTGTATTTGCAATAGGAGCATTATTCTTACATGAACCTGTACAATTCATGCAAGTAGTATTTGTAACAATGATTCTAACAGGAATTGTAGGCCTGAAACTATATACAGATTAAAGAACTAAAATATCTCAGAAATATTATGATCTAAGCTGTGCAAGCACACAGTAAAATGGAACTTTTTGCGTTCATTATTGCCTAAATAGTAATGAGTAATAGGTAAGGACTGGGTAATCCTCCCTTAAACTGATCCCAAGAAAAAGTAGAATTTTTATGGCAAAATAGAGCTAATAGGAGTTCTAACTTATGAGAAAATCAAAATTTACAGAGTCAGAGATATTTAACATACTTAAAC
>JAUIIV010000006.1 GCA_030431675.1 Gammaproteobacteria bacterium | reverse complement strand
CCTATGCATAACTGGGCGCTAATTATTTCGCAGCTTGATATTTATTTTGAAAACAGATTAAATATTGAATTGTGAGTTTAGGGTGACACAGTTACATGAACCCTCTCACTCAGTTAAAAACGCTTAGCGAATCTAACTATGGTACAATGATTGGTTATATGGGCAGCATGATTCCCCGCAGTATAAAAGAATATTACGATCCAAAAGGTAGAAAACCAAGAAGCAAACTCTAATGTCACAGCCACCTTGGATACCTGCTTAGCCTCATCCTCGCAGTCTAGGTCTATTTACCTCAGCAAAAGGCACATTGTACATATGCTGGCAGTAATCATGGATCTGCAAAAACAAATCTTTGTGTCCAGGTATGGTTAAGTCTGCTAAGTTTTCGCCCATCAATAAATTTGTAGCAATATTTGCTGCAATCTCATATGCAGTTGCATAGTTCATATGCTTAAAAATTAAATCACTATCCCTTTCTTCAGCAGGTGCATACACCTGCATTGCTAATCCAGTACTTATTCCATTTTCCATGTCGCTTATTATGTCCGTCACAATATCATCTATAGTTCTAGGAATTAAATGAGGGTGTCTTGGATTTATTGCGCGAACGAAATAAACTATGCTATTTTCATGTGCTTGATTATCTTCAATATATCTACACGCTAAGGTCCTCGCTACAGCCACCTTATCATGATTATTATTTACTACATTTACATCCATACGCCACCCAAATATCATAAGACTGTATGTACAATCCTACAAATGCGTGACATAGCTAGCAACTATAAATAGTTTACAGCTTTACAAGCTTAATCTAATCCTGCAAAATCCCATAGTTTGCGATCCATCAATTGGCTAGCTTGCACATTACCAAGAGCATGCAACATATTACTAGGTATCTTTGGGTTGTCTTTAGCAAGATCTGCAATTAATTGTTTTACTTTTACTCTAGTTAAGTTATCTTGTGAGCCACAAAGATTACATGGGATAATCGGATACTTTTTGTATTCTGCATATGCGGCTATATCTTTCTCTTGGCAATAGGCCAGTGGACGAATAACTATGTGTTTTTTATCATCAGATAATAACTTGGGAGGCATAGATTTTATTTGTCCATTATACATTATAGACATTAACAAGGTCTGGATTAAATCATCTCTATGGTGGCCAAGAGCTATTTTATTATAGCCATGCTTTTCTGCATAGCTATAAATAATGCCTCGTCTAAGCCTAGAGCATAAAGAACAATATGTTTTTCCTTCAGGCAGCTTATCTAGGACGATAGAATACGTATCTTTAGTTAATACTTCGTATGGCACCTGCATGTTATCAAGATAATTTTTTAGTTTTGAATCATCCCATCCAGGTTGTGCCTGATCTAGTGTAAAGGCAAATAAATCAAACTTAACCTTAGCACGCATTTGCATTTTTTTTAGTAAAGTTAACATGGTAAAGCTATCTTTACCGCCAGATAGGCAGACTAACACCCTATCTCCATGAGAGATTAAATTATAATCAGCAATCGCCTTACCTGTGTAATGAAGTAATTTTTTTTCTAATTGTTCAGACACCTACAGCCTCTTTTTTTATAAATAACCGTGCAAATTTACCAGCAGCAGAATGCAGCTGCGGCTTAAATATTCTGCTATCCCCTATTACTACTAGCTGACGTTTAGCAGCATTTTGCATATTATCCAGCAATGCACTACCTCTATCAAAATTATAAGGACCACTATCAGCATAAGTATAAACAGACGAGAATATTACTATATCTGCATCATCAACACTAGGATCTTGCAACAGGTGAACCTTTACATGGGCAATTCCCGCGCTCTCCAAGGCACTTTGCAAGCATTGCTGCTGACCACTAAAACTTGTGTATATTGCCACATGCAGCGCAGTTTTATGATGTTGTTGCAACCATGCCACAGTCGCATCTATCTCAGCAAAGTTTATCCTACTTCCTAAGTAGCTTTGACTAACACCATGCACATCGATAATGGTATATTCTAATGGGAATTGACGCTGATACTCAAGTGTTGTTGTTACCTCTTGTTTAGCAGTGGCTAATGCCCATAAATTACCAAGTGAACCCAAGATCCCATCAAACTGCAAATCCTCAAAGTCAGTATCACAATCAGCAATGCCATATTCTTGAGTCAAAGCAAAGTCGATACTAGGAGAAAAATTTGGACACACAATCGCATCATAGCTACCCAAAATTTCAACAGCTTTACTTTTACCTAACAAGCTTGCTGCTAACATAGGGCTAACTTGGTCTGCATTAGCAACTATAAGCCTCTCTATTGCTTCTGGTTCATCTTCAAAGAAGCCCGCATACTCTTGCTCATTGTTAAATAGCACTAACCAATACTGTTGTGCCAATGCACAAATCTCTTCCCAATACTTATTAGTGGATATATCGTAATCATGTTGCTGTTGCCAATTATCAAGTTTATGTTGCAGCATGGTTTGCTGCTGCAAATCATTTTCTACTTGGTGCAAAGCATCTCGCATTATTCGTTCAGAGTTCTGGGCACGAGATTGTTTTTCTAACAATAATGATTCAAGTTGTCGCTGGTTAAGCCCCTCGACCTCATCCTCCGAAAAATTTTGTGAAAAAAACTTATATAAGCGTGCCAAACGATTGCGTTGCAGCATAGGAATAAAATCTAACGGCTTACTCCAGGTCATTATTAAGTCTACTTGCCGCTGCCAAATATCTTGCAAAACTTGCAATAGTCTAGTCTGTGCACGTGCTTGCTCATAATTATCTTGTAATTGTGTGACCCTGGGATGTATACCGGAGTATTCTGCATATTTATCGGCAAGTCTATTAGTAATTTCTTGGACGCTTTTAAGCAATTGCTGTCCTTTATAGAACACATTAAACTTATGTTTTAACTTACTATGTATTTCCTCTATATCGCCGGTACTTACCAGATGTTTAGCTGGTGGAATTGCTGCATATCTAACATTTGTACCTGGGGTATAATATACATATCGTGGTGGGGGCGCTTTTTTTACGGCAGCTTCTACCCATGCATTATTTAATAAATCTTCTATATATAACTTTGATTTTGAATTGTGGTGTGATTCTATAACTTTTACATGTTGTGCTTGTTCTAAGATATCAACACATATTTTATCTGTAGATGCCAAGTCTTCAAGTGGAAAAATCTTTACACCATCAAATAAACTAAAACCAAGCTGCTGCAAATCTTCCAACCAAACATCTCTAGTGACTGCAGACAAACACTGCTGTGCATATGCTAATTGTGCTGGCCAATTTAGTTGTTCTTCAGCTTCTGACCAAATTGGCGGATGTAATGCGAAATGATTCTCAAAATCCTGATCAGTTGCCAGCACTTGCGGGGACAAGCGCGCACCCTCTAACACCTGCTTCGGAAATATTGGTAGTGCGTGCATTAGCTTAGTTGATAATTTACCTGCAGGATTAAGCTCTGCTAATAGGTAGTAAGGGATAAAAAATTCTTGTTTGCTACTTTCTCGTATTAAAACCTGCGGCGCTATAACCATGCTATGTCTACGGAGCAATAGAGACTCTATAGTAGCCTGATCAATTATTTTTCCAGTTTCACACTCTTTAGTACTAATAGATCGCCACGACTCTATATGCTGATAAGGCGTAGAATGTACTAACTTTTCTATTTGGGCACAATGCTGCCAATAAGCATAAACCTTGTTGTCTATCTGCATTTAGAAATCTTTCCATGGTAATTCTTCAGGCATGTTCGGTTGTACAGTATCTCGCAGCGAAAAAACTCTTTTATACTTTTGCTCTTCTTCAATTCTACTATTAGACTTTACTCCTGGAAGAGTCTGCATTTCCTGCAAAAATTGATCTATCTCACTTACGTATAAGCGCATTTTAGGCCTCCTTTCTAGTAATAAGGGTTTACTCCTGCAGTATGATCAGTAACATCTTTTACCTGGCTAATCTCAGGACACTTTTCTAAAAGCGTCTTCTCTATCCCAGTCTTAAGAGTTATATCTGCCATACCACATCCGTGACACCCTCCTCCAAAACGCAAAATTACCTCTTTGTCTGCAGTAACTTCTACCAAGCTTACAAAACCTTTATGTTGAGCTAAATTCGGGTTAATCTCATGATCAATTATATACTGCACTCGCTCAGTTAGCGGTGCGTCTTGCGATGGTTGTTGCCCTCTTATGTACGGTGCCTTAACCGACAACTTACCACCAAAATCATTCTTAATATAATCAATCACCGCATCCCGTAAAGCTGGTACTGATTCCTGCTCTACATACAAGCTAAATTTTTGATAGTGTATTTCGTGATCTGCTGGATCTTCATCACCAAAAGGACAAAATACAATACCTACATCTGCCTGTTGGGTGCCAGGATTGGCAACAGATAAACGCAAATTTAGATTTTCACCATCTTGCTCTTGTGCAAGCAAGGCTTCAAAATGACCTTTCGCAGACTCAGTTAACTTAATCATAAATATTCACTACCAAAACCAAAAATCAAGGGATATTTTTCTCAATTTTAATGGAGATAAGGTCTAATTGCTATGGTTTTTTCCATACCACAGTCTATGATTAGTATGTATCAATTATATAGCCAAGGCCTTGAAATGTCAGTCATGACCCTGGGTGATCGCCCACTTCTTCAATTGCAAGCAAACAAGGACTCTAAAACACCCATAAAAGCAATAAAAGTGACTAAGATTGGCAACCTAGACGTGATATTCATATTAACAGTTTGTAATCAAGGAAAACAAAACCTAGAGCAAAGCTTACGTGACGCTATGCCAGAAGAATTAATTGATGCAATAAGTGTTAGTGATTCTACATTCTTGTTGCCATCTAATGTGGTCGTAGTATCAGTAAGAGTCCCAATCAGTGGCCCACTTGTAACGCCCGGTGAGGAATACAAATGGTTTAATGCAGTAGCACAAGTTCTAAACAAGTATTGCAATCAAGACTATCCTGATTTGCAGTTACACCTAAAGAGCCTTATTCATGCAGAGCGCGCAATCAAGGCGAGTGAGCGTACTAAAAACCCACTACTCTTTAAGTACTCAGATTATAGTGCCACAGCTATACACTGGCCACATAATGACAAACGGAACAAACCTAAGCCCCGCTAAGCATTCAGAGTGCAATTCGTGTTATTTTACTTGAACTAATCAATTATTGTGATTTTTCACCACCAACTCTAGGCTCTGACGTATATGCATATGATCTAATGCTGCTGCTTCACCAGGTCGCAGACCGTTGCCATTTGCTTCGCTAACAGAATAAGTCTGCACTTGCATATACTCATTATTCTGACATGGGGCATCTTGAAAACGCACAACTTCACTTTGTAGATTACTACATTTATATACCGTAACCTCGGTGGCATAGGCATTGTGGGCATAGCAAGCAAGTATAGGAAATACACTTAGCAAAAATATGCACTGTAATTTTTTGTAGTTCTTCATATCAGTGTACTCCCACCTTTTTTAGTTAGAAGATATTCTCACAAAATTGCTACAAAGTCAATCATGAAGGTGGTATACCAAATGCTATACTTAGGTAATTATGTAATTAAGTGTTAAGCCGAAAATTATACGCAGGGGGGAATATGCCTTTATTACCTGGTTTTGCAGATCATCAAAGTAGTTTGCTGAATGAGCTTAACGCTTATAAAGTAGCTGATGGCACCACAACCCCGGAGCTTAGAACAAAATTAGAAGAAAGTTTAGCAATCCTAGAAAAAGATGTTGCAGAGATGCAAAAAGGTCACAAAGAAGTCCCTCCACAAGTTGAAGCCTTGATAAAGGAGGCACAACAAACCCTTGGTAAACCTTCGCCTGCTGAACAAGCAAAAACTCCATCTAAACCAGGACATGGCACTCATAACTAGCAAGGTTTAAATAATGCAAAAAGTACTGTACATGACCCGAGCTATTGAAAATGAATATACTGCAGAAACAAAAGCTATGATGCTAGTAAAAAAGTGTGGCTCTAGCATAGATTTTGTTATCACCTACGATAAGTTGCCGATGGACTTTGCAAAGTTTAAAGAGCATTATGAAGCAACCTTGTTAAGCAATGCGCAACTGCAGACTCGTTTAGCTATAGAAGAGCTAGAATATGATCCAAGTGAAATAGACAAAAAATTGAACTATTACATTTTTGAAGTTGATAATCCCTTTGCAACTATAGAAGACATTGCTAAGCGTGATAAATATGACATCATCATGAAGATAAGCGACCGGGATGAAAAAGATCGAGAAGTGCTTCCTATAGATGTAGACTTAATTAGTAAATCAAGAGTCCCAGTGTGGATTAGGCATGTGCATTCTATAGAAAAAGAATTAAAAAATGTCGTTCTAGCCCTAAACCCAAGTGCTTACCAACATCCTGAAGCAAAGCATTTAACCGAAGAGATGCTTAAACTTTGCTTTGAATTATCGCAACGCTTAGGTTTTGAGGTGCATATAGTTTCTGCATTTAGTGAACAACCAAGCGATGAAGAGAATAACCAGTATTTAAAAGATCAAGCTACATCAAAACAATTAGTGCAGAATATATTAACAGAGTTGCCACCCAACTGTAACTTTACTTTGACACTATTACCTGGTCAGCCTGGCGATGTTTTGAGTAACTATGCTAAAGAGCATGATGTTGATATGATTATGATAGGCGCGCGTAATACGATTGATAATCCAGATCAGCCTGTTAGTCGTTGCGCCCAGTATATACTAGATAATTTAGCCTGCGACTTATTTACCTTCAAAACAAAAACCAAGACTTAAGCTGTTGCTACCAAAGTATTAAACTTAAACCAAAGCCTGGCAACATATAAACTGGTGCCCATAAGATAGCAGAAAGAACATTTGCAAATACAAAAATACGCGGTCGCATTGACATCATACCTGCCACTACAGGAATAATTGGTCTCACTGGCCCTACAAATCTTCCAATAATTATACTTTTAGCGCCATGATTAATAAAAAACTTTTTGCCAGTTGCCAGCCAATGCGGAAATTTACTAAATGGCCAATAGTACGGCAAATGATGCTTAAATCTATACCCGATTAAATAGCTGACGCCATCGCCAACAATGGCGCCAGCTATTGCCCACAATAAAGTAGGTACTATGGCCATTACTCCCGCTTCAACTAATGCACCAAAAAAGCTCATAGCAACAATACCAGGAATAAACAAACCAATTACTACAATAGACTCACATGCAGCAATAACAAAAACACATAGACCAGCCCAAGTAGGATTGGCTATTATCCATGTTTTAATACCTTCGTAGGTTTCTGCACTAAATAAATCTATCATCTACTACTCGGAACATATAACTGCAAGTTAGGAGGCCTTACGCTCATCCTCATCTTCGGATGCATCAGGATAAAATAAATCATACTTATCTAGCTCTAATTTTATCTTATGTGCTGTAAATGGCTGGCTCAAAATACCATGCGCACCGTTTTGCATAAAACTTTTTAATTTTTCTGGATTAATATGATCTGTCAAAATTACGACATAATGACTAGGGTTAATCTCTAGCATACTACTGATTAATGCCTGCTCTTCTTCTGCTGGTAATTCGTGTACAAAAGTTACAGAAAATGGTTGTTCAACAAATTGTTTAATCGCGTCCTTGCCATTTTTAGTTTTGGTAATTTCTTTAAGATTAATACTATTTAGGACTGGCTCTAGATCATCGCAATTAACTAATAGAATTTTAATATTGTTATCCACTGGAACACCTCATAAATAGGGTTTTGACCTAGCAAACCGCATCTCCCATTGCAGGAGAATGCGGCTTACCTCCAGTTCTAAGTATAATGCGCAACTGTAGCTAATAAAATCAAAGCGATAATATTTATGATTTTTACTAGCGGATTGACCGCAGGACCAGCTGTATCTTTATATGGGTCACCTACAGTATCTCCAGTTACAGCAGCTTTATGAGCTTCTGATCCTTTGCCACCATTGAAGCCATCTTCAATCAGTTTCTTGGCATTATCCCAAGCACCCCCACCTGAGGTCATTGAGAATGCCATAAAGATCCCTGTCACGATGCTACCAAGCAACATAGCCCCCAAACTTGTGAAAGCACTTTGCAAATCGGCAACACCCCAAATCACAAAGAACAGGATGATTGGAGCTAACACTGGCATCAAAGACGGAATAATCATTTCCCTAATTGCTGCTTTGGTTAGTAGATCAACAGCCACGCCATATTCAGGCTTAGCTTTACCCTCCATAATACCGGTAATTTCTCTAAATTGACGACGAACTTCAGTCACAACCAAAGAGCCAGCACGACCAACAGCCATCATTGCATAACTAGAGAACAAATATGGTAATAGACCACCAATGAACAAGCCTACAACTACATATGGATCTTGTAGATTGAAATCTACATTCAAAGTTGGAAAGTAATGAGTTAGGTCTTCTGTATAAGCAGCAAACAGCACTAAAGCTGCTAAACCTGCAGAACTAATAGCGTAGCCTTTGGTTACTGCCTTGGTAGTGTTACCCACAGCATCCAGAGCATCAGTCACTTTACGCACAGACTCATCTAACTGTGACATTTCGGCAATACCGCCGGCATTGTCAGTAACTGGGCCATAGGCGTCTAGAGCTACAATCATACCAGCTAGAGAAAGCATGCTTGTCACAGCAATTGCGATCCCGTACAGACCTGCAAACATATATGACATCAAGATTGCTAAACAAATTACCACCACTGGCAGAGCTGTTGCTTCCATGGAAACTGCTAGCCCTTGAATGATATTAGTAGCATGGCCGGTGCTAGAAGCTTTGGCGATACTTTGTACAGGTTTGAAATCTGTACCGGTATAGTACTCAGTAATCCATACGATTAGAGCTGTAACCACCAAACCTATAATGGCGCACATAAATAGATCTGTACCGGTTACTATGCTGCTTCCAATCCAGAATGATTCAGCTGAGCCAAACAACCAATTAGTAACACCATAAATGAATAAAGCTGACAGAAGTGATGTAGCTAGTAATCCCTTGTATAGGGCTCGCATAATATTGTTATCGTTACCTAAACGCACAAAATAGGTTCCGACAATTGAGGCGATAATACATACTGCACCTAATGCCAATGGATATAGCATTAGAGTTGGGCGTAGGGCTTCGCCGGCTAAGCTGCTACCAAGCAACATAGTAGCAACTATAGTAACAGCATAGGTTTCGAATAAATCAGCGGCCATACCAGCACAATCACCAACGTTGTCGCCAACATTGTCAGCAATCACGGCAGGGTTACGCGGGTCATCTTCTGGGATACCGGCCTCAATCTTACCTACTAAGTCTGCCCCTACATCTGCACCTTTAGTAAAAATACCTCCGCCTAGACGAGCGAAGATAGAGATTAGTGATGCACCAAAACCTAGAGCGACTAAAGCTTCGAGTAGCTGCCTTTGGGCAACCCCTATATAAGTCAGTAAGTTATAGTAAACAGTAACACCTAATAGTCCAAGACCAACTACTAACATGCCGGTTACTGCTCCAGCACGAAAAGATATTTGTAGGGCTGGCTTGAGACCGCTACGCGCGGCTTCTGTGGTACGCACGTTAGCTCTAACAGACACCCCCATGCCTATATATCCAGCAGCACCAGATAGAATAGCTCCCACTACAAATCCTATGGCCTGATATACTCCCAGGGCATAGCAAAGGGCTATGGCGATAAGGCACCCGACTATAGTAATAGTTTTATACTGACGATTAAGGTATGCGTTTGCACCCTCTTGGATAGCGGCTGCAATAGCTCGCATTTTGGTATCGCCAGCTGGGGCTTTAGCAATTGCAAATGCGGTTATGACCCCGTAGGCAATAGCAAGCACGCCACTTGCGATGATGAGAAAGTAAGCCTGAGACATTAGTACTCCTTAAATCCACACTAGGTTTTGAACCTCAAGAGTATATATGAATGCCAGCAAAAAAAAAGCCCCAATTTGGCAGCCATATATCCAAATTGTGATTTTGCTGTGCTATTCTGGAAAATTGTCAATATACTGACAGCAAGGACGTTAAACATATGCACGTGTATGAACTACAAACAACAGTTCTAGTAGAAGGGATTTGTGCTGTACTCATGCTACTAATTATTTTGTCATCTTACTATAGGTGGAGAATCATTTTCTACGCAGCTTCTACTGCGGTTACTATTGCCTTCTTTTCTATTTGGCACTTGTTCATGGCCTTAGGCTCATTATTAGTTTATGGTCCGGCATCTTTAATGATGTGGTTGGAATTAGATCGTAAATCTAAGTTAAAAAAAGGGCGTATGTTTAGGTACATTAGAATTATATGTTGGTTATCTATAGCAACAGGTGTGTCATTTTTGGTTTTAAAAAATGTTTATAATATTCTTAATTATCTGAGTCAAAAAGATTGCTAAGTCTGAAAAATAAGCCATAGTTATATACTAGGAAAACAAAAACAGATGAGGTGTTACCAATGTCTAAAGTTGCAAAAAATTCGACTGATCAAGCAGCCATAATTCTACAACTTCGACAAAAGATCACTGAACTAGAAAATGATTTGGAACACGCAATAGAACAATGCAAATTACTTGCATCTACAAAATCTACTAGTGCATGGATAGGTCGTAATGAACCAAAGTTGGATAACAAATAGTTAAACGGTATAGAGCCAGTAGCTCACTGCTGTGGTAATTACAGCGATAATGATCACAGCAGCAAGACCATCCCAAGCATCATCAGACATATACAATCCTTATAATCAATCTGCGTTAATAAGACAACGACTCTTCTTGTTACAAGCTTACAATCTATTGCTCTTGCTGCCAATCCTTCATACGCGCTTGCAAACGCAACATGGCTTGGCTATGAATTTGGCTAACGCGCGATTCACTGACACCAAGCACAACACCTACCTCACGTAGGTTTAGCTCCTCGTCGTAATAAAGAGCTAACACTAAGCGTTCGCGCTCTGGTAAGGCGGAGACGGCTTTGGCTAATGATTTCTGGAAATCCGTAGCTTGCAGGCCATCTAGAGGGCTAGGAAAATATCCTGATAGACTATCGGCAATCGCATCATCACTAAAGCCAACATCTTCAAAACCATAAATTTTGGTACCAACAGAGTCTTGTAACATACGATGATACTCGGCCAAGGTAATTTCTAATAATTCTGCTACTTCATGATCTCTAGCATCTCTACCAGTAGCATTCTCCACATCCCGAATTGCTTGAGTAATTTTACGGGTATTACGGTGTACTGAACGAGGCGCCCAATCACCCTTTCTTATTTCATCTAGCATTGCTCCACGAATGCGGATCCCTGAATATGTCTCAAAACTGGCACCTTTAGTGTCATCAAAATTTTTTGACGCTTCAAGTAGACCTATCATTCCTGATTGAATTAAATCTTCTATTTGCACGCTTGCAGGTAAGCGACCTTTCAGGTGATGGGCAATACGCTTAACAAGCCCTGCATGCTGCCTAACCAAGTCATGTGCAGCTTGCGTCTCACTCTCACTGTACATATTCCAACCATTTATTATTGTTGTCATATTCCGCAGTCCAAATGTTGTTAATTCTTATTATTAGATATGCAAATAGTGTGCCAAGATCGGATTTATGGACAAAAAATTATGATACTTTGAATAATTCGTCTAATTTAGTGATAACTAAGATCTTTTTCACATCAGGATTACAGTTGGTAATACTGATATCAGCATTATCGCCACCGGCATAATCGCGTAATGCCAATAACATGCCTAAAGCTGAGCTATCAAGATATTCAGAGGCTTTAAGATCGACTATATAGCTCTTTGGTTTTGGTTCAATTTTTTCATACGCGTTTCTAAACGTTTGCAAAGAACTAAAATCAAAGCGACCTTCCACGAGGATAGTAAGAGCGTCTCCGTCCTTAGATAAATTAGATGTTATTGACATATAACCACTCCACTCTTTATGTATTTCATTAACAATTTAATTGTAATAATGTATAGCATAGACGATATAAAACGAACGAACAGATATTTTAGTTTTTTAACTGAATATTGTTGCTCTGTGACATCTTAAATACAACTATATTGGCAGTAGAACAAGGTCTGGTAAAAGAAAAGTCGAAAAGACGAAAATCGGGCCGAACAAGTCGACCCGAAATAAATAACGCCGAAAATCTTATGGCTAAGCGACTGCTTAGGATGCCATTTCTTTAAGCGCTTTTAGAGGTGTAACTTTAACCTTACGGCTAGCTGGCTTCGCTTTGAAGATAGTTGGCTCGCCAGTAAAAGGATTAATACCTTTACGAGCTTTACGTGCTGGCACGTTTTTCACAGTCATCTTCAATACACCTGGTAAAGTAAACTTGCCTGGACCACCACGCTTCACGTGTGCCTCAACTACGTTTACCAATTCTTCAATAACTGTACCTACTTCCTTGCGAGACAATCCAGTGCGTTCAGACAAAGTCGTTAGCAAAGTACTCTTAGTGTACATTTTAGAAACTTTACCGATTGGGCCAGTCTTAATAGCCTTAGCAGTAGTAGTCGTAGTACGTTTAGCCTTAGTTTTGGCCTTAGTACGCTTCGTAGTGCGTTTTTTAGCTTTGGTTTTCACAGTTTTGCGTTTTACCTTCTTAGCTGTTTTACGCTTAGTAGTTGTGCGTTTCTTTGCCTTTGTCTTCTTTGCTTTGGATTTCTTTTTCCTAGCTGCCATCGATTAAACTCCGTTGTTATCTTAAAAAAACTATTTCAACATAATAGCAAATTTATTTCAGAATGAAAGCTTTATTCCAAATAATTTTCATTTTTTGTGTGTATACTTTCTAATTCAGTGGCTTTTTCCTCAGTTTCAAGCACTTTTTGTTTTAAAATAGCAACATGCTCACTATTGCTGGCACCATTTTCATCTGCCACCAACAAAATTCTACGCCATAAAGTAACTGCATTTGCATAATCTCGATGATTATAAGCGTCCACTGCTAGTAAATTTAAGGCTGTTACCTGCTGTGGCGCAGTGCGCAAAACACCATACAATAGTGACTTTACGTTTTCGGGTAAAAAACCAGACCCTAGTTTAGAATTTATGGTTGCAAAATCAATAATCAAATCTAGATTATCAAGCACAAAAGGCAACTCTAGCTTACTTTTAACTAATTCACGCTGTAGTTTAGCATACATAGGTCGTAACAACTTTTGATTTTGGCGCAACTCCACCTGCTCAGGGGCATAAAAATCTACTAAATACCTTGCCTGCCCATAATATACATATAGCCCGAATACTATGGTGGCAAAAGTCGCACAAAAGGTAATTTTTATACTCGTACGCACCTATAAAACCACAACAAAAAAGAACCTACAATTAATAGCAAACCTATTGGTGTAAGCCACAGAGCCCATGAACTGTATGCAGTAGGCGACCTGTACATAACATGCTCTCCATATCTATAAACCAAATAATTTCGAATTTCTCGGTCTGATTTACCACTAGCTATCATCCTGTAGATTTGAGTACGTAAATCAACAGCATTTAATGAAGAGGTCTCTAATAAAGACCCATCTTGGCAACCAAGGCATTTATATTCACCTGCCAACTTGTAAAATCTTGCCTGATAGCTAGGATCATCAAACCGATATTCATCAACACCCGCAAACACAACTTGAATATACAAAATGCAAGCTAATGCAAAAATTAAGCGCAATTCCATAATGCTAAGTTACTGCTCCAACAATAAACGATACTTAATTTGATATTTTAATATGCTACTTTTTCTGTAACTGATTTCATAGCACATAATAGATTAACATAGCCTGGCTTGTAAATTTTTCTACATATTTCAGCTAAAAACCCAAGTGTCATTATCACAATCCCAGCCCAAATCCAACGCACAAAAGGCTTATTGGCTATACGCACCGCCCAAACACCTTCAGAGATATTTTGGCCTAACACAACATAAACGTCATTAAATAACCCTGGAGATATTGCCACTTCATTCATAACCAATTCCCGCGCCAAATACATCCGCTTTTCTGGGAAAAGAATGCTTTTGCCATCCATCTCAATACTCGCTTGGTAAGCTACATAGTTAGGTCCATCAAACACATTTACATTCTGCAGGTAAAAAGAGCGCTTGGCAAATATATATTCACTGCCAACATGCATAGCAAGTTCTGTTTCTCTTTCATAACTCCCATTAATGCTAATACCTATAATAGTAACTGCCAAACCTAAGTGTCCACACAGCATAAAGACTCTTTTACTTTGTATCGCACTACCAGCAAGTCCTAGAGCTAATGTCACTCCTAACCAAGCGCTTAAATTAATCTCAAAAAATAACATCCACAATAAGCCTGCAGATAAAACTGCAGTCACTGGCAAAACCAATATCAGGTGGTGTAAACGAAAGAAGCTAAACAACATAACTAACAGCATGGCGATCATTAATGGAATAAATACCGCATTATAATAAGCCACTCCAACGCTGGCATCGCGCTGCACAGAGGCAAATGGTAAAAGTGGATAAATAGTTCCAAGCATAATGCTAATTGCAGCTATGATTAGCAAAATATTGTTCAGCAAAATAGAAAAATCTTCTTTGCTCCACTTGCTAGAAGTTTGGGAAATATGCCTACGTAATGCATACAAAGCAAAAGCACCACCACACCAACATAATAGCAACTGTAAAATTAGTTTACCGCGTGTTGGGTCGTGCGCAAATGCGTGCACCGAGGAAATAATACCAGAGCGCACCAAAAATGTACCAAAAATACTTAATGCAAAAGTTATGATGGTTAATAATACAGCCACATCTAAAAACTTTCCACGTCGTGCAGCCGAAGACAAGGTATGCAGCAATGCTGTAGCCGTTAACCATGGCATAAATGATGCATTCTCCACCGGATCCCAGAACCACCATCCACCCCAACCTAGCTCATAATAAGCCCACCAACTACCAAGCCCAATTCCTAAAGTTAAAAAAACCCATGCAGTCTGCACCCATGGTTTAAGTAAAACTGCCCAAGCACTATCAATTTTTTGTTGCCACAGCCTAGCTATAGTAATAGCAAACGCTGCTGCTGTACCAACATAGCCAATATATAAAATGGGCGGATGAATTATCATCGCCAAATCCTGCAACATAGGATTTAGGTCTGCCCCATCGAGAGGGGGGTTAAGGATATAACGTGCAAATGGATTTGACGTATGTACTAATAAAATAAGCAAACCAAAATTAAGAGCGCCCATAACCGTTAAGGCGCAGGTGGTCAACGTACTTGCCCAACGCTTACGAATCGCAACTACATATATAGCTAAGTGCCATATATTAAGTACCGTAAGCCAAAGTAACAATGAACCTTCATGCGCTCCCCATACTGCAGTAATTTTGTAAAACCAAGGTAGCGCGGAGTTACTGCTATGGGCAACATATTGTACAGAAAAGTCATCTAACACAAAACAACCCGTCAAAACTGCATAAGCTAGTAACACAGTGACTATCTGTAATAATGAAAGAGTTGACACCAACCCTTTATTACAAAAAATACATATAATTTGCAAAAATGATGCTGTCAGCGCAATTAGCAAACATATCAAACCTATCTCTGGTAGCACATCTATTCCTTAATCTTAGCCACCAGTTCAGGCGGAGTATAATTTTGATCGTGTTTTGCTAAAATTTGCTCAGCATAGAAGGTTGTCCCTATCAACTTGCCCCTAGCCACTACTGCTTGCTCTTCCCTAAATAAATCTGGAAGTACACCATAATAGTGAACAGTCAATTCTCGCGTATAGTCAGTAAGTATAAAATTAACGCTTAAGTCTGCCCCATACTCTAAACTACCCCGCTTGACTTCTCCGCCAACCCTTACTACAGCGGCCGGTTGTTGTAAAACAAGCTCATCTGGCGTAAAAAATAAATCAATGTTACCACGCAGGGCATACAATACTAAAGCCACCGCAAGTGCACAGGCAAAAACTGCAAAACACACATAGAATAAGCGCCACTTATGTGTTGATGTGATTTTCATGGTTTTTTAATAGTCCACGCCTAGTACGCGTGTAGTCAAGATAGGAGAATATAGCATACCCCCCAACAACAAGAAAGAAAGAAATGTAGCTCACTGCTATGTAAACAAAGTACTTACCCATATAATAATTCCTGCAACCAAACACTCTGTCTTTCACGCTGTAAAATATGCGTGCGCGCGACTAACAACAAAATTGCAAAATACAAGAAATACATGCCAACAATAGCAATCAATAATGGCAGCAACATTGGCGTTGCTATGGCAGGCTTAGCAAACCTACTTATGCTCGGGCCTTGGTGCAACGTATGCCACCACTCAACAGAAAAATGAATAATCGGCAAATCCACAAGTCCAATAAGACCCAAAATAGCTGCACTAAAACTTGCTTTATACGAGTCATAAATAGATTTGCGTAATATCAAATACCCGAAGTACAAGAATAATAAGATCAACTCTGAAGTAAGGCGCGCATCCCATACCCAATATGCCCCCCACATAGGTTTGCCCCACATAGCACCAGTAAATAACGCTAAAGCAGTAAAGCAAGTACCAATAGGTGCGCTGGCAGCAGCTATCACATCTGCCAACTTGATTTTCCATACCAAAAATATTGCAGAACAAATTCCAATAACGGCATAGACAGATAAAGATAACAGCGCACACGGCACATGCAAATACATAATACGCACAGCCTCACGCTGCTGATAATCAATTGGGGCAAAGAATACACCATTTATAAAACTATAACCTAGCAACAGCAGACTGCTCACCATCATTAAAGGAAAAAGGCTATTTGCTAGCATATAAAAATTTTTTAGAGCTAAGAAACGTTTAATCATTGCATATTTACCTTGATCACTAGACTAACAAGCAACGGTGCAAAACTTAGCGCCAATAGGACACAAGCTAACATCAAACATATATAACTCGCTATTGGCAAACTATTTGCTGCTGCATAACTGCTACTTAAACCTAACATCAACATTGGCATATAAAGAGGTATAGATAATATACTTAATAGTAGCCCTCCCTGTGGCAACGCAATAGTTAATGCTGCAACCACCGCACCTAGCAAAGACAACGCAATACTGCCAATACACAAGCTCAATGTAATCGTACTTATCTCTACGATGCTAGCATCAGCCATTATAAACGGTGTTACAATTATAACAGGCAACTGCGTAGTAACCCAATGGCATATCACCTTACTTAAAATTACAATAGGCAAAGGCAAAGGCTCTAATAGTAAATAACTAAAAACTCCGCTATTATAATCATCCCTAAACATACTCTGCATTGATACTACTACAGCTAACAACGCTGCAGCCCAAACAACACCAGCGTTAATTTTATCACTTACAGCAAATATACTAACTACTGTTAAGTAAAAGATGAATGGAGTCAGAGTATAAGTAAAATTCTGCGTCTGGACTTGCCAATCACGTTTCCATACTCTAGCTAAGCTAGACATAATTGCTCTCCAAAGCCAAGCGACTCATGATTTGCCAATAAAACCGATCCCTGTTGTTGAGTATGTTGTTGGATTAATGTCAAAAGTATTTGCTTGCCATCTGGATCTAAATTTGCAAACGGCTCATCTAATACCCACAGTGAACGCCCCTCTTGCAGCAAACGCGTCAGACTCACCCTTTGCCTCTGTCCAGCAGACAGCTCCCGAACTCTAAGTCTGCTAAAACTACTAACGCTAAAAGGATCGCATCCTACAAGCTCTATACCAAAGAAATCCAAATTTTGTTGTACTGTTAAATCAGGGTGCAACAAATTCTGATGAGCAATAAACACTAGGGACGATGAACATACAACTGTACCCGAATGTTTTACCGGCAACCCTACTACGCAGCGTAACAAAGTGCTTTTACCCACTCCATTCTCGCCTCGCAATTGCATTATTCCACCACCTGCTATAGAAAAACTGACCGGACTAAATAGCCGCCTCTCCCCCATATAGCATGCAAGTTCCCTAACTTCTAGCATGTCCTCTCCACGCAGTTTGCTAAATGTAACATAAGTGCCGTAAAATAACTGCTAATCAAAAATTAAGGAGAGAGTGCGTGCCAGAATTTTCGCTTCAGTATGGTTTGTTTATAGGATCGCTTATCCAGTATGGGCTATTTGCCGCCAAGCTTATAACCTTTGCTGTCCTTTTTATTGTTACCATGGGCTTCATATTTAGCATGGCTTCGAACCGACAACGAAATAAAGACGAAGAAACCCTCACCATCCGCAACATCAATGACAAGTTAGAAGACTATAAAGATGCTATCGAAGAAGAGATTCTGACCAAGGAAGAATATAAGGCGCTAAAAAAAGAACGCAAGAAAGAAGATAAACGAGAAGACAAGGAACGCAAACAGCGCTTCAAAAAAGGCGAAGACGAGCCACTTAAGCCGCGATTATTTGTTATAAAATTTGAAGGTGATATGCATGCGAGCGAGGTAGAGAACTTGCGGAGCTCAATTACCACAGTATTGAGCGTGGCTAAAGATATTGATGAGGTACTAGTACTTATAGAAAGCCCTGGCGGTGTAGTACATGATTATGGCCTAGCAGCCTCACAGTTAGCACGTATCCGCGATAAAAAAATTAAGTTAACCGTGGCCGTTGATTTAATTGCTGCTAGTGGTGGGTATATGATGGCCTGTGTTGCCGATAGAATCATTGCTGCCCCTTTTGCGGTATTGGGATCTATAGGCGTGATAGCAGAGTTACCTAATTTTAATAAGCTCCTAGGTAAGCACAACGTAGAAATAGAGCACCACACAGCTGGCGAGTATAAATCCACCCTAACCATGCTGGGAAAAAACACCAGCAAAGGTCGGGCTAAGTTTCAGCAAGAATTAGAAGAAATCCACACTCTGTTTAAGGGACATGTAACTAATTTTCGTCCACAATTAGACATCGATAAAATTGCAACTGGCGAAGCGTGGTATGGCCCAGATGCACTGGAGCGCAACCTGGTAGATGAACTAAAAACTAGCGATGATTTTATTCTAGATAAAAGTGAAAACTGTGACATTTATGAAGTAAGTTTTGAAGTTGCTGAGTCATTTAAAGAAAAACTTGGCAACCTAATGTATAAGACCGCAGAAAAAATTTGGTACAACATAACCTTTAGGAGAGCGATATGAGCGAAATAAACTTAAACAAATATAAATTGCTAGGCCGTTACTCAATCTTGCAAATTATGCTAACAGTTGGATTAAGTGCACTTGTTGCAACTGCAATTCTACAGTTCGGATAAAAAAACCCCTACAACAGTCCCGGTGGCACAGCTGGATAGCGCGTTCCCCTCCTAAGGGAAAGGTCACAGGTTCGACTCCTGTCCGGGACACCATCTACATACTAAATACTACATAGAACAATATTGTCTTCCTGCAATAGATATGGTTAAATTATCAAACCATATTTATCATAACTTAATTTTCAAACTTACATGGAAATATATGTCAGGAGAAAACATCACTCATGGCGCTCCAGAGCTACCAATTATCTTTGCAGCAATTAACCAAACAAATTATCTTCAGGCAAAACAATATCAAATACTAAAACTTGTATATTTTTTTACAAATAACTACACACAACCCGAAAAACTAACACCAGGATATATAGCTTTTCTAAACACGCAAATATTTGAAAACTGGCAGCATTCCGAAAGAAACAATATTCAAAAGATATATCATATATTCATTCTTGGGCGTGAGATGTTAATGGCACACTGCATTGCTCAATTACAAAATATAGTTACCACCGCCCCAGTTGACCTCAATCTACTAGACCATCTATTGCATAGAGCGCATTACATATCAATACTACTACAGGCAAGTCAAGACGATATTTTTGAAGACAGCATACATATGTGTAATTTTTTTATGATTGCAATAGATATAGGGTATCACCAAATACTACAACAATTAATCGCTCTAGGGGTAAAGTTTAGTGGTACAGAAGCCGAAGTGATCGATCACAAGCTCAAAGACATGCAGCCATATATCGAGGATAAAATATATCAAGAGTTACGGTTAATATTAGATAATAAACAACCTGGCCCTACAATTTCAATTGTTGATGTAAAAATGTATCTTGCCAAACAACCTGGGCCAATAGGGCTAATTAAAGATATAGATCCAAGGAGAAGATTTGTAGAAAATACACTAGAGCCTGTTAGTGAAATTGTAGCTCTAGAAAATCTGCATGCCCAACGGGATATAAGCGTAGATTGTCATCCCACTGCAAATGCAGAAGAGGAAGAGGAGGTTTATCAAAAAAGAGACACCGCAACTACAGTAGAAAATAGCAAGAAGAAAAAACAACTTTACACTACAGAAGATTTAAAAAAGTTCATATATGACCTTAATCCTGAAGGGCTAAATAGACTTCTTACCCACAATCCAGAATTAAAACCACAAGTTGCAGAGTATCTCATCAGCCGTTTGCCTGTAGATACTTCACATACAACTCCACAGATAACAGAACAACAGAGAAGAACAGCAACTAAAAAAAATGCACCACCATCCCTTTTTTTTGCTAGGGAAACTTATGACAACATAAGAAGAGAGAGGCAAGTTGCAAGGATGCAAGCAAAACTTGGTGAAAACAGACGCAAACAAAAAGAGCTCCAACTAAAATCTGAACAAGAAGCAAGAGCCAAGGCACAGGCAGAGCCTACCAAGAATAGTATTACTTTTATTAAAAAAGCATGTTTAAGCTGGTATGATTTACTATTAATTCTCATGCATCAAAACATTGTACACCCCATTCGTAATGCCGCACTTCGTGAAGCATTAGAACTGCCTAATGAAGAATTTAAATATATTAGACATTTTTGTGAACTAGAAAGAGCTTGTATACCACTGGCAGATGATGATGCAGAAAGACAAGAATTACTTGCTAAAATAGAAACTAGAAAAGCCGAGCTTAAAACATGGCTTGACAACAACCCACATCAAGCACTTGATCAAAACCTTAGCCTTTACAACTTCTTTGCATCCGAGATCTTAATATATGAACAGCAATTCATATTGGCATTTCCATTCTATTCAAATGAGTTATTACCGCCAGAGATACTGAGTGGCCAAAGAATCTGCAACATTGGATTTTCTGTGAATGAGCAAGCACAAAACTTCATGCATATGCTTGCAAGGGGTTGTCCTACACAAGAGATGTTTGTTAGGCTTTTAAGGCATATAGCACAACATGATCCCAATGGCATTATTACAAGCACTTTATTGACTCGAGATCTAAGTGGATGCACGGTTATAAAGATACTAGAGACAGAAAAGACTTACCCCTGGATAGAAGCAATAAATGCAATTTTTGATATGTTTAGACGCATTATATCTAGAATGGCAGAGCGTGACAAAACGGATTTTAAAGGTAGTAATGGCACAACCTACAACCAGTGCATGCTAGTTCAAGCATTTTATGGGCGCACAGACCTTTTTGGCAATAATTTAAAACTAAATAGTATTCTTGAGCTATTTGCAGCGCAAAAATATCTTGAACTAATACAAATAATTGAGATAAGAGAAACTTTTAGAGAGTATTTAGCACAAGAAATCCCACAACTCGCCAAAGAATTAGGAGAAGTATATCGGGAATATTTTCGACTACTTTTTGGCGAAAATGAGTACTGTATCAAAGTTAATGCAAGCACAACGCAATGCCAAAGCGGAAGCGAAAGCGAAATTTTTTTATTAAGTGCAATAATTGTAAATGCAAGCAACAATGCTAATGTAAGGAAAAGATTGGAGGGTAGCATTCCATTTAGAGCAGCTTTTGGAAAAATCTCCCCAGTAGAAGTTCCAAATTTCCAAAGAATACCTCTCTTAATACAACAGGGCGAAGAAGTAAGCGATGAAAGCATCAGACAAATGTTTGATGAAATGAGAACTGTTGAAGTAAATATAGATAAACCGAATAGTCAAGGATTTACATACTTAGACTTATGCATTACAGCACAATCATTAGAATTATTAAAAAAAGTTTGCGAGGTAATGGGAGCTAAAATCACACCCCGCAATCTGTACCACGCTTTAGGTATGCCAAAAAATAATATGTATACATATCTGTATCAACGCTATATTGAATTATCAAGCAACGAAGATAAAGCAAAAGAATCATTAGTTACCTGGCAATATGCAGATGGAATGGATTTAGTGTCTCAGGCAGTAGCACGCTCGCCTGCTATTTATCCATTAACAATACTTATAGATATCGGAGCACCTCTAGACAAGGTATACACTAATGAACAAAACTTATTTAATATACTGTGCCTAAGATTGGCACTAGCAAAAGACGAACATGAAGCCATCTGTTGTGGAGGGATGCTTCTAATTTTAACAAAACATATCAAAAATGATGACCAACTCACACAATTATTGCAAGCCCAAAATCGATTTGGATTTAGTGCAATAGAATTCATAGACGTAACAAAATTAAATCCTATAATAAAAGAGAGATTCAGTGACGATAGGTACCGAACAGCAGTCAAACATAGTCCCGCAGAAGCCCAGAAATTCCTCCAAATATGTAAGCATGGCATATTGGACGCTAAGGCTCTAATAAGGGAAGCTATTGAATCTTTTAGTGCAGATTTATTATTGCAAATTTTACATGCCGCACCAGAACACACCGCTATATCAGAGGGAATAATTGTTGACACTGTCAACAATAGCTCGGAGAATGACTTACGAGCAAATCACGATTTTTTCATAAAAGTAAATATGTCGTATATGACTGTTGCAACTCTACTACGCATAGAGCACTTGCCTGCAAATGTTAAAGGCTGCTTGCTAGCAAATGCACATAGGAAATTTTGTAATTATTCATTATTTATGTTTACCCTAATTGTTGATCTTGAACGGATGATCGAATGTAGACGTGCAGATGTAGATGCTGAGGGATCACCATTCGAGCACCTTGCACTTCCTGACAGACAAGATAGTAACTACAATAATACAACCAGAGGAAATGAGGAAAGACAGTTATTAAATGAAATTGAAAATCGCATAAAAAGTGTCAATAGATGCACTGCAACTCACGAGAGAATACTTAAAGAAATAAATGCCATTCTGGATAAATTTGTTGGCGCAGAAGAATTAGATCCGCATGTATTCACAGAACTACTCAAGTACACAAAATATAGGACCCTCAATGGAGCAAATTTATTAACTATTGCATTTAGACGTAGAGATCTATCATCTTGTCTATATGCTGAACTTATTGATCAAGTTGCTTGTGATATCACAGAAGTTGATGACAGACGCATATCGTGCCTACAAGCACTGGCTATGAACTTTGACTCTAGCGCAGCACAAGTTTTAGAACTTCTTTGGGAAAGGGTTATATGCTTTCAGCTTATGGCATGGCAAAAGGATTATAAAGTATTAGAAATAGAAACTGCTCTTACAACCGATGCTGTCGAAAATTCGTGGTTATCTTCGTTATTTTCTGGTACAGACACTGATCCTGAGTTAATATTAGATACATTAAAGAAGCTTGCAAACCCAAAGCACACAGCGAGATCTTTGTTATTTAGCCTATTTATTCAAAACTGTATAGGAGAAAGTGCTTGGAGTAGACTAGAGGCAAAACGTGACCTTAAATGGCTAGATATTTTGAAATATGTACAAAAAATATTTCCCCAGCTAGCAGTAGAATTTTCTCAATTTTTACCACAAGTTGAAGAACGCTTTCCAGACAAAGGTGTTTTTTTCAAACCAATAGATTTTGTTAAATATCCAATAGATACTTTAGAAAGAGCTTCTCAAATAATATCCATCATTAGCGACCGCAATCAAATACGTGAAAGTCTCGTTATTGAAATTGAAAAATCTAATTTAGAGCAAGAGCGAGTAGAGTGGCTCAAGTCATTCTTCCTTGCAAATGATGAGTTAACACATAGTCTGGAAGGAGTTACTCTATATGAACACCTACAGCAAGCTATTGCTGGCGACCCAGTTCTTACCACCCAGTTAGAAGCCCTTAACCAGCAAACTGAGAAACGCAAAAGTCATAGTCTTAAAATGTAGCTACAAATTATAAGTCGCGTCTTGTTATATTCATAATCAAAGGGCGCATACCCTGATAAAAGTAAGCTTGTGCGACCTTTGTCTAAATGACTGTACGAGAGCGTGCCTGTGGTCCAGCTCGCCTACGCTCTGCTTGTATTCTGACTTTATCCCAAGACTGGTTGCCTAGTTCATGTAAATCACTAAAGGCTCTATCTAAATTTTCTTGTCTTGCAGCTGATTCAGACTTTTTAACCCTTATTATATATTTATCCTTAAGAGTATCAGTAGCCTCTCTTCTTTTCTCACGAGCAGCTGTAAATCCCTTGCTTATTGTCATTTCTGCAAAATAATTTTGATGCTTGCCTTCTCTTATTCTTAATACTAATGGCTGCTCAGGATCATCTGGTAGGTTACCATCACCGGAGACAGCTACAACATTCTCATAACCATACTTAGCACGTAGTTCACGAATTAAATTAGTAGTCTGCACTGCGCTATGCAAATTTTCAAAGACATTGAGCTGTGCTTTTTTAAAGGCTGTATTAACCTGGACTGGATCAACTAATACTACACTTTTATCTTCTTCTTCAATTACTGGTCGAGTATGTACAGATTGCTTTATCACTTCATCATCTCTAACTTCAGATTTCTCAGTATCATCAGTTAAATTAGGTGTTGTAAGACTGGGCTCTGCGATAGTTGCTATTGTAGGACTTGATTGCGTACGTTCAACTATGTGCGCTTCGTCAGCTTGTTGAGCGACACTTTCTGTTGTCACTTTAGTTTGTTCATGTATAGCAGGTAAACTCATAACTACTGGTGCTAATTCTGGAATACTTGGAGTAGATTCTTTTATGACAGTATCAATAATTTCAGGTGCTGACTGAGGTACTGGTGCTGACCTTTCTGCTCTAGTATGCTTAGGTTGTGCTAACTTTCTTAATAGCAAAAAGGTATGGCTGGGGGTTTGCTCTTCAGCCTGGGGCTCATAATACAGTATTGGCTCAGTTTTATATTCATCAAAAGCAGATGCATAGACTGGCTGTGGTGTTGTTATAACTAATGGCATTAGTACAAATGCTCCGGTCAGCCCTTTGCTAGCACTTGACTGCATCTCTTCTTCAAAGTATATCCCACCCATATACTTTACAAGTGGATTGTCCACTCCTAACGCCTCGATGTATGTTTGCAAATTAAAATTCATACCACCAGAAACAAACTCTATCTTCTTTAGTTCTGTCCCAATCACTTGTCTACGCATAAACCAGGAACCAACTTGATAATTTACACTAGCACCCTCTTTCTGTTTAACCACTTCTGGAACATAGATCAGTTGTGTTGCGTATGCCTCAGGATTACCCCCTTCTCCTTGCTTACTAACCTGCAATGGATTAAAGTTACTCCACTTCACTCTGTCACTGGCAATTAACACCTGATCACCCTGCTTATTAGCCATATAATCCAGCAGCGGGTTACTTTGCACAATTGGATTATCCATATTTACGCCGGTTGCTAAAGTAGCTGTAGGCTCTGCAAATACTCTACCATTATCATCCATATATAAAAAAATTTGATTATTATGTAGAAACTTATTGTTAATTAGAACCCAGATTTTGCGTTTTTTGTCTAACTCTTCAATTATTTTACGCACTTCTGCTTTGTTGGGATCCAGTATTAACCCTTTATCTGGTTTTATTCCTAGTATAGATAATGCTTTACGGATCAAAGGATGGCTTGAACGAGTCCATAAGGCACCAGCAGCTGTAGGCTGCTCTGACATTTCTTTATGGCCACCTTCACCCTGTTGCTCACCACCGCTTGAGTTATCCTCAACTCCAGAGCCAGCGCCTCCTTGTGTACTATCTCCCTCGTTTTCTTCTTGCTGATCTTTTTGATCTGGCATTACATACACTCCACTACCTTAGAATAGTTCCCTAGTGTATTTTTTGACTTTTTGGTTGAAGAAAAAGTTCAATTATAGCGATAGTGCACGTATTATTAATGTGCTGCCACAGGTTTTGTTTGCTGACGGAGGTAGGTAAAATCAGCCTGCGATTTGCAAAAAGTTTCTTTAATTCCAAATGTAATAATAGCTAGTGCCACCAATGCAATTCCTATTATAGCTACAAAGGACGCATCATACCCTAAGTGCTCAACTACAAGCCCTAAGATTGGAGCGTTAATTGCAATCGTAACTGTAACCAAGGCATTGTTTAATGCCAGAGCCAATGGCAGATATTGCGGCTTAAATTGCTCTGCCATATTGGCAAATGCCAATGACTGCGCACTAGCGCCAAATCCCAACAACATAAAAGCAGCAATTATAGTAATCTTAGTTGCTGCAAACGCTATTAATGTAAGGCCTATTAAATAACCAATTGCAGACCATAGCATCACTAGACGACGACGGAGAATATGATCTGATATAAATCCTAGTAATGGACTACTTAGAGCAAATGCGAACCAGGATAGCGTTATCATATATGAAGAAAATTGCGTAGAAAACCCTTTAAGGATTAAAAAACTCTTTCCCTCATTTTCTGACAAGTACTCAATGGCAAAATACACAGTCGCTGAAAATATTCCTATTAGCCAAGGTTGCCAACGCATAAAATTATTGAATACCCTAGCAGACATAGGTTGCGCCCTATGCAAAATTATATATGCTCCAGACTTTTCTGGATTATTACGCACAAATAACAATACAAGCAGGACAAGTATGCCACCAAATATTGATAGCCACACAAATACTTCTCGCCAGGAAATTCCACCCACTTCAGTAATTTCAGTAAGCGGTCCTGCTGCTATCATTGGCCCCATTACACCAATAAATTGTGACAAACCCAAGAATAGACCAATGTACCTATGTGGCATCCAGTCATATACTGCAACTAAAAGACAAATAAACCCAAAAGATGATCCAAAACCAGTTAACATTCTAAAGAATATTGCACTTGTGTAATCGTTAGCAAGAGAAAAGCCAAACGAAGACAGTGCGCACACACTTACCCCAAATAATACAGATTTCTTTAAGCCAAAGTTATCCACAATGATTCCTACTGGAATCTGCATTGCTGCATATATTAATAAATAAGTAGTGGAGCTTAAAAGAGAAAATTTAACCGTTGATAAATGTAGATCATACATAATTGGATGCTGAAAGGTTCCAATTACTGTACGAAGGAATAACTCATATAGGAAATAAATTGCGCATATTATCCATACTAAAAATCCAACTGGGGTAAATTGAATATTCTTTTGCATTAGGTAGCTTGAGTGTCAGGCTGTTGCTGTTGCCATTCTTCTATAACATTCTCAGCTTTACTAGTATCAAGAAAAGTGGCGATTTTGAATAATTCCAATCCTTCATATATAAATGGAGAAGTATTTATTCCCACAATAATTCCTTCTTGATGAGCCTTCACCGGCTCTGAAAAGTCAGTACCACCAAATGGATCTGTTATGGTTCCTAAAATATCACCCTTTTTAACGTTCTGGCCTAAATTAACCTCCGTATGTAGTACACCGCCAGTATGGGCGACTATCCATTCTTCATCTCTAGATGCGATTGGTCTTACATCTGTATTTACACCACCTGCTAATATTCCAAGAGCACGCATAATATTCATTGTGCCTTCTATGCCGGTAGTTATTGCACCTTCATCAAAGCGCATCGCTTCTCCTGCTTGATATACCAAGAGTGGAATATGTAAATCTTCGGTAGTCTGACGTAGGCGGTTATTTTTATTTTCTACCTTAGTTATAACTGGCGTAGTAAATACTCGTGCTAAACGTCTGGCTTGTTGATTATCAAAGTTACAATATATCTGAGGAAGAATATTATGATTTTTATCCCCTGTTTGCAATTCTATACAACAGTCCGCTTTTTTTAACACTTCCTGAGTAAAAGCATAAGCAATACGCTCTCCAAATGATCCCTTTTCATCTCCAGGAAAACAATTTGCCAAATTATGCCCAGATGGCAATCTATTTGGGTAATGAGTCAGGCCGTATACATTGAGTACAGGTACTGCAATGACCGTACCTGATATATCTTTAGGGTCAAGTGCACTGACTACACGATTAGCAATTTCCAATCCATTTAGTTCATCACCTTTGAGGATAGAAAATATAACTAAACAAGGACCTTTGGTCTTGCCATGTAGCACCTTAATTGGCATGTACAAAGGGGAGCAAGAATACTGCTCTGGTAGAGGTAATGCCAGATTTGCTAGCTCTCCAGGATGAATGATAGCGTCACAAATATGCAAATTAGAGTTTTTCATCTTTAAAACTCTATGCCATAGATATGGTTTTTTCAAGTAATTATAAGTTAGTATAATTATTTAGATAATACTTGTTTCGTCTAAACCTTCTTCCCTTAAGATCTCTTTAAGACGTTTGAGAGCGTCTATTTGCAGTTGACGTACACGCTCACGTGTTATACCTAGGTTGTCACCAACTTCTTCTAAAGTCTCTGGATCACGCTCTAGCAAACCAAATCTGCGAATAATTACATCTCTATGTTGCTCAGGCAAATAATCTAACCAGTCAATAACATGCTCATGAAAACTTTGCTCTTCCGATATTAACTCTGGGTCTAGATCAGCACTATCTGGTATAGCATCCTGTAGTGGATGATTATATTCTGATGTTGGCGTATCCATGGATATACTGCTTTCAGTATATTGCAGTAATTTGCCTATTTCTTCTACTGGCTCATGCATGGCATCTGCAACTTCTTTAATAGTAGGGTTATGATCTTCACTAGCAAGCTTATGAATCATATTTAAGCACTTAGTAATTTTTTTCACCATATGAATAGGCAAACGCACAGTACGTGATTGATTCATAATTGCCTGCTCAACGGCTTGTCTTATCCACCAAGTGGCATAGGTAGAAAACCTATAACCTAGAGTTGGGTCAAACTTCTCTACTGCACGCATTAGGCCCATATTTCCTTCTTCAATCAAGTCTGACAATAAAAGACCTCTGTTTAAATATGCACGTGCTATTTTAACCACTAGACGTAAATTACCTTTAATCATTTTGTTACGAGCATCTAAATCTCCCTTGTGCGCTGCTGTACTCAACAAAATCTCTTCTTCATGGGTTAAAAGCGGCTCATAACCAATTTCAGCCATATATAATTGAGTTACATTAACAGTACTCTCATCAGTTGTAGAATCAGTAAAAGCGCTTTTACTGATTAAGGTCGGTTTCTTAGACTGCTTTTTATTAGTAACTACACCTACATCCCTCTTAGAGTTTGGTTTTGGTTTTGCCATATTTATCTCCTTGCTTGCTTAGACAACGAGAAGCAGAAAATGGTTGCATTGATTGAGAAGATATACAGCACATATGGTTATATACACAATATAACAACATATAATAGCCTATAATACATCACAGCTTTTATATAGAAAAAGTATATAGGGGTGCACAATGCCAATGTTAAGAATGTTTCAAGGGCACAGAAAAACAGCTAATGCAGCTGAAAAAGCAGCGGAAGAAATTCAACGCTATGAACAAGAATTAAAAAAACACTTACAAATGCGATTGAACAAGTAGAAAAATTGCAACAAGAACTAAATAAATTGCCACCTGAAACGCTAAATCGAAACCCAGAGTATGGTAATTTTATTAACGCAACTAGGGATTACATGGGTAAATTGCGTGGTTATCTTCAAGAAATGACAGGCCCGGATGGCATTTCTGCAGATAGAATGGAGGAGTTTCAAAAAGAACAAACGCGTTATACGGGCATAGTGAGTGAATATCAATAAAAATTGGATAACAAATTTGATGAAGAATCTCAAAAACAGGAACGCAAGCATGATCACATTTTAAACATATTAACCACACAGTCAATAGCAAGAGACTTGGCAGGCAACATGAAGCCAGCCACAGTCCCAAATACGTTAGATATTCCTAAAAAACCAAATAATTCTTTATTCAAACGCATATGCTCTAGCACTGCTACGCTATGTTTAGGCATAGGAGGGGTAGCGCTACTAGGAACTGGAGTTATATTAGCTTGTGGCGGGGCTGCATATATGATGACTGGCGATATACTGGGTGGCGGTCTTGCAGTCGGATTCGGAGCTGTGTTAGCAACAGCTGGCAAAACAATGCTTGATATGGCTCGCGGTGAGCATATAGATTCTCCAAATAAACAACTAAACAATATGCAAACAGCCCTTACCAGCCTAACTAAAGCTACTGATAACCTAACCAAACAAGTAGGGCAAGATCAAAGGTTGGAAATACCAACAAAAAAACACTAGTATTCATCAAAGATATACTATAATTAGTCGTGGATTTATAATTCAGGTAATGTAATGCTACGTGTCACTTCAACAAGAGCCTTTAGTTTGATTGAGCTGATGGTTGTTATAGCTATAGTTGCTATTTTAGCTGCAGTTGCTGCACCTGCATATAAGGACTACAGAATTAGAACAACAGCAGCTTCAGCAGTAGTCATACTACAGGATATGACAGACAAAGGTATTGAGGCTATAGAACGTACTGGCTCTTTTCCAGCAACAATTGAATATGGTGGTCAAACATATACTACTCTTTCTGGTACCGCGCAAAAAGCTTTAGACGCTCCACCTATTGTAAGAGCAGGCTACTGGGATGACACTAGACTTACAGGAATTTCTGATCCAGATATATTTGTTGCTTGTGTATACGTTACAGGTTTAGAAGGTATTACTGGCTATGTTGCTCCTACTGCAAGTAGTGATGGTGCAAGAGCATCTATATGTACAAAGGTATCTCGGATAAACGATACGTATATTATTCATTGCGGGGCATACAGTGGCGGTGGGTTTGATGTACCAGCAGAGTACCTCCCTGGTGGTTGTAACTGCTCTGACCTCAGAACCGAAATCTGCTCTTAGTATTTCATGTAACTTGCATTGTTTACATGCAAATAAATTTTTCCTTGACACAATATATAAAATCTCTTAGAGTTGCCCTCCTTTCGCATTTTCTAAAAAAAACGCGAATTAACACCGATATTGTGACAACAGTAAAAAAAAATGACAACACTAAAAATTGATAAACCTACGATTAATGTAAACAAGTTATTAGATTCCATCCAGGCTTCTATGGATGAACTTAAAGAGTTGGATCTTAATAATGCTAGTATAACAGGTGAAATAAACCCAGGAAGAATTCTAGAGCTAAAGGGTATGGCTATCGTATTAAAGAGACAGCACGGAGTAATTATCTCAAACACTACGGGCATAAGGTTTAAAAACGAACAAACAAAAAAAGATTTCTGTGATTTTCTAAGATTTTTAGATATAAGTGTTAACCCTGATGTGCGGCAAACTCAAACAGCTGATACCGCTGCTGCAGGACTATTTTTCTCACATACAACACAGGGTCCTTTAGGTGAAAGAGATGCACTAGGTACAACAACCGGAAGAAGACCGACAATAAGAAGGTCAACAAGATTCTTAGGAAATATGTTGAAACACCGACTTCCTATAGGTTAATAACCTATACTTTACACTAGCTATTGCTAACGCTTAGGTAAAACAGTCACTGGGTCAATAGGCTTACCTTGATTACGCACTTCAAAGTGTAATTTGGCAACCTCTGATCCAGTGCGGCCTAATTCAGCTATTTTCTGGCCACGTTTTACTTTATCCCCTTCTTTTACAAAGTTCTTCTTGTTATGTGCATAAGCAGTTAAGTAGTTATTAGGGTGCTTAATAATGACTAAATTACCATATCCACGTAAAGCATTCCCACTGTAGACAACTTCGCCATCTTTAACAGCCATAATTGAAGAGCCTTCCTGACCTCCAATATCTATTCCTTTTTTGTTACTAGCAAAACCACTTAAGACTGTTCCGTGCGTTGGCCATAACCACCCACTACTGTCAGTACTATTCTTACGATCAATTTTTTCTTGAATTAAATTACGACTTTGTGTCTTGGATTTGCTGGCAAGATTTTGTGATTTAGTTGCAGGATTTTTTGTCTTTAAAGTCGATCCCTTGCTATATTTTACATTTTTATCTGTTTTTTTAGCCAATAAATTTTTATTTTTCTTAGTAAAAAAACTGGCGATACGATTAACATTTTGTGGTTGTTGCACTACATTAGGTTTAGCTTTAACTACACGCGCTGGTGACTGCTCTTTCACACAACCACTCATAGCAACCATAGCCGCTCCTGCTGCAGCTAGTATAAGTACTATTCCAAGTTTCTCGATTAGCAAACGGATCTTCTCTTCCATCTTACTACCACCAAATTTAATTACTGCAGCCATTACATAAAACTTTGCCGCTCTTCCAAATAATGCACCACATATAAATGCGGGCAATGGAATACGCATTACACCAGAGGCTATAGCCATAAATTTAAATGGCAAAGGTGTAAAACCAGCAATTAAAACAGCCCAAAAACCTTTAACCTGTAGAGTATCTGCCACATGTTGATACTTTGCTACATAGTTAAGATTCTCTAGCACGGGCACAATTAGCGGTTCAAATAAAACCATTCCTAATATATAACCCAGCACACCCCCAAGTACCGAACAAATAGTTGCTATCAATGCATAGCGTAACGCATTCTGAGGTTTTGCCAATGCCATTGGTGCCAACATAACATACGGTGGTATCGGAAAAACTGAAGCCTCAACAAAGCTAACAGCTGCTAGGTATTGTGGAGCACGAGGGTGTGCTGACCACTCTAAAGCTTTATCGTATAATTTTACTAAACTGCGCATTCTGATAAACTCTCCGACCAATGTCTTAGATCGTCCATAACTTTATAGCGCGTTAAATCTATATCTAAAGGAGTAATAGATACATAACGATTGTTTATTGCATGGAAATCTGTATCAGGACCGGCATCTTGTTCTTTACCTACAGAGCCAACCCAGAATATAGTCTTGCCGCGTGGGTCTTTATCTTGGATCATGTTAGCTGATGGGTGGCGTCGCCCTAACCTTGTAACTCTATAACCTTGAATTTGCTCAAAAGGTAAATTAGGGATATTCACATTTAGAATTGTGTCATTAGGTAACGGATGACGCATTAAGTGTCTAACTAAAATTTGTACAACTCTGCCAGCTGTTTCATATTGATCATGTTCACCAGCAAGTGATACAGCCAGAGTTGGAAAACCCAAAAACCTGCCTTCCATTGCAGCAGCTACCGTGCCGGAATACAGGACATCATCACCAAGATTAGCCCCAGAGTTTATACCAGAGACAATTAGCTTTGGTGGCTCTTTAAGTAAAGCTCGCAGACCTAAATATACACAATCAGCTGGCGTACCATTTACAGATATGAAGCCATTATCAAGCTCTCTTAGACGTATTGGATTATTCAGTGTTAGGGAATTACTTGCTGCACTTCTATCTCTATCTGGCGCTATGGCCGTTACCTCACCTAAACCAAGTAAACTCTCGTGCAACATTGCTAAGCCAGGCGCATAGACACCATCATCATTACTAATTAAAATTTTCATACCAATTTCCTTCTAATCAATTTTTTCTAACACCTGATAGTACTTTTCTCCCTGACGCACCATCCCTAACTCATATCTTGCCTGCTCTTCTATTGCACGCGGGTTTTGCTTAAGCAAACGAATCTTGTGCAATATTAAGTCATTACGCTCTTGTAATAGAGCCACCTCATCTTGTTGCACTGCTAGCTCTTTTGCCAAAGAACGGGTCTTAAACACACTATCAGAGCCGAGCCAATATCTGTATTCTAGTGTAGCTAGTAATAGCAACAAGACGGTTATTATCCCTTTATACATTTACGCCCTAGAAATTTTGCCTTACCGCCTAATTGCTCTTCTATACGTAACAATTGGTTATATTTTGCAACACGCTCAGAACGACACATAGAGCCTGTTTTAATTTGCCCCGCATTAGTAGCTACAGCTAAGTCTGCGATCGTGCAATCCTCAGTTTCACCTGAGCGATGGGATATCACAGTGTTATAACCCGACTCTTCTGCAAGTCTAATAGTTTCTAGGGTTTCGCTTAGAGTACCAATTTGATTCATTTTAATTAAAATGGCATTTGCTATTTTTTGCCCTATGCCGCGTGTTAACTTTTCTGGATTGGTAACAAATAAGTCATCACCTACTATCTGAATTTGTTTATCTAAACTTTGCGTCATATATGCCCAGCCTTCCCAATCATCCTCTGCTAATGGGTCCTCTATAGATATGATAGGATATTGTTGCACTAAACTCACGAAATGCTCTACAAGTTGGGTGCTGGTTAATTTCTGTTGCCCTTGCTGCAAGACATAGTAATCGTCTTTAAAAAATTCACTACTAGCCACATCTAGGGCTAAGCTCACGTCGGTACCAGGTTTTAGTCCCGCCATTTCTATAGCTTGCATTAGCAAGTCGAGTGCTGCGGTATCGCTTGATAAATCTGGCGCAAAGCCACCCTCATCTCCAACAGCGGTAGGAAGACCGGCCTTTTTAAGCAAAGACTTGAGTGCATGAAATACTTCTACTCCATAGCGAACTGCCTCACTAAAGCTACTTGCTCCCCAGGGCATAATCATAAACTCTTGAATATCTACTGAGTTATCAGCATGTGCCCCGCCATTAATTACATTAATCATTGGTACTGGCAATGTTAGGGGACCATTGGGTTGGTAAATAGTATGTATATAGTTATAAAAAGCCTGTTCCTGGCTCTTAGCCGCTGCGTGGGCAACCGCAAGTGACACTGCCAATATAGCATTGGCCCCGAACTTTGCCTTATTTGGTGTCCCATCTAGCGCAATCATAGCATGGTCAATTTCTAATTGTTCCAACGCAGACCTTCCCACTAACATGGGTGCCAGGTGTTCTTGGATATTTGCAACAGCGGTACGCACGCCTTTGCCAAGGTATTCGCTGCCACCATCGCGTAACTCTAAGGCCTCATACGTTCCGGTTGAAGCACCAGATGGAACCATTCCTCGGCCTATAATTCCGGTACTTAGAAGCACTTCTGCCTCAACTGTAGGCAACCCACGCGAATCTAAAATCTGCCGAGCATTTATTTGTTGGATCTTAGTCATGTACTAACTATACTCTGAAAAAATGTACTACAAGTATACCTAAAAGTACTTCTCACAACTATTACTTATTGTTACCCATATAACCAACTCAAATAAACCCCGTTAAATTTGCTATAACAAAATATATAGATACGCAAAAAGGTTACCAACATGAGAACGATACTTCAGGCTTTAAAACAAAATGACTTTAAAGAAGCCGAGCAACTAATAATAAGCGGGCATCAAATCGATGAGCAGGATGAAACTGGACTTAGTTCATTACATGTAGCAACTCTGAAAGGCAATGTAAACATCGTACACAGATTATTAGAAGCTGGCTGCAACCCAAATGCGCGCACACAGAAAGACGAAGAATTTGATGAAAATCAGTTAAGCGCACATAAACCAGATACCATTGTGGCTGGATTACGTGCTTTAGGCAATAAAACCCCATTACACATAGCTGCTAAAGAAAGCTTATTTGAGATTGGGCAATTGCTATTAGCTTATGGTGCAGATATACATACAACCGATGCTGGATTATGCACCCCTCTGCATTGGAGTGCTAACAAAGGTGATGCAAAATTTGTTCAGTTGCTGTTAGACAATAATGCAAATCCAAATGCACGCGACTTGGCTTGGAGCACACCATTACACGAGGCTACGCGTAAAAATCACATAGACATAGTGAAAATGCTTATGCAATATCAAGCTGACCCATATATTAAGGATATATGCGCACAATCAGCGATAGAAATTGCGCAGAGCGACATAAAAATGGTTGGTATATACCAGTGTTATGTTGGCACTACTAATAATGGCACTATGCATTAGTGTAAGAAAAGTTGATGCATAAGATCACTATTCTAGAACAAGGACTTAAATAGAAAGCCTATTTTCCTGTGGTGTAGGCTTTATTTTTATCCCTGCCTGCTGCATTTTATATACATCACTTTCAGTGAAGTCGGTAGATTCCTTGAGAAGCAACTCTTCCCATACCTTTGCACGCTCCTCTCTTGGACTACAGCCAAGCTTTAAAGGATTCTTTTCTGTATAATCTGAGCGTCCATGTGGACCAATGTTTTTCCCTGATACCTTATATTTTATATAGTCGAGCAAATGTAATAATGACTGCAGGAGAAACCTAACAGGAGACAAGATTAGCTGCCTCAAAGTACCAGAAGGATTATTTTCAAGTTGCACCCATGTATAGCTCTGCCCTGATTGTGGATCTGTTCTAGTGCCTATTAATATATGCCCTAAAATTTTACCATTTAGACCAACTTGTTGGTTGGTGCTTTTATGGCTAGAGTGCCTTTCCATGTACCAATGTAGTTTTTTATTCTCTTCTTGCCATTTTGTATAATACTGCATAGAGTCTGTATTACCGGCCTCATCACGAAACTCTATATGTGCTCCACATAAAAAATGAACCAATACTTCAGGATCATCTATATGAGATAAAATGTCCTGCATAACTCTTTTTTCTACATCTGAGGTTTCTTGTTCGTACGCAGTACGTAATTTATTCCGTGCACCCCTACTTAATCTCTCATCTAACATCTGGCGAAGTTGTGCAAAAATACTAAACTGTGAATCCGAATTGCCATCCACTGCAACAAATTCTTTAGAATGCAGCATACGCTTGCGACTCTCTGCATTTAGACCATCATCTTTATCCGACATAGAACAAACCTTGTGAAACAGAATGGATAACAAAGTAACCAGAAAACAAAAGGGTATTGTCAATTATAGATGAATAGAATTTACTATACACCGGAAGAACCGTGTACTAGCACTCTTATCTTATGGCATTGTATACAAATGTTATTATGCTAAAATTTACCTACCAGGTAAAAAAACGACGCGTATTTTTACCTGGTAGATAAAAACAAGGGTGCAAGTTATTATTACTAAACGTTTTTTTCAACCAGCCGAGGACAGCTACTTCATCTTTGGACCTAGGGAAACTGGTAAATCTACCTGGATAGAAAACAATCTACCCAATGCCTTAGTAATAAATCTACTTGAAGATCATGTATATAGAACATATCTAAGCAACCCAGGATACATACAACAGTTTGTGTTGGGCAACAGCAATGAACATAGAACTTTTGTTATTGATGAAGTGCAAAAGATTCCTGCTCTACTTGATGGTGTACACAACTTAATAGAACAAAAAATGGATTTACAGTTTGTTCTTACTGGTTCAAGCTCGCGTAAATTAAAAAACAGCGGTGTTAATTTACTTGCAGGACGTGCAATTTTAAAAGAATGCACCCATTTATGGCAGCAGAATTGGGCACAGACTTTGATCTAAATGATGCATTAAAAAATGGCATGATCCCCCTCGTCAAACAGGCACATAACAAATCAGAAAAAATTGCAAGCTATATAAGTCTATATTTAAAAGAAGAAGTACAAACCGAAGGTCTAGTTCGCAATATCGGCGACTTCGCTAGATTTTTAGAAGTAATAAGCTTTTCACATGGCTCTGTGATAAATTATAGTGCTGTTGCACGTGAGTGTGGAGTATCTCGCAAAATAGTTGACAATTATATATCGATTCTTGAAGACTTACTCATTGGATATCTTCTTCCAGTTTTTAATAGAAAGGCCAAAAGAAAGTTAATTAGCCATAGAAAATTTTACTATTTTGATTCTGGTGTATACTATCATCTACGCCCAAAAGGATCATTAGACCACCCACAAGAAATTAATGGCATATCTCTAGAGGGATTAGTATTACAACACTTACGCGCTTGGTCCGACTATAGCAAAGACCCTGTTGAACTATCTTTTTGGCGAACAAAGTCCGGTGTTGAAGTAGATTTCGTTATCTATGGAGAAAATTATTTCTTTGCCATTGAATTAAAAAATTCAAACAAAGTAAATAGCAAAGATTTAAATGGTCTACGTTCCTTTACACAAGATTACCCCGCGTGTACCCTGTTACTTTTATATAGAGGTAAAGATCAAATAGAGATTGACTACATTATTTGCATGCCAGTAGAACAATTTCTACTAAAACTTACTCCAAATAACAGTCCTATCTAAATCGGATTATAAGGAAAACTTTTTAGGGATAAATTCCAAAATTAGAATATATAAACCTATGAATTAATATTACAGCTAAGCCTGCTATACTGCACACGTACATAGGGAACACGAAAGCTGCTTAATAGTCTTCGTAATTAATGAAGCCGCAGCTTTTAGATTTCATTTCAGTCCAGAGCATTTCTGAATTACGAGCTGCTGGAGTTGGATCATTAATGGTGGCATTAAGCATGCCAGTCATAAAATGTTGATCTGCTACTTGATCTAAATCTTGCTGCTGAAAATTACACTGCATATATCTACCGTCAGGGGTCTGCAACATTACGCTACACCCACCTAATAGCTCTTCGCCATTAATTGTATGTTGCAGCATGTTTGGACCAACGATCTTAGACATAATGTTCTTTTCTTGATAATCGCCTGGTTTGCAGGCATGTAAAGCCACAAAGAATGCCAAGGTTGGGTTAGTTATTTTTTGTTGTGCAGTACTAGTAACACCATGCCCATCTGCAAAAGCAGTAGCGGCTGATACTGTTAATAATACTACCAAGCTAGTAATTATATTTAATCTCATAGCTATGAGTTTAGCCTATAGCGATAACAAGGTGATACTAGTTAGGTAAACAGTACTTGTAACGCTATAGCAAATATAGCTAGAGGTGCTAAGTACTTAACACATAAAGTAAAATACAGCTCCAACATTGGTTGATTGAACGTGGCACCTTCTAAGCCAAAATTCAGTTGACGGATAGATTTCTTTATCCCCCAGCGCCAGCCTAACAACAAGGTTACTAATAAACCGCCTATAGGAATTAAGACACCAGTTGCAACAAAATCAAATACATTTAAGACATTGTAAGACATCGCACACGGAATACCTATTAAAAACACTCCTATTGATACCACAACGACAGCACGCTTACGTGACCACCCGCGCTCATCCATCAAGTATGCAATAGCTGGCTCCATGGCAGAGATCTGTGATGTCAAAGCAGCTAATGCTAGTAGTGCAAAGAAGCTAATAGATAGAAAATAACCATTTGGCATGCTGTTAAATGCTATAGGCAAGGTCTTAAACATTAATGCCATACCAGAATCTGGCTCCATACCTACAGAAAATACAATCGTAAATACTGCTATGGCACCTAAAATTGAGATTATTGTATCTGCTACTACTACCGGCACACCTATAACAAACAGATTTGTTTTACGATTTAAATAGCTACCGTAAGTGATCATAGTCCCCTGCCCTAAGCTTAGAGTAAAGAATGCTTGGCCAAGGGCCAATAAGCAGGCAGTAGGCGTTACTTCATGCCACTGTAAATCAAATAAGAAATGCAAACCTCGCTGTGCATTATCTGCATCCAGGCCCGTCATCGCCATATATAATAGCAACAATATTAGAACTGGCATTAAGAATTTGCTGGCACGCTCTAAACCGTTACGCACACCAGAAAATAAAATAACCGCTGCTAATAGTACAAAACAGATCTGCATACCTAGGCTCCATAATGGAGTGCGTAAATGCATGTAAAAGAAACTTTCAGCACCTGCTGATGAATCTATAACTAGTAGTGACCCTTGTACCGCATCAGCTAAATAGCCCACAACCCAGCCACTGACTACCGCATAAAAACCGCTAACAAAGAAGCCGGTTAATATAGTAAAGCAACCCGCATAACGCCATGTCTTAGTACCACCGATATCTTCAAATGCTCCTGCAGGATTACGATGACAAGCACGTCCTAACAGTAATTCAGCGATAAATATAGGAAAACTTAATACTACTAAACAAATAAGATATATAGCGATAAAAGCAGCGCCACCATTAGCTCCAACCAAATAAGGGAACCTAATAATATTTGCTAAGCCTACTGCCGAACCCATGGCAGCAAACACAAAGCCCATTTTTGAGCCCCAAAATTCTCTATGTGCAGTTTGCGGTTTCATTCTTTACCAACCTATCTAGTTCTTTTAACGAGGCCAACAAGTCATACATTTTGCCTAAAGGCCATGAATTAGGTCCATCACTAAGTGCCTTATCTGGATCTGGATGAGTTTCCATAAATACCCCAGATACGCCTACTGCAACTGCAGCACGTGCCAACACAGGCACAAATTCACGTTGACCGCCGGAGCTACTCCCCTGACCACCAGGTAATTGGACTGAGTGCGTAGCATCAAATACTACCGGGCACCCTGTGTTACGCATGATAACTAAAGATCGCATATCAGAAATTAAATTGCCGTAACCAAAGCTTGCTCCACGCTCACACACCATAATTTTATCATTTCCAGTCGCTCTAGCCTTCTCAACTACATGCAACATATCCCATGGAGCTAAGAACTGGCCCTTTTTGATATTAACCGGTAAACCAGTAGCAGCTACTTTTTGTATAAAGTCAGTCTGTCTACATAACATTGCAGGGGTTTGTAGCACATCTACAACTTCAGAAACCTGATCTAAAGGGGTATCTTCATGTACATCAGTTAATACTGGCACTTGGATTTGTTGTTTTACCTTAGCTAGAATTTGTAAGCCTTTATCTACCCCCAAACCTCTAAAACTTTGGTGTGAAGTACGATTAGCTTTATCAAATGAAGATTTGTAGATAAAGTTCATACCCAATTGCTGGGTAATTTCTTTAAGCTTTCCCGCCGATTCAATGGCTAACTCTTCACTTTCTATTACACAAGGGCCTGCGATAACAAATATTTTTTGCTCAAGACCCACATTAAAATTACATAACTGCATACAAAACCTTTACTTATTACTAATTGCCGCCTGGATAAAACCATTAAATAAAGGGTGGCCTTTCATTGGCGTAGAAGTAAACTCAGGGTGAAACTGACACCCAATATACCACGGATGCTTTGGCAGTTCCACAACTTCAACCAAGTCACCTTCGGCAGCTCGACCTGCAACCACAAGGCCCGCCTGGGTGAAATCATCTACATATTTGTTATTTACCTCATAACGATGCCGATGGCGCTCTGCTATCATGGTTGTTTTATACATACTAGCTGTTTTACTATCTGGAAGTAGTTTGCATTTCTGCGCTCCCAAACGCATCGTACCCCCTTTGTTACCATCAACCGATTGAGTAATTCGACTACCATCTTCTGCGAGCCATTCAGTCACCATTCCTATTACTGGTTCACTAGCAGCTGTATCAAACTCGGTACTATTCGCAGCGCCAATCTTCATCACGTTTCGTGCAAACTCTAAGATTGCAATTTGCAAACCTAAGCAAATCCCAAAAAAAGGAATATTATTTACTCGGGCAAATTCTGCTGCGCTTAATTTTCCATCTATTGCGCGCTCACCAAAACCGCCAGGAATAATAATGCCATTATATTTGGATAGATCATCTAATTCTGAAGCATCTATGTACTCTACATTTACTTTAGCGTTATTAATAATGCCTGCATGCATCAAGGCCTCATGTAACGATTTATATGCATCAACTAAACTTGTATATTTCCCAACAACTGCAATACTTACTTCTGTATTTGGATTGTCTTGTGTGGTTACTATATTATGCCATGCTGACAAATCCGCAGCGGGTGCTTGTAAATTAAAACATTGCAATACCCTATCATCTAAACCTTGGGCATGCAGCATCTCAGGAATTGCATAAATTGTATGCATATCATAACAACTAAAAACGCACTCTGTTCCAACATTAGTGAACAACCCAATTTTCTCACGCTGGTCTGTAGATAGTTCAACCTCTCCTCGACACAACAAAATATCAGGTTGTATACCAATAGAGCGCAATTCTTTTACGGAGTGTTGCGTAGGTTTAGTTTTATGTTCGCCAGCAGTAGGGATATACGGAACTAGCGTTAAGTGCATAAACAAAGTATCACTAGCACCTAATGTTGTACGCAACTGTCTAATTGCCTCTAGAAAGGGTAAAGACTCAATATCGCCAACTGTACCGCCAATCTCTACTAACGCAACATCATAGCCACTAGCACAATCAGTAATTCTCTGTTTAATTTCTTCAGTAACATGTGGGATAACCTGTACAGTTGCACCCAAATAGTCACCTCGGCGCTCCTTGGTAATCACAGCATCGTATATTTGACCTGCAGTAACATTATTTATGCGCGACATCTGTGTACCGATAAAACGCTCATAATGCCCTAAATCTAAATCAGTCTCACCTCCATCGGCAGTGACAAATACCTCGCCATGTTGGATTGGACTCATAGTTCCTGGATCTACATTTAGGTAAGGATCTAGCTTTAGCGCTGTAACTTTCAAACCACGAGTCTTAAGAATTGCTGCTAGGGATGCTGCGGCAATCCCTTTGCCTAAAGAGGATACTACGCCACCAGTTACAAAAATAAATTTTACCATCTACATATTCGCCGTATTTTTGAGATATACGGCATTTGACTCTAGCAGATCAGCCGGCACGCCACAAGCCGACAATTTCTATTAGGCGTCCGTCTTGGTAAATAACCTTATAGTTATCTCTCTCCCAAGGTGGTATGCCAAACTGCTGGAAGATTTTTTTTGCTGGTCGCCCATGAGTACTTTTACGTGCCGCACAATCTTTAGAAATAACATATAATTTATTTTGGCTACGACAAATAATTTTATTACCTAATACAAAACGCGGTTGGGCATCAGAACGAGCATTTACAACTTCTGTAAGAATAGTGTTTAACTGCTGCAGGGTAGGTTGAAATTTATGTTTATGTAACCATGCACGAATAGTCTCACGTTGCCAGAACTTTAAATCTAAAACATCTTCAGTAGCTATGTTTGTGTGTAATTCTGCACATAGGCTGGCTGCGCGATTAATATTTGTAACGGCAGACCAGCGTTGTTTCAACAAAGGCATAATACGCTGACGAATAAAGTTTCTATCAAAATCTTGATTATTGTTACTACAATCCTCTATCCATGATAGATTTTCTGATTTTGCATACTCTAAAATTTCATCGCGCTTAATATCTAGCATAGGACGCAAAATTTTAATCCCTTGATTTATAGTTTTAGGCTGCATTGCCCCTAATCCTTTAGGGCCTGTGCCGCGCAATAATCTATATAACACAGTTTCTGCCTGATCATCTGCATGATGCGCGGTAAGCAACACATCATTGTCAGCAACTAGACCTTTAAATGCACTGTAACGTGCATTGCGTGCTGCTTCCTCTGGACTTTGTCCAGTAATTGGCTGCGCATTAACTTTAAGGGCAGTAAAAGGCAAACCCAATTTTTTGGCCTCAGAATCACAGTGGCGCTCCCACATACATGCATTGACGTTTAAACCATGATTGATATGAACTACGTGAATATTATCATAATGCTTACTAGCAATATGCATCAATACCGTGGAGTCAACTCCCCCGCTATAGGCAATCCAAATTGTATTTTGCTGCATATGCAAATTCCGGGTATCAAGAACTTATGACAAGCTATTATGCGCTTGACGGGAAAGCATAGCAAGCCGACATAGAGCAAAATATCGCCACAAGGGCGGTTTTTAATATAAACACTGCTTATTTCAGCATATTTGCCTCTCGGTGCATCTTGTTCCATACTGAAAATGACCCGAAAAAAACAGGGAGGTTTTTATGCGTTGGTCTTCTTTGCTTGCTGGCAGCATGTATACTATAGGAGCTATTTGTGCTGAAGAAACTAAACCAAATATAATTTTCTATTTGGCAGATGACCTTGGCTACGGCCAATGGGATAATGTTATAAGCCAAACCCCCAATCTACACTTATTAGCAAGCCAAGGGACGATAATGGACTGGACGATTACTGAGCCCGTCTGTGGTCCTAGCCGTTATGCAATTATGTCTGGCACCAATAGGCAAAAAGCCAATGCAGAGAATGGTAAAGTTGCATATCCAAAGGTAACCCTGGCTAGCTACTTTAACTCTCAAGGATATGCAACTGGCATGTTCGGAAAAGATGGTTTGTACCCGCAAACAGCACCCTTTAATGAGACACTTATCTATAGAACACACGAGGACTCTTGGGAAGGATTTCCGGTGGTCCTGGACAATAATGGCAACCTAGAAAGACACAATGTAAACCGTAAAGCTGATAAGAAACGCTGTCGAAAAATTTCACAAAAGATTGCGGAAGTAGAGGCTGAGTCTATAGCTACTAAACCTCTACCCAAAGGAAAAACTAGAAATAGAAATAAAAATAAAAAAAGACGTAAGGTAAATTGCAGATATGCACCATACATGTTCTCGATACGTAGAAATAATTTTATTCGTAAACACGCAGGTAAAAGACCTTTTTTTGTTTATCATAGTGATCCAAGACCACATGTTTTAAAATGGAATGTAAAACATAAAAGTTGGTCAAGGCAGTGCCCAGTGCTAGATTATGGCCCCTATGCGAAAAAATGGCCTTGGGCACCTAAGCCATTTGATCAACGTCTCTGGAATGATAATCAGCGTGGATTTGTGGCCATGATTTGGGGACTAGATCAAGATATAGCCTCATTGATGTCTGTCTTACGTGAAACCGGACAGGAGAACAATACAATAATATTTTTTACTTCAGACAATGGCCCCCAACTAATGTTTGACGAACCATTTGACCTATACGGCTTAAAAGGTAAAAAACGTGATACTTGGGAAAATGGAATTAGGAATCAAGCAATTCTGTGGAAACCCGGATTATTTCCTGCAGGAAAAGTAAACCATTGCCCCTGGAAAGTACGTGATCTACTTGGAAGCCTTACATCTATAGTAGGCAAAAGATACATACCAGAGGGCAGCATAGATGTATCGGCAATATGGCTAGATGAAAGTAAATGTTCTGAAGTATACAAATATAAGAATATTATAGATGTAGAATACTGCGAAAATGATGAACCATGTAAATGGGCTCATTATGACATGCGCCTATACCCAGCAAAACTACTAAAATTTGTTGATAGTGGTGCAGGTCCTGAGCTATATGATGTTTTATCTGACGAGCGCGAAGAGCACAATTTAGTAGGTAGTGATAACTACACAGACTATCTTGCAGAGACTTATAATCACAATATCTCTAGAACAAGAAGAATGCTAAGAGCTAGCATATAATAACAACAAGTCCAACTACAATTGCGCTATTTTTGGCCGATTTCCATCAGCTTCTTATAGCGCTTATCTATTAAGCCTTCTGCACTTTCTGTCTTTAAGAAATTTAAATTCTTAACCAAGGCATCTTTTAGTGTATCTGCCATTAAATCTAGATCACGATAAGCACTACCCAAAGGCTCAGGTATTATTTCATCAATCAACCCAAACTTTAAGTGATCTTTTGCAGTTAAACACATAATTTCCGCAGCTTCAGGCGCACGCTCTGCACCCTTCCACAAAATACTTGCACACCCTTCTGGAGAAATAGTCGCATAATATGAATACTCAAGCATTAATGTCTTATCACCAACACCAATCCCAAGCGCCCCTCCAGAGCAGCCTTCACCTATCACCACACAGATAATCGGCACTCGCAATTGCGACATGACCTGCAAATTCTTAGCTATTGCTTCACTTTGTCCACGAGCCTCAGCACCTATTCCAGGATATGCTCCAGGCGTATCAATAAATGTAATAATTGGAACATTAAACTTCTCAGCCATTTCCATAAAACGTAAAGCTTTGCGGTACCCTTCTGGTTGAGGCATACCAAAATTACGCTCTAGCTTTTCTTTAGTCTCACGGCCCTTTTGTTCACCAATAATCATTACCGGCTGATCTTGCAACCTAGCGAGCCCACATATGATCGCCTTATCGTCTGCAAATCGCCTATCTCCATGCAATTCATCAAACTCTGTAAATATCTTCTCAATGTAATCTAGGGTATAGGGTCTACTTGGGTGCCTGGCTAACTGAACTATCTGCCAAGCTGACAAATTTTTAAATATAGACTTAGTTAAATCACGACTCTTTGCCTCTAGGCGCGATATTTCATCACTGATATTGATTGAAGAATCAGTACTCACGTGACGCAGCTCTTTTATTTTCGCCTCTAACTCGGCTACCGGCTGCTCAAATTCTAAAAATTGTGTAGGCATAGGACATTCCCTAGATGTTTTAAACCATGCTCGCAGGATACCATAGAAGACGTAAGATTTCAGCATTTTGGGATTGCCAAGCAACTCCTATGCAAGCTATGCTTGAATACGAGTCATATACACTAAAAATTGGATCAATGATGGGAACTATAGAACTATACTCACTCGATACGCCAAATGGGCAAAAGATTGGGATAGCTTTAGAAGAGATGAAGCTTCCTTACTCAGCAAACGTAATTGATATCCGGCAAGACGATCAGTTTAGCTCTCACTTCGTAGGAATCAATCCTAACTCTAAAATCCCAGCTATAGTAGACCCAGATGGGCCTGGCGGTAAACCAATCAGTATTTTCGAGTCAGGCGCAATCCTAATGTACCTTGCCGAGAAAACTGGAAAGTTTTTACCAAGTAACCCGACTGAACGTTGGCAGACAATACAATGGTTGTTTTTCCAAATGGCAGGGGTTGGGCCTATGTTTGGACAATTTGGACATTTCTTTAGATATGCCAAAGACAAGTGTGAAGACCCTTATCCAGTAGAGCGTTATACAAAAGAGGTACTGCGATTACTCGCTGTAATAGAAAAGCAGCTGACAGACCATAAATATATAATCAATAACGAATATACAATTACTGATATGGCCGTTATGCCTTGGGTAGTGTGCTTAGATGAGTTTTATGAGGCAACAGATTTTCTTGGTCTTGAAAACTTTCCCCAAATCCAAGAATGGGTTGAGCTATGCCTTATGCGTGAAGCAACCAGAAATGGTATGACTATATGCCCATTTCCACAACTAGGCGAAGGATGATATCAATAAAGTATGTTATAAGAATTACCGCCTTCTTCTTTTACTTTATACATGGCATTATCTGCATGCTTAAGTATATCAATCACTCTATAATCAGCATGTATAACGCATATACCTATACTTATGCCGATATTGAACTTAAACTCTTCATAAGTAAAGTCTTCATAAAAAGCCTTAATAATCCTGTGCGCTATGCTATCTAAAATTTCTTCCGACTCAACATTTGTTAGAATTACTGCAAACTCATCACCGCCTATGCGACAAGCTATATCATTTACATTTATACAACTTGTGATTCTACGTGCTGCTGCTCTTAAAGTACAATCACCAGCTTCATGACCATAAGTATCATTCACTGGCTTAAATCTATCTAAATCTAAAAACATCAGAGCCATATTTGTACCATCAGTAACTAGCTGCTTAAGCATCATATCTAGCTGCACATCAAAGTATCTTTTATTACCAAGATTTGTTAGATCATCAAAAAATGCCAAAGAGTTCATTTTAGCAAACTCTATTATCTTTTTAGACTCTGATTTAATCATAATCCAAAGGACAGCACCTCCTCCTAGCAGAAAAGTTATATAAATCAGAACTAATACAGTCAGCATATCCTGAGAAATATCCGCATACTGCTTATAGACTACAAACCCTAATACAAGAAGCAGTACAGCTATAGAAGAGAAAACCATAATATTTACTGTGTACATTTCACGTAGCAATTGTTTTACATCTTTATTTCTTCTGACTAAATTTGGTCTTACAATTACCCAATATACTAAAGAAGATGTAATAATCGCGAGCGCTAGCGAGTCAATTACTGCCTGCTCCCATAAATGAAATTGTATAGCCTCTGCTGACAACAAAAACATTACCGTCGCTTCTGCACAAAAAACTATTGCACATATTTTAAGTATTATTATTTCAGTCCTACCATCAGCGGAATAGTTGATCCATTCCTTCGCTTGGGCAATGTAGATAACAGCCATAGTCACCAAAGCTATAACCATACTATCAAGTACTGCAAAACCCCATGGCGGCACCTTATCTTCGAGAAAAGAAAACATGGTCGACATAAGAACAAACTCGGCAATGAAAATAGCTCCACCGATAAGAAAAAAAGATTTTATTGCGTTATTTTTCATATGTCATATGTTTTAGAATCATTACATATAATTATAGTTAAAAATCACATAGAAATTTTTATAATATATTAACTACATTGATATATTATGCCAAAGCACGGCATGAATTAGATTCTTGTGAGCGTTGTTCTTCTATTCTACGCTGTTCTGCTTCAACTTTTTGTTCACGCTTCTGCCATTTTTCTTTCATTTCACATGGCTCAGAATTAAGTTTATTAGCAGCTTGGTTATACATATGTAATACTGACTGAGGGTGAGCATTAGTAAATAATGAACTAGGACAGTCTACAATAGAGCTAGAAAATGTATTTACATCCTCACTTTCTAGTGCAGAGTCGTTAATAACGCTGCACACCAAACTTAAGAGATTATTAGATTTGTTTTCAGAAATTTTAATATGATTATCTTGGTTTACTGGGTGCTTGAGTCACTTGTGCACCTAGGCGTAAGTCAGCACCTTTGTCATTAAGATGCTGGATAATAGCTGGATCTAGTGGTTTTAGATCACTAGTTGTTAATTGTGTAAGACTATATTCTAAACCTGCCACATTAAACGCAGCTTTTATATCTGCCCCTTTATCTAGCAAGTAGTCAATATTTGCTTTAGCTGCTGACACGTCATCTATTGTTACAGCTAGTCGTAACGCACGATTGAGGTCTGCTTGTTCTGGCTTGTCAGGACTCTGATCTATTTGCTGCTTTACGTGTTGCAATAGTTGATTGTTTGGTTCATCACAGATTGCATTTGATACAGCAATATACAAAGGTATACTAGGCATACATAATCCTCATGACTAAATCTACACATCTCTCCGCAGTTTTAAAATGCAAAGCGCTTGGATTATCCTGATGATACACTGCATAGCTACCATCATCATTACACATAATCGCTATTGATTTACGCTTATCACCTAAATTTATTAATTTTCCTGGTGATGATACAGTCTCTAGAGTGCGTTTGAGTTGATCTGGTGTAAAGGCATATGCCATCTGAAATTCAGGACGTGGCATATCAATTTGTGCAGCAGCTACTTCAGCAGGAATTTTTAAGTCTAATATGTTGTCTGGAATGTGTGGAAAAAAAGGATTGTTTTTATTTGCTAGCAACACAATATAAAATAGATGTTTAAACCATCCAGAGCGATCTTTAACTTTGGTCAATAAATCGAAATAGAACTCTTCTAAACCAATTGCTCGAAGATACAACCATGCTGCTGGTAGACCACATGCAAAACACTTATCTAAGTGATAGCTTGGAACTTGCCCTACTTCTGATAGGTATTTCTTATAGGTATCTAGCTCTGTTATTTGTTTAGTGATTGCCATGACATTTCCCTGTCTTATAACTTAAAGTATGGCATAGAGCTCTAGCAATGCAATATATGGTCAAAAACTTGACAAAGCACCGTTTTAGTAAAAAATGAATAATACATACTTAATTTCTGGTTAGAGGTTAGCGCGATGTCTGATACACCTATCGATGACCTAGAAACAAGCACCGAGATTGAACTCAATCCACTTGATGAACTGCAAGCAGCCATTTCTGCAATGCCAGCAGTTGATCCAGAGCGTGTAGAAGCTGTTCTGGCCAAGCTTAGAGCAGGGAAATTAGATATACTAGGTGATGAGAAACAAAGGCTAGCAGCAGCAACGCGTATTGCTAGGCAACTTATGCACGACGATTCAGCAAATTAGCAAAGAACTGTTGCATTACCCTATGCATTTGTGACTTGTATGTTTTATCAAAATAGTCTCGCAAATATTGTCTTCCATGCTTAGCGCTATCTGTACAAACAGGTATATCGAGATCATTTGGTACAAAGTATTGAGGTTTTCTATTCGTTTGTTGATCAATATCAGGATTATAAAAACGGCCATTCTGTAATAAAAGTAGGCGTGCATGCGGCTCATAAATAAAGACATATTGATTATCCTGTCTGAATATATGCATTTCTGCGTCTAAGTATTTGTAACCTTTGTAATATTGATGCAAATAATTATTCATATCAATTAAGGTCTCAATTAGTTGCTCATTATCTAAATTATTAAATACTACTCGCAAATACAAAGCATCCTGCTTGGTCCCCACAGTTACAAACTCAAATTTCGCGTCACATAAATTGTATACATCTGATTTTGGTAATAAGTATATTGGCCAGCAAGATATATCGCCTTTAATAATATGACAATGTTGTGTCGCCTGTATGCTGGAATAACTTATAGCATTCTGGAATATGCTAACTGGATCCTTTTCTGAGTCAAACAACTGCATCTCTCTAAAGAGTTTTTCTATATCACGTGGAATATTAGTAATTTCTGCTGTAGGGTCACGCGGCATGTTCCACTCATATTCAGCAGTGCCGTATTCCTGGTATCCTTCTACCAAGCCATTTCCACAAATACTTAAACCATGAGCAGGAAAATAAGGCAGTTCGTTTGGCCAAATTCTAATTTGCTCCACACTATCTGCTTTGCGCACTACCACCTGCTCTATAGCAGTATTGAGCACTAGCGGGTACTTACGTTGCCAGTATAGACTTAGAAATCTTTTGGGGTGCCAATTTTCTACGAAGGTACGACTGACTAAAACTAATTGATTACTTTCTAATCCTGCGCTCTGTAGAGTGCTATGCATCTGCTCTGCGGGCAACGCAGAAAATTCTTTTAATTCCTCTGAAAAGCTATTATATAACTCTCCAGGTGAATGATTAATGTATTTAATAAATTTATAAAAAATATTATTATCATCTTCTGTTGAAAATGCAGGAAAAGCACTCTGCAATTTCTGCCATAGCTCCTCACGTTTATGCTGTGGTAGTTGGCCATAATCAGCAACTTGCTTAGTAGTTACAATAAGGTTTTTTGCTACTTGATAGTATAATAGTAGTTTTGCATGCTTATAAAAGAATAAATTACTCACACTAGTGGCATCAATATCGCTGCGTCCATGTGCTAAAACTCCACCCTGCTGCACATAAGGATCTAATATATTTTGTAAGTATAATTCTGACATTTCATTACGATGATGCATATCAATGACACTCAACATTTTATCTTCGGCTATACAACGGTTGAGCTCAGAATATTTATACCTCACAATGTTGGCAATCTCACACATTTTGATGTAATGGTGATAAAAATGTGAGCTACTTCCAGTAAATCTCACACAAGCATCATTCAAGGCAAATAAAACTTGCTGGGTAGGCAATAGCTTCTGATATTCATAATTTGCAGCTACGCGATAATTTACTCCAGCTATGGCATCAGCTAGTTCAGCCTCATAACCTCTTAAAGAGTCAATCGTTTTCACTTCTGGAGACAATCTTAGCCTCTCAACTACTAAGCGATTTACATGCTCACTTGTAAGCATATGCTGATTAGCTATTGAGTTTTTTACCACATCAATACCAGGGGTTGGGTCCATAAAATCTAAATGGAAATCAGTATTTTCTGGGCACGAGGCATTAATCTTGCATGCAAAAACCTGCTCAAGAATTGACACTATTTGCCTGTAATCTTCTTTATTCATAATAACCCCCCTAGAGCTACTATAAGGCCTATGGTAATCTTAGCTCATGCAAAAAAGTACAGCTATCAAAACAGATTTTACCGAACTAAAGTTTTTAGATAAGGTGTTACACGATAACAACGAAGACATGAGTCTTATTAAAGCACATGGCTTCTTAACAGCTTTAGCTTCTTTTCCTACGCAACATCAACCACACGAGTGGTTACCAATTCTTGCTGGCAATTTACAAGCAAATAATGGTGCAACAAAACGCACCACACATAAAGCACTGCTTAGCCTATACCAACAAATCAAAGTAAGTCTTTACTCTGACCAAGAGTTCAAGTTCTTACTTTCGCTAGAATACCCTAATCTAGAATTAAGACAAGTACGTTATTCTAACGTACAGGAGTGGTGTCGAGGATATTGCTTAGCCCTAGTATGGCAAGATCAGCAATGGCTGTACAAGGAACAAGAGTATATAACTAATGCCTGCGCAACTTTTTTTGTAATAGCAGATCTACTGGGCAGCAATGAGATATCTAATCAAGATCTATTGGTTAACAGCTTACCAGAAATAGTAAAGTCTTTATTTGTATACTGGCATGGAAGCGACTATGTGGGCATGCCAACTAACAACATTAAAGAACTTCATTAAAGCCTTTTATTTAGATAATAATGAGTATTTCCAGGATATGGGCTATCTTGAAGTTCACCAAAAAGTGTGTAACCATTTTTTTTATAAAAATCTAACGCTTGAAAATCAAAGGTATCAACTACTACAAGCCGTGAATTGAGCTCTTTAGCCTTTTTCTCTATAGCGTCCAGTAGCCTAGTTCCGCAATCCTGACCACGATAAGCTTCATCTACCCACAGAATATCAATGGATAAAGTCTGTCCTAATAGTAATTTTCCAGTAACGCCCCCTATCATCTTTAAATGATCTCGTATTACTAAGCCAAGCGCTACTAAGTTGTCACCAGCCCCTTTAGGAAGATGGGCTAAGTTAAACTGGGTAATTGAACGTGAAAGACGTAAATAATCGTCATTGGAACATTTATCTATAGTATAATCTTGCAAAATAAAATCCTAAAAGAAAAAATTATCTTCTAATTCCAAAGCTATATGTAAATCTGCGGCACGTTTGAATAAGTCGTTTAGGTTCATACTGCGCATACAAATCATACCTACTGCATTTTTAATCTCTGGGTTGCTATGTTTATCAAAAAAATCATTGCCTAGCAAGACTTTTAACTGCTGCAATTGATCTTGCTGAATCACCCCCGCCAATTCAGAGAACTCGCCAGCAAAAAAAGGATTAGGAAAAGCTGCTTCCTGTTGAGTCTTAAAGCATGATGCAAATACTTTACGCAACATAGAGATATTATTAGTGGATACAGGGTAATATATATTAGACTCATACAGGGGGTATCTAAACCAGATATTACGATAACCTATGATTTGCAAATTATCCACGTGCTGCACTTCTTTACTACGCAGAGCATCAGCAATAATCTGTAATACGTAATAATTGGTCTTGGGTGGTGCACTTTGCGGATCATCGGCTAAGGTAATAATTTCCGGGCGAAAGTCATTTAACAAATTAATAAAAGGCAGCACATCAATATTGAAACGTGGCGTCTTAGCAAATTCACGCCCACTATAAAACTCTGAACGAAAATGAGAAATACTGTGCAATGGAATATTTTTAAGCGACCACAACGAGTCTGACTCTGATTCACGGATCATACCCTTAAGTAGCTTTATACTTGGGATATCTAAGTCTCCAGGATGTTTATTTGGAAAATACTCATCTTTTAACCAACGCACTGTATGCTTTAGCTGTTCAACATTCTTGGCATCATATATATATGCCAAGTGTTTAAGTAAAATCGTAGTTTGCAGATTTTTCATCTGATCAAGGTCTTGCTTAGCAAATAAGGTTTTGAACTTGCTAATTGTAGATTCATATGTACGTTTAAATATTTCATCTTGCTCTTGATTAATCCAGGATTCTCCAACCCGGTTAAGCACTCTTAGAACATGTTTATCTGATACTGAGTTGAAGCCACTAGTTAAATAGGCAATATGATTTTTATGCCTTGTTGAAAAATGCTCAACTAACGGATAGTAGGCTAACATTATATCATCATGATGTGGTGCAGTATGTAGTAGTCTTTTGCCCTTACTAGCGACTAAATCAAAGCCAGCATCTATCTTACTAATCAAACGTGCATGAATATCATCTAAAATAGCCGGCAATAATTTGGGGGGATTTAGTAGAATTAATTTCCCTGCATCATACTTTTCTAGATCCGCTTCAGTTATATGTAGTATTTGCTTCTGCTCTGCTAAAGCTATTTGTAGAATCACTTCTTCTAGTAAATCTACACTCCAGCCGTTCCTAGTCGCTATACTAATATCTTCAGTGCGCCTATCAATTAGACCCTTTGCTGCACCATGAGTAACATAAAAACGTGCATTGGGTATCTTTTGCATAATGGTTGCAGGATATTGTAAGTCAAACTCTCTCTCAACAGCGTCCTTAACCACTTCTGACTTTGAGTCTCCGTCGGCCATGACTATCATGATTACATCTGGTTTCATAGTGATAGTGCCAAGGCCAATACTAATAGCAACCTTATCTTGAGCATGGACTATACCACCTAAATCTTTAGCCGCCTGCGCTCCACGTCGATAATCTAATTCTGTTATGTGGGTAGGACTATCTACACTCGTACCAGGTGCATTAAAGCCCACATGGCCCCCGTAACTTATGCTACCTACAAAGAAATCAATGCCGCCCCATGCACGCACCTTATTTTCATATTCAACGCAAAATTTATCCAACTCACGAATAGCTTGCTGTTGCCATGCTTCTAATTGCGAGCTAGGCTCAGAATCTAAAACATCCAAGTCCACCTTACCATTCATAAACAGCACATGCATTCCCTTCTCAGCTAGAATGCCCTTTTCGGCATAGTTCATCAACAAAGTATTTTCAGGCTTAATACCTAAGATTGAACAATAGTGGCGTTGGATATAATTTGATACTTTCTTATAATGCTTAGCTGATAATGGATAGTAGTCTTCTATTTGTACAAATCTTAGATTACTCGTATCCGGAAAACTCTCTGGAAAATCACCATATGCACTTAGTTCTGCACGTACCTTAGGATCTTGCCATTTTCGCTTATAGTAAGATAAATACTTAATAAAATATTCTGGGGTATTTCCACTTGTGAGCGATATTACTCCATTTGGATTATCCTTAACCCATTCAAGGAATCGCAGCGCTGTAAGTTTACCTAACTCATATTGGTTACGAGTTTCTATAACCGGTATCAATTCGTGCTTGTATTCTGCCTGCCGACCGCTATCTGATAAGAATTTTTTCTCTACAACCGTCCAAGTTGGCAGAGATACTGGATCAGCATAAACATTCATGCTTATAAGCAACAAGCTTATAATAGAAAAGCGAGCTAACATATTTACAAACACATTCCACACCCTCAAACAAAACATCCCTGAGAAATACAATTAGTATTAACTCAGGGATGAATGTTTAAGTCAAGGTCTACAGATAACGCTCTATTTTTTAAATCACTGCCCCGGGCCTTGCGGCACAGGTTGTGGCCCAGGTTGCGGCTGTGGCGGCTGATTACCAGGTTGGTTGTTCTGACCTTGCCCTCTCATAAGATTATTCAACCAATCCATTGGCGGCTGTTGCTGTCCTTGTTGAGCTGGCTGACCAGCCTGGGATTGTTGATCTGCAGGTTTGTTAGTATTGGTAGAAGTTTCCGATTTCTTCCTTACTGCATCAAGTGTCCCTTTATAACCCTTTTCTTTGGCCCGCAACTCTGTAATTCTCTTTGCTTGCTGTGCCCTAGAGCCATGACTTCTAAACCATGATATCGGATTAGACCATCTTGTAGTAATTTCACTCAAAGTTGTATCAACTTCTTCAGCAACATCTTGGAGCCTAGCAAAGTTTGCTTTTCCAAGTTTATCTTCACCCTCATTGAGAGCGTCACGAATCTGCTTCTTAATATCAGCAAGAGACTCGCTAATACGCGTAAACTCGTTGCTACGTTCTGTATCATATGCATCTTCGCTCACAAACATCTGTGGCTTCGATTTACTTCGTTCAAGCATTTTCTTTTTGTGTTTTATATATTGGGACAGGTAATCTGTCTTGTATAGACTTTCTAGACCATCCTTATCTTCATCCGCAAATGAATCTTGCAAAGCCATCGCGGCCCAAGCACCGCTAACTTTTGCAACCCTTTTCGCAAGCTCAGCTCCTTTGGAATCATCAAAATCCTCTGCATCAGTAACAACACCAACAGTTTGATCTACTTTCTGTTGCAGACTTTCTAGCTGACGAATATATTCAAGATCTTCTGGAGAAGGTGTCTGTCCATCAGAGTCACCTGTAAGACAAGACTTTTCAAACTCGGTAATCTCTGCCCAGTGTTCTGAAGCTTTATCAATTGACTGTTTTTCTCTCTGATATACATCATCAAACAGAGCGCGGTTGATTACCTTAGCTTGTTGAAAACACTTACTGCTTTTGGCACCAGTTGCCGGATCTCTTTCTTTTTGTAGCGCAAATACCAATTTAGATAATACATATTGTACACGTTTCTCAGTGATTTCCCTACCCATTGGTTTTTTTAATAATTTCTTTCTAATTCTGTCAGCAAAGTTCTTAGCCAAGGCCTCATTAACTTCACGCAAGGCTTCTATACCATTACTTAATAAAGCACTATTTTCACCAAGAGCTTCACACTCCCTAGGAGTAAGTTTGCGACCAGGATTAGCCAAATCAGCTTGTCTCTCAGATTCCTCTGCAACCTTTTGTGCCCTTGATACAAATCCACCAGTAATTGTTTTAATCAAATTACCTATACCAAAGTCTTGACTATCTCTACTTACATTACTGCTCGTAAAGTCGCCATCTCGGAGCTGTAGTAATATATCTCGGTTCTGACTTTTCTTTTTATAATGTAGATTTACTGCTAAGCCACGTTCTACATCATGCAGCAGATGTTCTGCGCCGTCATCATCTAAATCACTCTCAATAAACTCGCATACTCTAATATGATCCTTCATGTCTAATTCTTTACCCATGTTACGAGCTTTCTGACGCAAAGCCGCATTAACTACATCCGTCTTCTGATCGCCGGTTATTAGTTTGAGATATCCATACAATTTTGCATTACAAAGAAGTCTTTTCACAGACAAACCTTGAGGTTGTTTCTCCATAAACTCTTGTATATGCTCAGGAGTAAGTGGGACATATCTTTCTAAAACATCAGCGGGAATTATTGCCCCTGGCGCTAAATCCTCTAAGATTCTTACTACACCATCTTTAAACGGCAGACGCTCGTCGTTATATAGCCTCAATAAGCCTTCTCGCGCCTGAGTCTCTTGATCTGCTAAAGCCGCTGTTACTAAAGACATAGTAGTTATCTCCCCTTGTAGTTCTAGTGGGCATTAAACCACATGTTTGCCAGAATGTCAAGCAACTAACTGCTGCTGCCTCCACAACATAGGAGTAAACTATGCCATTTTGTATCTGCACGCAATAGCACGCTGTTATATCCCTCACAAAACTAAAGTTTATCTGCACATATGCCGAACTATTCAGTATCAGTCATAGATAATGTAGGTGTGTTGCATGTACACATTAAAGCAGCAAAAATTAGCAGAGCAAGATAAGCAGCAACCTGAAGGTGTGCTGACAGAAACTAAGGCTAAGCCCAAACGTGGCCGCCCTGCAACCAAACGAGCAACCAGCGAAGATTGCTCGCCAGACCCTACTGATATCTACCTTAAAGAGATTGGAGCTGCCCCACTCCTAACGAAGGAAGAAGAAGTGCACTTTGCTAGACTAGTGCATAAAGGTGATGCTGCGGCTAAAAAGCGTATGATCGAAAGTAACTTACGTCTGGTAGTTAAAATTGCACGACGCTATGTGCGTAGCGGTATGCCTATTTTAGACTTAATCGAAGAAGGCAATATAGGTCTTATTCGCGCTGTAGAAAAGTTTGACCCAGAATTAGGCTTTAGATTTTCTACCTATGGTGCATGGTGGATCCAACAAACAATTGAACGAGCTATCATGAGCCAAAACCGCACGATAAGATTACCGGTACATGTGGTTAAAAGACTTAATGCTTGCCTCAGAGCAAGCCGGGAACTAGCAAAAGAACTTGATCACGAGCCAACTGCAGAAGAAATTGCAAATAAAATGGACCGCTCTCCTGCTGATGTAGAGCAGCTTTTAGCCCTAAATGAAAAAATTATATCCGTAGATATGCCTATTTCAGATGATATCAGTCGCCCATTACTAGACACTATAAGTGGCGATGAAATTGACCCTGCCGATCATGCATCTACAGAAAATCTAAAACAGCACCTTAACCGTTGGTTAGGAAAACTTAGCTGTATGCAACGCGCAGTTATAGAGCGCCGTTTTGGACTTAATCAATTTGAACCAACAACTCTTGAACAGACAGGTAATGAAATTGGTCTTACGCGCGAGCGCGTGCGCCAACTACAATCTGAAGCTTTAAAGTCTCTCAAAGAAATTATTCACACCCGCGGTGAGAATTTCGATAGCTTGATAAATTAATATCCCAACTTGTTATTCTAATATTACAGGTAATCCTAGTACAGTCTGGATTAGAACATACACGTAATACTATGTAAGTTTTAGGCTACGACACTAGGCACAGAGTCCAATAATCTCTTCGTATAATCATGTTGTGGTGAATTTAAAACCTGCTCTTTATCCCCAGCTTCGACAATTTTACCCTTATACATAACAATAACTTTATGTGCGAGCAAACGCACAAGGGATATATCATGGGTAATAAATATATAGGTAAGACCATACTCTCTCTGGAGTTTAGTTAACAATTCTAGCACTTGTGCTTGCACCGACACATCTAAAGAGCTGGTAGGCTCATCACATATAATTATATCTGGCTTAACTGTTAAAGCACGAGCTATACATACTCTTTGTCTCTCACCACCAGATATTTCATGTGCAAAACGCCATTTATATTCTTCAGGCAAACCAACTGCTGCAAGTAACTTATCGATGGTTTTATCTTTGTCATTTTCATGTCGTATTCCTTCAACTAAACTATCGTAAATCCGCAACTTGGGATCTAACGCTGAAAATGGGTCTTGAAATATTACCTGCAAACGATCATTACCTCTGGATATATTACCCCTAGCTTCTGGTAACAAACCTAATATAGCTTTACCTAGCGTTGTCTTGCCACTACCAGACTCTCCAACTACTGCCAGGGTTTCACGCTTATTTAAGGTAAAATCAACTTCATCTACTGCTTTTACATACCCTACAGTGCGTTTAAATATCCCAGATCTAATCGGAAAGTACACGCGTAGACTTTGTGCTGAAAGGATCTGCTCATTACTTGGATTTGCTAAATCAAGGTGCAAATTATCTGGTAAGCTCTGCAGTAACTTCTTGGAGCACGGATCTTTAGCAGATTTAAAAAATTGTTTACTTGCTGCTTGCTCAACTATACAACCTTTTTGCATTACAGCTATTTGATCTGCATTTTGTGCAGCGAGGGCTAAATCGTGTGTAATAAAAAGCAAAGCCATGTTTTCTGCATAAATAATATCTCGTAATAACTTGAGGATTTCTGCTTGAGTTGTAACATCTAGTGCAGTAGTAGGCTCGTCGGCAATTAACAAACTTGGCTTGCTAGCCAGAGCCATAGCAATAATAACTCGCTGTTTCATACCGCCAGATAGCTCATGTGGATAGTTATTAAGTCGCTCTGCAGGTTGAGATATTTTTACTTTTTCGAGTAATGAAATTAACTCCTCTTTATCAGGGGTACCTTGCACTGCCTCTGATAATTGTTTGCCTATTGTCATAACTGGATTGAGAGATGTCATTGGATCTTGGAAAATCATGCCCAAACGTTGACGGCGCACAGTTCTCATTTGACGATTTGTTAAATCAAGTAATTCCTTTTCTTGCAAGCAAATGCTACTTTTATTACCATATAATGCATTAGCAGGCAGCAAGCGCATAATGCTTAGCGCAGTCAGTGATTTTCCACTACCAGACTCACCAAGCAGAGCAAACATTTCTCCTTGCTTAATACTAAAGCTAATGTTATCAACTAGTAGTTGGCCTTTAATGTAAATGCTTAAATCTTTAATTTGCAACATGTGACACCGCCCGTGGATCAAGTGCATCACGCACAGCATCAGCAAAAATATTCGCCGATAACACCATCATAAACATTAATGAAAAGGCACCAACCAGTGACCACCAAATCACAGGCTCACGGCCAAGTTCCATGCGCGCACTATTAATCATATTTCCCCAACTATATGTAGATGGGTCAACCCCTACTCCCACATAAGAGAGTACCGCTTCTGCTAATACCAGAGCGCTAAAATCTAACGCAATTGTGATAATAATAATATGCGCCAAATTTGGTATAATGTGACGCCAGATAATCTGTAATGTATTTGCGCCCATAATCTTGGATACTAACACAAAATCCTGTTCGCGCAGTTTTAATGTCTCTGCACGTAAAATTCTACATAATACAGTCCAACTTGTAAGTCCAAGAATGACACATAAGATCAATGTACGCATATCCGAGCGCTGCGCCATCAGGGAAAAGAAATTATCATGTCTTGAGATAACTGCGTCTAACGTCAATACAGCGGCAGCAATTAGCAACACACCTGGAATAGAACTTAGGGTTGTATATACGTACTGAATGACATCATCTACCCAACCACGCATGTACCCAGCTAATGTACCAAATAAAATCGCAAATGGAAGGGTGACTAAAGTTGTTACTGTACCAATTACTAGCCCTGTTCTAATGCTTTTAAATGAAGCATATAAGACATCAACTCCTACTTTATCAGTCCCGAGCACATGATAATGCAGCATTAATATTTTTAATGTCACAAGAGTAATCGCAATAGTATAGGTTGATACTGTAGCTGCAGTGTTAATGTTATGAAAATAACGTTTTGCTATTAGAAGCAGCAGAAAACCTAAAATACTCCCAACTATCAGACCTAACCCTATTAAATATAATACTGGGAGAGGGTCTACATGTATTAGCTTCTCTGTAACCCACACTATATTTTCTGCATCAACCTTTTCCATATGCTCAACAAACAACTCTGTAGCAAATGGCGCTGAATATGTTGATTCCATTTGTGCAGAAGTAGGCAATAGCACTAAATCAAGCACACTCAGCACTTTATTATCTTGCCTAAAGTGAATAGAGTCTAAGACACCAATAACAACAAATGTTGTTAACACGAGCACTGAGGCAACTCTAATTGGGGATGAGCAGCTATCTTGCAATCGTTCACGTAAATATGGTTTTTTTAATATACCATAAATAGCTATAGCTAATAAAACTAGCAGCAAAAATAGTAAGACATCCGTCCATAATAATACCATTAGTTAAACCTCACGCGTGGGTCTACAATCACGTAAGATATATCAGTGAGAATCAAACCTACTATATATAAAATAGTTCCTAAAAAAACCATAGCACGCACTATAGAAAAATCCTGATTTTGTATAGCATCTATAGTAAAACTACCTAACCCAGGGATAGCAAAAAAAGATTCTAATAATAAGCTACCCATAAATAACAAGGGAATAATTACTACAACTCCAGTTAAAATTGGTACAAGAGCATTGGGTAGTACATGACCAAATAAGACTTGTGGCTCTGATAAACCTTTGGAACGCGCAGTACGCACGTAATCTTTGGAAATCTCTTCTAAGAACAGTGCTCTGTACCATCTAGTACCTGCACCTATGCCAGCAACAACTGACACTAAAACGGGCAAAGCAATAAACTTCAAGCTGTAAAAGCCATCAACATAGCCTGATACCGGCACCCACTTCAACACCCGGGCCACAAAATATTGCCCAGCAATTATGTAAAATAAAGTTGAAATTGACATGGATATTACACATAAAATTACACCCCAGTGATCAATATAACCACCTCTAAAAAAAGCCATAACCATTGCGGTCACAATATTAACAAACAGCCCAACTATAAGCGCTGGGACTGCAATACTAAGACTAGGTAGGTACCGATCGCTAATCGCTTCACCAATATCTCTACCTCCATCTGATACTCCAAAGTCAAAAACAAACAAGCGTATCGATTTTTGCCAAAATATTGTCTGTGTAAAGCTATGTTGTTCACTATTAAAAAATAGCGGCAAGTCGTAACCGTGCGTTTTCTTCCAATTATCAATTTCTGCCTTTGTTACATGCTTGCTTCCTAACTGCATATGCGCAATATTATCAGGAGAATTAAGCATAAAAAACAGAGCAAAAGTTATAATATTTACCCCTATCAATACAGGGATTGCATATAAAACTCTACGAAATATATATTGCCACATTAACGTTTACGCCTCGCACTTGCCTTTTCACTACGTACAAACCCATAGATAGCTGGAAATATTATAACTATAACTGCAATTAACAATAAGAATACTGGCCATATTGTTGGTGAGTTCCATTCTTTGCGTAACTTGGCACGCTGCTTTGGGTCAATACTGATATATTTTACAAAATTATTTATTACTGAGCCACGCGCCACAAAACCATACCAAGGGTTATACAAGCTATACTGCTGTGGAAAAAAACCCCAAATCCATGGCATGTCTTTATTTAGCACCTTAAACATTGCATTTATCAATTGTAGCTTTTCTGCATCATCATCTATAGCAATAAATTTTTCATACAAGGCATTATATTCTGTATTATTGTAGTTTGCTGTATTCTCCCCAGAATATAACGCTTGGCTGTTAGGCCCATACAATAAAAATAAAAAGTTTTCAGGATCTGGATAATCTGCATTCCAGCCCCACATAAATATTTGTGCATTACCAGTTTGAATTTTTTCTCTAAATCTATTGTAATCAGTAGCTCTAATAATCAAATCAATCCCTATTTTTTCCATCTGCTTGCGCAACCACGTAAGCTCTGCTTGCTGACTAGGATTACCTGATACTGCTGCTTCATAGAAAATTTGCAATTGCTCCCCGGTATTGAGATCTCTGCCGCCTGGATACCCAGCCTCTGCAAGTAACTTTTTTGCAAGCTCAGGGTTATATGTCTTTTCTGTTGCGGCTTTACCTCCAAGTAAACCTATAGGAATTGGGCCACCTGCTGGAATGCCGCGCCCATTGTAAAATATGGTAATAAACTCATCTACATCAAATGCTAAATTAATGGCATGGCGTAACTTACTTGATTTTTCGCTATACCCACCAACTACTGGGTCAAGCATATTAAACGCCCAATATACCATGCTTAAGCGCTCATACACACGTAGCTTTACCCCTCGTTCGCGCAATGGCTGTGATAATTGTAATCCTCCTCCACTAGCCATAGCATAATTAAAATTATCCTCACTAATCCCAGAGGCATCAAAATATCCCTGTAAAAACTTATCCCAAGCCGGAATACTCTCACGCTCTAAGCTAAAAACCACCCTGTCAAGCAACGGTAATTTTAACTCTGGCTTACCAGGAAAATATTCATCGCGAAAATTAATGTTACGAGATAACACCATGCGCCTATCTGGATTATTCTCACTTAACAAAAATGGCCCAGTACCAATTGGATACCAATCAAGCGAAATGTTATGATCAGCCAGCCCTTGCTGATAGTAAAACTTATCTGCCTCCCATGGCACAGGAGCAAAAAACAACATGGCCAACCAATACTTAAACTGTGGGTATGTCCCACGAATAGTAATAGTATAGGTATATTTATCTATTGTCTTTACACCCAAAATATCAAAGTGACGTAAATCTGCACCTATTAGTTGCGGATTACGATCATAAAGCTTTTGAATCTCAGCCCTAAAATCAGCGAAGCCAAGAATGTAGTCCTTCATGACGCCATAAATAGGTGAGTTAATTTTTGGGTCAGCTAAACGTTTAATTTGATACACATAATCAGCTGCAACAAGTTCTCTAGAACCATGTTTCTTAAAATCATCTAACACCCTAAAACTATCGATTTGATCTGCAGCCAAATTGTGATACAAACTAGTTCCATAATCATGCAAAGCAAGAGCTGGATGAGGTTGATAGTAGATTCCGGGTTTAATCGAAATAGTATAGGTAGTGGTATCAGCTATTGGGTCATATACTACCTCCGGCATTTTACTAGCAGTTAGAGGCTCAAGTTCGTATGGACGCTTTAGATAATTGTACTGCAACGGGGGCTCATAAATTTGTGCAATAAAAATGTACTCTTCCTCACTGTAGGATTTTGCTGGATCTAAATGCTTCGGCCTGAGTGAAAAAGCTGAATACAATGTATTACTATCAGGTGGGTCTTGCGGATAGGGATTATTCCAAGTTTGATCGCATCCTAGCAATAACAAACTCAAAGTTATAATAATAGCTATTCTCAAGTAGGTAACAATCCTTGTATAAGTTCCCGTATAGAGTCAATTTTACTCTGCTCTGTCGCTAAATCAAGCCTAAATTTTATAGATGTAGGACCAGCAAAACTATATTTAGTCGGCTGTCCTTGTATAAGCTTAACAATCTTATCTGGGTCAATCTTAGGCTGAGCAGTAAATTCTAACTTACCATTTGTGCGTCCAGTCTTTAACGATTTTACCCCTATAGATGCAGCTAAAAGCTTTATATCAGTGACTACAAAAAGATTTTTGACCTGATCTGGCAACTCGCCGAACCTATCAATCATTTCTACACGTATCTCATCTAAATCAGAAAGGGTTTTAGCTGAAGCTATACGTTTATATAATAAAAGCCGTAACTGTACATCACCCAAATAATTATCTGGGATAAACGCAGGCAATTGTAAATCTATATCTGGACCTGTGTCTAAAGATAAATCTAAGTTTGGCTTTTCGCCTGCCTGCAATTTTTCTACGGTGTGCTCTAGTAGTTCCATAAACAAACTAAAGCCTATAGTTTGTAAGTTACCACTTTGATCTTCCCCTAATAGCTCCCCAGCACCCCTAATCTCCAAGTCATGAGTTGAAAGACTAAAACCTGCTCCTAAGGTATCTAATGACTCAATTGCTTCTAGGCGTTTGTTTGCATCTTTACTAATCGCTGCAGGTGGTGGCGTTAAACAAAATGCATATGCTTGATGATGTGAGCGCCCAACTCTACCACGTAATTGATGTAATTGGGCTAGCCCTAGTTTATCCGCCCTATCCATGATAATCGTATTTGCAGATGGCACATCAATTCCAGTTTCTATAATAGTGGTGCACACCAACACATTGAAGCGTCGATGATAAAAGTCAGACATTATCCGCTCCAAATCACGCTCTGACATTTGTCCATGCGCAACTGAAATACGCGCATTGGGTAACCATTCTTCTAATTCAGCTGCTGTAGTTTCAATAGTTTCTATCTGATTATGCAGAAAATATACTTGTCCTCCACGACTTAATTCGCGATTAACTGCTTCTTGAATTAATGGTTTACTACGTTCACGCACAAATGTTTTTACCGATAGGCGTTTAGCGGGCGGTGTACCAATAATTGATAAATCTCTAACACCTGACATAGCCATATTCAAAGTACGTGGTATAGGAGTTGCAGTAAGTGTTAAAATGTCAACTTGGGCTCGCAAAGACTTAAACCGTTCTTTTTGTCTTACACCAAATCTATGCTCTTCATCGATAACTAACAAACCTAAGTCTTTGATCTTTACATCTTTCTGTAACAATCTATGTGTCCCAATAACTATGTCGCACTTGCCTGTAGCTAAAGAATCTAATACTTGTTGTTGTTCCACATTAGTGTTAAATCTGGACATAACCATAACCTGCAACGGAAAATTGGCAAATCTATCACTAAAAGTCTGATAATGTTGCTGTGCTAATAAAGTAGTTGGTACTAACACTGCAACTTGTTTGCCAGCTGCAGCTGCAATAAAGGCTGCACGCATCGCCACTTCTGTTTTACCAAAACCAACATCCCCACATACTACTCGGTCCATTGGATGCGGCGCAGTTAAATCCTTAATTACCTGCTCAATTGCCATTTGTTGGTCGGCTGTTTCCTCGAATGGAAAACTACTTGCGAACTCATAGTAATTAGAATCTGGACTTGCAAAAGCGTGGCCCTCTTTAGCTGCGCGATGGGCATAAACTTGTAGTAATTCTGCAGCAACATCACGAATTTGTTGCGCAGCCTTACGTTTGGACTTTGCCCATTTATCACTTCCTAGGCTATGTAATGGAGCGTGCTCTAAGTCAACACCGCTATAGCGACTAATTAAATGTAATGCAGATACCGGCAAATAAATTTTATCTTCATTAGCATACTCTAGCGTAACAAATTCGCCTTGTTGACCACCAAGCTCCAAGCTAGTTAATCCTAAATAACGGCCGACACCATATTCTAAATGTACTACAGGCGAGCCAATAGTTAACTCAGCCAAATTACGAATAGCAGCACTTGGGTCAATTGCTTTTGTCTTGCGTCGTCGTTGCTGTACAAGCTTACGGCCTAACAACTCAGTCTCTGTTAAGATAACAATGTCATCTAATACTGCACCGGCTTCTAAAGCTGCAATTGTTAATAAAAACCTTTGATCAGACTCTAAACACTCATTCCAGTCATCTACACTCAGTGGATGTAGGCCACGTTGCGCTAACAACTCTTCTAAAATAACCTTCCTACCACTAGATTCTGCAACAAAAAGTATTTTCTTCTCTGTTTGTTGGACATATTGTTCCAGCTCGTGAATATCTGGCAAGTCAGAAGGTTCTAGCAGCTCAGCCAATAGCTGAGAATATTTATTACAATCTGCAAAAATTTCTGCAATCGGCACAAACAATTCAGTAGGTTTTAGTATCGGACGAGTTACATCATGTCCATACTGCTCATAACGCTCTTGTACAAGACGCCAAAACTCTTGTCCTGCTCCCTCTATATCACCTACTTGCAATACAGATATATTATCCGGAAGATAATCAAACAGTGTAGCTGTTTTATCAAAAAATAATGGCAGATAATATTCTAAACCCGCAGCCTTATACCCTTGACTCACATCTTGATAAACTGAGCAATTACGTGGATCACCAGAGAACCTATCTCTCCAGCGAGTCCTAAATTCTGCAATTGCTTCTTCTGTAAATGGATACTCACGTGCAGGTAATAATTTTATTGCCTCTAGTGTGTTAGTAGATCGTTGTGTTTCAGTATCAAACTCACGTATGGTATCAACTTCATTATCAAATAGATCAATCCTATACGGGACATTTGATCCCATAGGATAAACATCCAAAATGGAACCACGTACAGAAAACTCGCCATGCTCCATAACTTGGGCAGTGCAAACATATCCTGCACGCTCCAACCGTTGACGTACCTGTGGTAAATCAACTTCATCACCTTTATCTAGCACAAAAGCTGACTGGCTTACAAAATCTTCTGGGCATATGCGGTGCATCAACGTTGCAATTGGGATAATCAATACTCCACGTTTGAAGCCTGGTAATTGCTGTAATACCGAAAGACGTTGTGAAATCAAGTCTTGATGCGGCGAAAAGCTATCGTACGGTAGAGTTTCCCAATCGGGAAAGTGTACCAAGGGCACTGCAAAAAAACTCAACTCACGCTCTAAACGCAATGCAGTAACAAAATCTGGCACTAAAACTAATAGTACCCCATCGCACTCGTGATATAGATCGTGTACAGCTACTGCTAAGCCTGCACCCCGTGTATTATTTAACTTACTTTTTGCCACTTCAATGCATCATATTCTAGAATTTGCGGCATTATAACATGGCTAGAAGGTTGTAATCTCTTAGAATAACAACTTATTTTTAGGTAAAGTTGAACATATGTGCTATACCAAAAAGGTGATATTGTATGTAGAAATCTTGTGGCTTTTAATACACGTATAACAAATTTTCTTCCCTACGCAGGTGCAATACCTTTTGTTGCTTGTGCAGGGCTAAAAATAATGAACATAGAGCAAGTGCCTATATTTGGCGCTGTACATACTATATTAAATTCTTACGGGCTATTGATAGCAAGCTTTATAGCAGGTGCGCATTGGGGGCAACATCTAAAAATTAACAAACAGATCAGCAACTATTTAGCTCTAACTAGCAACAGCAATGTCATTGCACTATGGATCTTGTTTCTATTACTACCAAATACTCTATTCTTTTTACCGCTGCTGTGTAGTTTTACTTTTACTTTAATCGTAGATTACAAATTGTATAATAATAGAATTATTAGAAAAAGTTATTTTAATTTAAGATGCATAGTCACCACTATAGTGATGACCAGCTTACTCGCATATGGATTAGTCACCTAGAAAAAGCCACTATATCTTACATACATGAAGACGATTGAAAATCAGTGTCTGTAACCCAAGCCTCGTAAATTGTAGCGTCCCAAGTAGTTGTTGCATGCCGGTTAGTACACCCAGGTATAAAGTTTTCATTACTTACTTCTGTGGTATTATTGGTAACATAATCAAACCAACACTCATTTTTTATGGTGCCGTCTTTATGCCAAAAGTAGTAATGTAAGTTCAGTTTCCCCCCATTGCCTCCGACATCCAAACCTAGAGATGCTGCATCCATTTGTACGAGGACCATACCAGCTGCCCCACAGGTAGGTTTATTTATATTTCCATAGTAACCATTATCCCCTATTTGGATCAGTATTGGACTAGGTATAGCATTGGCCAGCCCACCAACAAGATCAGCGTCTCCGCGGTTATTACCATTAGAAGAACTCGCAGCATATCCCAAATCATATGCATTGCCAAATCGACCATTCTTTTGGGCAAATTCTACAGACTCATCCATAATCCTATCCATAATTCTAAATACAGGCGCCACTTTTGCCCTTACGGTATACTCTTTATAAGCGGGTAATGCGACAGCGGCCAATATTGCAACTATTGCAATTACAACCATCAATTCTATCAATGAAAAACCTTCTTTGCTGTTAATACTCACCAACATATCCTCACTAGCACATTTTATAAGATTATAAAACATTTTGAACAAATTTTTTGCTCAATTTTAAGCACATATTTAAATTTTAGTGTATAAACACTCATCACTAGGCTGGCGTTACTTAATCCCCTATGTGCACTTGAGTGCCATATGGAACCAAATCAAATAACTCTATTATGTCTTTATTGCGCATGCGAATGCATCCTTTAGAGGTCGCCTTACCAACTGGCCTATCATCAGGTGAGCCATGAATATATACATAGCGTTGCATGGTGTCGACATTGCCTAAACGATTAATGCCACGCTCTAGACCACTCAACCACATGATCCTAGTCAAAATCCAATCTCTATCTGGCGATTCTGCATTTAAACTGGTTGAATACAACTCGCCAGTGAAACGCCTACCCACCAAAACAGCACCTTCTGGCAATCCAGCGCCTATCTTGGCTCTAATCATGTGTAAACCGCGAGGTGTCTTATAACTATCTTTTTGTTCGCCCAAACCATTTGCAGCTGTAGAAATAGTATAAGAGTGAAGTAATTGATCGTTGTGATAAAGAAACATTTGTTGGCTGCTGGGAACAACCTTGAGAACAACAGGCCCTTGGAGTTTTCCAAGGGCCTGTCTAGTTTTTTGCAGGTCTTTATTAATAAGCAGCCTCAGTTTCTACTTCTGGTTTTCTAATTGCAACTGGTGCAAGTTTCATACCAAGAGTTGACTCCAACCAAGATAGTAAAGTCTCTGTTTGACGCTTAGCAAGCTGTGGATCCTTGAATGTATGAGTCAATAGATGCATACCTTGGATACTAGAAACTAGATTAAGTGCATAGTCAGCAGCTTTATCAGCATAGCCAATAGCACGGAATTGTTTCTCAGTCCATTCTAAAATATCGTGTAATAATTTAGCTGCTTGATCTGCCAAAGAACCACCTTGTTTACCTAGTTCTTGACACAAACCACCAACAGCACAACCGTATCTAGCTATGAGCTCTAAATCTTCCACACTTGAATCAATAAATCCACGTATACGTGAGGCAGGCTCAGGAATTTCATCCAGTCTTGCTAACATATCAGCATATTCAGCAGCACGTTTTCCAATAACTGCTTCACCAATCGCTTCCTTAGTCTTAAAGTAATAGTACACATTTCCTAATGGTACGTCAGCTTCCTGCGCGATATCTGCAAGAGTAGTTAAGTTAAATCCTTGTTGGTGGATTAGTACTTTTGCAGCTTGAACTAAACGTTCTCTTTTATCTGTTTTCCGTGGCATAACTTCATTATTCCTTTTTCAAAAACTAGGGGCAAACCCCAAACTCAATACTCCAGCTACAGCTCTAGCTATAACTCCCCAATACTTTACACAAAACACCTGGCATGCAGCGCAAAGTACAGATTACATAAAGTTCCACGTTAATTGTACACCTACAATATTCGCAGAACCCTTATAATTTCCACTCAAGAACTTATTGGTATCAGTTCCAGCACCCCATTGATTAATAGAGCGATCTTTAAAGAATAAATATGCATACCCAGCATCTAAGATTAAACACTTAGTACACTTATAGCTAGCACCGACAGACAACCAAGTTCTATCAGAGTCTGGCAATCTAGCAGTACGATGATCATCAGTAACAGGTGTTTGATCAAAGGAGACGCCACCTTTTAACTTCAATTTCTGCACACATTGATACTCTACGCCGAAAGAGAATCTCCAAGCATTCTTGTAGTATAAATCCTCTTGGCTAAACCTATTTGTATTGTAGTTAAGCACTAAAGTTTTTAATCTAGCCCACTGGGTCCACTCAACTTCACCCATTGCAGTCCATCTATCGTTGTACTTGTAAGTAACACCGTATACAACTCTATCTGGAACATTTACTGCTGCAGTCAAACTAGTAGGTACTGGTGGAACTGTATTACGGGTTAAAATTACACCGTCAACCCTTGGTTTAAATGGGGAAAAATATGCTAATCCCATCTGTACATCAGAGGTAGGCATGAACATAATACCCAAGTGGTAACCGTAAACCCAACCAGAAGCAGTATTTTTACCAAAGCCTTCTCCCAATCCAGCATTAAATGCAGAATCCAAAGTGGCTTTGACACGTATTGCATCAAATCCGGCGCCAATCATCCAACATCTATTAATTCGATAACCAACTGCAGGGCTAAAATCAATCATAGTTAGCGAGGACTTAGTTGCCATATATCTAGCAATATCGTCCGAACCATATTCTGTGCTCATACCAAATGGGGAGCCCACTGTAAAACCAAATGTTAGACATTTATTGTATTTATAAGCTACTGCAAAACCTGGAACTAGCTCATTTCCCTTAGGCCTTGAAGTTGTACTTGAATTTGTAACTACAGCACCAGCGTTATTACGCGCAAAGCCATCAGTTAATTCTGTCTTAGGAGCTATATAGGTAGCAGCCAAGGTTACCTGGTTATAAGGTAATAGAACCAGACCCGCTGGGTTATAAAAACTAGTATTAGCGTCAATTGCTGCAGACGCTGTACCTGCAAATGAGGTACCCAAATAAGACACACTCTGTTCTTTCAAAGCAAAACCAGCAGCAAATAATTGCTGGCTAAGACCTAAAAGTATAATGAAAAGTATTCCCTTAAACCGCATTAACTTCTTCTCCCAAATAAGTTCTACTCCTTGATTCACAAGAATCATAACACGAGTTTTTCTTAGGAAGAAGAGTTAATGGCTAACAAGACCTATTAGGAAAGTGCTTTGCTAACTATCTCATATACATCGGGCGATAAACTACCCTCATCTGCTATCCGTTGTAATTCTTTTTGCATTAGATCCTGCCTTTGCGAGATATATTTACGCCACTCAGTCAGTGGGGTCAACATACGAGCCGCAACCTGAGGATTAAGCGCATTTAAACGGATAACTGCATCTGCCAAAAATTTATAACCAGCTCCGCTCTTAGCATGGAAGTGCGCTGGGTTACCCATACAGAAAGCACCAACTAAAGCATAAACTTTATTTGGATTTTTGATATCAAACGCCTCATGTTGCATCAATTGCTCGACCCTCCCAAGACAATTAGTTGTATCAGCATAGGCTTGCATCCCAAACCACTTATTTACAACCAATGGATTACTAGACCATTTTGAATAAAAATCATCAAATAATTGTTCCCGCTCAGGGCATTCTAGGCCTGATATACCATTCAAGACTGCTACCGTATCTGTCATATTATTTGCATTGTGATACTGCTTAACGGCAAGATCTATATATTGCTGGGACCCTTCTTTTAGCAAATAAGTAAGCATTAGATTTTTCATGCCTCTAAAAGCTACATGCTCGGCAGTGTACTGGTAAGGTCCATTAGCTGCGTACTCTTGATAAACATCAGCCATTTGCAAATGTAAAGTGTCAACAAGTTTTTTTGTAATATTCTTGCGCGCTTGATAGATCTTATCTGGATCTGCTGGCTGCTCCGCCTGGACTAACTGTGAAAAACTAGGCAAACGCAATAGTTCTGCCCGCAAGGACAAGTTCAGTTCTTGATTTTGTAATACTTGCGTAAAGCTTTTTTCTAGTAATGAATATTCACTATTATCAAATAATACCTTTGTATATAACTCCTGCCCTGCATACCAGCGAGAGAAATTATCCATATCATTAGCAAATAAAAATGCCAATTCTTCCAAAGAAGTATTACGCTGTATTTTTACCGGAGCAGAAAAATCACGTAAGATAGACAAAGTAGGCTTCTCATTAATGTTTTCAAAGCTAAATTCTTGCTCGGCAGAAGTTAATGACAATACTTCGTTTGTTATAGGCAAATCTCTCCCATTCTTACCAAGCAAACCAACTTTAATTGGGATGTGCATAGCTTGCTTATTTATTTGCCCAGGTGTATCAGGAATTTGCTGTTTCAAGGACAAGACATATTTTTTAGCTGCGGTATCATAGTATTCTTTGACTTCTATCTCTGGTGTACCAGCTTGGGTATACCACAACTTAAACTGAGTTAAATCAATTCCAGAAGCCTCTTCCATAGCAGCAACAAAGTCATCTGTAGTCACAGCTTGGCCATCAAACTTTGCAAAATACAAATCTGTTCCAGCACGAAACTTCTTCGGGCCCAAAAGAGTATGCATCATTCTAATAACTTCTGCACCTTTCTCATATACAGTTGCGGTGTAAAAATTATTTATTTCTACGTAAGAATCAGGCCGTACAGGATGAGCTAAAGGCCCTGCATCCTCAGTGAATTGACGCGCCATTAGCATATGAGCATTTTCTATACGCACCACAGGCGACTCTGTTAGGTCCTGGGTAAACTGCTGTTCTCTAAAAACTGTAAATCCTTCTTTCAGACTTAACTGGAACCAATCTCTACAAGTAACTCTATTCCCAGACCAATTATGAAAATATTCATGTCCAATCACACTATCTACGCTTTCAAAGTCAGCATCTGTAGCTGTAGCAGCACTAACTAAGATATACTTGGAGTTAAAAATATTTAATCCCTTATTCTCCATTGCGCCCATATTAAAATCATTAACAGCAACAATCATATATATGTCTAAGTCATACTCACGGCCATAAGCCTGCTCATCCCAGCGCATAGCCTTCTTGAGCCCAGCCATAGCGTGTGCAGTGCGCTCTATATTTTCACGCTCCACGTATAGCTTTAGTGTTACCATGCGACCACTCATAGTGACGAAATTATCTTCAATAGCAACTAAGTCCCCTGCCACTAATGCAAAAAGATAGCAAGGCTTCTTGAAGGGGTCTTCCCAGGTTACAAAATGGCGATTATTATCCTCTAACCCTTTGTTAATTTGATTACCATTAGCAAGCAATACTGGATACTTAGTGCGATCAGCATGAATAGTCACTATGAACTTAGCCATTACATCGGGTCTATCCAAATAATAAGTTATTCTTCTAAACCCTTGAGCTTCACACTGCGTACAATACATGGCATTAGATTTATACAAACCAGATAAGGCAGTATTATTCTGCGGCTGGATATGCACGACAGTTTCTAACACAAACTTTGCAGGAACTTTAGTAATAGTTAAAAACTTATCATCGACACTGTAGTCTTTGGTCACTTTTCCATCTATCTTCACAGTTTGTAGTTCTAGGTGTTCCCCAGTTAACTGTAAAGAGCTACTACCATCGCCAGATATAGACATTTTAGCGGTAACTGTTGTAATATCCTCTGATAAATTTACATCGAGTTCTACAACTTCAATTGCAAACTTTGGTGGCTGATAGTCTTTTAAGTAAGTAGCTTCTTGCATATATTAGTCCTCGATATAAATATTTTTAGCGATGTAAACCAAGAGATCCCGCATGAAAAAAAGTTTAAATTCTAACCAAGCATTTTCCTTAGCTGAGCTAGTCGCGGTTATCGCGATTGTATCTATTCTAGCTGCAATTGTGGTACCCAATGTAACTCGATACCTAGTACAAAGCAAAGTTACTGAAGCTATTATGGCAGCAGGTCCTATACAAACTCAAGTAGCCAAAGAGATCTCGGAAAAAGAAAGTGTAACTGACTCTGGATTAAATGTATCTGTACCAACTAGTCTAACGCAATCTGTAGCTTCCACCGTAGTATCTAGTGATGGAGTAATCACTATAACAATGGATGCAAGTGCAAATTCTGTTCAGTTTAGTTTATCACCCAATTTTAACTCTTCAGCTCAGACGGTATCATGGACTTGCGCAGTGACAAATGCCAGCTTTAATCATTACGTTTCTTCTGATTGCAGAATTTAACTATGCAACAAAGTAGTCATACCCCAATGATGCAACAATATTTAGCGATTAAAGCTCAATATCCTGAACACTTGCTATTCTACCGTATGGGGGATTTCTACGAGCTTTTCTTTACTGATGCTGAAATTGCTGCTGAATTACTTGAGATAACTCTAACAAGTCGTGGAAAATCTGCTGGCGAACCAATTACTATGGCAGGTGTTCCTTATCATGCAGCTGAATCTTACCTAGCAAAACTAGTAAAGCTAGGAAAAACTATAGCAATTTGCGAACAAATTGGCGACCCAGCCACTAGCAAAGGCCCAGTAGAACGCAAGGTATGCAGAATTGTCACTCCTGGCACACTGACTGACGAATCACTCCTTGATCCAAAACAAGAAAATACACTTGTTGCGATATACGAAGAAAACCAAGAGTACGGAATAGCTCAACTAGAATTAAGCACGGGCAAATTAATTTTAAGACAAGTTTCAAGCATTGATACACTAAATGCAGAGTTAAACAGAATAAAACCAGCTGAAATTTTATTGAGTGTGCAGCAAATAATAGAAAACAAGGCTCCAACCACCTATTTAGCCGCTAAGTACTTCAAACCACATTCTAATTACAATATTCCAACTCAGCCACTAGCAAATTGTGCAGCTGGTGGACTAATGCATTACGTAAACTCTACTCAGTTTACCGAAATAACACATATCAGCCACATAGCAGTAGAAAATGATGGTGATTATGTGCAAATCGACCATTATAGTCGTAAAAACTTAGAATTGACAGAAAGCATAATAGGTGATCCGAAACACACTCTACTTGCACTCCTAGACCGTACGGCAACCCCCATGGGAGCAAGATTACTTCGTAGTTGGCTACAACGACCACTAAGAAGTCAACATAAACTAAAACAACGACTCGCTATCGTACAGGAGTTTAAACAACATCAAGCTTATACTTCTCTTAAGCAGATCCTCAACGCAATTGGAGATGTAGAGAGAATCATGTCGCGCGTTAGCTTAATGAGCGCCAGACCTAGAGATTTAAAAAAATTACAATCTACTTTAGGACAACTTCCTGAACTGCATACTCTATTAAATACATTTTCTACAACTAAGCATTTTGCTAAAGAAGTTCAACTCTTACCTGAAGTACACACAAAATTAGCCAAGGCTTTGGTTACAGAGCCGCCACAGCTAATCCGCGATGGTGGAGTTATTGCAGAGGGATATGATCAAGAGTTAGATCACCAGCGTGAGATTGCCACTAATGCAGATCAATATTTGCAAGACTTTGCAGACCAACAACGAGTCAAGCTAGGATTGAGCACTCTTAAGGTCGGTTATAACCGTGTTCATGGTTACTATATTGAAATAAGCCGCACTCAAGGGACATCATTGCCACCAGAATACCAGCGTCGGCAAACCCTGAAAAATGTCGAGCGCTACGTAGTTCCAGAATTACAAGAGTTTGAAGATAAAATCTTAAGCAGTAAAGGGCGCGCGCTTGCTAGAGAAAAATATCTTTATGAAGAATTACTCAGCCATCTTAAAGAACATCTACAAACCTTACAGACCAATGCCAATATAATTGCCAATATTGATGTATTACAATCTTTTGCAAGAGTCGCGGTTGATAATGATTACAATGAACCAAATTTTATTGCTGAGAATTGCATTAATATCAAGCAAGGGCGTCATCCTGTAGTTGAACATGTACAAAGCCAACCTTTTATAACCAACAATTGCCAACTAGACAAAACTAATAAAGCCTATATTATTACCGGCCCAAATATGGGTGGTAAATCAACATATATGCGGCAAGTTGCACTAATCACTTTAATGGCCCACATTGGAAGTTTTGTGCCAGCAGAGAGTGCAACACTTGGACCAATAGATCAAATTTTTACCCGCATTGGTGCAAGTGATGACTTATCTACAGGGCGCTCTACCTTTATGGTAGAAATGAGTGAGGCAAGCAATATTTTACATCACGCCACTGATCAGAGTTTAGTATTAATTGATGAAATTGGTCGTGGCACCAGTACCTACGACGGGATGGCACTCGCATGGGGAATAGCCAAACACCTGTTAGAGATTAATCAGTCATTTACTTTATATGCAACGCACTACTTTGAACTGGCTAAAATCCCAGAATGTAATGGTACTGCCCGTAATATGCACTTTGCAGCTATTGAACAAGGCGATAAGTTAATCTTTATGCATAAGATAAAACCTGGCTCTGCGAATAAGAGCTTTGGATTACAGGTAGCAAAAATGGCTGGTCTACCACAAGAAGCACTTAACTTTGCAACCCAACATCTGAACAAGGTTGAGGAGTCCCAACCTGAGTGTATCTCCTCATAAATTGAACTTTTATCCACGTAAGTGGTCCAATAAATTAATGACTAGCAGCAAAATAATATGGTCTGATTTGATTATTGGGAGCATTTACAATGACACTAACTTTCCTAGAAAGCAATTTTAATCAGAGACGTCTTGAGAAGGAGCTATTCAAGCCAGTAAATGATATTCTAGAGATACAAGGTGATGATGTATACCACTGGGATCCCAATAGTGAGGAAGCAAAATTGGCTTCACACCGCAAAGATGTTATAGAGTGTATGGAAGACTATTTGGCAAAAATGCGAAGCTCTTCTACAGATCATGATCTTGCAAACTCGATTGGTAGTATAAGAGAGATACTAGTAGAAATACGATCAGATGGCTTAGAAGCTTGGCCAGGAAGTGACCCTGCGCGCCGTAGAAAAGTTAATCCAGCAATTAATAATTTTATAGATTTTACTAAGATTGTCGATGGGCTATCGAAAGAATTTGTTCGTCTAGGTATAAATGCAAATAGAGTCACACCTGGCACCGAAATGTCTAATAATGCCAATAATGCTATCCATCAAGCTTGCAAAAAATTAAATGAAAAATTTAAAAGAAGAGAGCGTACAGTATCTGTTGTAAAACCACATCACTAGTATTATAACTTTTGATCCTATTTAATGGACTTCTTATTTTATAAGGTTAATTTTTTCAAAAAGATGTTGATCAAATGAATTTGCCAAAATATCAACCCCTCTGTCATCGTAAATATTGACAATTAAATCTAACTTCGGATTGATTATATAGACTTCTGAATTTATTTTATTCAAACCAAGATCAGGGAAATCCATATGGACTATTGCTTGGATAATATTGGCTATTTGTAAATCTTTCCAATTTCCTCGCCATACTGCCTGCTTCCACTCAGCACCTTGATCTCCAAAATAAGAATCATCATGTTCATATGGATAGGGAATATCAAAGTAATTTAGAGAATTATAAATTCCCCATTCTTTAAATAGAGGTGCATTACTATCTATATCAGCAGAATAATCTTGAAATATGAGCCAGCAAGGATCATCATGATCAAAGACCATAGATAGCAAGCTATATGCTCTGTTGAATGCAATAGCAAGACGCAATTTCAATTCATGATCGTCTTGGCTATCAACAACTTCAGCTAAAGCATCTAAATCAATTAGGCCAGATTCTTTGTTTCGTGAATCTTCTTTGTATCTATCAGATAATAAGTCCCAAGTTCCACCAATTCCGCTTAAATCAAAGCGCAATACGTTCTCATATTTATAAAAAAGACCTAAGCTAAGACCTATGATATGAACGCCATCTAAACATTGGTATCCTTCTTGCTTTAAAAACTTTTCAAAGGCAAAAGTCTTTCCTGAAGAGCTTTCCATTCCCTTTTCAAGAAAATCTGAAAGTACAAAGCTTTTTGAATCATTTAATATTAACTTAAGCATTATTTTATTATTAGTTTAAGCATTAGAGCACAAATGATACATCATAGAAAAATATATGTACACGTGAATAAATACGGGGTGTAAATAGTGCTTGCAATATATTTATGTACTGCATATATCATAGCCGTAATTGTTTTACGGTTTCTGACGACAAAGATAATATATTATATGAACATAGATCCTGTAATTAATCTTGGCGCAATTCAAAATAGAATTGCGCTTTATGATCTAGTTATTACGATGTTCATTTATGTATTTATTACCCTAAAAGTCGTGCCCTAGGGGTAGATTGACGCTCTAGATCTTGAACTTCCTCTTCTTCTTGAACATCTTTAACTTCTCCAAGCTTCTTAAGTGCCAACAAGCTTCCCTCTTCTTCCATCTCTCTTTCGTATTCTTCAACTCTTTTATTTTGTTGTTTAATCCTTTCTTCTAGCTGTAGCTTCTTAGAAGGAGCTATCTCTGTTTGCAATTCACTTTCTAAATCAAGGATCAATTCTTTTCTATCATAGTACTCCCTTGCTTCACGTGGCATAAATTGCATATACCCTCGATATACTGAAATTTTTTCGTTTTTCTCATACCTATCAACTTGTATGGTCTGCTCAACAGGGTTTCCAGACACCCTTAGTTGTCGTAAACTAGAAGGCAAGCCACTCATTTCATCTGTACTTAAACTACTAATTTCATTTGATGACACATCAAGCTGATACAATTTAGGCAACCTATTTATACCTGGAAGACAAGTAAGACCTGCATAACACACCTTTAAATGCAATAACTCATTACAATCAGCAACAGAGATACCATTTTTAAATTTTATAAAATCGAAAGACAAAGATTTAAGACTAGTTAAACCAACTAATGATATCTGAGAATCTATATCCAAACTATGGTCTTTGCATCTTATATGTATATTTTCAATCGTATTTCTTGCATTATATTCGTTATGATGCAACACATTCATTAACGCTATCAAATCTTCCTTAGATTCTAAATCTGTTATGTGTATTTTTGTTATAGGAACATTATTCTCTATCTGCTTAATATAATCCTGTACTGTTGACATACCTACTCCCTTATCCATAAATTATTTTGATAAGAATATGTCTCAGACATGTTAAAGAGCAACTATCAATAGTTTACTGTTTTTTGAAAATGATTGCATTTAAGATTGATTGTGTTGAACCCTAAAGATAGATAGATAGATAGATAGATCTTTTTTCTATAATACAGTATCTATTTCATTGCTATTAGCAGAAGAACTAATGTTATATTCCGGCTGGAATTTGTACTGCGTCTAAGCGCTGCTCAGCCTCTTCTTCTGTCATCGGCTGCAAATCAGAGGGGGGCTCAGGAATTGAATCTGTAGGTACTGCTGGCTGCTGTGTTGCAGATTTTTTGTTAGTCTTTATATCTGGATTGGCTTGCTCAGGCTCAATCGTTATATTCAAGCTAGCACCCAAATATTCTAAATCTGTTGGAGTCTTAACAACGTCATTGAACATGATCTCATTATTAACAAATTTTATATTAGTTGTATATTGATCACCTGCATCAATCCAGAAACTGTCATCAACCATATATTGAGTGAATGTTGCTATCCACTCATTAGAAAACTCTTGTAGTTCAGCTGTAGTCATAACATAAGGATTAGGTGCTGCTTGAGCGTTTTCTCGATTTTGCATAAAGTATATGGCCTCTTGCATAGATATTTCACTAGCGACATATTCTCTCAAAGCGATTAGTATTAACTCTTTACCAACTTTAATATCTGCGTTGATACTTGATGAACTCATCAAACTTTCTTCAGTTAACTCCGTTAAATCAGCATTGCCAACTTCAGCAAGTACTGCAACAGATATATCACCCTGTGGAGTTGCCGCCTCTAAAGTAATATTCATAGTTGGGCGCTGTTTAAAAAATTCTAACAGCTGTGGGTCCATATTCTGACCCTGCTCACCACCTTTAGATATTTGCTTGAATAATTCATTATCAATATTACCAAAGGTAATATTAAACCCGATAGGCCCATACACATCGCCTATGTAGTCAATAGAATCCGTAGCATACTGCATATTTGCAGTTAACATATTATTATTTACATCTGCTTTACCAGTAAAGTTTATTTTTTTAATAGATACTTGATCATCTGTATTGTGATCAGAAACTATAATTTCAGCAATGCCAAAGTTATAATTACCTTCATTAGTTTCTACATTGCTCTTAAAATTTCCAGTGATGTCTGAGACCATGATTTTATTCAAACCATCACTATATACAAGTTTTGGGAAAGCAATATTGCCAGTAAAATTCTCTAGCGAGCTGTCGAATTTAATGGTGTACACACCACCCTGCCAATCAACAGTATTATCAGGACCCTGATTAACTTGCAAAGGAAAGACTTTAATAGTTGTTTCACCGTTACCGGCATAATCCAAGGCTGTCGTTATTTTATAAGCTTCCTTTCCGCCGTATACCGCTTTTATGCTTTCCTCTAATAATCCCTCTAGTTTGCTATCAATGACTGCTAATTTAAACCCTTGCGGAATGTAACTAGCAGGATTGGCAACACCTTTAAAATCGAATATCACAGGACCATTTTGAATAGTATCTACGAAATTCATTGTTTGCCCTGTAGCAGGGTCAGTAATACTTGTTTTTGCAACAGAACTTAGGTATCCACGTTTAAAATCTACCTGAAACTCTACGTCGCTGCCATAAAGCTTGCTTATCTGATCGAGCATTTCTCGGTAGCGTTTTTCTACTAATATACCAACACCCCATGGGGCTGCTGCAAGGCCTAGAATTATTAACAGTAATAAATAAGTAATAGCTTTCATAATATGCAGGATAGTTGATTTACAAACTTATTGTTGGATAGATCTACCAAGAGTAGGTTTCATTTAAGAGTATATACACTGAGGGATCCCCACGAATTTCATCCAATCATTTCCTTATGGCAGTACGCCAGCTGGTCATAGGCTAGGCTGAGAGATATACTGCCTCGCCCTGCAGTCCCATGCTT
>JAUIIV010000005.1 GCA_030431675.1 Gammaproteobacteria bacterium | reverse complement strand
GTTTAAGTATGTTAAATATCTCTGACTCTGTAAATTTTGATTTTCTCATAAGTTAGAACTCCTATTAGCTCTATTTTGCCATAAAAATTCTACTTTTTCTTGGGATCAGTTTAAGGGAGGATTACCAAGAGAATTAACTAAGTAGGGTCTATAGCCCCAATAACAAAGAAATTAGCACAATATATGCTGGAGATTGATATGAGTGGTAGAGAGTCCCCACCTTTACTTTTTAATGCGTTGCAAGTTGAAGAGCAAATTACAGATAAATTGAATAAAGCAGAAAATGCTCTTCGCATACAAGAATTATCAGGTGTCATTTACAAAAAATTAGTTTCCTTCAGTCTTAAACAAATGCAAGTGCAAACTTGTTTGTACAAGAAACTAATTTATAACACTAGCACCAATGGTCTAAACTTGTTTGATTGGCCCATAGAGTTATTAAAAAGGTTCTCTTCGCAACTTGAAGATAAGTTAAATGAAATGGAGAGAATAGACTCAAGAACTTTACCCGACTCTCTTCCCCCAGAGGTTATTAAGACGGTTCTCGAAGTATATATAAATTTAAATACAGAAAAAGTGAATAATGAAATAAAAGAGTTTAATACTCTTTTTAAAAGTATTGGGAATAGTAGAAACATAACAAATGGTGGGCACTTTAAAAAACTTAGGCTGGAATAAAACAATACTAAACCTGTCAAATTAAATAAAACATTATTTTAAATATTACTAAATTTGTAATTTGCGTAGAGGTTATTCAAATATAGTAAATAAAAAATTTTAATAAATAAGAATAAATAGAGAGATAATCATGAGTGGAAATCAAATATCAGATGTAAATTTGGAAGAAATAGGCCAATTGTTCGGTACTAGTTTTATGTCTGGGTTGAAACTTCCGGCTAAGCCGAAAGAGGGCGGTAGGGTAATAATACTGGATAAACCTCCTAATCGTATTGATTTAAAATACGTTCAACAGAATTACAAAAATGCGGTGAGAGTCTATGCCGAGGGTAAAGCCTTTGGAGTAAATCTTGGCTTAGGAAAAGTGTTCTCACATTTTGACTTTGGTTCATATGGTCTTAATTCTATGGAAATTGATCATCTTGTGCCATGTGCAGAGGTCAATAAAAGGGTGGGCTTTATAGTGGATTTGCTAAATGAAAATTGTGATTTTGCTAAAGGTTTTATGCAAGCTGCGCATGGAGATTTTCCAGATATTTCTATGGATAAGTTTTTTAAGAAGGAGAGAAGTATATGGTATCCGACTTTATATCTTTACGTGTGTTTTTATAGCAATATTTTAAATACACAGCTCTTACCTTCAGATGTTAACCGCGCAAAATCAGATACAGAATTTTTCGAATTTTTATGCAAACAATATCCTCATTTACTAGAAATTTTCAATCAATGGTTAAAAGATAATGATAAGGAAGTGCGTAATGGACTTACAGGCCCATTTGTAGTTGATAAGAATAATGATGGGCTCTTTATTAAGCTTGGTGGTAAACCCCCATACGATAAGCTGTGGGCTACAGATAGTAATTATCAACACATACTAGAAGCTTTCTTATTAGCTTTAGAGAAATTTTCTACAAAAATGGCCGAAAGCATTTTACGCCTTGAAGATGCTACAGTAGCTAATGTACGGCAAAAATTTTTAAATAATGCACAGGGTTTGTTGAATGGTTCAGGTCAGAAGGCTGATAATTTTGCGAAAAGACTAATGCTAATTTTGCCTGCACTTAAAATTTTAATTGAACATGTGGGACATAAAGTATTCGTAAGTCAAGAGGCTGATGGTACTCCTGAAACTTTTCAAGAGGCGATGGCATTGGGTGTGACTAATACTTTAACTGAAAGAGTGGAAGCAAGTGAATTTTTCAAGGTTATTATTAAAATTTGTGAGAATAAAGGTCTTAATGAAATTGCCCAGTTATTAATAAACCCGATTTTTTATTCCTGGCCAGCAGAGGATGCTAAGGCTTTACGTGATTGGTTTACAAGTGTTGTTGAAACTACTGACCCTCAGCTTTTAAAACAGGATTTGCACAAGCAAGTAATATTCATAATTAAAAAGAGGAATGATGCTCGTTTAGCGCTTGCCCATGCAGAATTTAATTCGTGTCATGAGGTTTCTGGACTTAATGAACTTTCATACGATGCTGGAGATGAAGAAACTGGCACTGAAGATCCGAACGTATTATTGAATGCCGTTGAGGAAGAGGAAGAATATGTGCCACCCTTTGCAACTGCATTTAATATGCATACTAAGTGCCCTCATTTATCCCAGGCTTCTTCTTCTGGCTCGCAACCCCTAGAGCCACCGTCCAAGAGAACGGAGCGCAGTAGGCTCTCCTCTTCTTCTGAACGTTCTCGTTCTAGTTCACTTTCTTGTGAAATATAATCGTTTTATACATTTGGTGTTTAAATAACTAACAATGTATGATCCCTTTTTGGGATCATGCTATACTTGCCAGCCAATATAATTAATATTATGGAGCTGAATAAGTATGGGTGCTGAACTGCCCTTATTGGTCACATTTGTGGGTTATTGCCTCATTTTAATGGTAGTTGCTTATTTATCCACAAAACTAACATCTAATCTTTCTGATTACGTACTTGCCGGTAGAAAACTAAGTGGACCAATCGTAGCGCTTGGTGCTGGTGCGTCGGATATGAGTAGTTGGTTATTGATGGCTTTACCAGGGGCGGTATATCAGTTCGGCTTAAGTATGATTTGGTTACCGGTGGCATTATTAGCAGGCGCGTATTGTAATTGGCGTTTTATAGCTAAGAGGCTGCGGGTTTATACCGAAGTAGCAGGTGATGCCTTAACTATTCCAGAATTCTTGACCAATCGCTTTAAGGCTAACAACTCTGTAATGCGTATTGTTACCTCATTGGTGATTTTAATCTTTTTTACCTACTACTCTGCAGCAGGTTTTGTATCAGGGGCAATTTTAATTGAATACGCCTTTGCCGGGGTTGATTATCACACTGCCTTATATGTATCAGGGGCAGTAATAGTATTGTACACGGCTGTAGGCGGGTTCTTAGCGGTTAATTGGATTGATTTTTTTCAGGGTACTTTGATGTTATTTGCCCTTATAGTTGTGCCAATTGTAGCATTAACTAGTCTTGGTGGTTTAAATATCACTTTAGAAAATATTGCACAGCAAAGTGCTGATCACTTAAATATTTGGCAAAACATAAAAGTTTTAGGTTTGCTGTCTATGTTTGCATGGGGCTTGGGATATTTTGGCCAGCTGCATATTAGTGCCAGATTTATGGCTGTACGTTCGATTAAGGAATTGCCAATTGCCAGGGTGATTTGTATGAATTGGATGGCGTTAGCATTGATTGGAGCCATAGCGACAGGGTTATTTGGCTTTTGGTATTACTTTAACAATCCATTAGCTGAGCCTGATACCGTGTTTATACTATTATCGCAGAAGCTGTTTAATCCTTGGTTGTCAGGTATTTTACTGTCAGCTGTGGCCTCTGCAATTATGAGTACTGTATCGGCACAAATTTTGATGTCGGCAAGTATATTAGCGGAAGACTTTTATCATGACATGCTGCGCAAAAATGCTAGCGATAGTGAGAATATCTGGGCTGGGCGGATCTCCTTGTTGATTGCCTCACTAGCTGCTATTTCGATTGCCGCACGTAACGATCAAAGTATTCTTAAAGCAGTTGGTTTTGCTTGGTCAGGTCTTGGGTGTGCCTTTGGTCCAGTGTTGTTATTTAGCTTATTCTGGCGGCGTACTACCTATGCTGGAGCCTTGTGGGGAATTATCAGTGGGGCAGGGACTGTACTGCTGTGGGGATATCTATCTGAACCTGGCCAAGTTTTATATCACGCAGACACATTACCAGGCTTTGAAATGCTTCCAGGATTTATTACAAGCTCACTGGTGATAATTATTGTCAGTTTGCGTGGACCAAAACCGCAGGCAGACATAGTTGCTGAGTTTGATCAAACGCAACAGATTATTGCTGAAGAAGCCAATATTGGTAGTCAGATTCTGCAACAGTAATACTTTCATTTGATTAGGAAGTTAATCTTATAACAGTGTTTTTCTGACTTTTACTTTTATTTTAAGTGTGATAAGTTTGGTAATAAATTCATTGGTAAATAGGGAGTTTATCATGCCTAAAGGAACTACTGCCGCAACAAAAAAGCCTGAACAGCCTAAGCCTGCAAATACTGCAGCAACACCTTCAGCACCTCAGACATCTGCTCGAGCTATGTCCCCTGAACAACTGGAGCAGACATTTAAAGATTTAATTGCAAGTAACACTGCAGAGTCGAATACATTAAATGAAATAAAAGGGCGTTATTTCGTGGTCTGTTTTAAAATGGCGGCCTTAGAAATGGTTGCTTCATTACCACCGGAGCAACAGTTAACTGCATTAAGAGACTTGGCACGTGGCTTGGCGGGATCACTCTTTAAACATCCTCATCGAATGGATCCAGGTACATCCTTAGAGGAAGAATATGCTAAAGTTCCTGACTCAGAGGAAGATACTTTAGATGTTCGTAGTTTGGATGAGCATGAAGAGGGTGAGCCATTATTAGGGCACTTTAATGTGTTTGGCGATGCCAGTACAAATTCTGAAGTACCAAATCCTGATCAGCCTACCCCATCAAATGATGGTGGGTGGCTTCCTAGATTTGGATTCCCTTGGTAAAAATTTTATATACTCCAAATAAAAAAAGGGGGCTGCAGCCCCCTTTGGTCACATGAAATTAAAATGGTAGGCACCTAAGTCTTTTTGGTTCTGGCTCTTCCTCCTGATTTTTTCTCACTAGTGGCTCTTTACCTTGCTTGTTTCCCCATAACATTCCAACAAATGCCTGCCAGCAGTTTGGAGCTGGTTCTGTATCTGGTGCTCTCTTTGAGTGTACCATGCTTGGGTCAAGTGGTATTGGAACTTCTACATCAGTGGGAAGTTCTGGTTTTTTTATACCAGCTATTCTGGCTCCATTTTCAGGTCGAAGAGCAATTGCATCATAGACTTCACGTAACGCAGTGTGCGCTGAGTTTATTTTTTCTTGCATGTTATAATTTTCATCACTGACACTTAAAATTGCTTTAATGGCTGCATTTATTTTGCTTATATCTTCTTTTATCTCAGAAATTATCTTTGGGCTATGTTCATTTTGTTGCTTATCAGTTAATTCTTGTTGCAGCGTATCAAGCATTTTATATAATTCTTGTGTTGCAGTAGCTTTTGAGGTTCTTAGCTTAACTGCAGCTTCTATTGCCTTCAATTGCTCACTAGATACTTGTAATGTTTTTTGCTCTGCTAGAGTTGCTATCGCATTTAGTACCATAGTGCAGTGTGTTGCATATACTGGCTTACTTAGAAAATCTTCTATGGCAAGAATTTTTGATTCTTGAGCATCAGAGCCTCCTACTGCTTCTAGGAATGCATCTGTTTCAGCTTGTGCTAAAGCTTTTGTTTGTATTACTGATGCATAAGGTTGAGTTGTCATATATGCACCATATGGACCTTTGGTATTTCTAGGATCTCCAGATACGACAAACTCTTCCATTTGCTGTGCGTTACCCATAGTTGTTTGACGAAACTCTTTATACTTCTCAGGGAAACACTTTTTATATAAAGCGCATTTAAGCTGTGTCGCGATTTCTTTAATGTCAGCATGGGTATGAGTATTGCTCATAAAAACTTTTAGATGGCTTTCAAGCATTTGTGGTTCTTGTGAGATCTGTTCTGTAGTATAGTCATTCTCATTAGGTATTACTGCAAACCTTCTTTCTTTAAAAAGCTCTTGTAAATGTTCTTTTATCTTCTCAGTACTTAGTTTGTTAATCTCGTCTAAGGAAGGTGAACATAATTTGAATAAATCACCACTGTATCTCTCTTCAAATAACTCCTCAAATGCCTTATCGTGAGCTCCTTCCTCAAGAAAACCACCCGGTGTAGCAATAGTGCCATCATTGCGTTTTACAACGACTAATTTTTTCTCTCCTCTATCATCTAAAATGATTATAGAGTCTGCAGCTTTATTTTGACCTCTTGCACCTAGCACCTTAAAATCTGCATATTCAGCGGCATAGCTATCTTGTTGGTAAGTTGTACTTTCTACAGTATCTTCTGTTGCTGCTGTGTATTTATCTTCTGTATTCCACCATGGATATTTACCCATTTTCTCATCTAAAAACTGCCTAATTTCTTGCGAGTTATATTCTCCAGGACCTACGCGTAACCAACCATTTTCTAATTGCCAACCTTGCCCTTCATGGTTGTTAGATGAGTCTGCTAAATCATTGATCAAACACTCAAAACCCTGGGTCTTTTCTCTTACTTGTTTTACAATTAGATCTGCGTTATGAGCTTCTTCTGCTAGTTCTCTTATATCTATAGTATTTCCCGACATATGTAATTACTCCTTGGGTACAACTGTATTGTATGTTCAATATATTAAATGTCTTGAACGTAGTCGTGCGATTAGAGCATGAATGTCAAAAAAAAACAATTCTTACTCATTACATAAGTAAATTAGACTAATTACTATGGTAGGATTTTTGCAGATAAGTTAGAACTATGCCGTAGCATTAAATCTTGGATCTTTGTGATATGTTTCTATAGTTTCTTCGATGATTTGATCGATAACACTTTCTGCTTGTTCATCGCTTATTAGACCATCACTTTCTTCTTTGAAATGGCTTAGTCTATCTTCTACAACTTTTGCTGCTGAGCCCCCAGGATAAAGAACTGCCAAAACTCGGCGGGCTTCTGCTGCACCAATTTTCTTGTATAAGCCATTACGGATTTTTGCATCAACTGCGGTGGTGTTAAATGCCCATAACTCTATAGGTCCAATAGTGCTGGTAATAAGCTGAGTGTTGGTACCGCCTTTAGTCGCAAATTGTGCGAGCATAGTTGCCCCGCCAGCGCGTGGTCCATGCACCCGTAATTCTAAGGCTAGACGAGCGGTTTCAGATAATCCAAACACTTCAGTTGAGCGCTCTATCGCTTGTTTGGGTCCTGCATCCATAATAAATATCGAGGTTGCAAACTCAATCATAGTTTTATCAAAATCATCTAGTGATTGTGATAGCAAGGCTACGTGTACACCCCATTTTCTACCCTCACGCATATCTACTAGTACTTGATCACGCACCGCTTGGGCACGGGAAGTACGATGGAATTCATCATATACAATACGCTTTTGATCTTCTCCAACTTCTTTAATACGCTTTTTATGATAGTCTATGTATATAGCTGGTACAGATGGTAAATTATCTTCTGTGAGATAAAAGTCACGGGCTAATATATAACGCGCCAACATGTACATAATAGCTGTTTGTCGGTCAGCTGCTTCGCCACCTGTTTTGGCTACCTCATCCAAATCTAAAGATACCACGCGTGCTTCGCCAAGCTCAAAGGATGTGACACGCGATAGGATAGGGTATTCACGTACTGCATTAGAAATCATACGGCCAAAGGCATTGATAATAGTTTCACCTGTTGGTGCAGTAATAGAGCCATATAAGTCCTCTATTGGTTTGGTTCGTGCTACTGCAGCTGCATCTGCTAGTAGTGGCATGGCATAACGCTGTGCTAGATATGCTTCGCGTACCGCACCCTTTTCAAATAAGGCATCAGTGATTTCCCACCAAGAGGTGTGAGAATCAATAGGAATTTCTAGTGCACGAATCTTTTCATCTATCTCTACATTAAGATTAGCTGTATATGGATTAGGGTTGCCAGAATCGGCAATAGATTTATACAACTCATCTACTATCATGCCTGCCATATCAGAAACACCATCATATGGGGTTTGTTCACCAATTGGTGTGGCAAGTAAGGTTAAGAAGTTTACCAAGAATGCACGATCTTGCGATGAAGGATAACGACAACCCAATTGTGTATCAAAAGGATTGATAGACATATCTGGTGTCATCCGCAATCGATGGTAGGCAACCATATGTTGTTTGTCTTTAGGTAGAGCTTCTTTAATTAATGAAATCAATCCACTACTTGATGGTCCAATATCAATAACGGCTATTCTAGGTAAACGGCGTATACCAGAAGATAGACAAAGTGCTAAGTTCATAGAATTCGACAGTACTGATTTACCAGAGCCAGGACGTGCATAAATCAAATCAATCCAGGTTGTTTGTAAAGTAGAGCCAGGCTGAAAAGGCCATGGCTTGCCATCCGGTGATCTAAAGAGTACCGCGCCATTCTGCCAAGGTGAGGCAGGGCGGGTTAAGGGAAACATGTAGGTAACCTCTGATAAAGGCGCTACAGAAACTCTAGCTACGTTATTAGGACTTATACCTAGTGCACTAGACATCACCCCAGCATATGCGTCTCCAGATACTTCAGAGGTATCCATATAGCCCCAACCTTGGATTGCTTTGGCTAATTCAGACACCCTAGTTTTGAGTAGCTTGTCTTCTGTATAATTAGCCCAAGTAGTAGCTGTTACTTTGATAGATACAATTGCCTCATCTGTATTGCCTTGTAATTGTTTGAGCAATTCATTGGCAGCAGAAATCAACTTATTGTCATTTGAGGCAAATGATAGAATTGAGGCGAGCATTGGCTTCATGCCCATGCAACGCATACCATCACTCTCAATAAAGAACGAAATTCTCCATGGGACATTAGTTGGTAGAATTCTTTTAAACAGATGTGCAAATGGTTGGATCTCTTGTGGGAACAAATCTATATAAACAGAGCCATATATTCTGTCACCAATACGCGCGGTGCGTAAATTTAGATTTTCTCCATCACGTGGAATTAACTGTTTAGCTAGGGGAGGCCAGAGTATATTACTGACATCATCTTTAAAGTTTTTACTTTCACGTACCGGGATCTTATCTCCTGGCAGTACTGCCTTCCATCCAGAGTCGGTAAATTCTGGGTCAACACTGTAGCGCATAGCTAGAGTTGCTTCATGTATATCTAACATATCGCAACTCATACCAACTTCAGCTAAATCAGCCAAAGTGGATTTTACGTAAGTATTGTGTGTATCTACCATTTCTGGTAATCCAGCAAGTAGATTCTGTGCATTTTTAATTGCAGATAATTTTGCAGCTTTTAGTTTCTCTTGTTTAGTCTTAACTGCTTGTTCAAAAGATGCTTTGGTTAAACAGCTTGGTCTGGTCCACAGCACAAAGTACATGCTTTCGTTTGCGCAGTAGTCTGCAAGAAAATTAATGCGCTCAGCAAATAAATCGTCTAGATTTAGATCCAGTCGTTTTGCAGTTTGTTGTGCTGGTGATAGTATCTGTGCCAAATCTAATTTAATTGGATCTTTATCATGGCAATAAAACATTTGTAATGCATGGCCACTGCGTGACAGGGCGGTTTGGAAGGAATGTGTTAGTCCGTTATGGATCCTGTCAAACTCTTCAGGTCCAACTAAAAATGTTACCCCGTTACAACGTACTACAGTTACTAAAGAGCCATCACGTGCGACTAGAGTATGTCTGTCGCTAGCTGTTTCTAGAAAACAATGCGACTCGGCAGTTTGCCCTACCGAGGCATCAATCCAGGCGATAAATCCAGCCAGGGTATCTAATATCGGGTCAACAAATGATCCCATGACAAGTCCCTTTACAATGGTATTTCGTCAAATACCGTGTCTTTCCAATAAGTTACTTCTTCCGTAAAATTTCTGCGATCTGGTAGCAACTTTAAGCTTTGTAACATAGGATGCTCTAATTGCTCATCACTCAAATTGCTATCTAACAATGTTTGGGCAAATGTTCCTGGTTCACAACTCTTTGGACCAAATGTCTCATTTACAATTTGTTCGCGATCTTTAAAACTCAAGTAAGCGGTTTGTAGCTTACCCTTGTAAGGTGCATCTTGCAGCATGCTTGCAAATAGCACCCTACAAAAGTGATTAACATCTGCTTGGCTAATCTCCGGCAAATACACTAATGATCCAGCAAACTTCTTATCCTGCCCAAAACCATCTAAGAAAAAGCACTGGGTACAAAATAAACATGCAGTTGCTAGATTATCAGGCTTGCTCTTTCCAGGGCCGTAGTCTTGGTTGATATTCACTACTTGTTGATACTTATCTGATTTAAAACCGCAGTATCTACAAGTGTTCTTATCGCGCTCTAGAGTTTGTTTCTCAAGCGTTAGAAACCCTTTTTTGTTACTACGAGCACGAAAGCGCGACCAATTGCCGCGCTTTGCTGTTAAGTGAATATCCAACAACTTCATAATTATAACTACAGATCGTCGCCGATAGTATCAGCCCCACTCTTAGCACCTTGTCCGCTACTACCGAAGATAGTTTCGCCTGCAGTTGACATCAATGATGGTAAGAACAGTAACGCTGCCCCTACACCTAGATATACCATAGGCTTACTCAATGGTACTTGAGCTGGATTATCTTTATGTGCTTTAAACTGCACAATACCTGCTATAAGGAAACCGATACCAGCAACGTAAGATACGATTGCCAACAATGGACCAAGTGTTTCAATTTGTTCTTTAAGTCTTTCAACAACAGTTTTAAGATCTTCTGCGGCCATTACTTCCGTACCCCATAGAAGCAATAGGGACGATAACCCTAGCCCCATAGCTAATTTAACTGACTTGCTCTTGTTCCACTTGTGCATGCTTTTCTCCAAAAAAGTTATCCCACTATAGTATTGTGTACCACCTTTACTAATGGTAGGAAATTGATCGCTAATATGCCACCTACAATGTGAACTATACCACGACTTATAGTACCTGGTTGTACACCTGGCTGTCCAGCATGTGCTATCAACATCCAACCCCGCAAAAACGCTAAAAATCCTATTAATTGCACGTATAATACTACTGTGTCGACCAAGGTCGCCCACTCATCCTCAACGCTTTGAGTTACCCCGTATCCCATAAGCTCATCTGAGGCTTTACCCATACCACCTAGACCTCGACTACCAAAGATAGACCCTTGGCCGCCGCCGAGGAGAGTTTCACTTAGGATGTCTGTGCTAGATGGGATATACATCATAACTGCACCCACGAAAATGTAGACTAGGGGACCTGATAACTCTCCAGGTCTAGTAGCCTGGGTAAGGGGCATAGAGAATTGTCTTAGGGTCATTAAGCCACGTAAAATAAAGACAAGGCCAATAATAAAGGAAATTGCCATTAATAGTCGCAAAGTAGGATTGAGAATTCTTTTCAAATTCTCCATTATATCCTGCACGTCTTGCTCTATAGCTGCATGCGCAATTACTGGAAGTAACAGTAAACCACATGTAATCAGCAATTTCCCTATCTTACGCATATTGTTACCTAAAGGTTATGCCAGAACTAGTTCGTACTAAACCATTACCTGCATCTATAACTGCTACAGTGCCATAGTCGCCTACTTTATCGCCTTCACGTACTGTAATAATCTGCCCACCAGAGCTCTTCAACCATGCGCGACCTGGAATAATAGCGTGTACAGTATAGCTAGGAGCGTTTGAGGTAATAGATTCAGTTTGTTTCTTATTAGTAAACTTGACTGTAGCTGGAGCTGTTAAGTCTAAATCTTCTTCAATAATAATTTTTTTAACATTAACTAAATCTTTAGATAACGCATCTACTGTTTCGGTTAAACCTAGCACTCTGTTATCCATAGCACTTAAAGTACGGTTTAGTTGGTCAATGCTGCTTACAATAGCGCTAATAGAAGTTTCTAATTGGCGTACTTGTTTTACATTAAGGTTCATTTCTTCAGAAATGCTATCTAGGGCTGCATTGATTTCTTCAGGCACTTGCATCTTGACCGCATTGTCTGTTGCAGTCTGTGTACTACTGCTTGCTTTAAGCTCTTGCTGCATTTGTTGGAATGTTTTGGTTGAGCCATTAGCTGTAGTCTGTGCTTGAGGTTTAGTTGGTACAGCATCAGTCAATTCTGGTTGCGCGTTATCTGCAAATGCATCAGCAAAATTAACGCTATCATAGTCATCTTCAGCAATTAAGACTTCTTCCGTTTCAGTAGTATTGTCAACTGGTGGTGGAAGTGGCCCAGTTGCTGTTTGCGTCTGGTTAGCTTGTTTTGGTTTTGCTGCAGTTGTATCAGCCTTAGTGTCCGAGCCACCGCTTAGCATATCAAAACCGTAGTAACTACCTGCTAAAACTATAATCGCGGCAATTGCAAGCACGCCGATACGGCTACCACTTGGCTTTTGACCATTTTGGGCAGGGGAGTTGCCAGCTGGCGGTTGTTGTGTATTTGCTTCGCTGCTTTGTTCTTCTTCTTCGCCTTCGTCAACAAAGTCAAACTCATCTTCAAAACCGTCGTCGTCTTCAAAATCTTCTTCTGTCATTATCTCCTACCTCCAACGTTTATATTTAGTGCTGGTGTCTGTGGTGCGCCTAGAGTAGCAGGAGCCGGTGTTGCTCCTTGAGTTGTAGCTCCTGCAGCAGCAGTCTGCAGTGCACCCAATAGTTCTGCAGCTTGTTCTGGTGTAACTTGCCCTGGAGCTGCTGCGGCAGGCGCCTGTTGTTGTGCAGTAGTAGTTGCTGTTGGCGGAGTGTAATAAATTGGGTCAGTACCAAACTCCAAGTCAGCATTTACTAACACACCAATGCCAGTACCTTGGGCAATAGTTATTGTAATTGGTCGGTCAAAGTTACGTGCTACAACCTCACTCCATTTGGTACCAATTGCAGCAATACCAGCAAATAATTGTTGTTTACTATCAAGTGGTGGTTGTGTAGTTGTAGTGGTAGTACCTGCAGCACCCTGGCTTGTAGTTTGTGTAGTACCAGAGTTTGCAACTGCTGAGGCAAAGCCTTCTACAAAAGATGAAGCAAATAGTGAGCCCCAGCGTAATAGGTAATGATGGTCAACATCAGTAGCTAGTGCTGTACGAGCAGTATCAGGATCTATGGCTACGGCGCTGATACCCATACTACGTGCTTCGCCAGGCATGTTGATAGCACTAAAGTTAATGCCGATGTTTTCACCGTCAGTATTAACTTGCATAGTACCCATCAACTTAGAATTTTTAAGTGATCCAGACACTACAGTCGCAAGTACTGGTCCTGGCTCATCAGAATTAATCGCGGTATCAAGTACTGCAAATAATATACTACCAGCTTTAAGAATTACAGGCTGTTCTTCTTGACCATTTGCTCCAATACCACCAACTCCTGGGGTTGCGCTTAGGCCGTTGCCACTTGCGAGTAGTTGTTGCGGATTAGAGCGCATAGCCGCCCATTCACCTTCAACAAATGTTTGTTCTGGCACAGTAGTCCAAGTTTGAATAGCAGTGTCACGCACAGCTGCCATCGCTTGGGTAAGTTCGTCAATCTTAGTTTGTCGTTGTTGGCTAAACTGTGCTAAGCGCGCAGCTTCTTGTTGTGCTGCTAAACGACGAGCCTGCTCGTTATCTGCTTGTTGTTGTGCCAATAGTGCTGCAGCATCGGCATCTTCCATATCTAACGAAGATATAGCACGTGCAATCTCTAGAGGACTAAAACCTGCTTGCTGTAGTGCGGCAAGTATTTCACTACGGTCAAAGCCAGCACTATCTAAAGCGGCAGCAATTTCTGTTGCATCAAATCCGGCGGCTTTAAGAGCTGCTGCAATTTCTGCAGCGTCAGCGCCTGCGGCTTTAAGACCTTGAGCAATTTCACTAGTAGAATAGCCGGCTTCCTTCATGGCTTGGGCAATTTCCACACTAGAATATCCTGCATTTTTCATGGCTTTGGCAACTTGCTCTGCAGAAAAACCAGCTTCGCGCATAGATTTGGCTATATTCTCTGGTGAACAGCCGTTTTTCTTTAGAGTTTCTACTACTTGTTGTGCGGTATAATTTTGTTGGCGCATTTGAGTAACAGCATCCTGGCTACAACCGGTAATATCGCCACCCAAGCATCCTGAAGTAGTTAATAAAGCGGCTGTAATTTCATCACATTTGAATAGTGAGCCTATAGCTTCTGCGCTACAGCCGTAACATTTTAATTGAATAATTATCTCCGAAGTGTTGAGGCCCTTTTCTCTAAGAGCAGTTACTTCTTCTTGAGTACATTTAGCACCTAACTCATCTACCACACTAGATAATTGTCTTTCAAAATCAGAGTCATCAAAACCCTCCGCGCTGCCGACTAGTGTTGGAATAAAAGTTTCACCACGTTCTGCAGCTTCTTGGGCACCACGCATATTGGCACGCTCTTGTAACTCTTGATATCTTCGACTAACTTGTTCACCAGGAGTAGAGCGGACATTAGGTGGCACTTCTGCTGTAGTTGATACTCTTTCTGTTACAGCAGTAGAGTTAGGCTTATCAGAAGATGATGAAACAGCAATTACTACACCAAACACCAATATACCAACTACAACTAGAACTAAAGTCCTAGTTTTGGCGTTTGATAATAGTGCTGCTACTTTATTAGCCATATTTTACATTCCAGCCAGTTCTATTTTTATAGTTTTGCCGTTTTTTGATGCGAGTAACAACGGCGTTTGCATTAATTCGTATACTCTTGTGCCATCAGCGCTTGACACAGTAGCACTCCAAGCGGGAGATAGTAAAGTTAATTTGGTTCTAAATAGGATTTTACCATTGTAACTCCAAGCTTGTCCGTAACCTGCAGCAACCTTTAGTTCTATGCTGCCACTCGGCGGAATTCCATCAAGTACATTAAGTAGAGTAGGGGACACCGATTTCACAGTTAAGCTATCAACCAATGGAGCTTCGGCATTAGGGCCTTCGCCTGGGACTTGCATATCTACTCTATAATCAACTTCGCGTTGTCCTGTCACAATAGAAATCATAACTGGAGTATCTAATTCTGCTAAGCGTACAGCCAAGTTGCCAGAAATATGATCTTGTGTGCTCTGGATAAATAAAGTGTTAGTTTTATTATCCCACTTTAGATTAAAGCCAGCAGGATTTCCCAAACTATAGTCTGATACGGGCCATGGTGCGCCAGTAGAATCTAAAAATACAATAGATGTTACAAAACCTGTAGCTAAGCGAATCACGGGTGGCAAGCCGCCAGGGGCTAAGTCTACGTTTAGGGTAGAAGATACTGGCTGTGGTGGCCCAAACGGAGGAGCCTGTATAGCTTGTTGTGTTATATCATGATGACGATGTAGTTCTTGGATTTGATCTGGTTTGAGAGGGTAAGTTTGATTTATTAACTGTTTAAAAGCCTCTTCACGCAAAGTAGTAGGCTGTACTTGAATTGCAGTATCGGCAGCTAAACTTTGAGCTTGCTGACTGGAAGCTGCTGCATCTTGTACGTCTTCTATTGAAATACTTGGTGGTGCCTTAGAAGTTGTGCCACGTAATATGTCATAGATGTCAGTTTGTGCAACAACATTTGTGCATGCGGCTAAGCAAAGTATTGTGCTAGCTGCATAAGTAATTTTATTCATAAATCTCACCGGTTACTAATTGTGCGATACCAATACCCTTAGAGGCGATATCGGTAGGCACACGTTCTATTAACATTTCTACCGCAATATTTCTTTGTGTGCTGAGAGTGCTTGCACCTTGGTAGTTCAGCAATAATGGTACCTGAATTCTCCATGAATACACGCCGCGTATTTCACCCTCAGAGAGTATTACCCCGCCGTTGGTGGCTACAGCTGACTGAATAAGTTTATTTTCAATTATTGTGTCAATAGTGCCGCTACTGTTTAGAGCGTCAACAAATTGTTTATAGCCGTCTACCGTAAAGTAATCGCGTAGGGCATCAATATTAGCTTGATAATTATAGAAATCAATAGTATGGGCGCTGGTCGCCGCTTGTGTTGCCCACTTAACTAACGATGAAGGGGTTACATTTGGTTCATCCAATGGAAAAACTTCAACTTTGCCGCCATTAGGCGGGCTAACAAAATATTTTTGCTCAGGGCGTAGATAATGAGTAAAGGCTACGAGTGCAATGACGATAAATGTAAGGTATAGGAAAGCGCGACTGAGCTGCATGCGGGCTTGCAAGCCAGTGCGAGGTTTTTTTGTTCTTGTTCCTTTATCCTGTTTCATGAATGTCAGTCAGTAAATATCCTAAGCTAAAAATAGTATAGAGTGAAAATAGTGTAACGGCAACATCTTGACGTTGCTATAATATGGTTATATAAGCATACTTGCAAAGTGGAGTTGGCCTATGGCCTCAAAAAGCATTACCTTAGTTGTTTCGAGAAACGAATTTTATTTTAAAACTTATCGTGCTGTAGGTGGCATATTAATTTTACTAGTTTTAATCACTATTTTGTTGATAGGTTTTTCTGTATATCAGTCCAAAACTTTAAATGCCAATCCTAAATATTTTCCTACGACTCCTGATGGTAGACTTATAGAAATGCCGCCACTTGAACTGAATCATTTACGTCTAGACCGGGTACGTGTGAATCCTGCTACGGGGGTGATAATTGGCATGCCATCACCAGTACGCACCTATGCGCAGTTGGAGCCAGAGGGTGAAAATGCTTTGGTAAAATATTGGGCTTACCTAGCAGTGCTAGATATGTTTGATTACGATTACATCCATTATCGTAATGAAATACAGAATGCGAGCCAATATTTTACCCCCAATGGTTTTAATCGTTTTAAAGCAGCTTTAATAAGTTCACGCAATTTAGAAACTGTGAAATTACGCAGTGCTATAGTAGTGCCAGAAATAACTGGCCCAGTTAAAATACTAGGCACTAAGATGGTTCGTGGGAGATATGCTTGGGATATGGAAATACCCCTCAAACTTACCTATGAAAGTACAGCCACTAGTACGCCGCTAGTACAAACTTTGTTAGCCAAACTATCTATCGCACGGGTGAGTACGCTAAAGTCACCTTTTTATGGGTTATCAATTTATCAGCTTAATTTTGAACAAATTTTTAATAATGAGTAAGAGACGCGTATGCAAGAAGAGGGTGATACAATAAGTACAGAGTCAGAAGATTCTGTAGCGCCAGAGCCATTAACAGTAGTTAAACAAATTGCTGGCTATGCTCAGGAAAGCTCTAGTATGTTAAGTATACTTTTTTTATCCGTATTAGCACTAGTAGCTTTGTTGATAATGTTAGTTTTTGCACAGCTAGTATCTAACCCATCACCAGTTAACTTTCGTTTAAACAATAACTTGCAGATTATTGACCCTGTGCCACTTGATGAAGAAGGCATTTCTACAGCTGCATTATTAAACTGGGTTAATAATTTGTTGATAGATGCATTTAGTTTTAATTATAGTAATCAAGACAGACAAGGTGATAAATTAGTAGATTATATGAGTGATACCGCATTAAATTCGTATTTACGTCTACTCACTACTGATGAAAATTTATCCTCAGTTAAAGAAATGCGTTATGTAGTATCTGTCAAGCCTGAGGAAGCTCCAGAAATTCTAGTGAGTCGTTCGTTTCGTGGTCGCTATGCTTGGCAGATTAGTGTGCCTGCGGTAATAAAATTTCAAAATGTTCTTGTGCGTCAGTCACAAAGAATTGAAGTAGAGTTTTTAGTGCTACGTGTGCCAGAAACAGAATCTCCTTTAGGTATAAAAGTTGCAAACTTTAATTATAAAGTTAATAGTCGCTCTAGCCGGAGTAATATTAGGCGTTAGTTATATCTTAAGTCTTTATAACTAATTTTTAGTTAACTCTAGCAGTCTGCCATCTGAGGTTGTAGCAAAGAACTTGGTGTCCGGGATGGAAATAAGACGATAGAATAAGACACCAATCAGCCCATAATTAACTACCAATAGTATAACTGCTAATACTAAGAAGCGTCGTATACCATCGCGGTAGAAAAATGGATCATCACTCTTTTCTTGAATAAAGGTTTTAAACATAAGTTATTCACGCCATTCTGAACTAGCAATACGTACTCTACCGGCCAACTGGCTGCGCACCCAACGTATAAAAACTGGCACAGTAAAATCAAAGCGTTCTAAAATTCCAAAGAATATGATAGACACAATTGCTAGCAGAAATGTCCACATTCTTATATGGATTAAAAAAAGTAGCAGCGGAAAAGCCGCCTTAGCATCTACCATATAAAAACGCGGGGTGCGAGCTGAGTCACGCCAATTACCTCGCTGTCCTGCCATTATTCTATTCCTAAATCTTTATCAAGCATTTCTGCTTGCTTTTTGACTAAACTAAAGAAACGCTCATCCAAAATACCTTCGTCAAACTTTTTCTGCGCATCAACTAGCATGGGTTGCCCATGTTTCTTTAACATTATTCTAGTATGTGCTGCTAGCCTATCTACTTCTACATTAAGTAGCTCATCACGGATTTGATCGTTAAATACTAAATATTCACGCAATGCTACACGCTTACCATCAGTTGCTGGTGCTAATTGTTGCCATACTACCAACCGTAGTGTCTCTAATATATCTAATGCGCGACCATTACGCTCATCGGCAGGGAAAGTGGACACCATACGCCTTACCGCATCTGCTACACCATTACTGTGCACAGTTGTGTATACTGGGTGGCCAGTAAGAGCTGCGTCAATCACTGCGGCAATAGTCTCTGGATCACGTGCCTCACCAACTAATATTAAGCCTGGTTTGCGACGCAGTGCATTACGTACTCCAGCTGCAAAGCTTGGTAAATGTCTAGGTATTTCTGACTGCGCAATCACTGAACTGGGCGATTGAATCATATCGTAGACAAACTCAATTGGTGACTCATAAGTCAACATTTTACGATTTGCTTCTGGGTCCTCAAGTAACTCACGGATAATAGCAGCTAGTAAAGTACTCTTACCTGAACCCGTTGCCCCAGTTATTACCACGGTGCCTTGTTTAGGCGACATGCTGTTAATAATTTCTGGGTCAAGATTTAATGATTCTAATTTTGGTGGAGTAGTTGGTATGGTACGAGCAGTAATTTGAATACCGTCATGACCTTCTACTTGACAGCCAGTACCGTTGATACGAAATCTAAAACGCTCGCCACGTGTAGGGCGGATTTCATAATGCGTGTCTACATCCTTACCGCTATAAATTTGTGTAGTACCATTAGCTCCATAAATGAAGTTAATCATTTCGCCTACTTCAGCATTAGAAATTTTACGTGCAGTAATTGGGTAAATACGTCCATGGATCTCTGCTAGTACTGGACTATTAGTCTGCAAAGTAATATCTGATGCTTCTTTTTCCACTGCATGGAGTAATATTCTATCTAATTCTGCCTTGTTATAGCGTACTGGTTCATTAGGGATTAAGTACTCACTCATGACTGTATAACTCCGTTTTCCAACCACTGCTATTTACTTGTAACTCTGGGAAGGCAGTAATACGTAAGACACGATCATTAACGGACATGTCATTGCCATCGCCAGTAACACCCATATTCATAGAGGCTACATAAGGTTCGCTGACTATTTGTTGGGCTAGCAATTTACGGTATAAAATCATACCGTTGTAATCACGTACCAAACGGCTAAGATTCTCTCTAAAAATTACATCACCTTGCGCAAGTCCGGCTTGCCAGCCTTCTTGTATATCCTGCTCCCAAACTATACGCTCAGGTTTAGAGCGCGGTAGTAAACTTCTATCTGGTAGCTCAGGTATGTCGTAATTCATCCATAAATACTCGCGCCATGTTGGAGGGGCTGTTACAAAACGTGCTTGATTGACAATCTTATAGTTTCGCTCTGCAATTCTAATTGCATCGCCATCTTCTAAATTGAGTGTATTACGAGCTTCTGATAAGACTGGTGGTAATATATTATCGTCTAACATTAAACCATAGAATGCAAAAATTTTAGTTAAGACAGGCTCATAGTTTAATAAAGTACCATTAATAAATTGTGCCCTCTCGGCCAACCCCCCACGAGCACCTAGCGATAGTGCTGTCTCACGTAGGGCTTGTGCCCTTAACGCACCAATAGCAGGTTTATGATCTGTTACCCCAGTAGCAGTGATAAAATTTTCTTTAACACGTAGCATATTTGGTTGTGAGCGCCCTTGGCCAGCTACCTCATAGGGGATATTTGTAATATCGGGTCCAGAGCTGATTTTTTTGTTGTTGTTGGGGTCAACTGCTCTATTACAGGCCTCTGAGCCAGCGCGATAAACCCCACAACCGCTGACTAAGACAACAAGACCTAAAATAATTCCTAAACGCATACTATCCTCCGGTAACACTGCTACCGGCAGTGCCTGTACCAACGGAGGCATAGCGTAGTTCTATTACTCGATTGGCAGGGAATACTACCAGATTGGCACGTTTACCAGCTTGCATGCCAGCATTTTTGAGTACGTCTGCAATTATCGCGTGTTCCTGAGCTATAGATATAATAATTGGTATGCCTGGCTCATTGCCGAAAACCTTAATTTTGTACTCAGTCATTTCCGCAAGTTTTCTGACTAAAGGCTCGATAGGGCCTGTCCAATCTATATCTACACTACCACTCATGCCGCCTTCTGGGGTTATCAGTGGGGCAGTATTGAGTAAAGGCACATGCTGCTGTTCTTGTGTGCGGGCTAGCATTGCCAAGGAGCTTTCTATAGATTTGGCTGCAGATATCAGCTCTTTCTCTACCGCGCTATTAGTTGTAACCTTAGCTGCTGAGGATTGTACATTGCTTTTTAATGCTGAGCTACAACCACTTAGCTGGCTACATATTAAAATTGAGGTCATTGCTATTAGGTATTTATTTTTCATACGATTCGAGTATACTAACTTTTTTAAATGCTTACAGAAGACTATAGCTGGAGCTGCACCGTTTGGCTAGAGGGTACACGAATTTGCTACCAGCAAACCTGCTATTTTGTGTAACTCCTATATAATATAAAGATGTAGTTTAAAATCAGGCGAGAACTAAGTTATGACCTCCAACAAAGATGATATTGGTCTACAGGTTGCAGCGATTGCTGAGCAGATTGGCTGCAAATATTCTCTCAAGGGCGAAGGGGTAGATCCGAAAGTGGCTTTTGCTAGCAGTGGACTATTGCCAGCAATTATGCGCCGCGCTGATCAGCTATGTTCTTTTTGTCTTGGATATGGCTTGGGCATAGACTTTGCACGTGCTGAGGGGACTATGTTAGGGGTAACTGTTAACTTTGATGACCGCGGAGCGAGTAGTTTACGATTGTTATGTGCTGCTGATGTGTTGATGGAGATTGTACAAAATTCTTCAGATCCCAAATTAGTAGCTTTAGATGAATTAATGTTGGATTAGAATATGAGTGGTGCAGGCGGACAAGGTGATGACAAAAATAGCATGGCTATTTTGTGGATTATCGGCTTTATATTTCTTGCCGGGGTCATTCTATGGTTCGCATTTTCTACACAGATTAAATTAGTATTTATTAAGTTTCGTTGGCTTGAGATTTGGATAATCTCTTTATTTATTAATTTATTGCCTAGTTCTGTGGATACTATCGCAGCAATGCAAAAAGAGGTCGCTGCAACTCTACAAGTCACAAATATATTAGAGCCAAATGGTCTTACTCTAGAGACAGCTGGAGTCTTAAGTGACGTAGTTGGTAGGTACTGGCGTTTCCCTTTTACAATTTGTTTAGCAGTATTTTGTTACTTAATGTACGGCCGCAATGTAAAGATGCGTTATCGCAAAGTTTATAACATGAATAGCTTGGCTGAGCAGGAAAGTAAAGTCTGGCCACAAATTAATCCTGTGCTTAATGCCAACATAGAGTCAAAAGACTTGGATGAAGGTCCGTGGGCTATGGCTATGACGCCATTAAACTTTTGTAAAAAGTATAAGTTAATTGGCATTAGCGTAGAAATGCCGAAGAATGCATTATCTCAAGGGCCAAAATTCAATATGGTGCTGAATGAGGCACGCACTAATCGTTTATTTGCTGCACAATTAGGCAGGTTATGGCAAGGCGCAGATCGCTTGCCTATCCACAGACGGGCAATTTTTGCTGCATTAATTGCGCGGGGGTGTCGCGATACTAAAGCATCACGCAATTTGTTAAATCAAATTAATGAATCATGCGTAGGCGGCTCTTTAGACAAGCTTAACTTCGAAGGTACCGATGAATTAATAAAAAAACATATTAATAACCGTGCGATTCAAGATATCATTAGCAACCATGCTTATGAATCAACAGTATTTACTTCCGCATTATTATTCGCCCGAGAAGATGGTGTATTGGCTACAGCAGATTTTTTATGGCTTAAACCATTTGATCGTAAGTTTTGGTATTTTTTAAATAATGTGGGTCGTCAAGTAGCATTTTGTGAAGCAGCAGGCGCACATGCGCATTTCTTAGCAGAAAAGGCGCTACAGCGTAGTTTAGGTGTGCCAATGGTGAAGGAAGCAACCAAGGCACTTAAGTTGGCACTATCTGAAATTATATATGTGCCGAGTCCGGAAGAAAAAGATGAGTTGTTAAAGCAGGCTAGCGAAAAAGAACAGGCATAAACCAGGGATAGGGAACAATGTCCGACGAAATTCGAGGGATTGAATCGAAGCACGAGCGCTCTGCCCAGCAATTAGCGCGGGATACCCGTCCGCTCGGCGAACGTTTTGCCGAGTTTATGGGCGTGCCTGCAGTTAACTTCGTTATTTACTTTTCAGGCATTGCAACTTGTTTTATTTTTCCTAGTATTGCCGATATTATATTCATAACATGCGCAAGCTTATTCGTTTTTGCTTTCACGCGTAAAAATAACCTGCCATTTAGACTGCCGATGTCCTCCGAAGCCTTAGATTACAACGATTTAATTCCAGGCACCTCACGGCCTAAAAAGGGTGGGGGTATATCATTCCTAGGTAATGATCGCACTACCCAAGAAGAATTATGGTTATCTGACAGCGATATGCGGACCCATTTATTAATCTTTGGCTCTACCGGTAGCGGTAAAACAGAAGCACTTGTATCTCTGGCATTTAACGCTTTGGTACAAGCAAGTGGCTTTATTTATATTGATGGTAAAGGTGACAATAGCTTATTTGCTAAAGTGTTTTCTATGGTACGAGGTATGGGCCGTGAGGATGACATGGTACTAGTAAACTTCATGACCGGTGCACGTGACGTTATTGGTGCACAGGAGAGCCGTCTATCAAATACTATGAATCCTTTTGCTAGCGGCTCCTCGAGCATGATCGCCAACTTATGTACAAGCTTGATGGACTCTTCAGGTGGTGGCGATGCCAGCGGTGATATGTGGAAAGGCCGTGCTATAAACTTTGTAGAAAGTTTATTAAAAATTCTTACCTATATGCGGGATAGAGGTGCAATTTTATTAGATGCCAATACAATTCGTAACTATTTTCATTTAGAAAAGTTAGAATCTATAGTAGTAGATAAAAAATTTCCAACCCCTGAGCAAGAATACGATATCTCTGATGTGCCAGAGATAGTAATGGACCCAATTCGTAACTATGTACTTAATTTACCTGGCTACAATCCAAAAAATGCTGGTAAGCAAGCTGGAGAAGTACTAGAGCAGCATGGCTTTATTACCATGCAGTTAACAAGGGTCTTTGGTTCCTTAGCTGATACCTATGGACATATACTACGTACAAATCTAGCAGAAGTAGATTTAAAAGATGTGGTGCTTAACCGTCGTATCTTAGTAGTTCTACTACCGGCGTTAGAGAAATCACCTGATGAGTTGTCAAATCTTGGGAAAATTATTATTGCATCTCTTAAAGTAATGATGGCCTCAGGCTTAGGTGACCGCGTAGAAGGGGATTATCGTGATGTAGTACTACGTAAGCCTACCAATTCTCCAGCACCGTATATGTGTATCATGGATGAGTATGGTTACTATGCAGTGAAAGGATTTGCTGTAGTGCCGGCACAAGCACGTTCTTTAGGATTCTCGGCAATTTTTGCAGGACAAGATTTACCAGCATTTCAAAAAGCATCTAAAGAGGAAGCAGCATCAATTGGTGCAAACTGTAACGTAAAAATTTGTATGAAACTAGAAGATCCGCAAGAAACATGGGAATTCTTCAATAAGGTAGCTGGTGAGAGCTATGTTACTAATGTCAGTGGCTTCCAGCAAGATTCTGGTAGCTTAACAGTAAATTATATGGACTCCAAAAGTACTTCGGTAGATAGAAGACAGCGTATAGAGTTGTTAGATTTACGAGATCAGAGAGAAGGTCAAGCACACGTATTTTGGAAGTCAAATATAGTACGTGCAGAAATGTTTTATGCTAATCCTAAACCTGTAAAAGCAATGCGGATCACACACTTTCTAAAAGTTGAGATCCCACCAGATAGTGAGTTATTAGAGCTTGCTGATAGACTTAAACAATTTGCACGTGTGTTTGATAGCGATATGCCAATGCTCAACATCAAACCCAACGAAGATATAGATATTGTAGCTAGCACATTAGACAATTTTCCAACTGATGTGTCGCCAACAGAGCGCGGAGTGAATGCTCTAATTGCATTGCTAGAGTTTGAAATTGCGCGTCAAGAAGAATTAAGCGCTCCATATGAAAAAGAGCAGGTAAGCAATTTAATGTCAGCCTTCACTAAAATTGAGGTCTCAGAATTAGTGCGCACTATGATAGGCGATGAAAATGTAGAGTTATACGGTCTACCTTTAATTCGCCGTGGTAGTACCCTAGAAGATTTAAAACATATAGAGCGCTTGACTGGAGAAGACTCGGTGCAGGCAGAAGCTATTGCCGACGATGTCTTGCGCGATGTAGAAAATGTTACTACGTATCCACCGAGTATAATCGTGCCATATGATTTACATAAGTTTATGCAGGCAGTAAATCAAACTATAGAAATGTTTGGTGGGCAACCATATTATGACACACACATGTTGGGTCAGGCCAAAATAGGTGATGTACCAGAAGGGGATGTAGTGCCAAATACGCCAGAGGGTGAGGAAGAGTTACCAGAGCTTCCAGATTTACCAGGCTTAGATGATTTAGAATCGTTATTGCAAGATGATTTTGATGAAGACTAGCAGCTATTCTGCAGACTATATAAGATAAGGGAATTAAATGAAAACAGACATGCGGGTGTGTCTAATCGGTGCATATGAATATGAAATTCTAAATAGGCATACCGACAGTCTAATTGACTTAGATATAACCTTTGTCAGTGAGAATAACTTGCATATAGATTTGTTCTTAAAGCATAATAACACCTTGTTTGTTATATTTAACGATCAAAATTTTGTAGAGCTAACTGCAAAGTACGCAGATGTATTTAGCAAACACCCAACATTAGTCATAGAGCGTGAGTACAATTATGACTACGCAGAGAATTTACATGATCGCGATGTTATAGAGCATGCTGCAGCACATAATCCTACAGAAGAGTTTATGTTCGCTTTGATGTTAACAATAAAATATAAGTTTTTCCTGACAGAAAAGATGTGTGCAGAGTATAATGACTATAAAAATGTGATTACTACAATTCGTAAAAAACTACAAGACTTAAAATCTACTGACTCTACTAATGAAGAATTCTTTATAGATCTATTTCGCCATGGTATTGGTGCCCAAGATGCCATGTCTAATCAAGTGAGCGTTATGGTAAACCATGACAAAAATACAGGTTTACCAAACGACAAATTTATGAATGACTATCTTGATAGACACCTGCAAATTGTAGATAGTAAAAATGATGTGAGTGCGCTTTTAGCAATTAAACTAGATAGCTTGCATGAAATGAACCGTCATCTAGGGGTAGAAAGAACTGATATATTTATCAATCGATTTACCATGAGATTGCTAGCAAACCTCCCGCAAGGTTGTGTTCTTTCACGCTATATGCAAAACCTATACTTAATACTCATTGATAATGTAGTAAGTATTAATGAAGTTACCGCAATGGCAGAGAGTATGCTGACAATTTCGAGAGCGCCTATCATGCGTGGTGATGAAAATATTTTTGCTACTATTAGTATTGGTATCTCATTGTACCCAATGGATGCAACAAACCGAAAACTATTAGTAGAAAACGCTACTTCTGCTGCAGATGGGGTGCATGATGCAGGAGGCAATGCTTTTGAGTTTTTTGATGCCAAGCGTAGTCAAGAGCAAAAACGCATAGCAATCATTGCAGCTTCAATCGAAGATGCGTACATAAATAATAATTTTAAGATCCTTTTTCAACCAGTAGTATCATTAAAAACAGGAGAAGTATTACATTACGAAGCTCTATTACGCTGGTGGCATAAAGACTTAGGTGATATTTCTCCTGGTGAGTTTATTCCAATCGCTGAGCAATATAGTAAGATTAAATTAATTACTAATTGGGTGCTAGATAATGCCTGTAGAGTTGCTGCTGAGCTAAAGTCCAAAACAAAAAATCCTAAACCAATAGCAATTAATCTATCAGCTAAAGACTTTAAAGGTGAAATCTATCTCCAGATACAAAAATGTCTAGATAAGTATAATTTACATACTACTGACTTAGCGGTAGAGATTACAGAAACTGCATTGGTTGACGATAAGGTGGGTATAAAACAAAATATGGATGCTTTGCATGGGCTAGGTGTTAAAGTATCTTTAGATGATTTTGGTAGTGGATATGCTGCCATTTCTCGGCTATATGAGCTGCCTTTTGATTATATTAAAATTGATGGCTCTTTTGTAAGCCAAATAGGCACGGAAGCAGAAAAATTTACCATTGTAGAAGCATTAATTCTTATTGCTAATAAGTTTGATATAGAAATTATTGCTGAATGGGTAGAAACAGAATACCAGCGAGACCGCTTGCTAGAACTAGGCTGTGCTTATGGGCAAGGTTATTTATTTAGTAAACCAGAAAATATTGAGCACTTTTATCCAGAATTAACCTAGTGAAATAAAACCATTTATCCCCAAATGTGCGTTGTTGACAAATATGTTGTTTGGCAGTAGGGTGCTATTGATTTACAAATAATTAGGATTTTAACAAGTGTCAGGTCAACACGTAACTCCGCATAATTTTATTATTCAAAATCAACAATTTGCGGCGCAGGGGCAATTATATAATGCTGTATTACAAGATATTTGCGCACATCAGTCTCTTGAATATAGAGTTGTTTCCATCTTTGGTACTGATGGTATATATCAAGTATTGCATCAAAGAAAACTAGAACATCTTGCTGAAGACTTATTCCTGCAAGCCTATGAATTTGTTAATGGTAAATTATTTTTTACAGATAGAGATGATATTCCTGGTCTTATCGCCATTTTTGAAAACTTGCATAAGTTCTTTGGCGATAAACATGAGAATAGCCTTTCTATACAGGCATGTAAAGATAAACTTAATAAAAATAATAATCCTAATCTAATAATGAATCGACCGCAGCATGTAGCTTTTATGCAACTATCAGATGTTGTTCTCAAAGAGCAGCTTGCTTTACGAAAATTGCCTGACGCAACAATCCCCCAGGAGATTAAAAAATCTTTATTGGATTCGAACCCTACTTTACCATGGTTGATTGACCCACGTATGTAAAGAGCGTACACCATACACTACAAGTTTTGTAATTCATCCTATGGGAAAAATAAAGCATAAAATTGATAAATACGATTATCTTGTTAGCTGTTTTCCCAATTTAATGAGATATGTGCAAGAACGACAACAGGTTGTTTTGCCTGGCGTTTATCAGGCTAGGATGCTAAGGCATGATCAGGAGCAGTTACGTGCTAATGAGGGAGTATGTAGGCAATTTTCACAAGAAGATCTTAAATTGTTGTTACAAGAAACACCACATTTACCATGGTGCTTGAACTTAAGAAATCCTGCTGCTCCAGGTAGAGTGGTGCATAAGGGAGAGGTATCCATTCCTTTACGTGATATACTATTGAAAGAATATCATTTTCTTTTAGAAGCAGCAGATAGATTTCCAAATGAGCCGGAACAAGTAAAAAGCCTATCTCAGGCTGCTGTTCCATCTGGAATTTTGAGATTATGGCGTTCAACTCAAGAACAAAATTTTTTATGTCAAGAAGAATCAGTATTGGAGTCTGTAAAAGCTCAAATTTCACAAAGACATCCTGAACTTATTTGCCTTTTAAGCGGTAAGGTTCTTCTAGATCCGGTGGTCTTGGTTCAAACAGGTGTAAGTTATGATAGGCATGCTTTAAAACAATATCTTCAAACAAATGGTATGTGTGAACCTGCAACTAGTAAACCACTAATGGTCACCGAGCCATCTACGTGTCTTAATAAAACATTGGCAGATTTAGCGGCTAGAATAGTGAGTCAATATCAGCAAGAGTTGAGTCTAGAAGGTGTGCCTGCCAAACCTTCTATGCAGTTTTAGATTGCTTGGCAACTATCACACATCAAGTACTTAGATATTTGTATGAGTGATAGTTGTCAACGCTAAATTATTTTATCAATATTTCTGTAAGTCATAAGTTGTATTTGTTGGTTAGTTGTTTGTTGATCACCAGCATATATAATGTACCCTTTTGCATTAGTGTTGTTTTCTGGGATAGTTAGCCATTTTTTAACGTTTTGTATAAAGTGTGGGTTAAGAGTTGCGCTAGATTTAATTTCTATAGCAGATATTTTTTCGCCCTTTTCTACTAATAGGTCGACCTCAAAACTTTTATGTGCATTCCAAAAAAAGATATTTGGTGTCTTACCTTGGGAGACAATTTGTTTGTAAACTTCGCTAATAACAAATCCCTCAAATAGTGCTCCTCGAGCTGAATGTACTTCTGCATGCTTGGCTGAGTCGATACCTAGCAAGTGTGCGACTAAACCAGAGTCATAAAAATATAGTTTAGGGCTTTTTACTAATCTTTTATTAAAGTTTTGGTAATATGGCTGTAACCTAAATATGATATAGCTTGCCTCTAGGATTCTAAGCCATTCTCCTATAGTAGTATGTGAAGTACCGCATGCACTAGCGATTTCTGACATATTTATTATCTGCGCGTTTCTGCCAGCACATAGGCGCAAGAATAGATGAAACTTACTAATATCTTTGACCTGTAATAATTGCCTTACATCACGTTCTAGATATGTTGTAATATAGCTTTTATGCCACATGTCAATAGGTGTATTATTTACAAAGGTCCCGGGGTATAGCCCATGGTATACTAAATCCCAAATAGGTTTCTCTGCGTAATTACCAAAAGTAGTAAGTTCTTTGTATGATAATGGTAATAATTCTAATACCGCTATTCTGCCAGCCAATGATTGTGAGATTTGTTCTATTAGTAAAAAGTTTTTCGAACCTGATAGGATAAACTGACCGTGGACTTTATTGTTATCGATAAGGCCTTGCAGATATGAAAATAGTTCAGGGTGCTCTTGTGCCTCATCAATAATCCACTTCGTATTTGGGTCTGCAAAAAATCCCTTAGGATCGTTAGCAATTAGTGCCTTTGTATCAGGATCTTCTAGGCTGATATATACGTGAGTGGGGAATGTGTGTTTGAGTAAAGTGGTTTTACCACTTTGGCGTGGTCCTACGATGCTAACAGCATAGAAACTATCAGCTGCTTTTAAAATGTGGCTTTTTAATTCCCGTACGAACATTGTATGACCCTGGGTAATATACAGCTTTAAGTATAACTTATTTTTCCCAATTTGCAAGTTGTACTTTCAATTTGGAAATTTTTAAGATGAAGGTCAATAAAGAGTATATACACTGGAACTTTTTTTAGTCAGCATTGTCCAAAACATATAACTAGCCAGATAGCGATCGTTAGGGGGTGTGCTATATGAGTGGAGAAGATGGGGGACAAGGACCACAATCACCAGATGAAGTCTTTGGAAATGAGGCTGATGCATTTGGTCCATTGAATACTGTAGTTGATCCCAGGGGAGCAGCTGCAGCTGCTGATGGTGGAGATGGCGGTACTGCTAGTTCACAACCTGGTGCAGCGACTCCAGAGCCGCCACCTGTTCCTATACCTGAAGAGACTAAGGCATTCGATGATTTTCTAACCTCTGATGCTATTAAAGCTGATGAAAGTTTAGCTATAGGTGCAGCGGTAGCTGCTACTCGTGAGCAGATAGCTACATTAAACGACAAATTAACTAAAGCATCTGAAGAAGACAAACCATCTATAGAAGAAGAAAAGGCTAGCTTAGAGAAGACATATAAAGAACAGTTGGGAGAATTAAATACTGCGTTGCAAGGTAGCATTGCAAAAGATAAACAAGAAATAAATGACTTGTGTACTCAGCATCATCAACATCTGCAAACTGTTGTGAATATGACACCAGAAGCTGTAGAGCAGATAGCACACGAACCACAAAAAAATGCAGTAAACGAGATACGCAAAAAACAAGCCGCTTTAGATGAGAAAAAACGATATCAGCAGCAAATTGCTGATGACACTTTACCAGAGCCAGCTCCAAGACCACAGGTGCCGCAAAAGCTTAAGGATAAAGGTGAAGAGGCAGCATTGGAGAGTGATGTTAGCGCTAAGGAGCGCCCTAGTCTTAATCAAGAAACAGAGCCAGCGCAGTTTGATCCGATGAACGCTAGTGTGTTGTACAATATGATACTGCTACTTATAAGTGAAAAATCTCCTACCAGGTATTTGTTAGCTGCTACCTGTTTGGTCGCAGCAAGAGTGCTTAATAAGCCTGTTGAGGCAGTACAAGGTTCAGTTTGCTTATTGTGTGCCACAATGTCTCTAGCTTACAGTAAAGATCAAGCAAAAGAATGGTTGAGTATGGCGGTTAATCATGGTGTTCAGGCTTTGCCGTATGAGCTGTTAACTCCCCATGCCAGTAGCCAAGAGTTAGCCCAAGCTATGTATCAAATGCTCGAAAATGAACAGTCTAAAGCGATGCTACCTAGAAGATTACTAGAATTAGCTATGGATCGAGGGATGAGTAATAAGGCAACTGATGATCTCTCTGTTGCTCCTAAAGGCTCTGCCGCTACATTAGAGCCAAATATACCTAATCAACAAGCAGGTGCTCCTGGGGCTACCCTTGATGCAAATCAACCAGTTACTTCAGCTGCTCCGCAAGCAGCTGACGCTACCCTTGGTGCAAATCAGCCTGTTACTCCAGCGCCAGTCCCATCAACTGCAGCTAGTCTTGAAGCAGCAGTTGGGCCTCAGCCATCTCCATCAGTTGCAAGTAGCGCTACTACGAGTGTAAGTACATCTCCAAGTTCAGCATCTTTAGGAGAACGCTCTGGAAATCTACGGACAGCTGCAAATGCGGAGCCACCAGGGGGGTTGAGTCAGAGGGGTACTGCAACGGGATTAGGGATGAATACTGCTCAGGTAACACAGGAAGCTTTGACTGAGAGGCACCCAGAATTTGCAGCAGCAGCTGCAAACAAGGAACCTGCCGCACAGGAGGAGAAACAACGATCTGTTTCCCCGCCGAGTACTACGAGTACTAAACGTATCAATAATTGATGGTAATTATTACTCGCTAGGTGCACCAACACCCTTAACAAGCCAATCAAATAACTATTGACAGGTATACTTTAATATGTTCTAATACACCTAACAAAAAATAGGTAAAGCGCCGTGCTGCGGCAGAAAAATACGGGAGGAATGTTATGGCTTTAGAAGATGTGCAAGCTACCCCAGAATTATTGACACATTTTAAAAGAGGGGCTGGTCCTTCAGTTGAAGAACGCAATAAGGAATTCTTTAGTAAGAAACTCCAAAAAGTGGTAGGGCCTGATGAGGCAGCCGCGGTTCAAGAATTTGCTAATACAAACGATATCGTCATTAAAGATGACCTTATCCCTGCATTGAAAAAGTTTGATGAAAAGTCTTATTTAATCCTTGGCTGGATTAGGGATCTGGGGAGCAAGGCAGCAAATAATAATGGTATGAAGGGTCTTGCAAGCTGTTTGAAAGCTTTGGGAGCTCTTTCTCCTGAAGTGCAAGAAGAACTAAATAGAATTGCTGAAATAAAAGAGAGCGATCAAAAGCTAGCAGCTTATAATGACCTGTGTAATCGTCTTGCACAACTGACAAAAGCAGATCAGATTTTTGCGGATATTGTGCATAATTTAAAGAAGGATTTGTTGCAAGATTTTGGACGCAAGTTACGTCCAGGAATGTCTGCACAACAGCATAACAGTTACGATGAATATGGCAACTTGGTTTATCAAGCTACAGAGAAAGCTTTTTCTCAAGCAATGTTTGATGCGCTGAAGAGGTTGGGTGCTTTAATTAATGCATTAGTAGAGGCTGAAGTTTTGGAGCCTATATGGTTAGAAAGATATCCAAGTGTCTTTTTCAAACCAGATTTTAGTGATCCTACAGATGAGTATATGAAACAGATGGGTAGACAGCGTCCACAGGGTAATGGAAATGTTGATCCTGGTGCTGGATTTGCACAGCCAAGTGGACCGGTTAGAGCTGGTCCAGGAATGCCTGGCCTTGGCGGTTAAGTAGTTCCAAGGAAGCGCGTAAGCGCTTCAGCCTATTCAGTAGGGGGTGGTGTCTTTCCACGTCCTTTAGAAGCATCACCTCCTAAGAATCTATCTATGCCTTTCTGGTGGTCTTTTGATTTTGCACCTGAGGCGACCCCTGCAGCAAGATTATTGGCAGCGCCGTCTGCGCTTTTACTCATCTTACCTCCAGCTGCCATACCAGATTTACCAATTTCACCGCCCATATGGCTTATACCACCTTTAGACATGCCCTCTGCTTTGTTCATAGCATCCATATTAGTTCCTTCACCGGAGTGGCCTAACCAGCGCAGAATTTTATCTGGTACTGCGTATATTAATGAGAAACTAGTATTAGCCAAACTCAAGATAAATGATACATAGACTACTATGATAGCAACCCAAGAGAATGCAGTATTAGCATTTACTTCGGCAATTACTACGGACATGCCATAATCTACTAAAGTAATTGCTGCTTTATAAACATTAGCAGCTAAGATAAATCCAAAGATCATTAACATTGGTCTTAAGAAAATATTGGCGAGCAACATTAATGCAGTACTTAATTTACCCATTTCATCACCAGCAGGGATCACTAAACCTAAGGCAATTAGTGGTGCGGCAATAACTGATTCAACGACTGTTAATAACCACCCAAGTGCTGTAACAGTAAATATCATGTAAGGAATAAATGGTAGGTAAATTGCTAGTGTAGCACCCATAGTCCACATCATACCTAGTAGGGGTATTACCATAGCAAATACAGTACTTACAAATGATAAGGTAATTGCTGCACCGGCACTAACAAACGGGATAAATCCTGTGGCAACACTAACCCCAATAGTTAAGCCTACAATTATAAACCATAGCACCTCTGCTGCAATCATCATTGAACGACCAAATGCGGCATGGGCTAGTAATGGTTCGCCACCATCACCTTCTAATAAATTTGCTAACCCTTCCATTACCTGGGTATTACCAACAGCGATTAATCCTAGCACTTCACCAGCACTTTCTCCGTGCTTGACATCAATAATATTGCTGTTTGCATTCATATTTCTGATGATCAGAGCTGTTTGATCTTGTAGATACTTGGCAAGCTCAAAGTCGTAACGTTTAAATCCTTTTAAGAAATTCTCTGATGCACACGAGCCATCACCAGCTAATTTGGTGGGCAAGCAGCTAGCATATGATGGCGGATCACATTCTAAACAAGCCTCTAGAGATACATTATTTACTTTATTAATCACATCATAAAATGTCTCTGAGGTTAGTACTTTATTAAAGGTAAAGTAATAGGAACCAGCTGTAATCCAACCATCTTGAATACCCAAATCTATCATTGTTCTATTAACATCACCAGTCTCAACTGGAACCGATAGACCAGATAATAATGCAATATAAGCTTCCTTGGCATTATCGAGATACACCTTGGCTGCACCTGGGTCATTTGGGGTTATATCGCCGTTAACTATTTCTTCAGCTAATGGTTGTAGCGTGGTAAGCATCGTAGAAATAGCTTGCTGCTTTATGTCGTACATATTCTGTGCAGCTTTTTTGACTTCATTTTCACCCGGTATGTTATCTTCCCAGTTATTGATGTCTGCATTTAAGAAGTCGTTGTACCACACAGTACCAGTTACATCTACCCGCCCACATACTTGCGCATACTCACTATTATCAGTGCTATCTCCGAACATTGCCCTACCTTTGGCATCTGCGCCTTTAGTTGCAGGAAAATCATTGTTGTTGGGGCCAGTTGGTCCTGAAAGAACGCTATTACTTATCGTAGCATCTTGAGTTTGCTCTCTATAAAATTTTACTTTGCTACCATTATTTGCGACCCAGTCACCTGCACCTTGGTGATCAGTTTGTGCAAGCCATGCAAGGTTGCCAATTTTATCAACTGTTGCCAATGGTGGAGTGGGGCCTACCGGTAGTTTAGAGGCTAGATGATAGATTTCTAAACATATGGCATGGGCGAGTAGCTGTTTAGCTAATTCTTCACCGTTAGTAGCTATAGGTAGGGCCTTGCCTGGATCTAGGGCTTTTGTTCCCATAGAAGCACTATTACCAACTGCCAAATTTTCTAATAGGATGGTCCATAATTGATCAGCGGCTCCCACACCTTGTAATACAATCCACATTACCGTTACTTGGATCATAGAATAGCCAGTACCTGGGCTTGGCACCATCAATAGCATGCCAATTATTGAGCGCATTGGTACCCAAATTGCCGACCATTTTTTACCCATTACTGTACCTTCTTGGGCAGTATTGATAGTTGACATGATCCCAGCATATGAGACTACAATTAAACCCGCGGTTACGATGATGAAGTTGAACTTCTCCATGATTTCAGAAAGGGCAGAATTTGTGGCGCCGCCGAGGTAGATATCACCTACTGTTGCACCAAAAATTATTCCTAATAATTCTACTGATTTATCAGTGGGAGGGGGATCAAAAACACCACCAAAAACTTGGGGCGAAACCAATAGTAGAGCTATATAAGCCAGGAGTCTATACATAACATTCCTTGTATATTTAGTCCTTGTCCAAAAACCAATCTTTAAAAGTACATCCTAGTTTTTTATGATTAATTTGATAAATCCAAAAGTGATACCTAAAGGCAAAGGTGAGGGCAAATAGGGTAATAGATAAGCCCATAAAAAAACCAAGTAAGTTTTTATGTACAATTGCAATATATAAGCTGTACAAAAATAGAGCCGCGGCTACTAAAATATAGATAATCATTAAACGCATAAACTCTTGCTTACGCGCTTGTAAATCTTGTGGGGTCAAGCCAAGTCTTGCTAAAGCTTCATCAAATGTTTCTGCTTGCTCAGCTTGTTCAGGAGTAAACACTGATTTAGCTGTGTCACCAACTTGGCCAGTGACATCTTTTAAACTTTCTAAGCCTAACCAATTTGTGACACGGAAATTAAATATTGTTCCGCCTACGCCCTTAAGACCCGAAAGAAAACCCATTGCTACTCCTCCATAACTTTACTGTTTATTATATATCAACCTAAACAGATCCGCTTGTATAGGTTGCAACTATGTGAGCAAGACCTTTCTACATCAATTGTTTTAGTTATTGTCGTCTTCGGCTTCTTCTTTGCTTATTGGTGTTGGAGGTGGCAAAGTCTGGTTTCCGCGCACCCGTGCTTGGTTTAAGCTACGCTCAGCGTAACCTTGCGATAATTTATTGATAGCATCTGTGCCTTTACTCATACCGCCTTTAGTTTGATATAAATCCTGTGAAGCATCAGTATGCTCAGGAGCACCACCCATCCAGCGTAATATCTTATCTGGTAAACCATATATCAAGGCAAAACATTTATTGGCTAAGGTTACAATAAATGCTCCATACAAGGCTAAGATTCCTGCCCAGGCGAACATGCTGCCACCAGAGTCTAGGTTAGAAATGTTGCTAACCAATCCAAAGTTAATAAACTCTATAACAACACCATACAAACGTGCAGCTAGAATAAAACCGAATAACATTAAGCTAGGTCGCAATACTATATTTAATAAAATCATCGCACCTTGCATAATTTTACCTAACTCTTCTCCAGAGGGTAGGATAAAGCTTAAGGCTAAGATTGGCGCAGCAACTACGGCCTCAATTACTAATAAAAACCAACCTACGACTCCTACTGCAAACATCATATAAGGTACTAAGGGTACGTAAATTGCTAATGTCGCTCCAATTACCCACAGTACGCCATAAATACTTAGTAAAAATTGTCCACGCTGCATAATTTTGGTAAAGGTATCGCGATGCTCTGGTAGTATTTCAATTCTTTCTGCTTCTAAGCGGCGAATATAATCTTCAGCTTCCAGGCTTTGATATATTGCCTTTTCAGTTTCCCACATGATAAGTCCACCAAAAGCCGCTTGTGCAATCAATGGGTCAGTATTTTCTGGCAGACCAAGTGTAGAATGTGTGCCATTCATTAAATTAACTAGGTTACCAAGTAAATCTTTTTGCACTTGATTCATATCTCGGCGCATATTTAAGCGATCATCATCTTCTTGTCCATCTGGTGCCGCGATAGGGATATCTTGTGCCCCCAAATCTAATTGGTCTACAGCAGTCCCTCTATCTTTGCTTATATAGACGTTGGCATCCCATAAACGAGTAGCAATGAAGTTTTTCTCATCTGGATATTTTAAATGCTCTCTAATATCGGCATTAAGTTGTTTTGAGCCAGCTGGTAATGATCCTACGCAGTGTGATTCTAAAGTACACATAGGTACGTTCTGTGGTTGCGGTGGTTTAGTAATGTCATCAAAGAATTGTAAGCGCCTAATTTTATTAAAAGAGAAATAGTATGAGCCTGCAGCAATCCAACCACTTTGTTGTCCTTGACGTACTATATCCTGGGTTGCCTCTATTTCTTCGGGACGTACTAGTCGTGACATTTCTGTTGTATAAATATTAATTAGTTGGTTTCTGTATCCGATTGGTTGTACCGGTACCTCAGGGATAGCAGCCAAACGATTATTTGCATCGCGTGGCTTAGTATCTTGGTCAACAATGTCACGAGCTAGTTTGATGCTAGTGTCGAACATTGCTTTCAAAGCCATGACCTTTGTTTGATAGATATTACGTGCTTGCTTGAGTAGTTCGCGGTCTGTAATCTTATCTTGATTATCCCACTCACCACGATTAACGGTGGCGCTAATATTATACCGGCCACATACATCAGCAAATTTTTCATCACCAGGTACCCCAACATAAATCGTGCCATTTAAGTTAACTTCATTGGGTTGTATGCTTACTGTAGGTTTATTATCGTATAATTTTATTTTCTTACCTGCTACTACACCTGGACTAGTAGGGGGCGAAATTACTAGCTCTGGTTTATTGCTAAATGTGCGAAAAGCGGTAACGCAGGTAGCGGAATTAAGTACTGCTTCACTAAGCTCTACTGCTTGAGCACGTATCTCTTGTTTTAGCACTTGTTGCACAGGGTTTGCTTCATCAAACTCTAATTGTCGCATCGGAGATAAACCGCTGCTTAGATCACCTAAAATTCCATTCCAGATGTGATCGGCTGCACCAACGCCATGTAAAATTATCCACATCACTAAAACTTGTACAACTGAATACCCAGAGGCGGGGGTGGGGACTAATACCGCCATACCTAGTACAGCACGCAATGGGATCCATATGGACGCAAATTTACGTCCCATAGTTTTTCCTTCTTGGGCGGTATTAATGGTAGAGACTAAACCTACATAAGACACAATGATAGTGCCAATGCAGACTATAGCTGCGTTGAACTTCTCAAACATGCTTAGCAGGATTGGAGAAGGTGTCCCGCCAAGATATAACGCTCCAACTCTATTGCCTAATATTTTTCCAAGAAACTCTACTGACTTGTCGCCGGCATGTGGCGTAAAGACATCTGCCCATACAAGTCCGGGAATAATAGTTAATAAGACTAACAAAAAAAGAGCTGTTCTGCGCATATTTGCATAGTATAACCCTATTTGGGTGGTTTAGGCCCATCACGATTTCATTTTTTGCTTCTAGTGCTAGGTAAATACCCTAATGATGGTGTATAGTGTAAAAGATAAATATTACATTTAAGTAGAACGATGCCAGATTTACATAATGATGCACTGCATGCCTTTTGGGATAGTTATGACCGACGCACTTTGTATCGCGTCATCGTTGCTTTAGAGCGTGTAGAGCATTGGGCAATGGATGATGAGCCAGAATTGGAGCCAGCGCTGTTGGAATTGGGGCGGGTGATAGATTTTGCTTCTGATTTTGATGTCGCAGGTTATGAAGAGCCAATTATTAGGATACTAGCAAGTACAAAGTCTAGTCGTGCAATGCGTATATTGCAGTCTTTGGATCTGGCTAAGCCTGGCTCTGCTTCACAGTTGTTAATGTATGCTGAAGATCATAGTAAAGGTGATGTCACTCCTGCTAATGCGCATATTAAATTATTCTTGCAACGTAACTTAGTATTCGAGAGACTGCAATTACTATCTAGAGTTTTTGCCCCACCACGCATATCACTGGTACTTAAGGCCCTAGAGAACTACAATAGTTGATAGTGTCTATTAAGGAGATCAACGATGTTGAGAATTAGAAGTATAGGGTTAGCAACTCTACTTGCTGTTTTGTTTTGGTTAGCACCAAGCGCTCAATGTGATAATAGCTCGTTTACTGATAATGGTGAATTTGCTAAAACACTTGAGACAAAGATAGAAGAGGCTATCCTCAATAATGAAATTAATAGCATGGGCTTTAGTTTATATTTACGTGGTCCAAAGCACAAAGATGATGCCCAAGCTTATGTTTCTAGTAATCCCAGACAAGAATTTGTTGATAGACATTTGGCCGGATATTGCTCAACGCAATTTGAATCGGAAGTGCGAGCTGGTTGTCAGCCAGCTAGTGGCGCATCACCAGAGGATAGCAAATATCTAGAGATGGGTGATGTTAAAGCGTCAGTTTTATTATCACCAGATAAGTATTCTGAATTCAGTTCTTTGATGGCACAAAATCTAATTAGAACGCTAATTAATCCATTTCCAGATGATAAGATTCGTCGTGCACTTCAAGACGGTACTTTAGACACCAATATTGACGCTTATGCTGAGCTTTTGGCAACTCAAGCAGCTCGAGGTGTGCCGCTTTATTCTTTTAATGAAATGTTTGCCATGCGCGCTACTGGTACTGAGCTTGGTGCTGGCGGTAATAGTGCTACGCATTCAATTATGAGTGTTATGGAAAATGAATTTACTCGCAGATTTTATAATCGGGCCGACTTAGAAGATATTTTGAATGCCAGTAGCACTGATGAGTTGGTTGTGCTTAAAGAAATGGCTCGTATGCAAGCGGCAGATTTGTGGTTGAAATACTTAAGTTTTCGTCAAGGTGAGCGTATAGAGGCGTTATTAGCTACTGGCGTTGCTCAGTCAATTAACTCTGCCCAAGATACTAAATCAGCAATGTCTGGTGCAACAGGTGGCTAAGGTATATTTATGAGTCTTTTAACTTCGCGGCTTCGGATTGGGGCCGCGGTAGTTATTTTTTTGTTTCTTATATTCATGAGTGTCGGCAGGAGTCTCTGCGGTATCACGGCCAAGTAATACTTCTTTTTTAATTAGATTTTCTTTAATGGCTTTCTTATAGGTTTTGCCATATTGATTCGACCACTCGTCAAATGTTAAGAAATTGGTTAGGGGCTTTTCAGCCTTGAAGATCTTCTGCATGTATTTGAGCATCATCTCGACTAAACTGTGATCTAGTCCAAGCTTAGTGGAGATGTATTGAATTGAGTTAGTGCATCCAAATAGATACCAACATAACATCCATGTATACAAAGGTGGTAACTCAGTTTCCATCTCAGTATTAGAGTCATCATTAAAGGTGATCCAACATGATAAACAAACATATCTGTATATATTTGGATCTTTTTGTTCGCTGGCTGCAAGCTTTTGAATTTGTTCGCTTGTACATTCCGGGCACTTGATAGTTCTTCCCCAACGTTCTTGACGCAAGGTTTCGCCAGCCTCCGGCATGCCTAGCCGTTGCTCTATACCAGCAAGTGCCTCATCTGGTTCGTCGGTTTTAGGTTGTTTAGTGATTTCTTTTAGTTCATTAAGATTACGTAGTACATCTAGATTTACATTCGGATATTGGGCAAGATATTGGCTTACTTGTTCTTTGTGCTTATCTTGTTGAGTATCTTTTGCTGGCTGCTTCTTGTCTTCTTTTTCTTGTACATTTTTTTGTTCATTATTATCTAAATACTGGCTCGCCTTGCGGAAGTAACTCATAAATTCATCATTGGGCATTACTACTACTCCGCCAGCTTACGTAAGTACGTAAGCTGGTAGTTGGAACAATCTTTATAAGGTAGTTGCAGGAGCAGACTCGGCATCTTCAGTTACTGGTTGCTCAGAAGTCTCTGTTTGCCAGTTACGCGCAGCATAAGAAAGCTCCTCTAATAACTGCACATCCTCATCTTCAAGCATACGGAAAATTTCAATTAACTGTTCTACTGGTTTCGCTAAATTAACATTCTCTAGTGAGCGGCTATTATGATTCTCTAGCTGTAAAACCTGACGAAGCTGCTCTATATGGCCCTTTACTACTTTAACATATGCAGGTACGTGTTTCGCAGCTGAAGATAACTCACTATCTAAAGTTTTTGGGCTGGATTGTGAATCTTCAAGTAGATTCTGTAGGGACTGCATCGCTTCCTTTACTTGAGTATCTGATAAATTATCCATTTTGCTTCTCCTTAAGCAACAACATCTACTTGATTCTGACGGATTGGTAAGCCGGCCTGTTGCATTTCCGTTAAAATTTCAATCGCAGAAAGACCACGCTGTCTAAAGTTATGTAACAAAGGTAATACAGTTAATACAAAGTTATTGATAGACTCTATATCTTTGATCTGATCTAATCTAGTCAATAATTTCTTTACCTGTGCCTCATCCCAGTTGGTGCGTTTTAGAGAAGAAATACCGCGACTATTTAGTACTTCAGCAATCTGTGCTTCGGTATTGTCTGCTGCGCGCAACTCTTCAGCAAGTTCGCGATTTTCACGTGCTACTTCATTCAGACGTACACGATCTAATACCTTTTGCAATTGACTTAAAACCCATTTGCCGCCTTCTGGCGCAGTAAATCCTTCCTCATTAAGAGTTTTTACCATTTGACGTTGCGAATAGCCTTTACGACGATAGTCAACAATGATTGGTTGTAATAAATCTGCAAATACTATAGCCACATCTATCTTTGGCTTATTAACTTCACTTATAACCTTTGCTGCATTAGGGTTACCAGATTTGGCAGTTGTCATTTTTAGGCCTTCACGAATTAACTCTCCATGCACCTTACGCTGAATTTGTGCATGCTTATGTAAGGCTTCCAGAATAGTTTGATTAACAAATGGTTGATCACAACAATAGAACTGTATTCCTGAGTCAAGTAATAGTTGCGTGAATGCTTCATTGCTCGTTAGAGTGCCTAGTTCAGCAATTATCAAAGTTGCATTACGATGCGCACAAACTTCTATAGCTCTTTCTAATTGCGGCCATTTGTTAGTTTTGCGATTTTCTGGGATTTCAATATGAGTTTCTATTACTTCAGGGTTTTGTTCGGACTGTGAATCTATAAATTCATTTACTGCTTGGCGTTGTGTATCTGCGATGCGGTCATTTTCAGAAGTAGGAAATAAGGAACGAATATTACCACCAGTTCTTTCCATCCTTTGACCAACCTTTTGTGGTTGAGCGATAAAATAAGTTACGTAAAGTTTTAACACGGCGTAGCCCCACTTATAAAATTAACTTACAGCTGTACTGTTCTCTTGCATAAGACCTAGTATAGCCTCCCTTTGCCGAATAGCCAATTTTTGAAAAGGTTTTTTATGTTGGCTGTAAAATTAATTTTAGATTAAGCCACGCTCTTCTTCACGCAGAGTTAATACTTCGTAGCCATTTTTAGTTACTAGTATGGTATGCTCCCATTGGGCAGATAGCTGACCATCTTTAGTTAAAACCGTCCAACCATCTTTTTTTAATTTTACATGGCGCTTGCCGGTATTAATCATTGGCTCTATGGTAAAGGTCATGCCTTCTTGAAGTGTTACTTCGTTGTCAGGGTTAACATAGTGCAGTACTTGAGGCTCTTCGTGAAAACCTAACCCGATACCATGCCCACAATACTCATGTACTATGGAGAACTTGTTACCAAAAGCATTTTTTTCAATTGCCATAGCAATTTGGTTGAGTGTAGCACCTGGTCTCACTTGGCGTATGCCATCATAGAGGCATTCTTGAGAGACCTTGACTAATTTTTTAGCCAGATTGTCTTTTGGGTTGTTGCTTGTTTTTCCAACAAAAAACATCTTACTTGTGTCGCCGTGATAACCATCTTTAATAACGGTGACATCCACATTAATTATGTCTGAATTTTTAAGTTTATGACTTGCGCTTGGGATGCCATGACAGACTACTTCGTTAACGGATGTGCAGATAGACTTGGGGAAGCCCTTATAATCGAGCGGGGCTGGCACAGCCTTTTGTTTGTTAACTATATAATCGTGACAGATTGTGTTTAACTCTTCAGTTGTGACGCCAGGCTTAATATGTTTCCCTACCATCTCTAGCACCTCTGCGGCAAGACGCCCAGCTACACGCATTTTCTCTATATCAGCGGTGGATTTTAGCTTTATTGTCATAATGTATGGTTACCAATGTTTGCGACTCAGTATGATATATGTTATAAACCCAGGCAAGATTTAGCAACATCGAGTGCTAATTTTTTAAATCGGGCATAAGCCATAAGCTATTTGACGGGTGCCACTCTAGATATTGGGTGGTTGTTAGATGGGGGCCTATGTTTTCAACAAACCCAAATTTTGGAGAGTACTATGAGTGCAATTAGTGTATCTATGCGTGATTTATTCGAAGCAGGTGTTCACTTCGGACATTTAGCGCGTTTTCGTGAACCACAAATGCAGCCGTATATCTATGGCACAAAAAATAAACTTAATATTATTAACCTAGAAAAAACATTACCTATGTTTCGGGATGCTATGCGATTTGTGCAACAGATAGCAGATCGTGGTGGTAAGATTCTATTCGTTGGCACCAAGCGTTCAGCTCGTGGTGTGATTGCAGAATTTGCACAGGCATGTGGCATGCCATATGTAAACTACCGTTGGTTGGGCGGAATGTTAACTAATTATAAGACTATTCGCCAATCAATTCGTCGCTTGAATTCATTAACAAAAATGCATGAAGACGGCACCATTAACTTATTAACTAAAAAAGAAGCACTAAACATTAGCCGCGAGATGGAAAAACTTGAAAATAGTTTAGGTGGAATCAAAACCATGGGTGGTTTACCTGATGCATTATTTGTAGTTGATGTTGGCAATGAAAATATCGCGGTTCAAGAAGCTAATCGTCTACGTATACCTGTTATTGGAGTTGTGGATACAGATAACAAACCACACGGTATTGATTATATGATCCCAGGAAATGATGATGCTATGCGTTCTATCAGATTATATGCCAGCACTATTGCCAATATTGTTAACCAATCTCGTGAAGCTAATAAATCTTTGGCTGATAGTAAAAAAGCTAAAGATGAATTTGTCGAAGTAGTGACTGAAGAGGTAGCAGAGCCTAAATCCAAAACTAAAGCTGGCGGCACAGAGGAATAAAGTAATGACACAAATAAATGCAACAATGGTACGTGATCTACGTGAAAGAACTGGCGTAGGCATGATGGATTGTAAGAAGGCATTAATGGCTGCTAATGGTGATATGGATGCAGCAATTGAAGCTCTGCGAGTTGCAGGTGAAGCTAAAGCAGTTAAAAAAGGTGATCGTGTAGCAGCGGAAGGACTGATATCTGTGGCTATTAGCTCAGACCAAAGAACTGCTGTAATCGCTGAGATTAACTGTGAAACTGATTTTGTGGCACGTGAAGAGCGTTTCAAAGATTTTTGTAAAAATGTTGCAAACACAGCACTAAATAAACAGAGTGAAAGCATAGCTGGTGATTTAGAAGCTGATCGTTTAGCACTTGTTGCGCAAATTGGCGAAAATATTAATATTCGTCGCATCAAAATGCTTACGGCAGAAGATGACGGGCTAATACAGGCTTATATGCATGGTGCTGATGGTGAGTTTTCACGCATAGGTGCAGTAGTGGCTGTCTCTCCAGCTGATGCAGAAGTTGCTAGAGATGTAGCGATGCATGTTGCAGCTATGAAGCCAGAATACTTGAATGAAGCTGATATTCCATCTGAAGTATTAGCAAAAGAAAAGGAAATTTTATTAGCACAGGCAGAGGCTAGTGACTCTAAGAAGCCACCAGAAATTATGGAAAAAATCATTTCTGGACGTATTAATAAGTTTATCCAAGAGATGACACTTACTGGACAGGCTTTTGTTAAAGATCCAGATCAAACGGTAGGTAAGATGTTGCAAGCCAAAAAAGTGAATGTAACTTCTTATGTGCGTTTTGAAGTTGGGCAAGGGATAGAGAAGAAAGCCGATGACTTTGTGAACGAGGTAATGTCACAAGTTAAGGGCTAATAAAGACTAGAGGGGGCGTTACAAGGTGGCAAAAAATCCTCGATATACACGGATTTTGTTAAAATTTAGTGGCGAAGCTCTGGCTGGAGATACAAACTATAGTATATCTCCAGCAGTGCTTGATAAGATTGCTGCTGAAATAGGTGAGGTAACGTCCCTGGGTGTGCAAGTTGGTGTGGTTGTTGGTGGTGGTAACTTGTTTCGCGGGGAGACTTTGTCTGCAGCGGGCATCGGGCGCATTACTGGTGATCACATGGGTATGCTCGCCACTTTAATGAATGCTTTGGCATTGCGTGATGCATGTGAACGGGCGGGGTATGAGTCTAGGGTAATGTCTGCTATTCCTATGAGTGGGATTGTTGATCATTATGATCGCCGTAAAGCTATTTACCATTTAACTCATGGTGAGATAGTGATTTTTGCCGGTGGTACTGGTAATCCATTAGTTACTACTGACTCTGCCGCTAGCTTGCGTGCAATAGAGACAGAAGCTGATATCCTACTAAAAGCTACAAGCGTAGATGGGATTTATGATAAAGATCCTATAAAAAATCCTGATGCGAAAATGTACACAAATTTATCATTTCAAGAAGCATTACACAAAGAGCTTGGTGTTATGGATTTGGCTGCTTTTACGCAGTGTCGCGATCAGAATATGAAGATAATAGTTTTTAATACCAATAAAGAAGGTGCTTTAATGCGCGTGGTGTGCGGAGCAGAAGAAGGTACTTTAGTAAAATAGTTACAGATTATAAAAGGAGTCGAGCGGCATGTTTGAAGAGCTTAAAAAAGATGCGCAAACCAAAATGCAAAAAAGCATAGACAGTTTAAAACATGATTTGGCAAAGCTGCGCACTGGTCGTGCTCATCCAAGTATTTTAGATGGGTTAACGGTTGAGTATTACGGTACCCCAACACCACTTAATCAAGTTGCAAGTATTACAGTTTCTGATTCTCGTACTTTAACAGTAACCCCTTTTGATAAAGCAATGGTCGCTGCGGTTGATAAAGCTATCTTGTCTAGTGAATTAGGCTTAAATCCAGCTACTGCTGGGCAGGTTATACGTGTACCACTACCTCCATTGACTGAGGAGAGACGTATAACACTGGTAAAGCAACTTAAGTCTAGCGCTGAAGAAGCTCGAGTATCTATTCGTAATATTCGTCGTGACGCTAATAATCACATTAAAAATTTACTTAAAGATAAGAAAATTACTGAAGACGAAGAGCGTCGAGAGCAGGATAATATTCAGAAGATCACTGATAAGCATATTAGTGAAATTGATAAAATTGTCCAAGAAAAAGAAACTGATTTAATGCATGTGTAGTCTATGACGACGATACCACAGCATGTAGCAATCATCATGGATGGTAGTGGCCGGTGGGCTCAAAAGAGATTGTTACCGCGTGTGGCAGGCCATCGACAGGGTGTCGAAGCTGCTAGGCGTACGGTGCAGACTGCTATAGATCTACATATTCCAGTTTTAACTTTGTTTGCTTTTAGTAGCGAGAATTGGCAGCGTCCAGTAAGCGAAGTTAAAGTGCTTATGGAATTGCTCTACAAGATGTTAACGGAAGAAGTAAAAGAGCTACATCAGAGTAACGTGAAATTAACAGTTATAGGCGATCCACAGCGCTTATCAGCAAAGTTACAACTAGCAATTAAGAGTGCAGAAAATCTTACTTGTGAGAATAAAGGTTTGCATTTGAATATTGCTCTTAATTATGGCGGACGTTGGGATATTCTACAAGCAGCTAAGCATCTGCATACAAGGATTAACGACGGAGAGTTAACTTTAGATGGCCTTACGGAGCAAGATTTTGCAGAAGGGTTGTCTACACGAATATTGCCAGATCCTGATTTATTGATTAGGACTAGTGGTGAGCAACGTATGAGTAATTTTTTATTATGGCAGTTAGCGTATACGGAATTATATTTTACCGATACTCTGTGGCCAGACTTTAGTAAAGAAGATTTGTATAAGTCTTTAGATTTTTATGCTGCGCGTCAGCGACGTTTTGGTATGGTAGAAAATGTTTAAATTACGTTTGATTTCAGCAATTGTCTTAATTCCTTTGGTAGTGCTAGGTATTCTCAAGATGGATACTGGCTATATGGCTTTTGCAAGTGGAGTAGTCTTTGGCTGCGCTGCATGGGAATGGATTCAGATGACAGTCAAAGTGAGTAGTATTGCCCGCTTAGTACTTTTGGCGGCTTTTGTAGCTATTGCGTACAGTTTGTTTAGTGCTGGCTTTAGCATCTCTTGGATGTATTGGTTGTCACTCTGCTGGTGGGCAATAGCGTTTATCGGTGTATTGTATTTTCCTAAAGGCAAACAGATTTGGAAGGCGCTGTTTTTACAGCCTTTAGTTGGTTTAATTATGTTTATTCCAGCATGGGTAGCTTTTAATCAATTGCATAAGCAGGGACCTACAGGCCCAGTTTGGGTATTATTGGGTTGTTTATTGGTTTGGGGTGCAGATATTGGTGCTTATTGTGCTGGTAAATTATTTGGTAAAACAAAGTTAATACCCCAGGTCAGCCCTGGCAAAACTATAGCAGGTTTTTATGGCGCAATATTAACTGGTCTTGCTATGAGCGCTTTATTTTATTGGATATTTAAGCCTGCTTTGCCATTGGTGTATTTATTATGGTTAGGACTTGCAACTGTATTAGCTGCTGTATTAGGCGATTTAGTCGAGAGCATGTTGAAACGAGTTTATGATTACAAAGATAGTGGTGCATTAATTCCTGGGCATGGTGGAATGTATGATCGCCTAGATAGTATGTTGGCAGCATTTCCTATTTATGTGTTAGGTCTGCAAGTGCTGCAAAATGTAAGTATATTGAGTATGTAGAATTAATTATGAAAACTATAGATATTCCTGTTCGCAATATTGGTCCTGTAAAAATAGTTAGCCAAGAATTTACTGGCGAAGTATATGTGCCTATGGCAACGTTGGAGACACCTTTATGGCCCTCGACTAGCCGCGGTGCTAGAGTCTCACGTGCTACTCAAGGTATTAAAGCAGTAATTGTCAATGATGGCATGGCTCGCTCAATAGTGGTTGATGCATTAACTGCAGAGCACGCATATGCGGTAATGCAAGATTTGCAACAGCGAGAAACTGAGATTGCGGAAGTTGTTTCGGGAGTAAGCAATTATGCACGTTTTAAACAGCTAGATTATCAGATAGTAGGTAGCTTATTGTATGTGCGTTTGTTGATTAATAGCGGCGATGCTTCTGGACATAACATGGTGACCGCTGCTGCAGACAATTTATTACGTTGGTTGTTAGATAATTACAAACAACTCAAGTATGTATCAATATCAGGTAACTTTTGTACTGATAAAAAAGTATCTGCAGTTAATGCTATTGCAGGGCGCGGCAAGAATGTGGTTGCAGAAATTCTTATACCTAGGCAGGTTTGTTATAAAGAGTTAAGAACTTTACCTGAGCAGATTGTAGACTTACACATTAAGAAAAACCTTTTAGGCTCAACTATAGCTGGTAGTTTACGCAGCGCTAATGCTCATTTTGCCAATATGCTATTGGCTGTTTATTTGGCAACGGGACAAGATGCTGCCAATATTGTGGAAGGCTCCCAAGGTATAGTGCATGCAGAAGAGCGGGCTGGCGACTTGTATTTCTCAGTGACCTTGTCTAATTTAATTGTGGGCACTGTAGGTAGTGGGAAGGATGCAGACTTTGCCAAGCAGAATTTGGCTACGCTGGGTTGCACGCAATCAGCTGAGCCAGGCGCAAATGCGCGACGTTTGGCAGTAATTATTGCATCAACAGTTTTGTGTGGTGAATTATCTTTGTTAGCAGCTCAAACAAATCCTGGGGAATTAATCCGCACCCATTTAAAAATGGAGCGATCAAAAAAAAATGCAACCAGCCAGCTTGACAGCACGTGCTCCAGCAAAATTAATCTTGGCAGGTGAGCATGCCGTTTTATATAACCAACCTGCTATTGCCGTAGCAGTGAATTGCTATACGCAAGCTACAACAAGTTGGCGTGCAGATAGTGAAGGCGTATATTTTAAGCTTGCAGATTTGTCTTACGCAAAATCCTTGACCTTCCAAGCTTTAGGCAAATTAAAATCCAAGTTGCAACAAGAGTATGGTAATTTCTTACGTGGTAATACTAGTATTAGCACAGTGCTCAAAAAACCTTTTGAACTATTACAGTATTCTGTCTCCAACATCCTAGACGTTATAAATGTCCCTTTACAACGTGGAGTAGAAATAGCAGTAGACTCACAGATACCAATAGGATGTGGAATGGGGTCCTCAGCTGCAGCGGTGTTAAGTAGTGTATATTCTCTCTGTAATTTGCTGGGGCTAGATTGGGAAATCGAACAGTATTTAAGCTTGGCTAAAAAAATTGAAGACTTACAACATGGTAAATCAAGTGGGGTAGATTTACATTTAGTTGCTAATGGTGGTTGCGTGCGATATCAACATGACAAACAACTCGAGCAACGCGTATTCCCAAATCTGAAGTTAACTATAGTCAATACTGGCAAACCTCAGTCTACTACTGGAGAGTGCGTAACTAAAGTCGCAGACATAATGCATGCTGCAAAGGCTCGTGAATTTGGGGTTGTAGCTAATGCGGTAGATTGTGCTTTACAACGCCAAGATAATGAGGCTTTGCAGGAAGCTGTACAACGTAATCAACGCTTGTTGGAGTCTATTCAAGTAGTACCAAGCCGGGTCACAAATTTTATCCGAGACTTAGAGCACATTGGTGCAGCAGCAAAAGTATGTGGTGCTGGCTCTATATATGGTGATAATGCTGGGGTAGTGCTGGTAATAGGTGGCCAAAATATATTACCGGTTGTAGAAAATTATGGGTATCAAATGCAAACAGTAGAAGTAGATAATCATGGTATGCAAATCATATAAAGTATCTGTTCCTGGCAGTATCATGCTAATGGGCGAGCATGCAGTATTGCATGGTAATGAAGCTATAGTAATGGCTGTGACACAGAGACTAGAGATAAATCTTACCCCAAAGGATACTAACTTTATCAAAATGTATGATACGCGTTTGGGAACGTTAGATGTCGCGATAGAAAATTTTACAGTCCAGCAACCATTTACGCACGTAATGCATGCTATAGCTGCCTTTAAAGATTTGTTGCCTAGTGGGTTTGAGGTTCGCATTAATGCAGATTTTGCGAGCAATTTGGGGTTTGGATCTTCTGCAGCGGTAACAGTTGCTACTATTGCGGCACTTGCTGCTTGGCTAAAACCAATGACTAAAGAACAAATTTTTACTTTGGCGCAAAGTTTAAATCAGGGCGGCTCTGGTGCAGATATTGCTGCTAGTACCTATGGTGGTACTCTACATTATGCTATGGATGGCGGCGTTCTCCAGCAGCTACCTAGCTGGCCTGATTTAACTGCAGTGTATTGTGGTTATAAAACACCAACTAAGGATGTGTTAAGTAAAGTTAACGCCCAAGTGGTGCTTGATCCAAAGAAGTTTAAGAATATTTATACTTTGATTCAGGAGTGTGTTAGTGATGCCTTAGTTGCTATAGAGCAAGGTGATTGGCATATGGTAGGAAAGATTTTTGATAGGCATCATCAATTACATGTGCAACTAGGCGTGAGTGATAATAATTTAGATGCTATTAGCACAAAACTAGCTGAGCAAACCGAGATTTTGGGAGCTAAGATCTCCGGGGCAGGTTTGGGCGACTGTGTTATAGGGTTAGGCACGCTAAATGAACAAATTTTTACTGCAGGTAAAATGCAGCAATTTAATCTCAAAAATAGTAACAAAGGGCTAGTATATGAATATAACTAGAGAAAAAGTAGTAAGTACTTTAATTAAAGACAAAAGAGTACCACAGTTAGAAACCGCCAGTGCATTTGCATCCACTAATATTGCATTATGTAAATATTGGGGGAAAAGAGATATAGAACTTAATTTGCCTATGACTAGCAGTTTGTCTGTATCTATGGGGGAACTTGGTGCTAGCACTAAGATTAGTTTGAGTGGTACAGAAGAGATATGGCTAAATGGTGAGGCTGTATCCACTAATACACTGTTCTATCAAAGGTTAATTGAGTTTTTTGATTTATTTAGGCCAACTGCCGATACTAAATTTAAAATAGAAACAGATACCAATATTCCTGTTGCTGCTGGTTTGGCTTCTAGTGCCTGTGGTTTTGCAGCTACGGTGAAGGCTTTAGATAAGTTGTTTGCCTGGGAGCAGTCAGATTCCCATTTATCAATATTGGCACGTCTTGGTAGTGGTAGTGCCTGTCGTTCTATATACGATGGGTTTGTACTATGGAATGCAGGTATTGCTAAAGATGGTATGGATAGCTACGCCGAGGACTTGGAGTATGTGTGGCCAGAGCTTAGAGTAGGTATCTTATTAGTAGATAGCAAACAAAAAAGTATTTCCTCACGTGATGCGATGCAGGCAACTGTAGAGACTTGTCCATATTATAAGTTATGGCCTGAGACTGTTAACAAAGCAATTAAAGTAGTTGATGAAGCGCTAGAGCAACGCGACTTTTGGGCGCTTGGCACTACGGCGGAGGCAAATTCTTTAGCGATGCATGCATTGATGCTAGCAACTACACCGCCCATCATATACTCACAGGGTGGTACTCTAGAGCTTATGCAAAAAGTATGGCGGTTACGTGCCGAAGGCTTGCCTGTATTTTTTACGCAGGATGCAGGGCCTAATTTAAAATTACTATTTCTGCAAAAAGATGAAGAAAAGCTTAAAGAGCAATTTGCCCAGATGCGAGTTGTAGCACCATTTGCTAAGGTTAAGGAGTCAACACATGTCTGAACAAGTGGTGTTGGTTGATAGAGATGATAAGCAGCTGGGTTTAGAAGAGAAGATCCGTGCTCATGAATTAGGTTTGCTGCATAGAGCATTTTCTGTGTTTGTTTTCGATGATAAAAAAAGATTGTTATTACAACAGCGCGAACAGAGTAAATATCATTGTGGTGGACTTTGGACCAATACTTGCTGTAGTCACCCACGTGATGGTGAAACAGTAGCTGAAGCGGCTAGGCGGCGTATGCTTGAGGAGATTGGATTTACTTGTGACGTACATGAAGTGGGTAGCTTTATCTATAGAGCTCATTTTACCAATGGTTTAATCGAGCACGAACTAGATCATGTATTTGTTGGTAGATATAGTGGACAGGAAATTAAACCCAATCCTATTGAAGTGCAAGATTATAGATGGGTGAGTGTAAGTGACTTAATCTCATCAATGCTGTTAACCCCACAGCAATATACTCCGTGGCTTAATTTAGCTTTGCAAGTGGTTACGACAAAATGGCCTGAGGAAGTTATGAATGCATAGCATATTGTTTTCAATTCTTGGTTTTGTACTGGCGATTGGGATTTTAGTCACTGTACATGAGTTTGGTCACTTTTGGTTTGCACGCTTGTTGGGTGTTAAGGTACTACGCTTTAGTATTGGTTTTGGTAAACCATTGCTTACCTGGCATGATCGTACTGGTACTGCATACGCAGTTTCTGCTATACCACTCGGTGGTTATGTAAAAATGCTGGACGTAATGGAAGGCAAAGTTGCTGCTAGTGATTTGCATCAAGAATTTAATCAACAACCAATTTGGGCGCGCATGTTAATTGTTGCAGCTGGGCCATTGTTTAATATTATATTTGCGGTAGTTGCCTATTGGCTAATGTTTATTATCGGTATATCTAGTATTGTACCGATGTTAGGTGAAGTGCCTAAAGGTAGTGTTGCTGATATTGCTGGTTTACAGGCTAGACAAGAAATAGTCGCTGTGAACGGTGAGCTCACGCCAACATGGGAAGAAGTGTCTGTTAACCTATTCAGTGGAGTGGGAGAGCAAGATTTTATAAGTGTTGCAACAGTTGGGCCACAGCAAAGGATTCGTCAAGAGCATGCTTTAAATGTTAGCCATTGGCAGCCAGAGAATGATCAGAATATGCTCCTAGATTTAGGGATCACGCCACTTGATCCAATTGTTCCAGTTGTAGGTAAATTGTTACCAGGCTTGCCGGCAGAGCAAGCAGGATTAGAGCCAGATGACGTTATTATAGGCCTTGATGGCGTAAAGATTACTAGTCGTTCACAATTTATGACTTTATTACATGATAAGTATAATAAAACTACACAAATAACAGTTTTACGCAATGAATCCCCTATGGATATCTTGATCACGCCAAGCAAAAAAGTAATTGATGGAGGTGATGTCATCGGTTATATCGGGGTGCAATTTAAAAATATGCCATGGCCAACTGAGATGATTCGTACTCAGCGCTTTGGACCTATAGATGCAATGTTTAAGGCAGTAGAAAAAACTATTGATTATACTGTTTTGACTTTACAGTTTCTAAAAAAAATGCTCCTTGGCAAAATGTCAGTCCAACATATTGCTGGGCCAATCTCAATTGCACAGTTTGCTGGGCAGACAGTTGTCTCGGGTATTGAACATTTTCTGGGGTTCTTGGCCTTGGTGAGTATTAGCTTGGCAGTATTAAATATGCTGCCGATCCCAATTCTTGATGGTGGACACTTTTTGTATCTATGTATAGAACTAGTGCGCGGAAAAGCACTGAGTACAACTGCTATGCGTTACGGAAACTTTGTAGGATTTGCAGTGCTTGGTGGCATAATGTTGCTAGCACTGCATAATGACATATTGCGGGTAATGGGCTAAATTTTTAGTTTGCTTCTAATTTTTCTTGCGGCTTCCTGAATCTCTGGTTTTTTGTAAGCAGCTAGGAGAAAGGCTAATAAACATGCACTAGCAGTTAGTGCTTTGTTTTCTTTTACATATTTTTGAGCATCGTCATTTGTCTTTTTTACGTAAATAGCAAAAGAGCTTAACATTTGGCTAAATGCCGATGGTTGCGGCTCTGGATCTTGTGCTGCTGGTAATCTTTCTAAAGAAGGATGATATATTGCTGCTAATCTAAAGAATAGTTGGAGCCAGTTTTTTGGTATTTCGAATGCAACACCATTTCCCTTAGCCTTAGTGGGTAACATTGTCCAAAATGTACAAAATTGAGAGAATTGCAAAATCCTAAGAAATTCTATCAGCATATTAAAGGGTGTAGTTCTATCTTTGTATACAAGGTGTACGATCGATGTTCCTGGACGACTATTATGGGGGCCATAAATGATTACAGCTTTGATTGCAGATCGATTTGATATGCAGGCATAGCTTCTTACATTTGGTTCGTCTTGTTCAAGCCCAGGTGCTTCCAGGACCTGGGCTAAGGGGAGTGAAGCATTGAACTGAACCCATTCACTTTGCTCATGATCGTTCATATGTATACTTATAAAATTATTGGCCGATTTATCTAATTCCTTAAGTGGGGCAAAAAAACTGATTAATGACCGTATAAATTTTAGCAAGTATTCTCTATCGTTTGAACAAAGACTTACATTAGCAGAATCACCTTGTTTTTCAATACTAGTGATAGGTTGGCCAAATTCATCATTGTTTAGCCATTCTTCTAAAGCGGGCAGTGATTTGGTATTTACAGAAATTTTATAAAATTTATTTGGTAATTCTTTTATACTAAACTCGTCTATAAGTGGCATGGGCTTAGGTACAGGCTTTGGCGCAAGAAATGGGGCAATCAATTTATTATAGAATCCACCAGCTCCCGTGGTTCTGTTTATCTCTAATTCTGATGATTCATCTTCTTCAAAGAATTTACAGGTTACTGTTGTGCTATCTTTATCAATCTTTTTTTGCCAAGGCATAATCCTGCTATCTCACGTAGACTAATGAGGATAAATTGTATGTTATTACTAAGACAAAAGTCAAAAAAATAAATATATTTAGGTGGAGTTATGCTGGCACCGCGACCCCAAATAGTTGGGAGCGTTTTACGTAAGCTTGGCGCGAGATATCTACATCATAAAAATACTTCTCTAATAGGTCCAAACTAATGGCTTGGGCAGCATCTACCAGCGCTGTTGATGGCTGTGGATGTATATCCACCAGTAACATATTGGCTCCAGCAATAGTGCCTTGGGCAGTTACATGAAAGATATCTTCTATACTCGCACCCACCGCGTGTGACGGGTCAATACATACTGGCATGTTAGTTAGTCTATGGATTACAGGTACATGTGCAAAATCTACAAAGTTACGATGCGGAGTGGCAAACAGTGACTTCATACCTCGTAAACAAAAAATCACTTTAGAATTGCCATGACTAGTAATATACTCACAGGCGGATAAAGATTCTTCCAATGTTATCCCATAGCCGCGTTTGAATAGTACCGGGTGTTTTTGTTGTGCGCCTACAGCTTTGAGTAACTCAAAATTTTGTGCATTGCGGGTACCAATTTGTAACATAACACCAACTGAAGTAGGGCGGTGTTTTTCTATTTCTTCTAATTGACGCTCATGTGTTACTTCCATAGCGATAATCTTGATACCGTAATCTGCTGCCAACGCAAATACATATGGTAAGCAAGATTCACCATGCCCTTGAAATGTGTTGGGACGCGTTCGAGGTTTATACGCTCCCATCCGCGTACAGCTAATCCCTAAGCTTTTTAACTTAGCAAATACCTTTTCTACATTAGTTGGGTTATCTACTGCATTTAGTCCAGCAAATACATGCCAACTTTGTTGCGAGAAGTTGTGTCCCATATATGTAAAAGCTATGTTAGTCATTTTTGATCATAGTGCCCAGTATCTTTCTGTTGTGGGAGAATCAGTATAGCATAATGCTAAAATAAGCTCGCCTACTACCTGCGCTTGGATAACAATAGTCCTCTTTTTGAACAGTCAGTGCTAAAAGCTCTTTTACTCAAAGTGCTATCCATTGTACCATACTCATATGTTTAAGCCTTTCTTTCTATATGTGGGATATAAGTATGCTCGCTCAAAGCGAGACAACTATTTTATATCGTTTATTTCTCTAACTTCAATGTTGGGCATTGCATTGGGTGTGGCTGTGTTGATTACGGTCTTGTCAGTGATGAATGGCTTTAATAAAGAGATCCGCGCTAAGATGTTGACCTTTACTCCGCATATTGTTTTGCGTGGTTTAGATGGTCCACTACAAAATTGGTCATCATTAGCAGAACAAGTTAAGGTAGATAGCAGAGTAAAAACAGTTGCTCCATATATTGCCTCACAAGGTTTATTGATAGAAAGCGGCTCTGCACAACCAGCGATTATACATGGTATTGACCCAACTATACCTAATGAAGCTTATCCTTTAACAAATGTAATCAGTGGTGATGCTGCAAGTCTCAATAGTGGTGAATTTGGGGTTATTTTAGGTAGAAGTTTAGCTCAAAATCTAGGCTTGGTAGTTGGTGACAAGGTTACTTTTTTAATTCCTGAAGCTAGCGCAACAATTGCTGGAGTGAAGCCTAAGTTTAAAAGACTAAATGTAGTAGCTATCTACGATACAGGTACACACTACGATGATCGCAATGCTTTTTTAAATATTACAGATGCTGCGCGTATGTTTAAATATTACGACAGCGTCTCTGGTATCCAGATGCAAGTTAGCGACGAAATGCAGGCTGTTAGAATTGCTCAAGAATTAAATAAACAGTTGCAGTATAAATATTGGTTGGTTGATTGGACTACTGAGCATGCTAATTTCTTTGAAGCGCTGAATATGGAAAAGGTAGTAATGTGGTGCATTCTGTGTTTAATAATTGCAGTAGCAGCGTTTAATCTAGTATCTAGTTTGGTAATGATGGTTACCGACAAACGCTCTGATATTGCAATACTGCGTACTATGGGGGCAACACCCCGTAGCGTTATGGGCATTTTTGTATCGCAAGGTTTGATTATAGGGGTGATTGGTACCTTATTAGGCTTAGTATTTGGGCTACTATTAGCATATAACGTTACTGCAATTGCCGAATATATTCAGAATCTACTTAATGTACAGTTTGTATCAGAGGACGTTTATCTGGTTAGCTTTGTGCCTTCACAGATACGTCAATCTGATGTAGTTCTAGTATGCTCATTCTCAGTAATTATGAGTTTACTGGCGACTATTTATCCCGCGTGGCGTGCCGCCACCGTAGCCCCAGCAGAGGCTTTACGTTATGAGTAAAGATATAGTTTTAGAATGTCGTAATCTGAGTAAAACGTTTGCAGATGGCAAACATGGTTTAAAAATTTTACAAGACATTAATTTACAAGTCCCGGCTGGATCACAAATCGCAATAGTTGGTAAGTCTGGCTCAGGTAAAACCACTATGCTACAACTGCTTGGTGGCTTGGATAATCCTACTTCTGGGACAGTATTGATTAGCGGTAAAGATATCATGGCCCTTAATCAAACCAAGCGTGGTCTACTGCGTAATCAAGAAGTTGGCTTTATTTATCAAATGCATCATTTGTTGCCAGAATTTACCGCATTAGAAAATATTGCCATGCCGTTGTTGATTGCAAAACGGCCAGTTAAAGAGGCTTTAGCCAAAGCAGAAGAGCTGCTAGCTGCAGTTGGGCTCAGCGAACGCAGTTCGCATCGCCCAGCGAAATTATCTGGCGGCGAACGCCAGCGTGTGGCCATCGCTCGCTCGCTTGTTACAGAGCCAGACTTGGTATTAGCAGATGAGCCTACTGGAAACTTAGATCAAGAAAATGCTAATATGGCGTTCGAGTTGATGTGCGACCTTAATCGCAAGAGTAATACATCTTTTGTGATTGTAACCCACGACATGGATCTGGCACAAAGAATGGATATAATTTACCAACTTCAAGATGGAGTACTTAATGCATATAATTAAAGTGACTAATATTCCGCGATGGATTTCTGAGATAGATCTAAAGAATTTTTTTATTAGTTGTGGTGCCGTAGTAAAGGCAGAAATAGCGTTAGATCAAGATACTGTGCGTAGCCGTGGTTATGGTTACGTGGTATTTGCCGAGGAAGAAGCCAAACAACGCGCATTAGAAAAAAATGGGGCATTCTTAGATGGAGCAGTCATAAAAGTATCTCAGGGCGAAAAAGTAGAAGAAGAAACAGTCAGTGAGTGATCAAAATGCACTTAACCAAGTATTGTTTTGTAATAATTTAATAAAATTACGCCAATGAATAATCTCTATACCATCTATTATTCTATGGTTTTGATCAAAACAAACTAAATAGAGCTTTTTACATATATTTTCTTCTAGCTGATATTTAATTAAAGAAGTCTTACCAGTTGACCTGGTACAAAAAAAATATAGATTTACTATCTAATAAGCCATCAATATTGAGTGTTATATGTAAGTACACTTTGTTATTTCCTGTGTTAGTCCTTAAGTGCAACCCTATTTTTTAAGAAAAGCAACAAGTCTACCGTTGGAATGCTGGAAATCCAGCGGTAGACTTGCTGGAAAGCTGATATTTGGTCGAATATACCATTTCTGCGCTATAGATTATTTTACTGATCGTGTAGTCGTATTATGAGGGTGATATTAACCGTTTCATTGAGCAGTGGCTTGAATTATCCACCTTAAAAAGGCGTTTATACATCCCTTAAACTCGTGGATGATTTAAACAATTATCGATACTTTGCTAAAAACTTGTTTCTTAAATTTGGTATTGACCAGCAAATATTACAAATAATATAGGTAATAATGCCACAGCATATGCTGCATACTAAACAACCTAGTAGTAGCGGTTGCCATACTTCATCAAATGCTGCTATTAAGTCTTTGATACTAAGATGGAAGTCTATTGCTTGTGGATTTAGACCTAAAATAGCTTCACCAATACGATAAGCTAGATAATACATAATAGGCATGGATAATGGATTTGCAAACCAGATGCTAGCTACTACAAGTGGTATGTTACAATCCACGATTAACGCAATGGTAACTGCAATAGTAGTATGAAACGGCATAGGGATCCATGCGCACATGATCCCTATTGTTAAGCCCCATACTACTGCGTGACGATTAAATTCCCATAAATTGTGATCACGCATGATACTACTAAATTTGCGGATATATTTGTGGTGACTTAATTCTTTATAATACTGTTTTAGGCTTTTTTGTTTATGCATATTAACTTACCAAGTATTGCTTGTGCACTGCTAACTGGAGTATGTGCATGTTTTGTATATGTCCCTAGTGTATCGCTGTTAACAGTTTTACTATGTAGTGTCATCGCAATTTATTTTTTTGTACGTAATCCTACGTTATTGTTGCTTCTAGCATGTATAGCTGGCTATACATATATGACTCAGCAAATTGTCGCCCAGCAACACCTGCGTCTACCCCCTAGTTTGGAGGGGGAGCCATTAACTGTAACGGGTACTATTACCAGTGTAGTAGAAGACACATCTACAGATACACAAAAGTTTATATTTGATATTAAGCAGCCGAGTGAACTAGCACGTACTGTGCGGGTAAGTTGGTATAGGCCACGGGTTAAGTTACAAGCTGGCGATACTTGGCAATTACGATTAAAGCTACGCCAAGCACGGGATCTGGTTAACCCTGCCGGATTTGACCGTGAGAAGTACTACTTTATGCAACGCATCGCAGCGCTCGGTAGGGTAGTACCTAATAATGATAATAATAAATTAATAAGTACGACTTGGAATATTCATCGCTTGCGACAATATATGTTTGCGCGTATTGGTGCTTCGGGTGAATATGGAGGAATAGTCGGAGCACTATTGCTGGGGATAAAGCAGGGTATTACTCAAGAGCAACGAGAAGTCTTGCAAAATACCGGAACTGCGCATTTAATGGCAATTTCTGGTATGCATTTAGGCTTTATATGTAATATTTCTATTTTGTTATGTTGGTTTATATGGCGGCGGTTGTTGGCAACAAGAACCAGCATTAGTGCCCCAAATTTTGTAGCTGTTGTGGGGTTGCTAGTTAGTACTGTATATGCTGCTTTATCTGGCTTTGCCATCCCCACTCAGCGAGCTCTTATAATGCTTAGTATTTGGCTGGGTGGTAGTATTTTATATGGCAAGATTAATAGAATAAACAGTTATTGTATTGCTCTGATAGCTGTTTTATTACTTGATCCATTTGCAGTGTTGTCCATTGGATTTTGGTTATCCTTTGGAGCAGTTGGATGTTTATTGTATGCATTTACCGCACCACGACAAGGCAACATATTCACTCTATGGCTGCGTGCACAATTTGTGTTGCTACTTGGGCTCTTGCCTATATCATGCTTATTCTTTCAACAAAGTTCACAAGTAGGTTTTTTTGCTAATATGTTGGCTATACCGTGGATTGGCTATGCAGTTTTGCCTTTTTGTTTCTGTGGCTTGCATAGCGTAGCAGAGTATAGTTTACAATTGTTATGGCCAATACTTGAGTATTTTAATAATTTTCAGGTGTATAACTGGTCTTTACCTACAAATTATCTCTACTTACGCATTGGCTGTGCACTATTTGGTTTTCTATGGCTATTTGCTCCTAAAGGTATACCAGGAAGAGCATGGGGATGCTTTGGGTTTGCCCCCTTATTTTTATATATGCCACTGCAGATCCCGTATAGGCAAGCTGATTTTACTTTACTAGACGTAGGGCAAGGTATGGCTGCGGTAGTTAGAACTGCACAGCACACTTTGGTTTACGATGTAGGTAATGTTGGTATGGGACGACAGGTTGTAGTGCCTTTTGTGCGTAGCTTGGGGGTTAAAAAAATAGACTCTCTGGTTATTAGTCATTCTGATCAAGATCATAGTGGGGGAGTTCATGAGGTATTACAGGCCTATCCTAATACAGAAATTTTAACTAGCGCAGGGAATAAATTTCCAACAGCAATGCCATGTAAGGCAGGACAGCACTGGGAGTGGGATGGGGTATTTTTTACAATGTTACATCCAAGTGGTGTTTATAGAAAAAGTAATGATAAATCCTGCGTGTTGTTAGTGGAGGCCAATAATCAGCGAGTACTATTAACTGGTGATATAGAAGCGTTGAGTGAGCGACAATTAATTGCTAGCAGCGCGATTAATGCTGAAGTATTAATAGTCCCTCATCATGGAAGTAAAACTTCATCTACAACAAAATTTATTGAAGCAGTAAATCCACTTTTAGCATTGATACCGGTTGGATATCAAAATATGTACGGACACCCCAAAGCTGAGATAATAAACCGATATATGGAGCGGGGAATACCAATTTTTGCATCTGATAGGGATGGCGCTATTCGTTTACGTTTAGGCGAATCATTGGCTAGTTTAATACCTAAAACATATAGAAGTGGTTCCAGACGAGAGTTTTGGCGTATACAAAGTTAGTGAACTATTAGAAATATAGTGTATTTTTAGCAATAGACTTATATTTCAGGTAAAATGAGCGCATGAAAAAGAAGACTAAACAACCTATGTTGAAAGCTTTCGCGCAGCTTATGTACAACGCGCGTCGTTACAGCAAAGCATTATTTTGTGCAATAGCTGGCTTAATTATGACTAGAGCCGCCGAGGGCGCGATATATAAGTATGTGGTTCCGTACACTTTGGACTCTGGTTTGATTGATAGAGATCCAACCTTTCTTGAGCGGATGCCACTTATTATAATTGGTGTATTTATTACTATCGGTTGCGGTGAATTTTTAGCCAAATATTTTATGGGTTATGTTGGGCGTAGTGTCGTGCGTGATTATCGCCAACAGATGTTAGCACATTTATTGACTGTACCCATGTCTTATTATAAATCCAATACAGTTGGTACATTAATTTCTAAGATTAATTATGATGCCGAGCAAGTATCAACAGCTGTGTCAGATTCAGTGCGTGAATTTCTAAATAGTATAGTTGCGACGGTGGTGCTAGTAGGTGTTATGTTTAGCATAAGTTGGCGCGTTACTTTAATAGTAGTTTGTGTCGCACCAGTTATAGTATATGTATTACGTAATCTTGGTAAACGTATGCGTCGTTATACTGCAAGAGTACAAAATACAATGGGCGAGGTTACTAATGTTGCCGCAGAAATTATTACTGGGTACCAGGTAATAAAATTATATCAAGGTAATGAGTATGAATTAGCGCGTATACAAAGAAGCACTGAAGAGAATAGACAGCAAGAACTTAAGACGTTTCTAATTTCTGCTTTAAGTTCACCAATTATGCAAACTATAGGTGGTATAGTATTAGTTGGCTTTATATTGTTAGTAACGCATAACAGCATAATGTTGTCTCCAGGTAAGGTTTTTGGACTAATAGGGGTGTTGATTGCCATGATCAGGCCTCTGAAGCAGATAAGTGTAGTGAATAATGTATTTCAGAAGGGCATTTCTGCAGTGGAGAGTATTCATGCCTTACTTGGTACTCCACCAGAAGCAAATATTGCTACTCAACAAATTATTACTAGACCAAAATCATTAGAATTCAGGCAGGTATCTTTTGCCTATCCAGATGAGCCTGATAACAAAATCTTAGATAATGTATCATTCACGGTTAAAAAAGGTGAGACCATTGCAATTGTTGGTGGCTCTGGTAGTGGTAAGTCTACATTGGCGACATTAGTTCCTAGATTTTATGATTTATCCGCAGGCAATATATATATCGATGGGCAAAATGTTTCTTCTATTGAGCTAATTAATTTGCGCCAGCAAATAGCGCTGATGACTCAACAGGTTATTTTGTTCAACGATACTGTAGCAAAAAATATTGCCTATGGTATGCAGAACCCTGACAGGCTAGCAATAGAGCATGCAGCTAAGGTTGCAAATGCTTTTGATTTTATTCAGCAGTTACCACATGGTTTTGACACAATGATAGGTGAAAATGGCTGTTTATTATCAGGTGGCCAACGTCAACGTTTGGCAATTGCTAGAGCTATCCTCAAGGATGCGCCAATATTAATCATGGACGAGGCTACCTCAGCGTTAGATACACAATCAGAGAATTTAATTAAAGAAGCTCTGACAAGGTTGATACAAGATAGGATCACAATAATTATTGCTCATCGTCTATCAACTATTGAGCACGCAGATAAAATTATTGTTATGGATGGCGGCAAAATAGTAGAGACTGGCACTCACCAACAGTTAATTGCTCAGCAGGGTAGATATGCGCAACTCCAGTCAGTACTTTAGTAACTGGTTATTGCAGCATTGGCAACGTGCTGCTTTTGTTGGCTGGTTATTGTGTCCTATTTCTCTGCTCTTTAGATTTGTAGTCTATATCCGTAGCTATATTTATCAGCGTTTTGCTTATAAGTCATCAGTGCCGGTAATTGTGGTAGGTAATATTACAGTTGGCGGTACTGGTAAGACTCCGCTAGTAATCTACTTAGTAAATCTTTTGCAACAACATGGCTACCGGGTAGGTATTGTAAGCCGTGGATATAAGAGTTTTGCTTCTCAAGATGGCAAATGTGTGCGTGTAACGCCAGATGCTGATCCCACTATTGTGGGTGATGAGCCGTTACTGTTAGCACAAACTACAGGAGTGCCAGTAGTTATTGCCAGACGTAGAGTTGCTGCAGTGCAGATGTTAGAAAATGATGTTGATCTAATAATTGCTGATGATGGTTTACAGCATTATCGTATGGCAAGAGATATAGAGGTAGTAACTATAGACTGTAAAACAAAATTCGGTAATGGTTATTGCTTGCCAATGGGTCCTTTGCGTGAGCCTATCTCTAGACTCAATACTGTAGATTTTATATTAGAAAATGGTTGCGACTTTGTATTGGCCCCGCAGAAAGATATAGATGGGACTGGCCAAACTGTGCATGCAGTAACTGGAATTGGCAATCCGCAGCGCTTTTTTAGTACGTTACGACAAATGGGCTTTACTGTGATTGAGCATGCATTTCCTGATCATTTTGCTTTTATGCGTGAGGACTTGCAGTTTGCGGACCAATATCCAATTTATATTACTGCCAAAGATTGGGTAAAATGTAGTAACTTTGGCTTAGACTTAAATGTAATTGATGTTGTTGTGCAATTTGCGCCTCAACATGAATTCACAACAAAATTTTTGGCATTAGTGAAGGAGAAACAACATGCTCGATCAAAACTTACTAGAGATCCTTGCTTGTCCAATCTGTAAAGGTAAACTTATATATCGAAAAGAAGCAGATGAATTAGTGTGCCGTGGCGATAGAATGGCTTTTCCTATTCGTAATGGGATCCCGGTCATGCTAGAAGAGCAAGCCCGGGATGTATCTGAAGAAGAGCTAGCAGAGATTAAATAAACTATCCTCTAATCTCTGGGCTTGGAGTTCTACGTGGCAGTGGGATACTGGAAGGAGTAGTCTCCACATGGCTGCTTGGATCAAAACGTACCAAACTAGGGAAGCGGAGATACTCATCTACTTTTTCCATTATCTTGACATGGATTTGCATTGCAGCACGTTGGATTACACATGAATTGTCGTACGTTAGGATAAGATCTTCTACTTGTTGAAATCCTTCGCTTCTCATCCATTCAAGCAATAGTCTTTGCGCTAAAGCTTCAGCATTGCCTTTAAAACCATGGCTAATTTTTGTACGCATAATAAATGTTTGACGCATTGCTGCTGTCACTAGTAAGTTTAAGCTAGAAGAGCTTAATCCATCTGTAGGATCCGCTTGAGCATGATACTGCAGCATATTCGGAATTAAAGCCAATTTTTCCTGTTGTTCTTTAAGCTTTGGCAAAATAGGCTCAACTTGTTCCGCTATTATGGTATCGGTAAGTTTACCTGGTAACCAACCAAATAGAGTGTTTTGAAAAAACCTTAACATATTTATTGGGTGATTTTCATCTAATAGACAATGAGTGGGTCTTGGGATTACGCGGTATTGCTGCGGTGCATGCTGTTTTACTTTATCTACCATATAGTCTATATCAGTCTCTGCTTCTAATGCGCCTCTAAAAAAGTTAAGTTGTTGGGATAATTGTTGTCTAAACTGACTATATATATCAGCGTTAGCGTATAAGCTAATATTACTAGCAAAATCAACTGCTACAAAATCAGCAAATAAGTATGCTTGATCTGGCCAATTCAGATTACTATTTGCAAATTGCTCAAGTAGTACCTTTTCCCATTGATATTTGCGCCTATATAATAATGGCAGCACAAAATATTCACTTAAACCTAAAGAGCAGAATGCGTTATATGCAATAATATATATTTTTCTTTGTAATTCTTCTCCTGCTATGGAGCGTAAATACTGTAATTGGTAATGGTGTCTTAAATAGTTGTATGCAAACTTTAGTTGATATTGACCAACATTTTTTGCAGGGGCAAAGTCATCAGCATATCCTTCATGTAGCCTTTTTAATGCATCAGTTACTAACTCAAGAAACTTGTCTTTGACTTGTTGTGGTATTTCTACGGTAAAACTATCATATGCGCGAGCAATATCACTTTTTAGTTCCCTTTGATCAAATGGCATATTGATTACTCCTTATCATTAAAATGCTCGTCCTTGAGCCCAGTATGGAATATATAGAATATAATGATGAATTTTTATGCATATCCCTTATTTGCATGGTAGGATATTTATGTAAAAAAGTAAAATCTTTGGAAAATTCAGTGTTATTGTAATCGAAAGCTTTTTTTGTTGTGTGTTTGGCTTGTTTTTTTTAGTTACAAATCAGCCTTAGAACTTTGTATGACTGCGTTAATATTGCATGAAAAATACTTCTGATTATGAGTTTTAAAATTCTAATATACGAAAGTATGTAAAATATGCCCGATAGAGTTTGATTGGCTCTAACTCCTAAGTCCCATATGTGATGATCCTCCATACAATGTTGATTTTATTTCCAATATGTTGTACAACTAAAAAGGGTCATATTTAATAAAATAGCTGACACATATGAGTAGCCACATAATTCCAATTAGCTCAGCTAGAGCAAACTTATTCTCATTAGCCCAAGATACTATAGATTCGCATCAACCAATAACCTTGACAAGCAAGAAGGGAAATGTAGTTTTAATGTCTGGGGAAGACTACAAAGCAATGTTAGAGACCCTGTATTTGTCTTCAATTCCAGGAGTAGTAGAAGACGTAAAAAGTGGCCGCAGGGCATTTAAAGCTAATAAATCTAAGCGCGATGAGTTGCCGTCGTAAAAAACAAAAAAGAATGGACTCTATTATTTACAAATTCTGCAAAGAAAGCTGCAAAAAAATTCTCTCCAATGATTTAACAAAAAACACCTCTTCAAGAAGAAGTATGTGCTAATTATGACATATCCAGAGAACGAATACAGGAAGCTGTATATGCCGATGAGTTAGCTATTCGAAGATTGAAAGGATGTCCCTAGATCACACAGATAAACCCAGACTAGACTTTGATTCTCCTGAGGCAAAACTAATATTTTCTAGCCTAGATTCTTCTAGTTTACCGCCACTCCTTCTTCCCTCTAATGCAACGTCACCTAATACTTCCGCATGCTCTTCGTCTACCCATTCCACAAGCTCTTCTCCAAGAGTTTTGCATTCAGATTCTGACTTCCCAGATGTGTTTGGCAAATCATTATTTTTGGGAGCGCCTCCGCTAATGCTGCCCCCTGCTGCGTATTCATCTAATTGCCATGCATCAAGACCCGCTTCAACATTGCCCTCTCAGCATGATGAAAGTCAGGTCAGCAGCAGAAAAAAACTTCGGGCTGTTGAGGATGAGCAAAAACAACTAAAACGCACCAAAAAGAGCTTTAATCTAAAAACTTTAATGTAACACGTTTTAGTTGAGCTTACCCTGGAATGGCAATAAGGAGCTTAAGCAATCATCTTCGACACATATGTTATTAACCAGAATATCGTGTTGACTTAGAATATTTTTATGGTATGGTGCTGTCGCAGGAGGACTCTTTATGAATAAAACTATGTTTTCTGGAAAAATTCATCGCGCGACAGTTACTGACGCTAACCTAAATTATGTTGGGTCAATCACTATTGACTCGGTTCTAATTTCTGCTGCCAATATGCTGCCAAATGAAAAGGTGCATGTAGTCAATATAAATAATGGTGCTAGATTCGAAACATACATAATTGAAGGCGAGGCCAACTCAGGAGTTATTTGTATTAATGGAGCTGCTAGCAGGTTAGTACAACCTCAAGATATAGTGATTATCATTGCATATATGTCTATGCCGCTTGCAGTTGCGAAGACATTTGTGCCAACTGTTGTGCAGGTGGATGACAACAATCAAATCACAAATCAAACAGAGCTCGATACACAGCTAGAGTTAAGCAAGAATGTGGCCAACTATTAATATATCTATAGATGTTAATATTGATAATTAATGATTAGTATTAGTTCGAACACTGTACATGTGTGGGTAATTAATACTAATCAACTTTTCAATACGAAATTTTCATCTAATCCGCTCTCAGGGGTGCTCGGCGGCATTAATGCAAAAAAAATCAGACCAAACAAGCGTTCACGACCCTCATTTTTAAGAGAGATATTGCCTTTTTATTTAGATCCCATAGACCCATCTCAAATAATATTAGCTATGAATAATCATGGCAAACCACAACTTAAAGACCGCAAAACCGTTCTGCGTTTTAACATTTCTCACGCTGATGGAACTAGTTTATGTGCTTTATCTAATGATTCAGAGATAGGTGTTGATATAGAGAAAGTTACATGTTTCCCATATTACTTGGACGTTGCAAGTACATTTTTAACACCAGAAGAATTTAGACTAATTTCTGGATTGCCCCAGCATGAACAATTACGCATGTTCTACAAATTATGGAGCATCAAAGAATCCTGTTCTAAAGGTATTGGCTTAGGCCAAAATTTGGACTTTAAGTTCTTAAAAATTGCCTTGCAAAATAATGAAGAGCCTTACCAAGTCATGGATAGCAGAAAAGATGAATTTAATATATGGCATGCAAATAGGCTGCAAATACATGAAAATTATGAAGCATTTGTGGCTACCAAATTTTGCCCCGTCAGGATAGAAATATTTTCGCTAAATATCGACTATCCGCCGTGTACGCGTGTCGATATATAAGAAATTGGAACAATTTTCAATCCAGCATCTCCTTGACAGGAAGGCTTAATAATGAGAATATCTGACGTGTAGATTAGGTCGTTTATATCGACCAAAACCATGAAATCGCTTTATTAGCATTTACATATTAAGCTTGACAGTTGATTGGCTAAAGGAATATGGCTGGTATAAATTCTAATGTATCCTTTCACGATGCAGTACATGATACGACAGCAGACATACGCTCTTCATACTTAAGGTTGCCTGCGTATACGCAAAACTTTTTTACTTGGTTGACAGGCAAAGCATTGCCTAACCAGAAACCACTTTTTGTTCTTAGTAAATGGGTCCATTTTTTTGTACCGCTATCATTATTTTTCGGCTGCATTCTCGCTAATTATTATTGCCTATCTGGAACACCTTCGCTAAAATTTATTCTAGTACCAATATTATGGATTTTTACAGTAGCGGGCACTCGAAATATGGTGTTAACCATAAGGCATGAATGTGTACATAATTGCTTCTCTAAAAGTTCTAGGGTTAATAAATTTATTGGGGAATTTGTAACCACCATTTTACTGGTTAGAACCGCTAAAGCATATCAGTTCGACCATGTTAGCATGCATCACAATAGTGATATATTGTGCTCAAAGACTGACCCCCATATAATATACTTAGAAAGTTTTGGATTAAAATTAGGCATGAGCAAACATGCGTTATGGAAGAAGCTTATTATAACGCTGTTATCCCCTAAGTTTTATATCAAAAGCACATATGAAAGAATTCTAGCGAATGTTTTAGCAAAAAATAAAGCAAGACGATTTTTCGGAATCCTGTATATATTAGCCTGTGTATTCACAGTAGTATATTTCAGTCTGCCAATTTATAAAGTATTTTTTTCGTTTATATTTCCACTGTTTGTGCTCTCAACTGCCAGTTCGTTGCTAGAAACGATAAATGAGCATCCCAGCCCATCAGATGCAACCGCATCTTCTATAAACGATAAAAAGCAACTAACTGCGTTAAAATGTTGGTCTGTATTAAGCGGGTCGCCATTTCCAAAATCAACCAGCAGTATTGCAAAAAATATATTGAATGTAACATCGTGGTTCATACACATGCTTGGGCACTTGGTCGTACGGTTGACCATTATGCCCGGACCATTACCTTCGCACGAAATGCATCATCGTCGGCCGGGGCAATACGATTGGCGAATAGCATTTTATGAAAGGCAAAAAGATATCGATTCTGGCCATCCTGGTTGGCCTCCATACAGAGAGGTATGGGGGTTTATTAATTCACTAGATATGGTGTTTGATGATATGAGCAAGAGAGAGCGAATGTAATGCGCAATATTCATCTTCTTAACGCAGAAAATATTGCAAAAATATTAGAGTCAAATCCAACTTTAGTAAAAGATGAAACAAAACGTGCATTTGAAGCCCACCACCATAAACTTATTAGACAGCCATCCAAACAGTATCTTAGAAGAAATGCGACCGTCCCTATCACAGACAGGGTTATCTCTATGCCTGCATACGTAAACAATAGAGATGACAGCACAGAGATGGTGGGTATAAAATGGATTGGAAGCCATCCGGAGAATTATAAAAGAGGTTTACAACGGGCAAATGCTCTGATTATAGTAAATCATCCCGAAACAAATGCGCCCATGGCAATTCTTGATGGTTCTCAAGTCAACACTGAACGTACCTTTGCAGTATCACTTGTTGGTATAGATGCTTTGTGCCCAGACTTACAAAGTGCTGCAGTCATTGGCATGGGTAAATTAGGCAGACTACATTCTTCCATGCTACCTAAATTGTATCCGTCTTTAAAAAAAGTATATTGTTACAGTAATACAGCAAATTATAATGATATTCTATCTGACCAGATAATACAGTGCTCTTCATGGCAAGAAGCTGTATCTAAGGCAGAAGTTGTAATTACCACGACTTCTGCAACAAAACCTTATATTAATTATAAGGATATGGCAGACAAGCGTTTAATTGTCAATCAATCCGTCATGGACTTTGATATTGATGTATATGCTGGAGCTAGCCAAATTGTTATTGATGACTGGGACGAATGTTTTAACGCAAAATCAGCGTTTACTCATGCTGTAAACCAAGGCCTGATAAAACGTGAAGACATCATACAAATCGGGGAAATCCTTTTTAATCAGGTGAAAACAAGCGATGGACTAAAGTTATTTAGCCCTTTAGGTATGGCTGTCGAGGATATAGTTATAGCAAACTCAATTTACAAGCAAGCGCTACAAACTGGGCTTTATGAGAATTTTGCTGTTGCTTAAACTACAAATTAAAACACTTGCTCTATTATTTACCGAGGAGCTTAGGCTTGCAAAAGCTAGACGTTGAAAATTTATATAACTTATTCGAAGAGCAGGTAACAATTACGCCTAGTACACTTGCTTTAATATCAGAAAATACCAAAATATCCTTTTCTGAGCTACAAGAAATGGTAGATGGGCTCTATTATTTCTTGTCAGCAAACAACGTTAGCAATAAAGACGTGGTTGGCATATATGGCTCAGGTGGCATTGAGCTTATAGTGTCCATTCTTGCAACATTAAAGCTAGGCGCTATCTACATGCCGCTAGACGATACTTATCCGTCAGAAAGACTTGCATATATGGTTGATCACTCTGAATGTAAATATGTAATAACAATATCAAATGAACTACCATTTAAAACTAAAGCAAAGGTTATATCATTTAGTTCAGTTGATAAAAGCATCGCATCGGAAAAAAAACCTCCTAGTTTTAGCAACAGCCAATATGCGCCTGCCTGTCTTATATATACATCTGGCTCTACAGGAAAACCTAAAGGTGTATTAATAAGTCATGACTCATTAATCAACAGGTTGCAGTGGATGTGGAAGGAATTTCCATACATAGATGAGGAGATATGTGTTTTAAAAACAGCCATATGCTTTGTAGACTCATTAGCTGAAATATTTTCTCCTTTATTACAAGGGGTTACATTGGCTATACCAGAGAAAAATATTGTTAAAGACCCAGCAAATTTTCTGAAATTTCTATTTGATTATAACGTTACTAGAATTGTATTAGTGCCATCATTTCTCTCAGTTTTAACCCAATATAACAACCTAAGCAAACAGATTCCTAAATTATATTTTTGGGTGGTCAGTGGTGAGACGCTGTCTTTGCAACTTGCCAAGAAATTCAAAGCTGTTATGCCGCATGCGCGACTTATTAATTTGTATGGCTCTACAGAAGTGACTGCTGATGTTACTTATCATGAAGTATCTAACGATGACTTTAACAAAGGAGTCATTCCGATTGGGAGGGTCATAGATAATAATCACATATTTATCTTAGATGAGAAATTAAATATTCTGCCTAGCATGGAAGAGGGTGAAATAGTTGTTGTTGGAAGAGGTTTAGCGATTGGATACCTAAAAGATACGAACAATGATAAATTTACATCCCTCTCCATAAATGGCACTAGGATCCCCGCATTTAGAACTGGAGATTTAGGAAAATACACTCCTGATGGAGATCTATTATATAAAGGCCGAAACGATGGCCAAATAAAAATTTCTGGCAAAAGAGTTAATCTGCTTGAAATAGAAATGGCCATAAAGGAAGAGTTTGAAGTTGAACAGTGCATAATTAGAACAATAAATGAGGGGAAACTTTTAGAACTTGTTGCCTTCATAAAAGCTGCTAATTTTGAAAAAGAAGCTTATCGGGGGAGACTCGCAAACAAACTGCCAACATATATGATACCTGCCCACTGTATAAAATGTGATAGTTTTCCGCTGTTACCAAATGGGAAAGTTGATAGGGAGGCTCTATCTAATGTTTTTAAATCCCAAAAAGTGAAGGCTAAAGGTGTCTGCAGAGTTCAAGATTCATTACAGCTATCAATAGCAAGCATTATTGAAACTGAATTCAATATTTCAGAGATTTCTGTTACTGACAGTTTTTTTGAACTCGGAATAACCTCACTAGAGATAGCGAAACTATCAGTTTTAATTCAGAATAATCTTGGATTAAAAATAAGTGTGCCTGAAATAGTTAACCACGCATCAGTAAAAGAGCTATGCAAGTACTTGCAACATAGTAACAATGAAGCCATTGACTACAAGAAATTAACAATATTGCCTATCAAGGTTACACCTGAAAATACAACAAACTTATTTATTTTTCATCCCATAACGGGGCTGGCATTACCTTATCTTAAACTTAAAGACCTGTCTACAACGTATAATATATACGCGATTAGCAATCCATTTTTCGGAAAAATTAACAAATTTACGTCTATTAAGGAGATGGCTGCTTATTACGCAAAGCTTCTAATAGAAGCACAAAGCTCTAGTGAATTTAACCTTGCTGGTTGGTCTTTTGGTGGCACGATAGCCCTTGAAGTGGCAAATTACTTGATAGATGCCGGATTTCGTGTAGCCAACTTGATTATGATAGATACTTTCAATTTTCATCATGCTATTAATATGGAAAATCAGCTTTCTCTTGACGCTGAGCTTAAAAATGAAATTGATTGGCTAGAAAACGAGCAGAAAGTTAACATCAACTCAGCTGAAGGACACATATTTAAGCAAGAAATAATCGCAAATATAACTTTACTCTATAATTATATGCCTAGATGTTTGCTTGACCAAATGTCATTAATTAAAGCAGACACGCCAGAGCCTGTTAAATATCCTGTTAGCATTGACGACTATAACGGATGGGGTTCAGTTTTCCATGGCAATATATCTCGCCATATAATACAAGGAAAGCATGATAAGCTATTCAGACCTGAACACATAACGAAAATAGCAGACATATTAAATAAAATTCTCTCTAACGTGCCAACAACGCATGATATTTTTGTAGAGTCATATGTATGAGAAGCGCATCACTAGCTGCTCTAAAGGACCAAATTGAAGACATCTTAACTATTGAGGAAGCAGATAAGCTATATTCTGTCATCGATGCGCTTATATCTGACAATATGCCCTCCGATAAGGCATGGAGTATTTTGTCCCAAAATCATCTTAATCCAAATTGGCCTCTATGTTTACACCAAGCTGTATTCGACTTCATATACTTTGAATGGAATGAAGAAACACTAGGTCCGGCGCCAATATGGGTTCCCAGTGATGCATATATAGAAAACAGTAGTTTACAGGGGCTTATAAACAATCATGGTTTTTCTGATTATGACGAATATTATCAATGGACTATCAGTAATGAGCCACTCTACATAGAAAAGTCTATAAATAAAGTTAAATTTGATAGGCTTTATACTGAGATATTTACTCAAACAGAGGACACCTCTAAACCCAAATGGTTAAATGGGGCGACTCTAAATATTTATAACACTATTTTTGATTCGGCTCACATAAATGATATCGCCTTAATAATCGGTAAAGATGGCACTGATATAGAAAAAATTTCTTTTAGTCAATTAAGGGCACTAACGGATTTGGCAGCTGCAAGCATATCTTCGTCAAAATTAGCTCCTGGCGACAGCATTGCAATATGTGCTAACTATACTCTAGAGGCAATAGCAGTGTTTCTTGGAGCTATTAAATGCGGGTGCCGAATAAGCTGTATTTTAAATAACATATCTTCTTCTGAAATCCAAAAGAGGCTAGATACTACTCCTCCTAAGCTGGTGTTTGTTGATCAAATAATTCAGCATGGGGATACCCAATCTACGTATGACAAATTTAAAGATATAGACAGCTACAAGACCGTGGTAATCAATGGAGTAGGCGATAAAAGCAATAATAATGTTGTGTCATGGGGTGATTTTCTGGGCACAAACAACCCTTGTGCTAAAGATGCATTTACATATCAGATTGATTCGCCTTTATTTATATGCTTTAGCTCTGGTACAACGGCAGAACCAAAGGGTGTGGTTATCACGCATGAGATGGTCTTGGCAAATGCAGGGTATTCAATACCAAAAGAACAAGTTAGCTATTGGCCAACAAACCTCGGATGGATTTTAGGTACCATTACTTTATTTTCATCTACTGTAAACCACTCTCCACTAGCATTATTCTACCCAGGCCCTAAGCACCCTGGTTTTTCAAAATTTATCAGAAAGTCCGGAATTAAGCGATTTGGAACATATCCGAGAGTACAACGTTACTGGCGTGAAAACGATTCCTTAGATCCTAATGATTTATGTGGTATTCAATTTTTATTCTCATCTGGTGAATCTGGTGATTATGATGACCAATTCGACCTAATTAGGCGTACGGGGTATAAACCATTATTAGAATCTTGCGGTGCAACCGAGCTTGGAAAAAGCTACCTTTACTCTATACCAATCAGACCAATTTCTATAGGACATTTCAACGCTAAAGTTCCTGGAAGAGATATAATCATAGTTAACAGGCAAACAAGCACTCAAGACAGTACTGGCGAAGTATTTATTAAATCACATAATTTTGGTCTTGCAAGCGATGTATTAAACTACAATCACGACAGCTTATACTTCAAAGGCAACCCTATAAACAATAAACACAATGATAAAGAATTTAGAATTATAGGTGATATCATTCGAGAGCTTCCTGGAAAACAATATAAAATATTAGGAAGAGTAGGCGACACATTAAATATTGGTGGAGCATTATACCATCCTGCAAGCATAGAGCAACATGTTAACAAACTGCCTTTTATACAAGATTCAGCTACTATCGGTATATTTGAAAAGAATGAGCGTATCAAATTAATAATCTTCGTTGTATTAAATGATAAAGAAAATACCCCCGCTAACCTTACAACGTATATGCAGAATTATTTAAGAGAAGCGCTTGATTCTAACATACTGGTACGCGATGTGTGTAGCGCTAGTACACTGCCATATACCAGCACCGGCAAATTGAAAAGAGGGCTACTTAGAGCTCAATACCAAGAAGAACAATGTCAGTCTTTAACAACATAACAAAACCATTTAGATCAATAAATGGCTTCCATAATATCATCCCAATAGTGCGTCATGCCAACTCCCTGAGCTTTAGCAACATAATTACGAATTTAACATATATTTATATACTTGCAATTGTTGCCAAACATAGTGAAAGCGGAATCTATCTTTTTTCATTTTTATTCCCTATACAGTATCTGGTTTCATCCTTTAATGCATCTTTGGTAAAAGTATCTTTACAAATTACTGCTCATAAAGAAGGCCATGTATCAACAAGCTTGCTTAGAGTTATATGTGTCATATATGCCATTTTAGCTTGCGGAATTTTCTTTTCATTTACATCATCATATTACTTTTCAAATGAAATGAGCAGCATAATTGGGGTAGGTACATTTTTAAAGTTTACATTCATTTATGCAGCAAGTGATTTCCTTAAAAACCTTCTTACTACCACCTCAATAATTATATCTTCTAAAAGACATGGAATGTTATATCTACATACCATATTATCTTGTATTTCCGCAGTTATAGCCGCACATTACTTTTCTAACGTATATTCATGTGGAATATATAGCTATCCCATTGCCGTCTTTGTCTCCTCTATCTTGTCAATTTTACTAGTTAACTATTCTCTTTATAATAAAAGCGCCGCTTACATGTCAGAGAATCAAACGCATCAAGTGTATCCAATTCTTACGAAAACTATATCAGGCATAAGGCGACATTTTTATGTGTTTTTAGGAATTTTGGCTTCCAGCTATCTCAGTTCTCAATTGGGCAAGGAATCCATGGCGAGTTTTAATCTAGTAATGCGAATTAGATATATATACTCAATTCCCGCCATATCATTGGGAATAGCCTCAGCAGTAGCTTGTTTGCCACTTATAGGCCTGAAAGATAATAGATTACAAACCATATGTAAGCTCTCTGCTACTACGCTATTATGTTACTACCTTACTATTGGAGTTGTTTTGTATTTATCGAAGGGTACAATTTTAGGTTTTTTTATAATCGATGAAGCATTACTTACATATGCCGAATACTATTACTCAGTATGTTTATACAATATTATAGGCTTTGCAATATATTCAATGTATATTGATTTCTTTGATACTGTAATGTATAAAAAAACTGCCGATCACGTTATAGCCATACAATTATTGTCACAAACCATAATATGGTGGAGTTTAAATCAATATTGCAGCGCTTTAAATAATTATTTATATGCAGTGATAGGAAGTTTTTTTATAACATTGTTATACATAACAACAGGAGTTTACAAGTTTGTTACATCAAACGGGTATACCACATACTCTAAAAACAAGGAATTGTTGCTTGCTAATAGCCGATAGGAATTATTATCGGCTACAAAACTGCTATCGCTGGCGTGGATAAGGAACAGAATTTGTATCACCAAAGCCGTAAGCAAATACTCTATCTATATGACGATGCACCCTAATTAATAAGAAGATTCCTACTGGTTATCCGTCGGCATACGCTGTGGTTGCAAAGTATCAGGCTCACTCTTTTGCTGCATAGTATCACTTGGAGATAGGCTGTCTTGCTGCATCATATCGTCCTGACGCATTGTGTCGTTGTGCATTGTATCATCATGCGTCACATCGCCATTTGTATCCATCTTGTTCATATCTGTATGCTGTGGTTCATTACTTGGCATAGCGTCAGAGTTTTGATCAGTTGTTAAGCTTGTGCTATCGCTATGTGCTGCTGCAAACACAGAGCCAGACAATAAGAATGCTACCGTTAATACACTTGTTAATAAAGCTCTAGACATGTCGCGCACCCCTTATTATATATATTCATTTCATAGTATAGAGCTTTATAAGAAAATAATGTTAGCTCATGTAGAGTATATACAGTGTTGGTAAATCCAGTAGATTTGTAGTGAGCTGCAACGCACTAAACGTTTTACTTAAACCTGACACATCTCATCGCTATATTTAATTTAGGTTTCCTCTTTTAAGATTTCTACAATATCCAATATCTTAAAGCATAAACAACACACCTGCTGACCTCAATAAGGTAATTCAAGCAAAAATAATGCCATCTTTACCATTTTCTTTGACTTTATATAGTACAGCATCTGCTTTTGCCGCAACCTCTTCTGTTGTAATTTCTTGGTCATGTTTTATAAACGCAACGCCCATGCTTAGGGTTACAGTATCTAATAACTTCTGTCGACCTGGCAGTTCTTTCCATTGTCAAATGCAAAATAGCCTTTAAAATATCCGCGCACAACGTCACACAGGTCTTTTATTTTATCTTGACTAATGTTTAATAACAATCTGTATAAGCGAGGAATTCAACGAATTTGTTAACTGGGTCTCTTTTGCTAATATTACAATAAGAAGTAATCACAGGATAGAGCAAAGAAAATTTATAAAGTATAATCATTTTGTTACAAATATGGTTCTGCTACATACCATTGAGGAGATGACCAGAGTCATTAAATTAGCATCAACGCATGGCATTGAAATATCGGAAGATCTATTAAAGAAATTTTCTCCGTATAGAAAGGAGCATATAATTAGATTAGGTAAATACGAAATGGACCTGGAAGTAGTCAGTGATAGTAGTGAATGGGATTTTGATCTTTGATAGTTTTAGGTTGTCGCCATATCGTGGTGAGACCACGATATCATATGCTTGGGCACTTTGCCATAACTTCAGAACAAAAGTTTGTTCGCCATGCTACGAAGTTAAGGTGTAAATTTTGCAGTTTGTGTGCCCACCCTCTTAACCATCTAACCCCAACTCAGCAAAAAAATACTTTGGATCAGGCTCGCGTCCCAGAAATTTCTCAAACAACTTATGTGTGCTTTTCATACCACCTTGTTCAAAGAAGTTTTGCATAAAGTCTTGCCCTAGTCTTGAACTAAAATAGCTAGCATCGGCAAAAGCTGCATAGGCATCGGCTGCTAGTACGTCTAACATTATTGTCTGGTAGTAACCACCTGCTAAACCACTAAGAAACAAGTGTTCTGTGCGATTAAGAGGCCTATCTTCTTCTAGTGCAGGTCCTATGTGGTATTTTTTACGTACTTGTTGTTGTATCTCTAGTGGGCTCTGGGTTAAATCTGTATGTAATTTAAGATCAAGTATAGAACGCTCCACTTCATTAGCTAGATGCAAACCAGCGTTAAATTTACGTGCGCCCATTAATTTATCAATCATATCTTGCGGCAAGTCTTTGGAATTATCTATATTTTTTGAAATATCTTGCAATACCTTGGGTTGCCAACCCCAACGTTGCATAAAATTGCCACAAAAAAGTAGATTTTCTTTTTGCCACGCAGTAGGCCCAGATATACTGGGATAATCAGCAAGAGCAAGGTTGTATTGTAACATTTCGCCGAAAGCATAGAATAATTGTAAGACATCTTTGTGAGTCAGTAATTCTTTTTTAACTTGCATTACATTAGTGTTTACAAAAGTTATGGGCTCTAACAATGTGTTGTCACTATTTAAGAGGCGAGGAGTATATACTTCTGTCCAACTGCCTGGAGACTTGTTAGGACGATTATACAAATCTAAATAAAAATATCCTCGAGGTGTATTGTCTTGATCAGTTATAGTGTAAAGCTTTACTGTAGGGTCCCAAACTTTAGCGTCTTTAACCTCCTCAATATGTATGTTGTATAGTATAGCAACCAGACTAAATAGCCCCTCTAAAACTTGTTTTGCAGGTAAATAGGCCTGCAATTCTTGAGTAGGCACTTCATACAGGCCATGTTTAAGCCAATCAGAGTAGTAGCTAATATCCCATGGTTGTAATTCGTCGATACTATCTGCACTCATAGCGAAGGCTTGCAATTTATCTAGATCACGTCGGGCATAAATGCGTACCTCTGTGGCTAATGCTTCTAAAAAATCTAGTACCACTTCGTATGATGTTTCTGATTTATCTGCCAGCGAGTATTCTGCAAAATTTTTGTAGCCTAATAGCTGGGCCAATTCTTGGCGTAATTGTATAACTTGCTGAATTTTGGCGGTGTTATCCCACTGTGGGTTTTTATTATCTTGATCAGATGCTAGCGTAGCATATCCGGTGTAGACAATTTTACGTAATTCGCGGCTCTTTGCATAGGTTAAAATACCATTAACAGTATTTAAGTCTAATGTAATAACCCATCCTTTAAGTTTTCGTTTCTCCGCTTTTTTTGCTGCAGCTGTTTTAATAATATTAGGTACTCTATCTAGCATTTCCTTCTGCTCAGGCCTTATATGATATTGCCAACTACTTATAGCATTTTTTAAATTATTGTTAAGTTCTAGGCTAAGTTTGCCTAGTTGCTGGACAATTTTCCTATAACGTAACTTTTGTGCTGGATCTAACTCTGCTCCAGAGAGTTTAAACTCTCTTAGCATTTGTTCAATTGAACTTTTTTGTTGCACAGTGAGGGTTTTAAAAATTGGACTATCTTTTATTGCTAAGTAATTTTGATAAATTTGTTCATTGTGCATCAAATCAGTACGAAAACTAATCATTTTAGGTAAAGCTTGATCATAGGCAGCTTGTAGCTCAGCATTATTATCTACTGCATTCAAGTGACGTAACATATTCCAGGTTTTACGTACACTAGTATTGTTTTGCTCAAGGGGTTGGACGGTATTTTCCCAGGAGGGTGATGCTTGTAAAATTATGTTAAGTTGTTGGTTATATGTATCTATAGATGTATCTAGAGTAGTAGTTAATTTGTTGGCATTTATGGCAGAGAAGTTTGGCAGCTTTGTGCTTACTGGGCTGGATGCTGCAGTAACTACTGCAGCATGTGCCAGCCACGGGCTACCAACCAATAAAGCATAACTTGCGAACCTTGCAAGTTTGAGTAACATAATGAGTTCCCCCTATCTTAAAATCCCTGGGTTAATCTAGGCTAGATTTCTACAACTGGGTCACGAAACTTAATTTTTCGCACTTACAATATATATTATCCTCAATAAATTCTAATTTAAATAATCTTTACAAATCTTTCTGACCTAGGCTTGCTTTGCACTTCTTTATTTCAGTAAAGCAACAGGCTTTGAGAAAGTTTTAGAAATAACTGTCAAGAATTATATTCATCATATAATTGGTCTTCAATCTCATCTATACTGGCAGAAGAACGTTTTCCTGGAATCGCTACATTGAGTAAAGCGTCACCCTGGGTTACCAAGGGTAAATTATTTTTACCGATAATTATTCCGTTCAGGGATGAAGTCAGATTTTCGTTTTTTGAGGTAAAAGGGTCAAATATATGTCCTATTACAGCACCTTTTACAATTTTTTCACCCAATCTTTTTTTTAAATATAACATTCCACTAACGGGAGCCCTAATCCAGCTGGTATTCCTCAAAATTATAGATTCCACTTTGTTGCAACTCGAGGTTGTAGTCAATTTTAATTTTGACATTGCGTTTAGTATGCCTCGAACACCATATCTAATTGCAACTTCATCAAACCTCAAGCCCTCACCTCCCTCATAGACCAATGAAGGAATATTTTGTTCCTGCGCTAATCCTCGCAAAGAGCCATCTCGAATATTTGAATTGATAATAATTGGTGCATCAAACGATTTCGCAAACTTAAGCGTCTTTTGACAATCTATAGTAGCTCTTATTTGTGGAAAATTTGTTCTATGCTCTTTTCCCGTGTGTAAATCAATTACATAATCTGCTTTAGGCAATATCTCATTGCCCAAGAAGTAAGCTAATCGAGCTGCCAACGAACCACTTGCTGACCCAGGAAAACTACGATTTAGATCACGTCCATCGGGCAGATACCTAGATAAAGTAACAAAGCCATATATATTAACAATTGGAATTGCAATTAAGGTGCCACTAGTCAATTTGGATTTTTTTGAGTTTAACATCCTCCTAACTATTTCTATACTGTTTATTTCATCCCCATGCAGCGCCCCTGTAATTAACAAAACAGGTCCTTGTTTTATTGCATGCCTTACATATATAGGAGTTTGGGTAGTTGCATGTGAATACAAGCTAGGTAAAGGAGCGTTTATAATAGTGCTCTTCCCAGGCGACACTACAGTACCAAAAAGCTCAAAATCTTTTCGCTGTCTCAAAAATTTTTCTAATTTCTACAATTTTACCTTGTACGATTGTAGTATAATTTACTAGAATTAGAAAGTGTAAGAAGATAATTAACTAACAACTATTATTGATCATCTTAAGCTTCTATAAAAAAATGGTGATACTTATGTTGGTAGCATGACATTGTTAAATCTGAGAGAGTCTATGATAAAGCATATTATAGGTTGGCGAGAATGGGCTGGATTCCCAGAATTAGGCATAAAACGAGTTAAAGCCAAGATAGATACAGGTGCACGTACTTCGGCGCTGCACGCTGAGGACATAGAAATTTACACCACCAAGAGCGGTAAGAGAAAAGCGCGTTTTACTGTTTCACCTTTGAAATCTAATAAGCGCTATCGAGTACATTGCATAGCCGACCTAGTTGATCAAAGATATGTGCGTAGTTCTAACGGTCAAAGGGAGTTAAGAACAACTGTGTGCACTACTATAAAGATAGACGACCTGCATTACCAAATAGACCTAACCCTAACAAATAGAGATAGTATGGGTTTTAGATTGTTGGTAGGCAGAACTGGTATTTCTAAAAATTTTATAGTTGATCCGCATCGCTCATTTATGCTTGGCAAAAAATAATGAAAATTATAATTTTATCTAGAAATACGAAGTTATATTCATCAAAACGCTTAATAGAAGCTGGAATCGCTCGTGGACATGAAGTTGAAATTGTAGATACTACTCGATGCTATATGAATATCACGTCGACGCATCCCGAAATACACTATCGGGGCAAACCTCTAGATAAGCCTGATGCTGTTATCCCTAGAATAGGTGCATCTATTACTTTCTATGGCACCGCAGTAGTTAGGCAGTTTGAAATGATGGGGGTCTTTACTCTTAATGAATCAGTTTCGATTTCTAGATCACGCGATAAACTACGTTCTTTACAATTATTATCACGCAAAGGCATAGGCATGCCTATAACAGGTTTTGCTAACTCTCCAGACGATGTGAGAGATTTAATCAAAATAGCTAGTGATGCACCCTTAGTCATCAAGTTACTAGAAGGCACACAGGGTATGGGTGTTGTATTAGCAGAAACACAGCAGGCAGCCGAAAGTGTTATAGGCGCTTTTATGGAATTAGATGCAAATATTCTTGCACAAGAATACATTAAGGAATCAAGTGGTGAAGATATACGATGCTTTGTTATAGGTGAGCGAGTAGTGGCCTCGATGTCGCGCAAGGCAAAGCCAGGAGAGTTTAGATCTAATATACATCGCGGAGCCACTGCATCATCAATTAAAATATCACCTGAAGAGCGCAAAACTGCTGTACGTGCTGCACAGATCATGGGGTTAAATGTAGCTGGTGTCGATATTATGCGCTCAGCTCGTGGTCCCCTAGTTTTAGAGGTGAATTCTTCACCAGGACTAGAAGGAATTGAAACAACTACAGGGATCGATGTGGCTAACAAAATTATTGAATTTATTGAAAAGCACCAACCTACACACACAAACCGTACGAGAGGCAAAGGGTGATTGGTTTTTTCAGGTTTAGGCATCACGCTGACTTTAGCGCATATTGGCTTGGATAAAATCCGCATTGCTAGTAAATATGTGATACGATTCCTTTATAATTTACACTAGGGGATAATGCTATGAGTTGGGTAGCTAATAACGCGGCGGCGCTAAGCGCTATAGGGAGCGTTTGTATGAATGTGTCTACTTTAGTTATTATTTTCTTTAACCTAAATCAACTGAAGTTCAATAGTCGTTCTATGAATGTAGACATTAATTTTAAGGTGTTTGAATTACGAAAACAAATCTACAAAGATGTCATCGATTTTATTAAAAATATAAATCTAGAGAAAGGCTTTAGGCATTATCTGCAAGAATTAGAAAATGGCGAATACAAGATGTCTTTAGAGTTTAATAAGCTAAAAGAATCTATAGATAATTGTAAGCACTTGTTTAATAAGATGTTCGCAACAGAGCTGGAGTTTTTGTTATTGAGTATAGAACAGGGAATTTTGGTTGAACAAAAAATCTTAGATATAAAAAATAAAGATGCTACTTTATGGACCACAGAAGATCAAAGTTCATTGCATTCTCTAGGGGATCACAGGAATGAGATCATAAACTCTATATTAGATTTTAAAACGGATCAATTTCTACCTTATTTGAATGTGGCAAATTTTCACCTCAATTTGATGAATAATGATAATGCTGACATGCCTACAAGTAAAGTTGCCAGAACAATTGCGCAATTTAAGACAATTTTTGCAGTAGCACAGTCATCTATGAAAAAGGAAAAAGCTGCTTAGTGAAATTTAATGCAGCAGGTTCCTAGGGATACAAGACTACGCAAGAACTGCCAGTATTGCTATACTTCAGATGCCTCATTGCCAAAGCTGTTTGAGGCTCTATAGTGCTGTCAACCTCCGATTCCTCCTGTTTGGGGCTAACTCGTTAGCTATGGGGCTTTGTTTTGGTAGAGGTATACATTCAACAGTATGCTCGTCTTTAGCGATTTCCGAAGCTGTCCGATTGGAATAGTATCTTGGTTCCATATAAATATTTGCTATTGATCACAACTAGTCAACCATTTCACTTTCACAAATAATCTCTACCCGCCTATTTTTAGAGTATGCATCCTCATTATTTTCAAGACTTAGCAACTTAGTTTTTCCATAACTAATCGTAGAAATATGATTAGCAGGAACGCCTCGACTTCTTAGAACTTCTGCAACTGCCTGCGCCCGTTTCATCCCTAACTGCATATTATATGCATCACTACCTCTTTGATCTGCATGCCCTACAATTTTCAATCTAAGATTAGAAACCTTTATCTCGTCAACTTTTTGATCTAAAATCTCAATATTAGCTGCGGTTACAACGCTGCTATCATAAGGAAAGGAGAATACTACAGTTTGCATTTCTTGAGATGGCTTATTTGAAGTGCTAATATTTTTTTCTTGCACATGTTGCTGACAACATGAACCACAGCATCCTGTAATATTTGAAAACGCTAAAAACATAGCGGCTATTAAAATTATTTTATTAAATTTCATAAATTTGCACCTAATTATTATGAGTAAAGTAATAGCAGGTTCTACAACAAAATTTAACATTTGTCAATATATATTTTTTACTAATTTTCAAAAATGTAGTGGGGGTTTTGGCAAAGAATTATATTTCCTCTATAGAAATGTTCATATTATTTCTTTCAACAGATAACAAATGATTCAGAGGAAGCTCCTCCCAAGAAGGCTCGTCAGATAACTGCTCCGAGCTTATAGCAATTGCCAAGTTATTTTTTGTTGATACCAAATATTTTATCGCTAAAGAATCTTTGTTTATATCAGTAATATACCTTGAAGATACAATCTGGCTTCCATCCATAATAAGAATATTCAATCTTGAATAATCATTAGATTTGCTCTGAATCTCTGAGATCCAATGGATAGCTGATTTAACTGCATCTTTCAAAGGTTTACCCTGCTTTATAAAATGCATGACTAAATAAAACAAGTGTTCTGAATCTGTGTTGCCCTTTATAGATAAATATAGCTCTTCATCAAGCAGGGTTGCTATTTCTTTTTTATATAAATTAAAATTACCAATTGTTCCATTGTGAACAAACGCATAATTCTTGTATACAAATGGATGACAATTATTTATGCCTACATCTCCAATAGTCGCAGCGCGAACATGCGCTAAAAAACAAGATGATTCTATTTTGTTAATCATGTTAGAAAGATTAACGTCATTCCATGCCGGCTGTATTGACCTAAAAAGAGCGGGATCATTGTCAACATTAAAATTATACCACGCAACGCCAAACCCATCTGCATTCACAGCGTGAATTCCTTCTTTAGCATCAATACTTTGCTTTATTAGAGAATTACTTGGGTCCTCTAAAACAGTCTTTAATAATACGCTTTGCGCACCAAAATATGCTACAAATCTACACATTTACTCTACCTCTGAATTACAACCTATCTTGATTAAGATATAATCTATAATGCTTTCAGCAATGGTTTTGCCTACAACTTTTTCCAAGCCAGTAAAATCAGGAGAGGAGTTTGCTTCGCATATTTTTAGCTCATTTTCATCGAATAGCAAGTCGACACCAGCAATATCTAAATTGAATAATTTTGCTGTTTCGGTCGATAGCCATTCGATTTCTGGTGTTAGTTCATGAGCAAATACACTAGCACCTTTTGAAACATTAGCTTTAAAACTTGTTGAAGACTTTCTTTCCATACACCCTGCAACTTTTCCACCTATTACAAAAACCCTTAAGTCCTTTCCATAACTATTTTTTATAAATTCTTGTAATATGATATTTGCTTTAGGGTTGTTTGCATATATTAGCTCCATTACGTCAACAAATTTTGTTTCAGAGTCACATAAGTATATGCCAGCCCCCTCCGTACCAGTAACATTTTTTATAACTAATGGGAATCCTATTTCACGCCTAACCACTTCAATTGAGAGAGGATACTTGGCCAGCATTGTATTCGGAGAGGACAATTTGCTTCGTGAAAGCAGCTGATGCATGTATAATTTATCTTGGACGCTAAAAATTGATTCCGCGTTATTGCAAACATACACTCCAAGGTACTCTAATTGTCGTAAAATTGAAAATGCAAAATAGGTGGTGTTTGAGCCAAGTCTTGGCAACACAAAATCTGGAATTGGCTCTAAAGCGTCATCAATTAAAATACTTTTTTTACCTAACTTGGTTACAATAAGCTCAAATTGATCAGGTAAAACTATTTTTATTTCAATATTCTTACTTCTTGCAACCTCTAGAAGGCGCTTTATACTATAATCTTTATCACTTAAATTGTTTTCTTTTTTTGAATAAAGAATTATTCCTCTAATTATTTTATCTTTGCGCCTTGGATGTAAAGCACTCATGCAATGATGCTCCTATGATAATTATTTCTAGCATTCAAAATGCTCTTGATATACTAAAAAGTCATCTATTACAACGACAATAAAAGTATCCTGAAAAATATTTTACCAAAACAATTTACTATACTTCAGATGCCTCATTGCCAAAGCTGTTTGAAGCTATAGTGCTGTCGACCTCCGATTCCTCTTGTCTTGGGTCTAACTCGTTAGCGATAGGGCTTTGTTTTGGTAGAGGTATACATTCAACAGTATGCTCGTCTTTAGCGATTTCCGAAGCTGTCCGATTGAAAAGTATCTTGGCTCCATATAAACCGTAACTTCCCACTGCAGCAGAAATAAATGCAAATAAAACCCAAGAGCCTTTTAAGCATTCTATGCCCAGAGATACTAGAATAGGGCCTAATACTGACCCAAGGCTATATGAGAATAATAATACGCCAGTTGTTTGTACAATACACCTATGTTCTAGTCTGTCGCATGCCAGCGATATGCTGATTGGGTAGAGTGCGAACGTAATGCCACCAACTAAAAACGCCATGCAATATACTGTAAATGTATGAATGCCGTAAGTTAAAGCAACCCCAGGGATAGTGCTACACAAAGCAAGCACTACCAGGACTTTTTGTCTATTAAATACGTCTGATAACCTGCCCAATGGCCACTGCAGCAAAAAACCTCCGCAAATTAAGGTAGACATAATTCCGGCTATGGGTAACCCCATATCACTAGCATATTTAGGCATAAAGCTATATAAAGAGCTAAGCGCAATACCAGAGATAAAGCAGCCTAGGAATGCATATGGGTTAAGACTGTATACTTCCAAAATCTTTAGCGGCTTGCGAACTGGCAGTGCTGGAGTTGAGTGACGGGTCAGATTCACAGGAATATTGGCAAGTGCACACAAGATGCCCGCAAGCAAGAATGGGTGTAGCGATGAAGCCTCAATAAAATTGAAAAACTGTGGGCTAATTGCTTGGCTTATATATAAGGCAAGCATATAAATTGCTAATCTCTTGCCTCTATTATCTATAGTGCTCTCAGCCAATAACCAGCTTTCTATAGTGACATACAAAGCCGCCAAGGATAGCCCTGAACAAAATCTAGCAACCATCCATAGACCAATATTCTTACTAAATGCCTGAATAAGGATACACCCCGTTATAACGCTAGAAAAAGTATTAAACGCCCTAATATGCCCAATACGATGAATCAATTTTTCACTATGAATGGCGGATATAAGCAGCCCAAAATAGCTGGCTGAGTGAACAATACCTATGGCAAACTCGCTATGACCAGACGCAGCTAGCCCCATAGTCACATAAATTTGAAAAAACTGTGTCCCCAAGACCAGCAAAGACAAGCTTGCTAGAGGGGACACTAAATGTCTAGCCATTGGTTCCTCACCTATATTATTTTGAGTGAAATATGATGTATTTCTTCGTAAAAATCAAGAGCTTTTATCAATATTTTTTGTTGTCCAAGGTCTATTTAATCCCTATGCGCACCAGCATTTGCCCCCTGCTATAAGCTAAAAATCGCGAAAGATAATTCCGTTTAGGGCACGGGTTTAATTGACGAAACCGGCCTGCTATCCGCTATTCCTCGTCACTTACCTGGGCCCTTTTCATTGGGATTATCTTGGCAGACTTTACGTTCGTATATTGATAACTGTTTTCAGACCACCAAGCCTTTAGCTCTTTTTCATCCCAACATTCAGCGCAATCAAGAATATTTTTGTAGTGCTTATAATAAGCATTTTTACCAATACTTAATTTGTTTGCTATGGCTTTAGGCGGCATATCATTTGTGAGCATACTAATTATATCAATTTCAACCTGTTCTAGCATATGCCTTCCTATATATTAAGGGTCAATTAAAACTTGCAGTAAGCATAAGGTGCACCAGGAATAACGATGCACCTTATATGGACAAGTTAACACGGCCTACGTCATCATGTAGGCCACACAACAAATATTACTTACCCTTCTTCTTTTTAGGTCCTTCGTTAGAGGTTTGGTTTGCAGGATTTTTTGCTTTAGCCATAGTAGACTCCGTCATATACGTAGGAAAATCCCTACAACCACTATTTAGCATATCTGCAGAAAAAGTCTATAGCCCAGAGCACTTTTTTAAAAATATTTTTTACACTGCCTCACCCAAGTATTTAAGCATACTTACCCGAAGTGCTAAGGTAGGCTCACCTTAATCTTCCCCCGACATACCGGACACTAATTTGTTAAAATTTGTGAGAAGACAAAGAGGTGTTAAATGGCAAGAACAAACAAAAGGTATACAGCTGAATTTA
>JAUIIV010000022.1 GCA_030431675.1 Gammaproteobacteria bacterium | reverse complement strand
AATGGGCAGCGACCACATTCATCACTGGGTGACAAAACACCGTGGGAATTTATGGGGTGCTGTGCATGACGGGTGTCTACTTTTAAATGGGATCACTAATGGGGGCTTTACAGGGTGATTTAACCTTTTCCTGACTAACAGGAAGTAATGGTGGTAACGCGCTAGCTAATTCAGGATTAGACTGCTTAGTTACCTCGAACATAAGCTTGACAATTAGAGGCACGCCTATCTCTTTGAAGTATTGAGAGCCAACAACTGCTATATTTTGTGAAAAGCTACCTTTAATGAGTTCAACTTCTTGCCCATCTGTTTTTTTCTTCTCAGTTTCAACTGCATCTAGGTATTCACATAATAGCTTCATTTGTTTCTCTAAATCATTAACAGCCTTTGTTTGTCGTTTATCACCTTCTACTTCTTTAAGAACCATTTGAATATTACTAAGAAGCTGATTATAATCTACTTCCTGCCGTTGCTCTGCTTGATTACTTTGCAGCCCAGAATATTGCGTCAACATCGGCCCTGAAACGTCAGGTTTCACAGGTACAGATTTTTTTGATGCAGAGGAATGCGTCCAGCTGACTTTTTGAACAAAACTGCCTAGTGCTTCAACTACTCCTGTAAAGGGGCTAGATGGCGCGCGCTGCTTAGCAACAGCTAAAGCCTCTGCAAACCATTGTTTCCAACTTTCTTTCCCCCTTCCTAATTCTTCCCCTGCTAAAGCATCGGGTCTTTTGCGTCCCTCTGGTACGCTTTCGCCTCCTAACTCTTCTCCTGATAAACCATAGGCTCTCTCTCTTCTCTCTTGTACAGAAACACCCATATCTTCTCTAAATTGCTGCATGTTACCCATCATTACATCTACTTCTTTCTCTGAAAATCCAGCACCGATTCTCAACAATTCAGACCTAATTATATTGTCAGTCCCTAAAGGGTTAAGAAGTTTGCCTTGCACGATTTGCAAGATTTTAGGGTCTCCTTTGATATTCTGAATCAGTGCTTCGTATCCTCTAGGCGCAGGTCGGTTATCAGGTACTTTAGGTGCAGGTTTTGTAGCGTCTGGACGTGGAGGTACCAGAGGATTATTTTCGCTTTGCGCTACAACTCTTCTTTGCGCAGGCTTATACAATACATCTCGAGATGGGCGTGGAGGAACAGTTGGTCTGCCACTAATTCCCAAATCTGCATTAGCATTAGTAATAGAGCTTGCAATATCTGCAGCAATTTTTGAAGACATATTGTCAAAATTTGGAAACGATGCTTTTGGAATGACGATACGAGGCATAGGAGGCAATTCTACTTGTGGCATCAATGACATTATCTCTTTGTGAGTATTTTTTGCAAGATTTTTTGCAACTTTCAACATGAGTATGTATCTCGCTTCTGCCTGTTGTGTAGGATCTGTAACTTCAGATTCTACTCTTTTAACACCTTGCACTACTAATGCTAAGGATTGCTCTTCTTGTCCATCTTTTGCTTTACTAGTCGAAGTTTCACTTTTATTACCAGAACGCCCGACATGTGAACGTAGCCATTCTTTTACATTGTACATTGTCCCCCTAACGCCCATGTCTCCCATATATTCACAAAAAAGTGCAACATCAACCGCAGCAGTAAGTATTCCTGTACCTACGGCACTCGCCGCCTCACGAGGACCAGGAGTAGCCTGCCTGACTGCATCTGCACATTCTTTCATATGTTTTGCTATAGTGTTTAATCCTGCTTTAGCTATTGCACCAGCATCTGCGACCCGTTCTCTTGCCTTACTCGCAGGACCTTTTGATTTTTGCTTAGGAGCTGCTTCCTGAGCAGGTGCATCAGTAAGTTTTGATTTTCGTTGCATTTGTGCTAATAAATTCAATGCTGTTGTTAGAGCCCACTTGCCAATCCGGTCATTAATAGCATCCCTACTTAAATTTGGTAACTTTGGAGCCTCAGGCATCTTTGGCAGCTTTGATTTCAACTCTACGCCGGATGGCAGTTTTTTTACAATTTCACTAAACATTTTTGCTAAGAAATAGATTTGAGCTTTTGTCTGTTGTGCTTTATCTGCCTCTCCTATCTCTGGATTTCGAACCACTAAGTCTTGAGCACCATTAACTACTATTTCTACGGATTCTACTTGTTTTTGTACTTCATCATTAGTAGCTTGAGATTTTGAGCTTTCGTTATAATTTCTAACCCACTTTCTTGGGTTAGGAAAAGTTGACACACCTTTGGATATGCTCTCCGCCATAAATTCACAAGCCAGCACCATTCGACCAAGAGCAATCTCAAAGTTAGTCATGGACAAGAGGTCCTCAGAATCAGATGTTGCTTCAGACTTATTGACAGATTTTACACCTCCAGCAAATGTTTTTCGCCACTCTCTAATATAGGCTGCAGCTTCTTTAGCTCCTTTTATCCCAGACATAATCGTTTAACTCCTCGTAATTAGGTTAATGCTCTCAGGCGTATACGGTGAAGTATAGAACAAGCATAAAAATCATTTACTGATAACTCCCACAGCGAACAAGCATAAACATGCAAAATTACACTGTTTTTGCATTACGTGAGGTGTTTATATACAGCTCTTGATTATACAAAGAACTATGGGAGAAAAAATTCTTTTAGGAGAATCTAATATCTTATAGAAGAAGCACTGTATACAACTGTCAGCGTCTAGCCGCATATTTACACAGTGCTACTTTGTGGAATATTAATGTTACAGCATACTTAAAGTGTGATTAGAAAGAATTGCATCTCTTCTAGCATAATCTGCTCGTAATCCCTGAGCATACTCCATCATGTCATTAAACAGCCTGGAGAGCGGTCTATAATCAAACATACTGTCCGAACTTGTAAAATACCTATACTTTTCCCGTCTCATACCGACCGCCGCATCTGCACAAACTTGCAACAGACATTGTAAATATATAAACGTATCTAATCTTACACCACTACATTCGGAGCTTTTTTGCATCGTTTGCATAACATGTTTAAAATTATGCTTTTTGCCGTAAAAAGCCGCATCCATATAAGAAGCATTACCAATCAATTCTTCAGCTAATTTAATTTCTGTGGCATTGAACCCCCATAATCTTAAATACTTACTCAAGAAAGATTCACATTTTTGTTTGTCTTGAATACCTACACCAATGCTGTATAGACAAATTATTGCGCACATCAAAGCTTTAATATCATTAACTCCCCCTGGAAAGATTAATTCTTCAATTCTTAGGTTGTTTGGATTGCTATTATGATTTTGAAAACGCGCAAGCATCTCTCTGGTCGCACTCATAACAGATTGTTTCTGTGACATGTGAGAAGGAGATCCATATAATTTTTGCAGCTCTTCGTCGTTAGACAGCATATTATAAGTTTTACCAATTAGCGTTTGCAGCCAATGAAAACATTCTACAGGTTCTTCTTTGCTGAAAACACAGACTTGATGAAAAAAAGCTTTAGGAATACTGCCTGGAGTCGAATGTAAACTAAATTGTCCAAGAGTCGGACGCGCTTCAGGGAAAGGTAACATTGTAGTCATATCTACTAATTGTACCTTTTCGGTTAATCCACATTTTTCTAGAAATGCTTGCATCTGCTTTAAATGCTGTGGATAGATTAATATCTTTTTAATACGCACTCCTAACTCTAAGCTCTCATAACATCTATACTCAGAATCACCAAGCTTATGAGTTAATAAGCTCTCATGCTCTTTGTTAAGCACTAAAGCTAATGGAAATAAATTTTCGCTAGCTGCTCTTAGTTCTGCATCAGAAAATTTCTTACCTAATTTACCTTCGAGAAGGTCAAGCATTAGTAATAATTTTCTTTCCACCATTTTTACATGTTCTACTAGCTCCTCCTTACATCTATATAAGTCTTTATCAGAAAATGATTCCTTAAAGTCTTTTACTCTCGTCAAAAAAAGTCTTATAGCAAGTCCACTGCAACTATTAGTGAGATGATACCATTCGTCTGAAGATAAAATATCGCGGTTACCTTTTAGAACTTCTGGAGTAAGCTCAGTACAAAATTTTTCTGCTGCTTGTTGTATATCAGCTATAATCCATTTTATGTCTGCTGTTACTTGACTTAATTTTTTTTGATCACTTATCAAAGGTTGACCTTCAGGCAGGCTGCCCATTTGGATAGCATTAAGAATCGCATGAAAATCTCGATTAAAATTATCTAGTGAATAATGTACCTCTCCATCAATATATGGATGTTTTCTTATCTTAAATAATCTGCTAACCCGATCATACACTTGTTCTGCAGACCACTCATTAGAACTGTCTGATCTTGAATAAATAAACTGAGAGCCATAACTAGACATATCGTGCTGCAACTGCATTATGCCTTGATAGTCATTTGAATCTGGGTATATTGGTCTAAACGAAATGCCCTTGTTACGCCAACCAAGTGTGCCTACACCCATTTCCCCAGTTAGAGATGCTATATTATACTCAAAAAGCAACACGTCTACGGGTGCCAGTCTGAGAGTTCTAGCAAAAAGTACTAATCCTGCTGAGTTAAGTGTGTGTGTAAAAACCACTTTTTCACCGCTCATATGAAAGACCTCTTATTATTAGATGTACTAACTATACATTTTTAACGGTTATGTTTCAATAGAGCAGTTTTTATTTTAACTAACTTAATATCTGCAGGATATACATAATATGCATTGGCGAAATACAGCCCCTCTGAATCAGGATCTAGACTGATAATCTAGGTACTATTGGTGGCTCATCAGCGGAAAGATATGTAATCCTTATGGAATTGAGTTCTTGTTTTAAGAATTTCACTATACATACTATACATTTCTCATTTTTTTTGCGAACAGCCCTTGAATATGTATATCCATTAAATTCTTTTTTCGTTGCAAAAAAATGCTCTACAAGCATTATATAATTACACAAATTGTTCAGATGCAACCATGTGTTAAGTTTTTGATATAATTCTTCATGCGGGATATGTCCATTGAGCGGGAATCTATCAGGAAATAACTCTGTTAGAGTATTTTTAAAAGCTTCTTTTTCGTCAGGAGACATATCGTTATAGTCACAATAACCTCTGCACAATGTTCTCTTAAAAAAACTATCAGCAAAAGGATTACTAATATCAACTGTAATATCCATATGCTGCCAAAGTTCACCCTCTGAGACATCATACGTTATATACTCATTTATTCTTTCTAATAGGGTTGGCATAAGTATTATACTTTTATTATAAATTATTTTTTAGAATGGCTTCACCGGCGTTACAAAACCAGCAGGTTTTAGTGCTAGCAAAGTAGTATCAATCTTCTGTAATAAATCCTCTGCGGTATTTCCCATCAAAAACCCAGGTATCCCAGTTCTTGCCACTGTACCCATAATTAACAGATCAACTTCATTCTCACTCACAAATTCTGGTATAACCTTACTAGGCAACCCCTTTATATGTTGTAAATCAAAGTCTTCAGCAATTTTTGAGCTCTTAATGATAGTTTGTAAGGTTGCATAATGTACATCTTTTGCATCTACGACTATCTTTTGTAAAGTATCTTCAGGTATAGCTGCAAAATCACTATCACGCATTGTCTCTTCATACGCATAATTCCAGCAAGAGACTACTGATAGCTTTGCTGAGAATTGATTAGCCAAATCACTACCCAACTTTAACAAATGCTCAGCTAGATCAGCACCGGCAAGCTCTGGACTCTCCGGGTCAATTGCCACTGCAATGTGTTTAATAGTGCTATCGCCAGCATTAGGATAATATAACCATACTGGACAAGGACATTTACGCATTAGCCCCATATCCATTGCCTTAAAACCTTTAGGGCTTTCATGAGACTCTATTTGTTTCATTACCACATCATATTCATCACGTAATACATGCTGCACTATTCTGTCTATAGGCGTATTGCAACTTTCAATTCTATAGGTAATATATTGTTGAATTTCTTCATTGTTATACCCTTTTTCTTCAATTACGTTCTTAATCTGCTTACGCATATTTGATAACAAGTTTTCTTCATAAGAATTTTGGTACTCGTCAAATTGATTAGGTAACACTGGGTATAGAATTAGAACATTTAGATTAGATTTATTGGTATGAGTAAAGAATAAAGCTTGCTCAATTGGCTCGCGATCTTGCCCTAAGCCGTGACTAACAAATAATAAATTATTAAATCTCTTCATAGTTTGTTTCCTTACAAATGCTTGTTAGGCTTGTCAAAACCCTTGTTCACTATTACATTCAATATTGTATGCACAATCTTATCAAAAGAGCATCTATTGCTCTAACCATCATTCTAGCCATTTTAGCAATATTGTATGCCGGCGTATACGGCATTAGCCAGTACCTGTTATCACAAAAAAACATACACACTTTGGTAGTTTCTCAGCTTAGCAACATCCTACAGCGTAAAGTATACGCAAGTAAGGACTTGTCATTTACCATAGGTTGGGATCTAGCTCCGCATGTGATTCTACGCAAAGTAAAGATTGCCAACGCCGACTGGAGCACACACACTGCCATGCTAGAGGCTGAAGAAATAGATCTAGTATTTAGTCTAGGCAGTTTAATTACCCAAAATTATGAAGTGGAAGCTCTAAGAGTTGAAGAACTAAAATTACTGCTGCAGACAGATGGTGAGCGTAAAAATTGGCATTTTACTCAAGCAGAAAGTAAAGATTTAATTGACCTCGCAGTAGATCAAATTATTATTAATAATGCTCAAATAACGCTTAAAGCAGATCAAGAGATCCCAACAGAAATAGCAATTAGTCGACTGCACAGCAAAATTTCTATTACTGAAAATAACTTTGGTCTTGAAGTACAAGAACTATCTGCTGGAAATAGTGACTTGCACGGTGTTATCAACTTGACCCACAAACCACTGCGCTTACAAGGAAGTATTCAATCGGATAGATTTAGGCCTAGAGACTTTCTGCATACTGAAAGTAATGATGGCACATATAGTATTCCGCCTATAGAGATCCCTATAGAATTGTTACGCGAAGCAATAATAGATTTACAAGTAAAAATTAGTACTATTGCTCTCGATAAATTACCTATTCACGATTACGACAGCTTAATTTTTATAAAAGATCAAGTTCTAACCTTTGATCTAGATAAGCCTGCTAAAATAGCCAATGGTACCGTTGATATAGATATTATGTATAACTTAAAACCAAATACTCCAACTTTAGATATTGCAGTCAATACAAGTGAGTTAGATTTTGCTACTTTGCTTAGATCAATATTTGATAACAGTCCTATTACTGGCAGCAAATTCAATTTCAAAAGCAATTTAAAAAGTAGTGGTGCAGACCTAAATACCTTGGTAGATAATCTACAAGGTAAAATCCTAGCCACTGCAAGTGAGGGTAATTTTATGAACACCTCTGTTGATTCTAGCACTAATATATTTAGTTCGGTGCTCTCTGGGTTAATTACTTTTGAGAAGCAAAAGTCATCTACTAATTTTAAGTGTGGGGTTTTAAATCTACACGTACAAGATGGTGTAGGCATCGCTAAAAATGGTATCGGTATTGAGGCAGCCACAGTTAAAGTACTCGGATCTGGAAGCATTGATTTGCGCAATGGTCAACTTAATCTAAAAATTAACCCACATAATACTAGCCCTAGTTCCATCAATATGTCTGATTTTTCTATTGCACAAAACGTTTCAATTACCGGAACCATTGCTCAACCTAACGTAGGCTTCAATCCAATAAATCTAATTGTTAACAAAAGTACTACTAAAATAGCTACTGAAATTGGTGGGGTTATAACTGGTGGTGCTGCCGGCGCAGTTGCCGGCTCAATGCTAGGCAATGCGATGGGCAGCAACAAAGAGATAAGTAAAATAGAGCCTTGCAAGGTAGCTCTGGATAGCAACTAATTACCAGCTATAGTCATTTCATCAATTAAAACTGAACCTGTCACTACGCTACCGCGCCAGTCTAGATCATTGCCGATAGCTACAATACCGCGTAACATATCTTTAATATTACCAGCAATGGTTATTTCTGCTACAGGATGTAAAATTTTGCCATCCTCGACCCAAAAACCTGCAGCCCCTTGTGAAAAGTCACCAGTAACCAAATTAACTCCATGCCCCAACATTTCTGTTACTATTAAACCACGATGCATTTTTTTTATTAACGCCGCATAATCATCTTTACCAGCTTTTACACAAAAGTTATGCACGCCACCTGCGTTACCAGTAGTCTGCAAACCAAGACGACGCGCACTATAGCCACCTAGCAAATAAGTCTGTAGCACACCATTATCTACGATGGATTTTTCATAAGTACCTACGCCTTCGGCATCAAATGGAGCGCTACCTATTGCTTTAGCAATATGCGGTTGCTCTGTGATATTTACAAAATCTGGTAATATTTGAGTATTAATGGCATTAAGCAAAAAAGAGCGTTCTCGATATAAATTACCGCCAGAGGCTGCACTAATCATTGAGCTCCACAAACGCTTAGCATTAGCAGGGTCAAACAATATCGGCGCCTTACAAGTATTAATCTTTTCTGCTCCTAAACGAGCTATAGTTTTACTTGCTGCTTGTTTACCAATATCACGCATAGAAGCTAAATCATCCACATCCCGAACATAAGTGTAATCATAATCACGTTGCATAACACCAGCTTGCTCTGCAATCGTAATACACGATGCAGAATATCTAGTAGTAGGATATGATCCTAAAAAACCATTACTATTCGCATAAATATGAAAGCCTTCTTGGGTAGCAAAGCTCGCACCTTCAGTATTATTTATACGCTTATCATATGCAAAAGCACTATCTTCACACTCTTTAGCATACTCAGCAGCACGCTCAGCTTCAATTGCAGCAGGATGTGCCAAGTCCAAATCTGGAATTGTGGACGCAAGATACTTTTTATCCACTAAACCAGCATATTCATCAGGCTCAGTATATTCTGCTATTCTAGCTGCTGCTTGCAGAGCTGTCTGTAAGGCTTCTGGACCTAAGTCGGTAACAGAAACTGAGCCTTTACGTTTATCCTTATAAACTAATATTTCTATTGTTTTAGCCTTATTAAATTCAACTTTCTCAGTCTCGCCTTTACGCACTGTAACATCTAGGCCTGAGACCATAGTACCGCCTACTGCGACATCAGTGACACCAGGTAATTTACACCCATCTTCTATAACTTTCGCTGCAATTTCTGTTAATTGGTCTTTATTCATTTGCAGTACCCCCTACAGTAATTTCATCGACCTTCAAAGTAGGTTGGCCAACGCCAACTGGTACACTCTGCCCTTCTTTACCACAAGTACCTATACCTTGGTCCAGTTGCAAATCATTACCGACCATACTCACTCGCGTCAATATATCAGGACCACTACCAATAATCGTTGCTCCTTTAACTGGTTTGGTGACCTTACCATTTTCTATTAAATACGCCTCACTTGCGCTAAAAACAAAATTACCTGAAGTAGTATCTACCTGACCACCAGAAAAGTTCACCGCATACAAACCTTTCTCTACCGAACTAATAATTTCCGCTGGATCATACTTGCCAGCCAACATATATGTATTTGTCATCCGTGGCATCGGAGTATGTGCATATGATTCACGTCGCCCATTGCCCGTAGGCTTCTCACCCATTAAGCGCGCATTAAGACTATCCTGCATAAAGCCTTTTAAAATGCCATTCTCTATTAAGGTTGTACACTGAGTAGGATTACCTTCATCATCTACATTTAATGATCCGCGTCTTCCTTGGATAGTACCATCATCAACAATCGTACACTGCGGGCTTGCTACACGTTCACCAACCCGTCCTGCAAAAGCTGAACTCTGCTTGCGGATATGGTCTCCTTCTAGACCATGGCCAACAGCCTCGTGTAATAAAACACCAGGCCAGCCTGATCCTAACACTACCGGCATATTGCCAGCAGGAGCTGCGACAGCATCTAAATTAGTTAATGCTTGTTGCACAGCAGAACGCGCATATTCCAAACCCAACTCATCTTGTAAGAACATCTTGTAATCAAGACGCCCGCCGCCACCGCAAGTACCCTGTTCACGCCGACCATTACTCTCTGCAACAACAGATACCCGCAAATGCACCAGTGGTCGCACGTCAGCAGCAAATTTACCCTCGTTATTGATAATAAAGACAGTTTCATAAGTACCGCCTAAAGACACAGTCACATGCTTAATACGCGGATCCAATCCGCGAGCTTCTTTATCAATTGCATGTAACAGTGCTACTTTGTCTTCTTCTGGAATTGCGACCAGTGGGTCACTCGTGGCATAAAGCTCATGGGGCACCATTACCCCTTGGCTTGCAACCTGCAACTGTTGATTTTGGCCACGACTAGCAATGCTACGAGCAGCGCTAGCAGCCTGTTCTAAAGCAGGTAATATAATATCATCCGAATAGGCAAAACCCGTCCTATCACCGCTAATAGCGCGCACACCTACACCATGCTCTAGGCTATAGTCACCATCTTTAATAATGCCATCCTCCAAGATCCAAGATTCACTACGTACCCCTTGAAAGTACAAATCTGCATTATCTACTCCCGGACCCATCACCTGGCTAATGGTTTTTTCTAAGTCAGAATTGGAAATTCCACCTGGTTCTAGCAGCACACGGCGTGCTAACTCAACTTGATTAGTCATAAAGCTATATACTTAATATTGATAAAAAAATAATAACAAAAATATGTTAACTGTAAATAAGAACAGAATACTATACTTTGTAAAAATAATCAGCATGATTGTTTTGTTGCTGGTTGTACCCCTTAATCTACGTGCAGCCCCTATACCCACTGATGCACAAAATTATAATTGGCAACAAATACTCCAAGAAGCAGAGAGAGATTACAATCAAAATCCAAACAGTGAAACCAAGTCAAAACTAGCAACTGCATATAATAACTACGGACTACTGTTTGCTCAAAAAGGTGAATGGGTACATGCTGAAGCATATTTAAATAAGGCCCTGCAAATTGACCCAGAAGCTGAGGCTATAAAACAAAATCTAAGCAGAATCTACTTTGAACATGCATACGCACTGTACCAAGATAAGAATCGTACATATTATACAAATTATGCTCATCAAGACGCCAAGAACTTACTCAATAAAGCTATAGCTCTTAACCCTGCAAATGTAAATGCGTATCTACTCTTGGGTGATATTGAATATATGAATCAACAAATGTCTGCCGCACAGCGCGCTTGGGAAAAGGCTGCGGCCTTAGTGCCTAGTAATCAACAACTACAAGATAGGTTAGAACAAATTTCACGTGAGGCAGAGGCAGAGAGTAATATGCGCAGCGTGTTTGACCCATTTTTTATTATTAAAGTTGAACCAGAAGTCGCTGAAAATACTGATTTAGATATTGCAAAAATGCTAAGTGATATACGCACAAAGGTATCAAGAGACTTTCAATTCACGCAAACGAAAAAACTACCCGTTATTGTGTATACAAAAAACCAATACTTGGATACTATTGAAGATGCTCCCGACTGGTCAGAAGCTGCATATGATGGCAAATTACGCATTGCTGTATCAATGGGTAGACAAAATATGAGCCAGCTATACAGCAATGTAGTACATGAGTACACACACGCTGTATTAGATCAAATTACCAACCGTAATATGCCTAAATGGCTTAACGAAGGAATTGCCAAATATGAAGAGTACAAGCATGGCATAAAACCTAGGATTTATGTGTTAGCATTAGCATATAACACTGATAATATCTTACCTTGGAATAGCATAGATGACTCATTTTTAAGCCCAGTAAAAAGTGAAGCATTATTAGCATATCAACAGTCATTTAGCTTTGTATTTTATCTAGTAGAGCGCTATGGAATGAGCAAGCTAATCAAACTCCTAAAGACTCTAGGCACTGGAGCTAACATAGAAACTGCCTTCCAAACTGCATACAACAAACCTCTAGAAGCAATTCAAAATGACTGGCGCATATGGCTGGCAAGCTTTATACAACGCTGGGCCGAAGCATCATCAGGATATTCTTACTAAATCCTAATTAGATACTGCGTCTTGACTACAACTTACAAAGATTTATACCCACTCTATAACCTTGCACGCAACCTAGTCTTACTCTCGGGAGAAAACCTCTCTAAATCAGTAGTTATACCTGGATATTCTTCATTAACCTTCAACATTGTCTTGACATCTCTTTCAATAAGCGCACGCTCCTTAGGCAAACAATTTTCCAGTAAAGGCATGTATTCTTTTCCTTCAAGACCAAGTTGATATGCACGATATAATATTGAATTCTGCATTTTTTGTTGTATAGGGTCAGCTCCTGCCACTGCCATTGGTTGTGCACCTCTGACATGCCCTTGTTCTGCATCCCAAGTATACTGATAGTACCTTTCAGCTAAAAATATATAGAAGAGATGTTCAATATCTGAGTGCGGCAAAAATGTATCTGTCATATTAGGATTATTTTGATTCAACATATTATTTACTTGAACAACACTGATATTCATCAACCTGTGTATAAAGTTTAACCAAGCCCCAATTATAATAGGATGACATGCCCCTTCATGCATTCTAAACTCCACTGTGCCATGACGATTCGCAGATAAATTTTGTAAGTTAACAGCAAAGTATTTACCACGTGCAACTCTAACTAAAGATGGTATATCTCTAGATAACAAATACTTCCCAAGATCCTTAGATATTGGCTGACAGTATTTTACGCCTTCGTCCCACATGCTACCAAATCGCAATACAGCCATCAAAAGTTGCTCTAACTGACACCAATTAACTAAAACTTGTTTCACAATCATTAATTCTAAATCTTTGTCCTCAAAGATAGTAGGCATCGTTATCTGGCGCGCAATAGAAGGTATACCCATTTTTCTGTTACCTTTTATATTTGCATGCACATGTAAACCAGCAGTCTCGTTAACTGCCCCTCCTTGCTCGTATAAATAGTTAGCTGCGCTTAGCACACTTTTAACAGCGTGAGAAGTACCTATAGGCGCACTTACAAATTCACCACTTACACCAGTCATAAGCAAACTTTTGCGCAGACTAACATCAGGGGTTTCTTTAAAACTAAATACTCGCATAACACTAGGGTTAACATTGCACGGCACATTTACCATTTCAATTTCTAGACCATAAAAACCACCCACAGGGTAATTTCCTTTTGACAAACAATCATCAACATCTCGTTGGAAACATGATAGATCAGCAGGAAAACCGTAGAAATCACCTCGATCTATGGCTTCGGCAATTGCTCTCTTATTTCGTGCAATGTTTGTTTCTGAGGCATAATGACTAAACATCAACTCATCTATACCCGGTTCTTGGCCTATACTAATGGAGTATTCACTTCTATTAGGCTTATATTTTAAAAACTTCTTATGACATTTTTCAACACCTACAGCATATGCATATTGAGCAGCTGTATATCCCCTGTTGTCTTTTATTGTTAAATCTGCACCACTATCTAAGAGAACTTTAATCCAAAAACTTCGTTTCATTAAAACTGCATAATGTAATGGAGTCATACCATCAAGATCTTGGAAGTTAAGATCTTTTATAAATCTATTCCTAAGGAAATCTATAAGAAATTCATCATCTCTGTTTTCTAGAATAACTTTGAGATGCAAGGTCGACTTATCAAGTCTATTGTTTTTGTATATAACAGCATTCGGAAATTCCAGAATACGTCTTAAATTATCTCTTTCCCATGGAGTGTCAACCCAAAACATAGGGCTATTAAACACATAAAATAGCAGGGAACATCTTCGTGAAGGTAATATAGCAGATAAATTTAAACCTCTCTGCGCCATTGCATTTAATTTATCAAGACTTCTATAAATTAGAGAGCCAAGTATATCAGCATCATCAATTAATTGAGGAAATTCATTAATAAGTGTTATTATTTTAGGACACTGTTCTAGAATCTCAATAAACCCAGATCCTCCACAATACTTAAGCATTATGCCAACAGCATGCTTAAGACTTTGATCGTCTATATTTCTTTCACACAAGTAATTCACAAGAGTTGCAAACATTGCTCTATTATTAAGAGCAATTTCTATCGCAGTTTTTTCCATGGGATTACACTTATCTATAAGTCCTGGATTCATTTTTAGAATCAACAATGCCTCTTTATGCAAATTGAAGCGCACCGCTGTATGCAATGGAGTTTCACCATGTTCATCCACCACATTTTCTAGGTTCTCCGAAAGTTTCAAAAGGAGCTTTTCAAATATATCTGCTTCGCCCGAAGAATGCCCACTTTTTTTTGAATCATCAAAATGAAATTTTGCTGACAAGAGATCAAAAATCGCATGGCATGAACCATTAACATGCCAACTTGCACCCTGTTCTAGCAAATATGATGTAATTGCAGGTTATAATGATCTTAAAGAATAAATTAACAGGGTTTGGCCTTCTTCATCAACTGCATTTATATCAAACCCAGAATTAAGCAAATGAAATATAGATACTTTTGTCAGACTCATCTTTTGATAATAGAAAAGCTTGAAATACGTTGCATATGCACGCCCGTTGTAAAATAGTTTTGTCATGTGGACCTCGGTAATTATTATTCCTTAAACTTTAGATATATTTATTTATTTTTTTAATTATTATTTTAACTATATTTATAATATCAAAAGCAACATCGCCTTGAATTATTATGCAATTTATGTCTTGTTAACATACAGGATTTAATTTGCAAGAGCCACCGTAAAAGTTTTACAGTCACATTTTAACGGAGCATACAATCATGCATAAAATATACCTGGCAAACTTTAATATAATACTAAACAGAGGAGTTTTGGGGATATAACAATTAATACTTTAGTCACACACTGGCGTACTGCCATTGACGATATTTCCAAGATATTCACAATTACATCCAGCAGGATGATAATCTATTGGGACAAAATAATCGGATCCAGGACTTGCGATGCCGCATCTAGTAATCATCACACCATTTTCTTCTTGCATTGTAAGGCTAATTAAGCTGCGTCCATTATTTTCACTTACATTAGGCTCTATGTAACCATCTATCCCTGACAACCCTTCTAGATATGCGTATATCCTAAAAGCTTTTGTTGTTGGAAAATAATCTAATTGTATGAGATAAATGTCATTATAATCATCGGTAAGCAAAACTCTATGACCAAGGTTTACTGGACATGTAAATGGAGAATTACAGATAGTCCAGGTATAACCTCCCCAAGAAAACGTCTCTGGATCAGTTGGCCATTCTCCCTTCACATTGTACTCTTTCTGTAGTTCATCTGCCAAGTGGAATATCATTTCGTAATTTCTTTCGATTATGGCTCTCGTCCTATACTTGCCATACGCTGGAACTGCCACTGCAGCCAAAATAGCAACTATTGCAATTACAACCATTAATTCTATCAATGAAAAAGCATATCTCATCAGCACTCCAAAAATTGGCGTAAATAACTATAGCACCATTTTTTAAAGTGGCTATACACTACAGCCACTCTTAGCTTAAAAGCTCCATTTTTTTTCCAGGCCTTCTTGCTCTCTGCTCCTTTTTAACTGTCTGGTGATGCTGAGCACTAGACGCGTTATGCACTTTTTGCCGTCTATATGCACGCAAATGTGATTTACTACTTATCGCAGCTTGCATATGTGGATGCTCATAATAGGTATTAATTTTAACAATTGCTTTAGCCAACATAGAAGGAGTATAGACATGTAAAGTCACCCCATGCTGCTTAGTTGGCAAAAAAGCATTTGCCACATGTCCTAAACCTTTATGCTTAGGCGCTAAGAATTTACGTACTTTGTGGTCATTTGTTGCCGCACACAACATTTCACGTACAAAATGTGAACAATTATGTGTGAACAGATTATAATCTTGATGTTTACTATCATCATAGGCTTGCCGCATATGAGAGAGCATTTTGTTCATATCAAACCCCGGAGATGTACCTGCATTGTCGGCTATTGGTACCCGGTATTGATTGGGGACTGTACCAATGCTAGCAAACTTTTCAAAATATCCTAAAAATTCTGCATCGCTCATCTGTTGATCACCAGGATATACCTTATTTCCCGGACCATACAAAAGTTCATTTTTAAACGCACGTATAGCTTGATGTACTCCTTGAACATACACAGTATATGCGCCTTGATTATTCTCTTTTTCTACAACTTTTGCACGCAAGTCGTTCAGTTTATTTTGAAACTTACCTACAATATCAATAAGCTCCTGACTTGTTCTATCTCCCCGCATCAGCTCAATATGATCTGCCTCACCTTCAGTAGACACCACGCTTTAAAAACTGCAGCTTAACTCATATTCTTCAGGAGATCTATACCCTAGATATGAGTGCTTACGTTTTCGGTTGTAAAAAATCTCTATATAGTCGA
>JAUIIV010000021.1 GCA_030431675.1 Gammaproteobacteria bacterium | reverse complement strand
TTTAATTACTGTTGAAAGATGTATTATGACTCAGACTTGCAGGGATTTTAAGTAAAACTTTTATCCCTGCAAACCTTATACCTCTGACAACTTACTTATTTATTGACACAGTTTATTGAACACTACCGAGCGATAATAACTTTACTATCTTCAAGCAAACTTAAAGCTTTTTTACAATCCAATCTTTTAGATTCATCAGGCTCTAACAATCCCCGAAGTAATGGATTTACTGTGAGAACAGCCTCAGTATACTGATCTGTATGGGGATATTTACCAGTATATAGTTCAAACAGCACCACACCTAAAGACCAAATATCATCTTTGACGCTTGTCTGTTCTAACAGTTTACCAACTTTTGATTTCTTCTGTAATATCTCGGCACCATATATTGGGTCTTTACCATTATTGTTACTAAAGAGTTTAGCTCGTGCAATACCTCTACCCTCTTTGTTAACTATGTAATCATAAACTTGCGGCGAAGACCAGCGCGGCGATGCGTCTTTATGCCCAGTTTGTTTGGGAGTTTTTGTGCGGCCAAAATCAGTTAACTTTAAGTAGTAACTTTTATCTTTGCATAGCAAGATATTCGCTGGCTTTATGTCTGAATGCTTATAGCCATGTCTGTGCATTATTCCCATCCCGCGCAATAAAGATTCTGCCAAATCTAAGTGTAATGGCGCAACATCACCATTCCTTGTATACTCATTTTGCGCATCTTTAAGGATTTTCACGAGTTGAGCTGGCAAGACCTGTGATTTAATTTCAATCACATCTTTTAGCGAGCATATTGCAGGCTTACATAACAGAGTTGCCATCATTGAGCCTTCTTTAAACTGAGGGTATGCTTGGTCTTTTATCTGCGGCTTAGGATAAAATTGTGTACCTATATATTCTTGGCAATCAAAATATTGTTGATTGATTTTATATAAATCCTGTGATATTTTTGTTTCTTTTATAAAGGCGTCAATTTTTCTTCTATATCTATCAGGAGGATTTTTGTTTTTTTCACCGGCTACTACCAACACCCTTTTAACACCTACGAGTAAGTCATCTTCTAATACGTCACTAAGATTTATAGCACGTTTATACTTCTTAAAGCTGCCACGCGTAATATTGTCCTTTGATATCAAGAAGTCTGGTAAACTGTTATCTCTCTTATAAATTATTTCTACAGAAGTAGGTAGCCCTGGATGGCTGCGTGGCCTATATATTTGATAATGACGTCGCTGGTCAAATTCTAACTCACTATTATGACCTAGGGCAAATGCTGCAATACTACTTATCTGAGATAACAAAAAATTGTATACTTTCGCAATATCGGCTGCAGATAAGTCAATCCCTTCGCGGTGACAGACTTGTGCCAAACGCTTTATATGCTGTGGTTGCATAAGCTGTTTAAGCTTTGATTTGAAGCCAATATTGCCAATTGTCATGCATAAATCCCTAAATGCATTAATGAATTTAATTTCCTTAAACTAATTCTAGCATTATTCGTGATTAATAGAGGTATGGTACGTGACAAATATTTAAAATCAGGCCACTAAATCTTGCATTGAATATAGTCCTGGTCCTTGACTAACCAACCAGCGTGCGGCAATCAATGCTCCCTGCACAAATATCCCCCGATCTTTGGCCCTATGTGTTATAACAATCTCTTCAAATTCATTAGCAAACTCTACGTGATGCTCACCAATAACATCTCCTTGACGTTCACTTGTTATTACAGGCTTACGCTGCTCAAGAATTGCTGCCAGATGCTTAGCTGTACCCGAGGGAGTGTCTTTTTTATGTACATGATGGATATCTTTGATTTGCACATTCCAACGAGAATCTAACGCGCCATCAGATTCTGCAAGTAATTTATAACATAAATTAACTCCAATACTCATGTTCGGAGCATGTAGAGCAGGTAATTGTTTGGCAAAGTTTTGTATTTTGTCTAGCTGTGCTTGAGAAAAACCAGTAGTCCCTATAACCATTGGACGAGCATATTGTAAATGCTCAATTACTCCTTTAGGAAGAGTAAAATCGATTATTACATCAATAGTTTGTGGTTGGGTTATGACATCAGAAATCACTGGACCGTGTTCTGCAAACTTAGAGCCAATTAAAGAATTATCTGGGCGTACTATAGCTGCTGCCAACTGCATGTCCTCGGCCTGCATTACTGCAGCGGCTATAGCATTACCCATGCGTCCATTTACACCAAATACCGCAACGCGGATCAAAACTTCATTTCCTCAAAAAAAGCTTTGACGTTCTTAAACCACGACTTGGCTTGTGGACTATGCTTATCTTCTGCACTCTCAATACTTGCTGCAAACTTCTTCAACATATCCTTTTGCTCAGAATTAAGGTTAACTGGTGTTTCTACGACTACCCGACACATGCAATCACCAGGACCTTGGCCACGTAAAGTTTTTACACCCTTGCCCCTTAGACGGAACAATTTACCTGTCTGAGTCTCTGCCGGAATTTTCAGCTTAACTCTACCATCTAGGGTAGGAACTTCTATTTCACCACCTAAAGCAGCTACTGGGTAACTAACAGGCACTTCGCAATATAAGTTTGCACCATCACGAGTAAACAAGTGATGTTGTTTTACATGCACCTGAACATACAAGTCACCAGCTGGTCCACCATGAGGTCCTGCCTCACCTTCTCCAGCGAGACGAATACGATCGCCATTATCTACTCCAGGAGGAATTTTAATTGATAATGTTTTGCTTTCTTGTACTCGGCCTTCACCATGGCATGCATTACAGTGATCTTTAATAATCTGACCTGCACCACCACAGGTTGGACAAGTTTGCTGAATTGAAAAGAATCCCTGTTGCATACGTACTTGACCTTGTCCATGACAAGTAGTACAAGTCACCGGCTTAGCACCATCTTTTGCACCAGAGCCCTTACATGACTTACAGGTAACCATAGTATTTATTTTTACCGTAACAGTCTTACCGCGTATAGCTTCTTCCAAAGTCAATTCAAGGTTGTAGCGCAAATCAGCACCATGCATTGCATGCGCGCGACCATGGCCACCACCCATTCCAGAAGATGCGAATCCACCACCGCCGAAGATATCCCCGAAAATATCCCCAAAAATATCAGAGAAATTTGCATTGGCATGTGCGCGTGCATGCGCAGCTGCTGCCGGGTCTATACCTTCGTGGCCGTATGTATCATACGCTTGGCGCTTTTGCTGATCAGATAGGATCTCATACGCCTCATTGACAGATTTAAACTTATCCTCAGCTTCCTTATCACCCTTATTCCTATCCGGGTGATATTTCATAGCTAGCTTACGATAAGCTTTTTTAATTTCGTCATCAGAGGCGTTACGTTGTACACCTAATACTGAATAATAATCATCTTTTTGTGACATTAATTACTTCTTATCGTTGTCTTTAACTTCCTCAAATTCAGCATCAACAACTTCATCATTGTTTGCTCCGGTAGCTTGATCACCTTCAGTTTGTGCTTGCGCTTCTGGCTGCTCTTGGCCTTGCTGGCCTTCTGCTGCGTACATACGCTCAGCCATTTTGCCTGAGGCTTCAGTCAATGCTTGAGTCTTAGCTTCTATAGCTTCTTTATCATTGCCTTTTAAAGCTTCCTTAAGATCAGCTATCGCTTTTTCAATATTAGACTTCTCTTCATCACTAACTTTATCTCCAGCTTCCTTCAGAGCTTTTTCAGTAGCATGCACCATTGCATCAGCTTGGTTACGCGAAGCGGCTAATTCTTGGAACTTCTTATCTTCCTCAGCATGTGCTTCTGCATCCTTAACCATTTGTTCTACTTCATCATCAGATAAACCACTAGAAGCTTTAATCACTATCTTCTGCTCTTTCTTAGTAGCCACGTCTTTTGCTGATACACTCAAAATACCGTTAGCATCAATATCGAAGCTAACCTCAATTTGTGGCACACCACGCGGTGCTGGCGGAATATCAGCTAAGTCAAACTGTCCTAATAGTTTATTAGCCTCTGCTTGTTCACGCTCACCTTGGAATACCCTGATAGTAACTGCTGTTTGATTATCACTAGCAGTAGAGAATACCTGGGCTTTCTTAGTAGGGATAGTGGTGTTTTTATCAATAAGTTTTGTCATAACACCCCCCATAGTTTCCAAACCTAGAGACAATGGAGTTACGTCTAACAATAATACGTCTTTAACATCACCTGATAATACACCAGCCTGAATTGCAGCACCTATTGCTACTGCCTCATCAGGATTAACGTCTTTACGCGGCTCGCGTTCAAAGAATTTATTAACTGCTTCTTGTACCTTAGGCATTCTTGTCTGCCCACCTACCAAGATCACTGCACTGATATCTTTCTTAGACTTACCAGAGTCCTTAAGAGCAGTTTCACATGGCTTCAAAGTACCTTGAATTAGATCTTCTACCAAGCCTTCTAGTTTTGCACGAGTCATTTTAATGTTTAAGTGTTTAGGGCCACTAGCATCTGCAGTTATATATGGTAAATTAATATCAGTTTGCTCACGAGAAGAAAGTTCTATCTTCGCTTTCTCAGCAGCTTCTTTCAATCTTTGCAATGCAATTGAATCATTCTTCAAATCCACACCGCTTTCTTTCTTAAACTCGGATACTATGTAATCAATGATACGCATATCAAAGTCTTCACCACCAAGGAAGGTATCACCGTTTGTAGCTAGTACTTCAAATTGATGCTCACCATCAACATCCGCAATCTCAATAATAGATATATCGAAAGTACCACCACCCAAGTCATACACTGCAACCACGTTATCACCAGGTTGCTTATCCATACCATAAGCTAATGCTGCCGCAGTAGGTTCGTTGATAATACGTTTTACGTCTAGGCCTGCAATACGTCCAGCATCTTTGGTAGCTTGACGTTGTGCATCGTTAAAATAAGCAGGTACGGTAATTACTGCTGACTTTACTTCTTTACCCAAATAATCTTCGGCTGTCTTACGCATTTTCGTTAACACTTCAGCAGAAATCTGTGGAGGGGCGATTTTTTCACCTTTAGAAGTTTGCACCCAAGCATCACCATTATCAGCTTTGATAATTTCGTAAGGAACAATTTCTTTATCCTTAGAAACCATAGGGTCAGCGTATGTACGACCAATCAAACGCTTAATGGCATAAAAGGTATTCTTTGCATTGGTTACCCTTTGGTTCTTTGCAGTAACACCTACTAGCTTCTCGCCATCCTCGGTATAGGCAACAATAGACGGAGTCGTGCGGTCACCTTCACTATTCTCTATGACGCGCGGCTCACCGCCTTGCAATACGGCAACACAAGAATTTGTGGTTCCCAAGTCAATCCCAATGTAAACTTCTCCAGTGTGAGCTTCAGACATGTGTACGTTCTCCGATATCTATTCTTACTAATTACTAAAAAATATATGGTCAAAAATTTGTTTTTCAACTGGCCATTTACGGCCTACTCTCCTTTGGCAACAACCACCCGTGCCGGGCGCAAGATGCGATCATAAATCTCAAAACCTTTCTGTACTACAGTCAACACCTTGTTAGGCGCTACTTCAGTAGTCATTTGGGTAGTTAGGGCCTCATGCTTCTTAGGGTCAAAATCAGCCCCTTGCGGGTCTATCTGGCTTATACCAAATTTCTTCAGGACATCAAGCAGCTGCTTATATGTGAGTTGCATACCTTCCTTCATATCTTCGAACTGCTGATGCTCAGATTCCTGATGCACCTCCAGTCCTCTTTCTAGGCTATCAACAACATCCAACAACTCTCGTGCGAACTTTTCCATACCGTACTTGTGGGCATTTTCTAAGTCTATTTTGGAACGGCGTACTGCGTTATCTGCTTCTGCTTTATAACGCAACATCTTATCGGTCAAAGCAGAAACTTCGGCCTGTAGTTGTTCAACTTGGGTATATAAATCTTCTACTACCTGCTCTTGAGGTGTATCAGACTGCGGGTTTTCCGCCGCTGTTTCTGGTTCGGCAAATTCATCATGCCCTTGTTTGTGCTTTTTAGTCACCTACAACTCCGCGCTATTAAAACTGTAGTTAAGCAATATAAGGGTTACGGCTGAATTTTCAAGAGCGCGGCTTTAATTTCGGCAACTTTTTCCTCAGCGGCACGACGTCCGGCTTCATAGAACTCTACTAAATAATCGTCTTCAAACGGCCCAAAGCCTGATATATCTGGGCGAATCACCACATCTGCGTCACTAGCTTGATTGTTGGCTAGCTCATAAAATGAAATGTCCAACACCCTACCGGTGATCTGAAAAGCGTTGCGTACCCTACTTAGAGAAGGCCGCTTGCTGATATCCACGGCAATCACATACTCAGGCTTAAAGCTCTTAGCAACTTCAACTGGCACAGGAGCTACCACACCTCCATCTACTAGCTGATTTTGATAAACACAAACTGGCGCAAAATATGGTGGCAGTGCAGTCGATGCATGCACAGCTGGAATAACTGGCCCAGATCGCATCACTACTATGTCGTTATTCACCAAGCTGGTAGCAACTATAACTAAAGGGATCTTTAACTCACCAAAATCTTTGGCATGTAAATTGTTATGCATGAATGTTACAAGTTTGCGTCCTTGCACCGGCCCAGTTGGATAGAAAAGCGCACGTATACAAGCAAGCATTGAAGTATCGACTAGATTATCGTAACGCGCATACATAAGCTTCTGTTTTATATTATGTATGTTTGGATCATCAGCATAGAAAGCCCCTACAAAGCTACCAGCACTACTGCCAACAATAAAATCCGGCTTAATGCCATTCTCCTCTAGCACTTCTAGGACACCAATATGCGCCATACCTCTAAAGCCACCTGAGCTAAGCACCAAAGCCACCTTGGGATCTTTTATTTCTTTAGTAACAGGAGGCATCAACTCAGGTACTGGAACCTTGACATATTTTTGACTATTGCAGCAGCACCCGGAACAGAATAAAGTAACGAATACAAGCAGCACTATTGACCTAGCGCCATAAAAAATATTATGCTGAATTTTGCTGTCCATAGTTTGAATTATAACCGCAACTAAAAATATTGCGTGCTTTTAGCAATTTTGACATATAATTGAGACAAAGGTTTATAGGTGATATGACATTGAACTCAGGCGCTTTCACAACCATCGGCTTGTTTGCCAAACATACTGGCAGTGGTATCGCAGAGACTCTACAACATCTCAATAAATTCTTAACAGAGCGTGGCCATAAGGTAGTCTTTGAGTCTAATATAGCAAAGCTAGTCGATGTGCCTACCTCACAAGCAGTAGCAGCAACTGATATTGGTACAAAGTCAGATTTGATCATCGTAATCGGCGGTGATGGCAGCCTATTAAAAGCAGCCCGCGCAATAGTTGCTAGCCAGACACCAATCTTGGGTATAAATCGTGGTAACCTCGGATTCCTAGCAGATGTAAAACCAAGTTGTGTAGAGGCTACTCTAGAGCAAATTTTATCTGGCAAGTTTTATAAAGAGCAACGCACCATGCTGCAAATTTCAATTAAGCAGCAAAATAAAATCGTTGCCGAGCATTTAGCTTTAAATGATGTAGTATTACATCACGGTGATATTGCCCGTCTGATAGAATTTCAAGTATTTATAAATGATCACTTTGTGGTAGATCAAAGAGCAGATGGCTTGATTGCATCAACCCCTACAGGCTCTACAGGTTATGCACTATCTGGCGGTGGACCAATTGTATACCCAACGTTGGAAGTCTTAACTCTACTACCGATGTTTCCGCATACACTTAACTCAAGACCGATTGTGATTCCAAAACAGTCCAAAATAAAAATACGCCTCAAGCCAAACAATAGGTTCGATGCCAAGATTAGTTGTGATGGGCAAACACACTTCCCACTTGCCGCAGGCGATGAAATACATATTTGCGCCTATGAAAAGGATATTAGCTTGCTACACCCAGAAAGTTACAATTACTTCACGGTACTACGTGAGAAGTTAGGATGGAACCAACATGTTAACCCAACTTAATGTCAAAAATTTAGCAATAGCAGAAGAAATTGAAATAAACTTTTCTGCAGGAATGCATGTAATTACTGGGGAAACTGGCGCCGGTAAGTCTATTATTCTAGATGCTCTTAGTTTAGTACTCGGGGATAGAGCAGCCAGTGAGATGATAAGAGCTGGACAAACTCAGGCAGAGATTGTAGCAAGTTTTGATATTAGCAAACTGCCAAAAGTGCAAACACTAATAGAAGATCAACATGAATGCATTATTCGCAGAGTAATCAATAACGATGGTCGTAGTAAGGCTTACATCAATGGGATTAGTGCTAGCGTACAACAACTAAAGTCTCTATCTATCCACCTAGTACAAATGCATAGTCAGCATCAACACCATGCGCTCTTACAAAATGACTTTCAGCGGCAGATGCTAGATGAATACGCTGGGCATAGCAAGTTACAAGACAAGGTTGCCACTCTGTTTGACCAATGGAGCAAAATTAAGCAAGATATTGTAAAGTTAGAGAGTCTACAGCAAAGTGCAGATAGACTTGATCTTCTTTCTTACCAATTGCAAGAATTTGATAATTTAGATTTACAAGATGACGAACTTAGCGGCTTAAATATTCGGCATAAACAGTTATCTAAAGCTACAGATATTGTAGCAAACTGCCACTTTACAACTGAAGCATTAACCGCTGACTCTGGCATAGTTGATCAATTGCATAGCCTAATTGCCAAACTAGATCCTTTTGTTAAAGATGCAGCGCAGATAGGGTCGCCGATAAAGATGCTACAAGATGCAATTATTAATCTACAAGAGGGTAGCCAAGAGCTAGCACAATTTGCAAATCAATTAGACTTAGATGCAGAGCAATTACAACACATAGAACAAAGATTAAGCGCAATTCATAATTTAGCCAGGAAGCTACGAATTGACCCTAATAATTTATTTGATCATATGCAAGTTTTACGCTCAGAGCATGTGCGACTTAGCAATGCAACTGCAGAGCTTGCAGAATTACAAAAAAACTTACAACTTACTGAAAATGAATATTCACAAGCTGCAGAAGAATTAACCGCCAGCCGTACCAAAGCTGCAATGAAGTTTGCTAATGCTGTTATCAAGCGCTTACAAGTCTTAGAAATGCCTCAGGTAAAGTTACAGATTGATATTGAACCTAGCACACAAATCAGCCCAACAGGTTTGGATAAAGTTAACTTCTGCGTTAGCACTAATCCCGGACAACCACCTGCACAGTTAAAGAAAGTAGCCTCCGGTGGTGAGTTATCTAGAATTAGCCTAGCGATACAGGTAATTGCAGCAGAGCGCATGGACACCCCTACCCTTGTTATGGATGAAGTTGATGTTGGCATTAGTGGCAAAACGGCAGCTACTGTTGGCGCACTAATGCGTGAGTTAAGTGCTAATGCACAAATCATTTGTATTACCCACCTGCCCCAGGTGGCTTCACAGGCGCATATACACTTTAAAGTCACCAAAACCCAAACAGCAAAACGGACCACAACCGAAATATCGAGCCTAGAACGCCCTCAGCGTCTCCAGGAGCTCGCAAGATTACTAGGTGGCACCAACATAACCCCAGCTGCATTAGCTAACGCAGAGAGCCTCTTAACAACTGTTTAAAAACAACTGTAAACATCGGCAATACACGATATTGAACCATCCGTAATATTAATTGCCTAATCATATAGGAATCTTCTTCTTGAGGACTATGATATGAGCGGAGAATATAAATTAGCATTAGAACAACAATTGGAGCATGCAGAAAAGAAGTTACAAGAAAAGAAGGAATATCTATCTGAAGAACAAGGATTATGGTTAAGAATTTATATACATGAGCTTAAATCGCAGGTGGACAATCTAAGACAAATTGCACCTATGGATATACTACTAAGTCAATGGAAAGTCATAGACTTTTCTTATGAAGAATATACAAAAAGAGTTGAAGATGAGGCAAACCTATTACCAAATCCTGCAAATACTCAGCAAGATTCACTAAGCTTGAGGCAACAACAAGAGCAAATAGAATACTATAAATCTTTACATGAATCAATCGAAAAATATGTATATAAACTAGATTATACAACACCTCATTCCAGAAGTATCAAAGAAAGGGCAACAGAATTAGCTAGATGTGTATACAAAGCACTAGAGTTTCTTCTGGATAAACAAAAACCAGTACCACACGACTTACAAGAAGCAATCCAAATTTATCTTAGCTGTCAGGAATTAAAAGAACTGTCATATAAATATTTACTTAAAGAAGTATCAAGCATCAAAAAAAGCGACAGTGAAGATATTAAAATTTTAAAAGAACAAGTAAAAATAGAAATTGAAATGGGATTACTGTCAGTAGGCAGCACAGGATTTCATGAAGGGATTAGAGAAAGAGTTGAGCGTGGCATGCAAATGTTGAAAAAACACGAAGAACGTTTAAATGCAGCCAAACAGAATAAAGAACTAAAGAAAAGAGCGGGCCGAAAAGAAGAACAAAGAGACGAATTAAATGCAAAGGTAGACCCTACACGAAGCAGAAGCACAACTGACACCACACAACAATCCGAATATGCAGTATTGCACAAAGAGGTAGATGCTGCACTTGCAAGAAACAAAGATGCAAGCCAGAATGTGATAAACTATGATCTTCAACTAATACTAGAATCATTAAAGAATGACATTCAAATCGTGGAGCAAGGTGATATTACTAGCGCAAAAGGGTTAGCCAAAGTAAAGAAAAGCATAGAATCATATATACAAATATGGCATAACTTTCAAAAAATGCAGCAAAGAAAAGAATTCGACCAAGAACCAAAAAGGGAATATGATAAAGGAAGAGAAGAGCGTGAAAAACCTAGCACCCCACCTCCATATAAGGCAGTTGAACCTCAATCTGATTATGACACTTCAAGCTCTACATACTATCAATACAGTAGCGAAGATGAAGAAAGAGGCTATTTAAGCTCGGACGATAACCCCCCAACACAGCCTGCCACCAATAACACAGCAGATAAGAAAGAAATTCTTACAAAAACATTAAACGGAATTGAAAATAAAGTTAAAACAGTCCAAAAAGAATTAAATGAACTCGCAGATAAGTATGCAGTTTTTGGGTTAGAATTACCAGATGAATTCTATCAAGAAATGAAAACGCTTCAACTAAAGATTCAAAAGCTTAATCAAAAATACGATATAATCAAAGCTCAGTTCGATGAGATTGGCTCTACTAGCAAATCTGAAAGACTGAAACACCTAAGAGAAAAACAGGCTAATGCAGCAGACACAGCAAAACAAAGCAGCAGTACAGCTGTGAAGAAAAGGGTGAGCGGTAATGTTGTAGAAGAGGCAGCCCCTGTTTCAAAAGATAGTACAAACATGAGACCAACAAAAACCTAGCAAACTGTGTACATTTACAATATATAAGAAAACAGTACTATTGGATGAACTATTTGTGGAGGTTGATGCCTAATACATTAGTAGTTAGTGATTTATTTTTGGGGGATATTATGTTTATTGAAATGGAGAGTGTAGGATTTGAAGGTTTGGACCCGGAACAAGAGGCTCAAGCTCAAGAACTTGCAAATGCACACAATGTTATCAAGATTGTTCTTGATAATCAAGCAGTGTATGAGGGTATTAATGAACATCAACGAAAAACAACCGTAATGCTTGATGAACTTATGAGGTTTCAAAAACGTACTGGACAGTTTTTGTTAAAGCCATCTAAAGTTGCAGAAGATTTATCCCTTAAAGCAAGAAGAAATAATCCAGTATTAGATTTATTCGATAGCTTAGCTGATGATATACCAGTACTTGGAGTACTCTATGAAGAACCTGAAACAATCTTGGAAGTATCAAATCTTACTAGCGATCGCACGCCCGTATTAGCTGATCCAGAAGCAATAATGCAAAAAACATATTATGAATCAATGATCAATTTTATCGCAGATTCAATAGCAATCCCAATTAGAAATGGTGCCTATGAATTATGTATGGGACTTGTATCGATCGCAACCAAGGCATATGAAGCACTTAACTACATTTGGCAAAATGCTAGTATAGTACCACCAAGCGAGGCGACAATATTAACGCCGGAAGATTTCGCACGTCTTGCTGCGGTGAGTAAAATTGTCGCTAAAGCGCAACACCGTGCCTCTGCGGAGACGGAAAATAGAGGAACAGAAAGTGTAGCGGATTATTATCGGTTGTTAGAAGGCAATATTACAAAAGCATACCTTGATGCAAGCGATGCCAATAACGAAAATGTCTTCTTGTTCCTAGAAAGCATGCAAAATGATATTGCATATCTTCGTTCCGTGGGATTTGACAACCCTGCACACGCAAAAATAAGAGTTGAAATTGAAAGTTTAATCGATATTCTTGAAGAAAATCATGGAGTACAAATACGTCCACTTGAAGGAGAAGTTCCAGCTTTCGAACAAATGATCGAGCGTGACAAAGGATTTGTTGCAGATCCTTTGGGTACTGCTGATGTAAAAGAAGAAATACAACAGTTAAGAGATCATATAAGAGATATTCAGGATGAAGTTACTGGCGGAGTGTTGGATCTAGAAGTTGGCAATGTTGAAATCAAAGAAGCTAGGAAAGATATAGATGAACTTCAAGAACACCTTGACAACCTCAAGAGACAACAGCGTGAATTGGAATACAGGACAGAAAAAAGGTCAATCGGATTTAGCAAAGATTTTGGAGGTGCAAGACGAGGTACAGAAGAAGATGTTGAACCTATAAGCCCACGAAGCCGTCCAGGAATAGAATAAAGTTGTAAGTAACTAAGGGGCATGACAAATGAGAAAACGTGATGAGGCAACTAGTCTAAGGCAAGCGCTAGCACGTCTCTGGGTAGTAAGTACTGTATTGCATATTGACCAGCAAAATAGAGCAAATGCTAAATTAGATGCACAACGAAGAAACATGCTTAATATCCTAAAGATTGTTTTAGAAAAAGCTATAGAGCACTATAATAAGAAAGAACTTGAAAAGGCTAATGCAGTCATGGGAGTTGCGAAGCATGGGTATAACGCCGCATGTGAAGTAGATATGGAATTACCAGCTATCGGACGTGTTACCGATTTAAAACAACCAATTTCACTCCCCCCGCCTATTAATTCTAATCAATTAATAGACAACACCGAGGCAGCTCAGCAGAAAACCTACCTACAAGCAATGTTACATTTTATACATGCTTCCATATACACCCCTGTAGTAAATGGAGCTTATCAAGTGTATTTAAGTCTCGCTTCATTAGCAGCTAGGGTTTACGACTCTCTTAATTACATTTGGCAAACCGCAAAGCCAGTACCAAAAGAAGAAGTTAGAGCAATGGAGACTCAATTATCAAGCGCACTAGCCATAGGTAATCGTCCTAATGCCCCTGCCCCTTCAGCTCCCACATTAGCAGAATTGAAAGCTGGTGGAGCGACATTTAAGGAATCAGTGCATGATGAAACTTGGTATAGAGAGATGGAAAAAATGTGTCGCTAGCTTTGAATAGCATTAATTTAGTTGGCGAAGCACGACCACCATTGTTACAACTTGAGAGCGACTTAAAACAATTACTTGAATATGGATATAACAAACCAGAGCACACAGAAATCAAAATGCGCATTGATAATGCAGTTGAATCCCTTGAACCGTGGCTTAGGCATAATATACCCCCAACTGAAGAACAAATTGCTGAGCACTCACCACCACCAGAAGCAGTGTTAGAATACAAAAGATTACTTAATATAAAGAGCAAGGCTAGAGAAGAACGAAAAGGGTCATATGAAGAAGAGAAATTACCACAATTCCGAGGACACAAAACTTTCCTTCCACCAGAAGATCTCAAGAAGAGATTTGAAGTAACTGACACTAGAGCTTCTCAACCAGTTGATGATAAAGAAACATCGATCGGTGAACCTACTGGAATTCTACACAAGGAAAAAGCCAGAGGAGAAGTACAGCAATATGAGAAATCATCATCACCAGGCCGCAAAAGTAAAATTTAAAGACTAGCTCGCAGTTGTCCTATACTTAATGTATAAACAGTGGTTAAATCACAGCATTGTAAATGGAACTATTTCGTAGTTGTTGTTGCCTAATATTATACACTACTATGGAGGTGCATAATGCTAAATAAACAGGAACAAGAGCTACAACTACAGATCAAGCATCTGCTCAACAGAATAGAATATTTAAAAGGTGCCCTTCCAGATAAACAAACACACTTTGAGCAGCAAGCAAGACTTACGCAAAATGCCGGCTTTGCAGATGGCTTCATTGAAGGAGATGATCTCAATCAGCTTAAGCAAGAGATTGAGGGTATTAATCGCTCATTGAGAGGAGCTGAACTTGCTGAGAGTTCTCATAGAGCAAAACTTGCTGATGTACGCACTCAGCGTATACATAGCTTTATACGTGACTTTGAGTTACTAATACGAAGTCAGAGTGAAATTACTAAAGAACTAGGTACCGTTTGTCAAACTGCATTACATACAAAAGACAATGCAGGTATAGATCATAGTATCATACAAGCAGCAGTACAAGACATCGACGCAAAGAATAATCAAGCAAGCAACCTTATAAAAAAAGGCTTATCACTATCTACAAACTTAAATACTCTTCTAGCAGAACCTCTGACTAGCTTGCATGCTGATCCTGAAATAGTAACACAAGCTCGACAGGCTGAGCGTCAGTACATAGATGTTACTAAAGCATTAGAGCAGCAAATTAATACAGCAGGTGTTACATGCACTGAGTTGCAACAGAAAGCAGATGAAATAACTGCCATGCTTGCTCGCCAGAGAAGTGGCGGGGGATTGACAAAGGAAGACAAGAGAACATTAAGAGAAGAAAGAAAACAGAAGCACAAGGGAAATCGTATGAGAAAAGCAGGATATACAGAATAGCTATGCAATCTCGTAGTTTACTACATACAAAATCTTCGTTACCGTTTAGTGGAGACAGACATGGAACCTTCTAAAGAAACCCGCGCATATATACCAGCAGTTCAAGACGAAAAAATAGCTGAGTTTAGAGCAGAGTTCGCCCAAATTGCAGCAGGAAATTTAGAGGCAGATTTATCTAGCGAACATCTACAAAGAATATTCGAGCTTAACAGAGAGATGTTAAAGGCCAACACACTAAAATTTAATGAAATGATTAAGTTACTGCTAGAAGATAAAATTATGCCATCAGAAGAAGATCTCGTTATGCTAGAAGCTTATGTCAGAACAGAAATTGAAGTAGCATCAGATGAGCTGGCGAAGAAAAATCGAGAGATTAATCAGCTTGATCAGGAAATGCGTGAACAATATGAATACGATCTAGAGGTAATAAGAGCTCAAATAAAAAATTTGAGTTTATTACTTGACAAAAAAATTCCTGCAGTACGCGCTGAAAGAGAACTATTACTTGAAGAGCAGCGAAGCTCATTGCTAGAAGTTGCAGAGAAATTATTTGATCCAATATTTACTGAGGCGGAGCGAGGAATTTTATACCAACTTTACTATGGAATCGTTGATTTGATTGATAAAATTCGTATCGGTGATTTTAGAGCTGTTATTGAAAAAGCTTTTGATTTTGTTGAATACTGTTACAATATGTTTATGAAAATCGCTGGCCATGCTGTTGATAACGAGTTAGAGCAAAGCCAACCTGATGATGACACTGCTAGTTATACAACTGTGGCTTCCTCTACTTCTGAAGCTTCACTAACAGTATCCGAGCCTGATTCAGCAGAACTTCGAGAAACAGAAATAGAGGATATTAATCAAGAAATAAAACGCTTAAGTGAATTATTAGCACAACCACAATACACTGCATTTGGTCTCGAAAGCGGAGATTTTGTTTATGAACAAGACCAACAAGCTATTAAACAAGACATAAAAGACCTAGAGTACAGAAAAAAAATGCTATTGCGTGCTAATTCTGACGAGGCTGAGCTCAGATCTCTGGTTAACGGCGGAGAAGCCCCTGAAGATGAAAAACAGTTTTTCCGTCTATTAATTAAAACTACAAAAGCTGCAGAAGAAGCTACCAAAGATGCTAAGAAATTAACATCAGAGTTGTCTGCTATCGCTATGCTAATAGATGAAAGTGATAATGTAACCGTTCTACAGAATGAATTTACTTTTTTAGATAATTTGCTTACCAGGGTGGCCAATGAGCGTAGATTTTTTGCGCTAAATGCCGAAGCTCTTCAAACCTTGCTCGCTGATCCACGATTGAGTAAATATCTAGATCCTGAAAGCAAGCAGCATTCTAGCACTGCTACAAAAGCACTCCAAGCATATAAAGAATATGATAATACAATCCCACTCCTACAGAAACAAATCGAAATGGTGAACGACAAGATGGACACACTATTTGAATTGATGGCTCAGAAGAAAAAACCGGTGCAGGCTACACAATCATTTACTCCACTACAAAAACAAGCCGCTCAAGCTGCAAAACTTATTGCGGAAGCTAAAGCTGTTGCTACTGAAGCACAACATACTATCGAAGCGATTAAGGGTAAAACTGCAACATTCTAGATTTATATTTGTTATTAAAATGCTCTCACCTAAAATAGTATATAAAAGCCATAGAGAGGGTTCATGTAACTGTGTCACCCTAAACTCACAATTCAATATTTAATCTGTTTTCAAAATAAATATCAAGCTGCGAAATAATTAGCGCCCAGTTATGCATAGGTTGATTCCATTTTTCAGAT
>JAUIIV010000035.1 GCA_030431675.1 Gammaproteobacteria bacterium | reverse complement strand
CAGTATGAGTACTGTAACCATCAACCACATTTGATTGAAAATCCATTAAGCCAGTATGTTTGTTGTACCTGGTGCCTCGAGATGTTTTATCATCTTTGAAATAAGTATTTCTATGGGCTTTATCGTATTTACGAATACTAGATTTGCCATTACTGCTTTTTGTTTGATGCAATAAACCATTCTTGAAACAAAAAAACTCTCCAAAACTCTGAACAGCAAAAAATGAGCAAATCAGTTTATTCGCTACCGTGAATAACATCCCATGTGAAATCAGATCCAGGCTTTGTTTCTCTAACTACCAAGCTAACCCTCTCACCTTCAATCAAAAACTTTAATCTACCTAACATATCATCTGAGCTGACATCTTTATGAATTAATTCTAAAATTTGTTCTTTAACAAAAGGCAATCTCCCTGCTTTTAAAAGCACGTCAAGAATCTTCTTAACTTTAAAACAATTACACTCAACCAAGCGCAGCTCAGTATTAACATGAAATTTAATATGATCTTTTGGAGATAATACCAGCTCATTTAATAATAATTCACACATTGCAATATCGTCCGTAGAGACCGGCCTGCTATTTTTTGGACATATAACACAAATAAGATTTTTATTCCTCATGCCACCCTCCTCTATATGCCTGATCGGGGAAGCTTAAAATCCATATCTTGCTACAAGTGCTGCACTGATACCTAAACTCAAAAAACCTAGAACCTTCTTTTCTGCCTAGCTCAAGCAACTTACCTTTTACTACTAGCCTATCAATTAATTTTTCAAAAGCAGAAAACTCATATTCTGTTTTAAACACACCTTTATGCAACTTGCAATAACTACAGCTCATAAGTTTAATTCCTTAATTTGTATATCCTCAATATCAACATCGTCAATTATGAACTGTGGCCATCCTCCAGGACCAGCTTCACGATAAGAATTAGTAAAAAATTCCCACCCGTGAGATCCTGTATCACCGAAAGGTCTTGCAATCTTTATACCACTAACTGAACCCTTAGGAATCACTGCACGGTATTTGGGAGCGCCCCATTCAGATTTAATCTGAGCCCTTCTAGCTACCTCTGCTGACGAGCTAGAATCAATAGTAGTACTATAACCACGAACTGTACCGAGTCGTTCAGATATTTCTAACCCTTCCTCAGATAAGTACCTGTTCACATACCCATGTTCATTTATTAAATCCCACCCTCTTCTCTCGTAATTATCCATTGACAATCTATCAATAAGAGACATCCTCTCTTGACTTGTCATTGCTCCATATTTTTCTTTCAAGTATTTCGATCTTATCTGGTTTTGCTTAATAAGCAACTCTCTAGAACTTAACCTCTTTGAACCAAACTTCCCAACTCGCAAAAACTTAGGAGCTAATCTAACTCCTTCAGCCATTATACTACCAATTCCTGGCGCTAACTTTAAACCCGCTCCTAGTATACATACAGTGCGATTTACAGGTTCACCCGTAAAAACATCAACTCCTTCAATACATGAGTAAGCTTCCACGACAGAACCCACAACTGGGATCATGCTTACTCCCACGGATACTAGCTCTTTCATTATATTCCAATCTTTTCCAACATCACCAACTGCATGCACAACTTTACCTGTATGCAGATTTCTTGACGTGACACGAGGTGAAGATTGCTTTACTGGTCTATTTAATCTTTCAACTTCGCGAATATACTCTCGCTTATTCATCTCTTCTATTTGCTTCTTCCAGAAAGCATTTTCAGATGGTGAGTTTGCAGAGTACGAACTTTGGTTTGCTCTATGATTTTTGCCGAATAGAGTAGACCTGTGCTTTGAAACCTGCGGTCGGTGATTCTGCTGTGGAACAGTTGGCTTACTATGCTCAGACTTATACCTAGTCCAAGCATCCTCTGACACTTTATGGCCATATTGACCTAATGAAATACCTACAGCATTAACTGCTATTGATCTAAAAGATTCATTTGAAACATCAAATGAGCTAGCAACCATTGTTCGTACAAATTGCTGCACAACATTACTAACCAAAAATCCGTGCAATGTCTTATTTGGCAAGGACTCAGTACCCGCCACAGCACCAAGCTGATCTGCTATAAATATCTGTGCGCTCATGTGCTCATGGAAAGCAAGACGATCTACTCCCTGATTCATTATATCTCTTGCACCATTGCGCCACGCTTGACTCCAAAGATTTGCATCTTTAGGCAAGGGTAATTCATAGTTAAACCCACCAGATGCTGCGCCACTTACGGTGCCACGAAGCAATTCATTAGTATTAATTCCATTATGAATATGACCAGCATCTTCTATACCTTGTTTCGCAAGATCACCTGCAGCGCCAGCTATAGCACCTGCCACCATGTAAGTTAATAGACTCTTACCCATAACAACGGCTAAGCCGCTCGCCAAACCACCTGTAGAAGCAATAGCTGCGATATCCACTGCAATGGCAGCTACTTCAATTACATCTTTCCAGAAGTTATTATGCGGCTTTTTATAAATAATTGGTGGAATAGGCATGTCTGGATATAATCCACCTACTATAGCGTTTGGATTATAAACAGCATACTGCCCAGCTTGATTGTGAATGTGTGTTGAAAGCAGATTAGGGATCTGTAATGGCATACCTTGTGGAGGCTTAGTGTTTACATCATAGCTATTAGCGTGAGCTATCACATCACCAAAATTAGCATCACCATAGACATTTTCAGAAATTTGATTGAATGTCTCATTACCATTTGCTGCGTATTCACTTGGCGCAGGAGCTGGAAAGCTTCTGCTAACTGGCCTAAAGTTTAAATCAAAATCAACATCTAAATCTTTTTCGCTTACTCTTTGTAGATCATCTTTAGGAAGATTACCAATTCTACCAATTGCTTGACCGCCAGGCATATAGAAATAATACGCCTTGCGTTCTTTATCATTACCATCAATTTTAACAACAATTCGAGCTTCGTTATTGACGATAAACTTTCTGAAGCCTTCTTTTAATCTGCCCTCTATTGATTCTATTTGACCGTTTGCTGTGTACGTTGGTCTAACAAAACATTCGTCTTCTTTTGATGTAGAAGAAGAGTTAATACCTTGTGGCTTAGCGATACAATGCC
>JAUIIV010000020.1 GCA_030431675.1 Gammaproteobacteria bacterium | reverse complement strand
GTTTATGTATAATGGGCAGCGACCACATTCATCACTGGGTGACAAAACACCGTGGGAATTTATGGGGTGCTGTGCATGACGGGTGTCTACTTTTAAATGGGATCACTAATGGGGGCTTTACACTGGCAGTTTGACATAGTGTAAATACACAATTTGTGAAACTAAGCTACAATAAAAAAAACAAAACCAGGGAATATGGACATGTTTGATCGCTTTAAGGGAATGCTTTCGAATGAATTATCAATCGACCTAGGAACGGCCAATACTTTAGTATATGTACAGGGTCAGGGCGTAGTATTAGATGAGCCTTCGGTAGTGGCTATTGCGCAAAGTGCAGGCTCTGGAGATTATAAAAAAGTCGTTGCCGTTGGTATAGAGGCTAAGACAATGCTAGGTCGTACTCCAGGCAATATTACAGCAATAAGACCCCTTAAAGACGGTGTAATAGCAGATTTTAGTGCTACAGAAAAAATGCTGCAGTACTTTATTAATAAAGTACACAAAACTAAATTTTTACGTCCTGGTCCCCGGGTATTAATTTGTGTGCCATGCGGGGCTACACAGGTAGAACGAAGAGCAATTCGTGAGTCTGTATTAGGCGCTGGAGCTAAAGAAGTATATTTAATTGATGAGCCTATGGCTGCAGCACTTGGAGCTGGTTTGCCGGTAGATGCTGCTAATGGCTCTATGGTTATTGATATTGGTGGTGGCACTACTGAGATAGCAATTATTTCACTCAATGGCTTGGTTTCTGCTACTTCAGTAAGAATCGGTGGAGATAGATTTGATGATGCAATTATAAATTATGTACGCAGAAACTATGGTACGTTAATAGGTGAGGCAACTGCTGAGCGAATTAAACAGAATATTGGGTGTGCATTTCCTAGTGAACAAATCAAAGAAGAAGAAGTACGTGGTAGAAATCTAGCGGAAGGGGTTCCAAAAACTTTTACCTTAACAAATACTGAAATATGTGAAGCTTTACAAGAGCCTCTCTCAGGCATAATCTCAGCAGTAAAAAATGTATTAGAAACCTCACCACCTGAGCTTGCTGCAGATATAGGCGAGCATGGTATATTGCTAACAGGTGGTGGAGCATTGCTTACTGATCTAGATAAGCTAATCCAAGAACGTACTGGGATCCCAGTTATGGTCGCAGATGATCCACTTACTTGTGTCGTAAGAGGTGGAGGCGTGGCTTTAGAGACGCTAGATCAAATACGAGACGCAATATTATCTGCTGAATAGCCTAAATTCTTGCGGTGGTAATAGTTAATATTTTTGCGGTAAAGCGCATTAACAAGCGTATACTACGAGGTAATTTACTGGCGCCGTTGTTTTCAGCTGTTGTAGCGTGGCGTAATTCATCTTCACGCATTTGTTCTAAAATTGCCCGGCTCTTTGCATCGCTAGCTGACATTTTGTTTAGATGTTTGGTTAAATGCTCGCTAACTTGATATTCAGTCTCAGCCAAAAATCCCATACTTACTTTGTCGCCAGCAATACCTGCTGCAATGCCAATCCCTAATGACCCTGCATACCAAATTGGATTTAACAGACTAGGGCGACCATTAAGTTCAAATAGACGCGTGCGACACCATTGTAGATGATCGTGTTCTTCTGCAGCTGCATGCATTAATGCATGATACTGTTGTGCAGAGTTTGCCATCAGTGCTTGCCCTTGGTACAAGGCTTGTGCACATACTTCGCCAGCGTGGTTTATACGCAACATGGATACCGAGGATTTACGTTCTTCCGCAGAAAGGGTGGTTGTATTCTTTATATTGTCTGCTGGACTTGTTGTCGTTGTATGTCGTGGACTGAGGAGTTCGTCTACCTGCAATATTATTTTGTCAATTAAAGATAGCTCCAAATCTAAATCTCCAAACCGTGCCTTACAATAGTATCCTAACACATGTAAGGCATGATTGGAGCCTAAACCATTACTCTCTTATTGTTGGCCAGGAGTAGGTTGGTTTGGTTGTTGTGGTCTTTGTGGTTGTTGTCTATTAGGTTGCTTAGGCATAACTTTTCTCCGAGGAAAAAAAATGAATGTAAACGAAGGATAGTTCATGCCACAAAATAATGTGTTAAATTATTGACTAAAAGAACAGTGTGAATTTGTCTAGAATTTCACTGGTGCACATAAGCGCACCAGCGTAATTGAAATTATGTACCTTATACTACCAATAGCGGTGCCATTGGTGGAGGAGGAGGCAGATTATCATTATTTTCGTAATCTGAACCTGCTTCAGTCTCGTTGCCACTTAGCTCTAGTTCTTCTTCTTCTTCACTTTCGCTGTCAATTTCAGAGCCATACTCCATCCCAGGACCTGCAAATATTAATCTTCTTTATACAGGTGGGGCTTGATTGGCTCCTGCCATTGGAACAAGATGATTGGGAATGTTGCGCTACCCTTGATCTATGCTTGGGGGTTGAATTCTTCGTGGCATTTGCCCTGGTGGTGTCTGGGGATTGTTCATGGTCATTCTCCAAATAATTATTATTAGCGCATAGCTTATAACTTTGATCTTATCAGATAAAGTTATAAAAGATGCTTAAAATTTGAAACAACTATTAATTATTGTCCCAGTCGAAGTTGATTAAAGCGAGCTCCCAATCCAGCATCTTGTCCTTCTGGCTGTTGGGCTGGTGCTGCTGCGAAGTGAGGTTGAGCAGGCGGCGCTTCTAGATCAAAATCTATTTTGCGTCTACTTGCTTGTAGATATCTAGGTTCAGAGGGTTTATTTCTATTAGCTTTAAGATTATTTCTATCTATTTCAAATGCTCTCAGCATCGGTGTCTCCAAATAATTGTTATTAGATGCCAGCATTATTCCATGTGCGCGCTTCTATAACAAGCTGAAGACAATAGTTTGTTTACCCTGCAGATAAACGTGTGGCTTCACGTAACCATGTTTTATCAGGATAGTAGCAGAATATTACTGAACCATTTTTTATTGTGTGCATAACGTTATTTGCAACCTTTGGATTAAGGGCTAAACAACCCCAACTTCTTCCTAAACGGCCATTTTTTGTAATTGACCATTGATCTACATAGTTTGCTCCATGTAAAACTATCCTTCGGTCTTTTGCATTAGAATTATAGTTTTTTTGCATCCCCTCAATATTTAAAGATGTTCCATGTTTCCCGTAGTAAATATCCTTAGTAACAAATATCCCTAGACTCGACATATGGCTATTATGTTGATTAGAAAATTTGGTCGCATAATTTAAGCCACTAGCAATACCATGCGCAACATGGGTATGGTATTTGAGTTTGCCAGTACGCATATCTATCACCCACATACGTTGGCTGCTAGATGCCATACTATAGTCAACTATCGTTAAATGTTGGTTTTCTACCAGACCAGCTTTTTTGGCGTTATTATAGGCCTTTTCTGCTAGTTTCAGCACCTCTGGGCTTAGGTCCTGATGGCTATTGTGTGCAAGTACACTGTGTGTTGGCGTTACACAACATAAAAATATTAGGAGTAGCATCATTATTCTTTTAATCATTCTTTGCGCCTCTCAATCTCATTACTTCCAATTAATGCAATATTTATAGTAAACCGAATAACTACATTTTTAAGCAGGTTAACACATATTCCGCCCAAAAACTACATATGCTATCATCTGGATGAGTTTTTTATTGTATAAGTGGGCTAAATAAATGTTAAATCAGACTATCACTAGCATTCAGCGAGTGCTAGATCAAAAAAATCTTGGAAAGTTAACTGTTGCAGGGTGGGTTAAGACTCGTCGCGATTCGAAGGCAGGGCTATCATTTTTGCAGTTAAGTGATGGCAGCTGCATGCGTAATTTACAGATAGTCGCCAATAATGATTTAGCAAATTACCAGGAAGAAATTTTAAACCTAACCTCAGGATGTGCAATAATAGCACATGGAGAGATTGTACCCTCACAAGGAAAAAATCAAGATGTTGAAATGCAAGCTACCAAAATAGAGGTTGTAGGATGGGTTGCCGATCCGTCTACCTACCCAATTCAACCCAAAAGGCACACTTTAGAGTTTTTACGAGAAGTATTACATTTACGTCCACGGACTAATACTATATCTGCAGTAGCTAGAGTGCGTAGTAAAGTATCAAATATAATTCTGAATTATTTAGATCAACAAGGATTTTGCTGGATCCATACACCAATTATTACAGGTAATGATTGTGAAGGAGCTGGCGACTTATTTAGAGTTAGCATTTTAGATCAGTTGCAAGTTAATAAAAATTATCAAGAAGACTTTTTTTCTCGAGAAACCTTTTTGACTGTATCTGGACAATTGAATGTAGAGACATACTGTATGGCATTATCTAAAGTATATAGCTTTGGTCCTACATTTAGAGCAGAAAACTCTAATACCAGTAGACACTTGGCAGAATTCTGGATGATTGAGCCAGAAATTGCATTTGCTGATTTAGATGATATAGCTTCATTTTGTGAAAAAATGCTTAAGCATGTATTTACTGAAGTACTAGAGCAGTGTGCTGAAGATATGAATTTCTTTAACTCCTATATTGATAAAGGATGTATAGAGCGTCTAACCTCAGTTATAAACTCGAACTTTGAGCGCCTAACATATACAAAAGCTATAGAAATTTTAGAGCAATCCGGACAGAAGTTTGAGTTTCCTGTAAAGTGGGGGCTAGACTTGCAATCTGAGCATGAGCGCTACTTAACTGAGCAGGTATTTAAAAAACCAGTGATATTAACTGATTATCCAAAAGATATAAAAGGGTTCTACATGCGTGCCAATGAAGATGGTAAGACTGTGGCTGCATTAGATGTATTAGTTCCTGGAATTGGTGAGATAATAGGTGGTAGCCAACGTGAAGAGCGTTTTGATGTTCTGAAACAGCGAATTCAAGATATGGATATGGATCCAGAGCTATACTCTTGGTATTTAGATTTACGTAAGTATGGTAGCGTACCGCACGGTGGTTTTGGGTTAGGGTTAGAAAGAGTATTGGGTTACATTACCGGAGTTGCGAACGTACGCGATTTAATTCCTTACCCTCGTACACCAGGTAATGCAGAGTACTAGTTGCCGCTGACTACGGTAAAGAAATTATCGTTATTGCATCCGCCAGGCATATATTCCATTGGTATGTATAAGGTCGAGTTTGAGTCGCCTCGACCGCAATATACAAGGTATATTCCTTCATCAGGCTCTTCATAGAAACCAATAGCTATGGAGTTATTAGCTCCATCTGTACCATTGGTGGAAGCAACATATCCTGGGATAGATTCTCCTATTGCCTCAGGTATAACCAGGCGTACAAATGCACCTTTGTTTGTCCAAGTAGAGCCATTATCGTAAAACAGATGTGATGATATTCTAGGAATAGAATACACTCCGGCAGTACCTCCTGAATCTCCAGATATATTGCTAAACGATGTGGGCATAACACCATGGTTACTAAATTGGATCATCAAACTTTGTGCGACACGATTAAGGACTGGTATGGTCTCAGCAACTCTAGCGCGGGTAGAATGCTGTTGGTATACAGTAAGCCCAATCGAAGCGAGTATAGCTATGATTGCTACTATAACCAACATTTCCACTAAGGTGAAAGATTGTGCCACTTTGTTCAACATTATATGTATATACCCATCTGCACCTAACCTCGGATATTCAAATATAGTACATTTTATTCAGGCGGAATTACACATTAGAGGTTAAAACTATTGTTTAGGAAAGAAATTTGCTCTTTGGCGTTTTTGTGGACCTTGATCATCTGTTGCCGCACGTCTGAATATAAACTCTCTAGAAACAAGTGCACCTTCATGTGTTTCATAGTGCGGGCGTGCTAGGAAATTAACAGTTCTACGAAAATGTATGATTTCGTTTCCACGTAGAACCTGGATACATCCTACTCCTGGTATATCCAGGTTACAAAGGTATCTAATAAGAATATCTCCTGAATATGCAGCAATTGAGTTTCTTAATCCTGGTGTATATTCTAGTAAACGTCTTAAAGACGGGAGCATATTCATATCACTTAGGACTTGAGATGATGATATGTTGTGTGGCTCTGATAAGGCTCTACTTAAACACCACAGAAAATCTGAAGCTAGCGTCCCCTCAAATAAATTTACTCTTCGACCGCTGTTTTCAAAAAATTGTACACGCATATTTTTCAGTATAAAAACATAATGATAGTAGTTATTCTAGACGAAGAGACTTTAAAGTCAATTATTGTGAATAGATATGTATATTTATTTTGCAAGCCATTTTTCCAGCATTAAATATAAAGAGTCATGAGTAAATGGCTTTGCAATGAAGTCATTCATTCCTGCATTTAAAGATGCAGTTTTAGACTCGCTTAACGCGTTTGCAGTAAGAGCAATTATAGGTGTGGCAGTGCGTTTTTTTTCTAGCTCTAATGCTCTAATTTTTTTTGTGGCCACTAACCCATCCATGCCTGGCATCTGTAAATCCATCAGTATTAAATCCACTGGATTTTTTATAAAATCAATAATTCCGTCTGGGCCATTTTGCGCAATTAATATATGCATATCTATCTTTTGAATTAATGCTTTACAGATTTCAATGTTCACCAGATTGTCTTCCACAAGTAGTACAGTCTTGCCAGCCAATTTACTTTTTAGAGTTTTGATAAAAAACTCTTGATCAATGTCCTGCTGTACGGTATCGCTGTTATTACCTGCTACAAGCTCATTAACAATTGACTTCCTTCTGAAAGGGTAGGACAGAAATCCTGTAAAACCTATATCACGATATTCCTCTCTCTCAATATGCACAGCAAATGGATATGTTAGTATTAATGCACTTGATTTATCAAAACCTAATACATCAGCCTTATTATTTATATCAATAAATATATAGTCATAATGCTTGTCTTTCTCTTCTATATAGTCAACAATTATGCCATGGTTTTTAAGAATTGCAGCTAGAACATCTAAGTTATAGTGTTCAAACTTATGTAACAGGGCTTTTTTGCTATGTAAATCTTTAATTTTTTTGCTTGGGATCTCTGTGTCTTCTACCTCTGGGGTTTTAAAACTAAACCAAAAGGTGGACCCTAGATCTTTTACACTTTCAAAACCAATTTCGCCATTCATTAGATCAACTAGCTGCTTAGAAATTGATAAGCCTAAGCCAGCACCACCAAACTTTCGTGTAATAGTAGCATCACCTTGTATAAACTTCTCAAAAATGAGTTTTTTGTTTTCATCATTTATGCCAATCCCGGTATCTTTGACACTTACTTTCACTTGGTTGTCTATGCCAGCTACTGTTATCATTACATAACCATTCTCAGTAAATTTAATAGCGTTGGAGACTAAATTTAGTATGATTTGCCTGATTCTAGTAGGATCTCCTACCACATTGACTGGGGCAGAGTAGTTATACAAAAGATAGAGTGATATATTTTTTTCATAACTATTTAGGCTTAACATTTCAACTAATTCCTCACATAATTCACGCATATTGAAAGGAATGTTTTCCAGTACAATTTTCCCAGCTTCAATTTTTGAAAAGTCTAATACATCATTTATTATTGTCATTAATGTTTGTGTACAGTGTGTAATAGTTTTAATATATAATTGCTGATTTTCATTTAATGGACTATCTAATAACAACTCACTCATCCCCATAATACCATTCATAGGCGTACGAATTTCATGACTCATAGAAGCTATGAATTCAGATTTCAGTTTATTGGCAGACTCTGCTTGAGAGCGCGCTTTGCTTAACTCTACATTAAGCATTTCCATATCATGGGTGTAGCTTGCCATAGCTAAGTCTGCCATTTTACGCTCACTTATATCGCGAACAATTCCTACAAACAACTGTTGATCTTCTAGGCTCACGCTATTTAAGCCAAGCTCAAGCGGAAATCTTTCACCATTCTTACGGACTCCGGTTAGCTCTCTGGTTTGGTTGTCAATGTTTGTATTTAGTACAGTTGCGTCATCTGGCGTCAACATGGTAACTCTTTTGCCAATTAGTTCTGTTCTTGCATAACCAAATATACGTTCACTCGCTGGATTGGCGTCGATTATAAAGCCTTTGCTGTCAGTAGTTATAATCGCATCTACTATTGTATCTAGTACTGCAGATAGTTTCTTTTTGCTGTCGTATAGGTTTTTTTCTGAGGCTACAAGTTGTTCATATGGTATCAATAGAATCAATTTTCCAAGTAAGAATATACACAAATAACAAGCTATCATAGTAAAAAATAGCACTACAAACTTATCAATAATGAACGATTGGTTAATAGATACTACAGAGCTGGTAAGCAAAGATAATATAATGCTAATTCCTACAAAATATAGAAACAAGCGCGACATAGATGACTTACGTTTTGAGCTATCGCTATTCATTAGTGCTTATAGGGTTGCGTTGTTATTATATCTTTAATTATAGCTAAGTTGCAGTTGTATGACTTATAGCTCTGTATACTGTAAAGGGTTCTTTATGAGTTGGGCTTAGCCTGCTATCATCCAGGCAACGCCATAGGCAACTGCTGCGGCAACACCACCAACTACAACCATCTGCAGGGATGATTTTGTAGCGTTGACTCCGATTAGTCGGCCTTTGAGCCAACCAAATACACCTAGAGCAGATAAAGTAGCGATGCAGGAAGTGATTAGCGCTGGCTCTACTTCTTCAAACATTAGGTAGGGGGCCAGAGGAATGATACCTCCCACAACATATGCTCCACCTATGGTCAGGGCGGCACTTAGAGCTCTTTTAGGTTTAGGTTTTTCTAGGTTGAGCTCAAAGCGCATCATAAAATCAACCCATTTGTCTTTATCTTTTTCTAAAGTAGCGACTACAGTTTCTAAGGTATCTCCCTCTAGACCGTATTCACTAAATATCTCACGAGTTTCTTGACGCTCTCTTTCTACTAAGTTGTCAACTTCATATAATTCGCGCTGACGCTCACTTTCGTAGTGCTCCTCATAGGTTCTAGCTGATAGATACCCGCCAAGACCCATTGATATTGCTCCTGCAGCAATCTCTGCAAAGCCTGCCGTGATGATAATATGCATTGAATCTACAGCTCCAGAGATACCGGCTGCTAATGCAAATGGTACTGTTAAGCCATCTGCTATGCCGAGAATAGCGTCAGCTATCTTTTCTGATTTGGTAAAATGCTTTTCATGCTCGATTTGCTGCATAGCTCCAGTATAACGTTGTACTATACTAATGTATATAATCGATAGAAAAATAGTGTGAGGTTGGAGTGCGAACCTGGATAGAACAAAATATTCGTGAACACAGAAAGTCATATATTTTACAAGGCGTAGTATTTGTGATTCTTGGCATTAGTGCACTTATAGTTCCAGGTGTTGCAGCTAGTTATTTCGAGCTGTTAATAGGCCTTCTCTTAATTATAACTGGTGCTACACAAGCATTTGCTGGATATACTGGCAATCGTCATTTTGTTGTGTTACTAAGCGCTATCACTTCTATAGTAGCTGGAGTCTTACTACTCGTCTGGCCTGATACTGCTCTGTTAGTAATTGCAGCAATCATTGGTGGCTTTTTAGCTGTGCAGGGTGTATTCCAATTGTTAACTGCAGCAGTGTATGCCCCTTTTACAGGCTGGCTATGGATGTTAGCTAGTGGGGTTATTACCTTGGGACTTGCTGCATTTATTTTTGTTGGTTGGCCAATAACAGGTGTTTGGGTTCTTGGTATTCTCATTGGAATTAATTTTTTATTTTTCGGCATGAGCTTGTTAATGATTGTCAATGCTGTAAAATAGTCCTATGCACAATTTAATAAAATTTATTATCATATCTGGCTTATGTTTGCCGGTTTACGCACAAACTATAAGCACTATTTTTGGCAATGTTGAAGAAAATAACCCAGTAATACTTTCCTTAATGGAATGTAATGCGATGGAGCGTCTTAAGCATATCGATCAATCTGGTCCACAACCATATTTTTCTAGTGGTTTTCCTAGTTTTTCTCGCTATGATCATTCTCTTGGAGTATATGCTTTATTAAAGAGATTCGGGGTTACTGAGAAAGAACAAATTGCTGGTTTACTACATGATGCCTCGCATACGGTATTCTCCCATATAGGCGACATGGTTTTCCATAATGGTGATAAGCGTACGGCATCTTACCAAGACTCTATCCATGGTTGGTATCTTGCACAAATGGGGGTAGATGGTATTTTGCAATCTCAAAAGCTAGGGATAAGCGATATACTACCTGACAATCATGAATTTACTGCCTTAGATCAAGATTATCCAGACATGAGTGCTGACCGGATAGAATACAATTTACATACTGGAATAGTACTCAATGATCTAACCTCTGAAGATGCCGAAGCTATACTGGCTGCATTAAGATTTGATGATAGCAAATGGTACTTTATTGACCCATTGCCGGCAAAACGTTTTGCGCGCCTTTCTACGTATTACAATAAAAGTTTTTGGGGAAGCCATAGTAATTCTGCGCTTTATGCTATAACTGCCACTGCTATTAAAAGAGCCTTTGCGCTTGGGGTAATAAACAGGGATGATTTCCATTTTGGTGTTGATCAAGATGTGGTTAACAAGCTTTCATTAGCGGAAGATAAACAGCTTATTGAACTTGTTGAAATTATGTCTAATTTTGAGAATTATTATCGCCCAGCAGATGCTGCTGACTATGATCTATATGTCCCAGTTAAGATGCGCGGTATTGACCCATTAGTTCTGCACGATAATGACTTAGTGCGTCTTAGCCAATTGAGCTATGACTATAATAATGAGCTTATAAATACAAAGCGTTTTTGCAAAGATGGGATTTATATTAAGTTTGTTAATATAAATAATAAAGATGTCTTATCAAGTATAAAAGCTTTAAATTTCTAAATGTAATATGCTAGGCCTAGTGTTGCAGAGGTAATATATTTAAATGTTTTGTTGCCAGGGAACTGTGACACAAACATAATGTCTACAACTAGACAATTGTTTAGCTGGTACTGAGAACCAATGCCAACTCTTACACCAGGTGAGTAGGAGCGAGAAAAGTAGTACCCTTGGTAACTACCAGATGTTAATTGATCTTTTAGTTGTGTCCACAAGCAACCAGCTCCTAGTAAGAATTTAAACTCACTGCGATGTTCATACTTATAGAAATAAATTCCATCTACATAAAGGTTATCACTACGTTGACTTAGGCTGCCACGACCCATTTCCGCCTGACTAATAGAGTCATAGAGTGTAGGTGTGTATTCAATTTTTTTACTGTGAGAGTAACCAATTCTAAAACCTACGGTGTAAAATCTATAGCCTAGATTTACACCCAAGCCATTGTTCCAACTTTTCATAAAAGAGCTGTTAACTAGAGGTAAACCTTCGCCTATTTCTAGTTTCTTTTTCGCTTTGTAATTTTGACGCTCAAATTCTCCAGCTATAAAAAATCTTTCATACAGGCACTCCATAGCCATTGCTGGGGTAGCTAGTAAATAAATCACAGGCAATAAGTAGATTTTGCGCATACGTATGATATTAGCACACAGATTACATTGCTGCTGGGCTAGGCGTACGGCGGGGATTTTGGGGAAGGGCACCTTGAGCTATTGGAGGCTCGTCTTCTTCGGCAGGCTCTTCACCTCGCTCTATAGGCGCAACTACTTCTTCTAATATTTCTCCTTCTTCTTCTCCTGCTACGTCTTGCTCAGGGATTGGAGGCGGTGGTATTAACATTCCTGAAAGCTCTTGGTCATCATCAGAGTCACTGGACCAGTCATCTTCTTCAGCGGTCAGTGTTGGGAACATAGTTAATATCTCTGTTGTTATAATAAAGTCGGCAAGGGTCAAGCTAAGTAATTCAGAGAGTAGTTCATAATCAACAAATAAAAAGCGAATAGCCATGTTAACTTGCATAGAAACAGATAATATAGTCTCAGAACCAATTACATATTTATTTTGATGTTCTTTCTCGTAATACTCATATATTAATGCAAAGCGAGCGAGTTTCGCCTCTCTAGCAGCACCATTCATTTGCATTTGTAAGTATACTTTCCCCATGCGTAATATGCTGGCAAGCAATTTAGACTTTTGCAGAGCTAGTTGATGTAATAGCTGTGACTTAACTGAGTCTGCAGCTAGATGTGAGTCAAGAACACTTTGTGACTTCCGCACTTTATCTAGGAGTATCTCTAACATAGTTGCCTGATCAAAAATTTCTTCATTTAATATACCCATATCTTCTTGCATTTGCTGGCTAAGATCGCTCAATCTAGGCTCATGATCTTGCAGGATATCAAGTTGACAAAGGTATAGCTCTATTTTTATGTTATAGAGATGAGTTTTGCTCTCACACTTTATCTTTTTCAGGGTTAATAGTTGCGCCTCTAATGAAGAGTTTGGCTCGATATGCATTTGAACAGATCTACTCAACTCTAGAAGTGAGGTGCTGCTTACAAATGTTTGCTGCTGTGCAAAAGCAAATACTTCGCTAACTTTTTCTATGAACTCAGAGCTCTTACACCCTGGTTCCTCTAGCTCTCTAAGTATATCTTGCAGGCTATAAATGCATGGTCTATATGCTGGCAGAATAGCTGAGCGATCCCTCTCTAGTTTGCGTAAGTTTTCTTCTGCATCGTTGTTTGTGAACAGTAGAAATTTTATGTTTGCCAAATTAACTTCATTGTTACGTTCTGCAATAGCAAAGAACAACGAGCATACCTTACGTTTTATCTCATACTTGAGTATTCTTGTTGGATTTTTTTCTTCTCTAGCTGCTTGGAGCTTTATATCTAGTAATGACAGTGCAGCTCTTCCATTTCTGTTCTTAGTTGAGAAGTAAATATCTATCATGTCATCTAATAACTTTTTAGTAAGCTCAGTGATTTCTTGATGAATATTGGGGCTTAAATGTTCACTGAGAAACAGGCAGATATCTCTTATCTGCAAGTGAAAGATTTTTCTAAACTCCCACTCTTTTTCTTGTAAGATTAACTTTCTTATTTGTTGTTGTATCATGCGAAATTGGGCTTGATCAAACTCGACGTCTGTGTCTGTTTGCTCTATGAGCGCATTCTTTCTTTTGATAAGTTCATTCTTACGCGCCTCAATTTCATCAAGCTCTGTATCGCATAACGCATAGAGGCTATCTTGCGAAGCAGCAACCTCTCTTAATTCTGCAGACTCTTTAGAGGCTGTGCGCGAAAGATAACGTTCAAGAGTACTTCTTATTACTGACATCCTTTCAATATATATCAATTTTGTATAACTTTCTTTATTAGATATTCTAACTTGTTTGCTGCACAAATTTTTTTCTGTGCTATACTGACTTCCATGTTAGAAGCTTTAGACCCAGTATTACTATCGAGAATTCAATTTGGTTTTGTGGTTGCTTTCCACATTATATTCCCTGCATTTACCATTGGCTTAGCAAGTTGGTTAGCATTGATGGAGTACATGTGGCTGCGTACTAACAAGCCAGTGTACAAAGAAGTTTATTTGCATTGGGTTAAGATCTTTGCTGTCGCGTTTGGTATGGGCGTAGTCAGCGGTGTTGTAATGTCTTATCAGTTTGGTACTAACTGGGCGGTATTCTCGCACAAAGCAGGGAATGTCCTTGGTCCACTATTAGCATACGAAGTATTGACTGCCTTCTTCTTAGAAGCCTCCTTTTTAGGAATAATGTTATTTGGTTGGAACAAAGTTGGTCCGAGATTACATTTCTTATCAACATGCTTGGTGGCATTTGGTACATTGTTCTCTGCCTTTTGGATTTTATCGGCTAATAGTTGGATGCAAACACCAGCAGGATTTATGGTTGACCCAGAAGGTGTTTTCTATCCAACAAACTGGTTTGAGATAGTTTTTAATCCCTCATTCCCCTACAGATTTGTGCATATGGTGCTTGCCGCCTATCTGACAACAGCCTTTGTTGTCGGTGGATTCTCAGCTTGGGCTCTACTCAAGAAGCAGTCCGTCAAGCATGCCAGAGTGGCCTTTGGGTGTGCAATGATAATTGCAGTTAGCTTGCCGTTTCTACAATCTATTGCAGGCCATGCATCTGGTATTAATACTTATCACCACCAGCCTGCTAAATTAGCAGCAATGGAAGGACTATTTGAGACTGAGAAGGGAGCAGGCCTACATCTTTTTGGCATACCTAACGAAAAACTAGGCAAGACAGAGTACCCGGTTGTTATTCCAGATGGCTTAAGTTTAATTCTTACTGGTGACCCAAAGGCTGAAGTTAAGGGTTTAAATGACTTTCCTAGAGAAGAGTGGCCTCCATCGGCACCTATATTCTTTTCTTTTAGAATCATGGTTGGTGTTGCTGTATTAATGATGATTACAGGTGTATGGGCAATTGTTTTACACTTTAAAAAGACTCTATTTGAGAATAAGTTATTTCATAGATGGTGTGTGTTGATGACCCCAATGGGTTTTGTAGGCATTATCTCCGGTTGGATAACTACAGAGGTTGGCAGGCAACCGTATGTTGTATACAACCACCTGAGAACAATGGATGCCGCTTCAGCTTTGACCCATACACAGGTTAGCATCTCATTACTTATGTTCATCGTTGTGTACACCATAGTATTTAGTGCTGGTATATATTACATCTTGCGCTTAGTTATGAAGGGTCCTAAAGAGACTGAGCCTACAGATACTTACGGTACACATGGGTTGAAGAAGGTACCTAACTTGGGAGATGTTTTATGATAGACTTTTCCCCGTACATTAATCTTCCTCTAGTTTGGGGAGTTATTATTGCCTTTGCAGTAATGATGTATGTTTTTCTTGATGGGTTTGATTTGGGGGTTGGTATTATATTCCCATTTGCGCCTAGCGAGGACTGTCGTGATAAGATGATATCGTCGATTGCCCCTTTTTGGGATGGCAACGAGACATGGTTAGTAATGGGTGGTGGCGGTTTATTTGCTGCATTCCCATTAGCTTATAGTGTAATACTGCCTGCCTTATATATCCCAGTGCTATTAATGCTCTTAGCTCTTGTATTTAGAGGCGTGTCTTTTGAGTTTAGATTTAAAGCTGGTCCCAAAGGCCGCAAAATGTGGGATCTTGCATTTCATTTTGGTTCATTGTTTGCGACATTTATGCAAGGCATGATTTTGGGTGGTTTGGTGCAAGGTATAAATGTTTCAGGCAAAAGTTTCGCTGGCAGTGATTTCGATTGGTTAAGTGCTTATTCATTTATGACAGGCATAGGTCTAGTCGCTGGTTATGTGCTTCTTGGCTCAAGTTGGGTCTTTATGAAGACAGAAGGGGCTACTCAACGTTGGTCCAAAAAAGTCATAAGATATTCCCTTATTTACGTTATGTTTTTTATGGGGTTAGTAAGTATATGGATGCCATATACTGAGCCTGAAGTATTTACACGCTGGTTTAGTTGGCCAACAATAACATATTTAATGTCAATTCCTGTGATGGTTATAGCATGCGCATACTTTATCAACTCTGGTGTAAAAGAAATGCGCGATAAAGAACCATTTTTTGCGACGCTATTTTTGTTCTTCCTAGGTTTTGTAGGGTTGCTTGTTAGTATATGGCCTTATATAGTACCTAGAGCAATAACTTTTGCCGAAGCTGCTGCAGCTCCGCAATCTCAGTCACTAATGCTAATTGGTGTAGTAATAATTGTGCCAGTCATATTAGCTTATACAGGGTACTCATTCTATGTTTTCCGTGGCAAGTCTAAAGCAGAGAATATCTACTAGGGCCAAAGCTCTACGTCCTTGGCAGTGGTTCGGTATTATCTGGATATCTAGTATCGTGGTTTTCTATTTTATCGTTAAGCTAGCTAAGCTTTCTTTGTTATTATTGGGGTAAGTTGATGCGCGGTTTAATAACTGGTGGTACAGGATTTCTCGGTACAGCTTTACGAAAAGCTTATGATGCTGAGTTTATTGTTCTTACCAGAAATCCAAGACACAAGAATGAAATTAGCTCTCTTTCTGAAGTTGCATCAGATCAAAAATTTGATTTTATAATAAATTTTGCAGGCGAGCCAATTGCAGAGCACCGTTGGAATAAACATATTAAACAAGAAATCTATAATAGCAGAGTTAACACTACCCATGAGCTGGTATCATTAGTAAAACGGTTAGATCATAAGCCATCTGTGATTATAAGTGGCTCTGCAATTGGTTATTATGGTCACAGTGAACGTGAATGCTCTGAAGATACCCCACCAGAGCAGATATTTATTTCCGAGTTATGCCAAGATTGGGAGCAAGCTATTCTTCCGGTATCAGAGCTAGGAATTAGGCTTTGTGTAGTTCGTACCGGCGTTGTTTTAGATAAAAGCAAGGGCATGCTAGGTAAATTAGAGCTGCCTTTTAAATTAGGTCTAGGCGGTAAGATTGGCTCTGGGCAACAAGTGATATCCTGGATTCATATAGAAGAATATATAAATATAATTGTTGCCATGCTGCACAACCCAGAGATGCGTGGTGCTTATAATGCAACTGCTCCAAACCCAGCTACCAATCTGCAATTTGTAAAATCACTCGCAAAGGTCATGCATAGGCCTGCCATAATCCCCATGCCTGCATTTGCTGTAAAAATGATATTTGGAGAAATGGGTGACTCATTATTGCTACATGGACAAAGGGTGCTACCAACCCGATTACTTGAACAAGGTTTTAACTTTAAATATACAGATATTACGCAAGCTTTGCGCAGTCTAGTTTGACCTTTGCATCAATTGAACAATTAAAAGCAATATCTCTAACATGCGTCTCTATATTTTGCGCTGTTAGTGGATATAAATTATACTTGCTTAAAAATTTTGAAGAACAATTAGACATGTTCCCACAAGAAACCATAGATAAATTTCTCCAACTTGCTGAGCAGGGGTGCCATCTAGAGCTACGCCAATTTTTACTTGATTTCAATCAACAAAGCATAGTCGCATCGTTTTCTAGACTATTAACCACAAATGATATGTCATTAAATAATTTTTTGCGCCAGCATGGTCTACAAGCGTTGCATATTGCAAATATACAAGGGCATGGTGAGGTTGTATTGCATCTACTTGAGTCTCTTACAACAAAAGTAGCAGATTTAAAACTTAATCTAGATGATTTTATTAAGTTGTTTAGTTACGCAATAACTAGACATACAAAGGGTGAAATTGATTATCTATGTAACCTTGTATTTAGTGCAGAAAACAGCGAGGACTTATTAGGTTCAATTTATACTGCATTGCCTCAAATACTTAGTTTAGAATTTTTATATCAAGACAGAATAACAACCGTATTAATTAGAATATTTAGATGTCAAATGCATTACTTAGCCATTATGCTAAGCAAATCTGTTGATGTAGAGCAATTACAGAAAAAAGACGTAAGAGGGCATTCCGCGCTATCGAGTGCTATAAACTACTTTATGGAAGAAGCCGCATCAATTATTTTACAGCGTATTTCTGGTAATGGCTCTCCTCCTCTTAGTATTGATAGCTTTAAGGAATGGAGATTCTTAGGTCAAGGTGGATTCGCTGAAGTTTATACAGCATATGGTACAGATAAGAAATTAGTTGCTTTAAAAAAAGCCAAGAAAAAAGAGCACCTATATTTTTATATAAAAGAAATGCGAATTCTGAAAGAACTAGATAGCGTTGGGATAATAAAATGTAATGGCGCTTTCGTAAGTTCACAAGATATATATCTTGTTCTTGAGTATATTGATGGAATGAACTTGTTTGCTTTTCATAAAAGGGTGCTTGTAAACAAAAAAACTCCAGAACACCATTATAGAATGGTTGGAGAAATAGCAGCAAGAATGCAAGAGATACTATGTTATCTATATTTAATGCAGACTATACATTTAGACATAAAAAGTGAAAATGTCATGATAGAATACAGGGGTGAAGAAATTAAACTCACACTGATTGATTTTGCTTTGTCAGTTAATGCGGATGATAATAATCAAGCAATAATTAAAGGTTTAGTTGGAACAGAAGGATGTATGGCTCCTGAAATTGTGAAAGTGGAAAATGGTTCCAGATATGGGAAGGCCCATGTTTCTGGAAAATCAGATGTTTTCTCAAACGGGATTATGATCTTTGAATTATTAAGCAGAGTTGCAGGTATGTATCTGTTTTATCGCAAATTTCCTGAGCAAACACACTATGCAACTTTAAACCTTGAACATAAATGGCCACCATCATTGATGTTACCTCAATATGGTAATTTAAGAGAGCACGTAGATATGTCGTTAAATAAAGATCCAAAAGAAAGACCTCAAGCTGCTGAACTACCTAGTCCACTGGTCGTTGGCCTTGGAATATAATCTAATGCAGGATACTTGGGATAAAGTAGAATCATACTACGATAATTTATTTATTAAAGAATCAGCAGATTTAAAATTGGCTGAAGATAACTCGATTGAAGCAAAATTATTTCCTATAGCAGTATCTCCTAGCCAGGGAAAGTTTTTATATATGCTAGCTTTGATGCGCCAGGCAAAGCGTATACTAGAGGTTGGCACATTGGGAGGATATAGTGCAATTTGGATGGCAAAAGCTTTACCTGCTGATGGACAGTTAATTACGCTTGAGAAGCGTAAATATTGCGTAAAAGTAGCCAGAGAAAATATTGAACAGTCAGAAGATGCGCGTAATAAAGTTAAAATTATTGAAGGGGATGCTTTAGTGTCTCTATCACAACTTTATGCACAAAGCACACCTGCTTTTGATATGATCTTTATCGATGCAAATAAAGCTGATTTTCCACAATACTTTACAGCTGCATTACATTTGGCAAAAAAAGGGACTTTAATTATTGCAGATAATGTGATTCGTAATGGTGATGTAGTGAATAATATTGATGATCCTGCAATAAAAGGAATTCAGGCCATGAATGAGCTAATTGCAGACGAGCCAAGGGTTACAGCTGTAAATTTACCAACTGTTGGTAGTAAAGGGTATGATGGTATGACTATAATGCTGGTTGATGTCGGTGTCTAATATTTAAGGAATGTTATGAATGTTGCAATAATTGGTGCCAACGGGTCTATAGGATCTTCCTTAGTAGAAAATATCTCACAAGATAAGAATTACAAGAATATCTATGCTTTTGCCAGATCTGAGCCGGAGACTAAAGTTGCAAATGTAAGGTATAATTTAATTGATTATACTGAAGAATCTAAAATATCATTTGCTGCAGATATTACAGATAGTACTGGCCCCTTGGACTTGGTTATCGTTACAATAGGAATGCTACATAGTGAGGGCATAAAGCCAGAAAAGAATTTGCAGAGCTTGATGGCTTCCAATCTCGAACACGTTTTACACACCAATACCATAATTCCAGCAATTGTAGCAAAGTATTTTTTGCCTAAATTGTCCAAGCATAGTCGTAGTGTTTTTGTTGCTCTTTCAGCTCGTGTTGGTAGCATTGGTGATAATAAATTAGGTGGTTGGTATAGTTATCGTATGTCTAAAACAGCACTCAATATGTTTATTAAAACAGCGGCAATTGAATATAAACGCACACATACACATTCGATAATAGTGGGTATACATCCAGGCACGGTTGACAGTGAATTATCAAAGCCATATCAAAATAATGTTCCGCAGAATCAGGTTTTTTCACCAGAATATTCTGCAGGAAAAATAGCAGACGTTATCGGCAAGTTAGACCTTGAGGATACTGGTAAAATATTAGCCTGGGACGGTCTAATAATAACTCCATAAGTTTATGTGTGCATCTTCTCTCTTTTTTTTCAAGTTTTTTCAACAAAAAGACAAGCGGTATCCTATAATACAGTAAGCGGATCGTGTGCAGAGGTAATCCTCCCTTAAACTGATCCCAAGAAAAAGTAGAATTTTTATGGCAAAATAGAGCTAATAGGAGTTCTAACTTATGAGAAAATCAAAATTTACAGAGTCAGAGATATTTAACAT